>NZ_DATJDZ010000023.1:0-269182 GCF_035497195.1 Asticcacaulis sp.
GCAGGCGTTACTGGAGCAATTGTCCGTCACCAAGCGCCTGGAAAAGATCTACGCGTTGATGGAAGGTGAAATCTCAGTCCTCCAGGTCGAGAAGAAGATCCGCTCGCGCGTCAAGCGCCAGATGGAGAAGACCCAGCGCGAATATTACCTGAATGAGCAGATGAAGGCCATTCAGCGCGAACTCGGCGAACAGGACGAGGGCAAGGACGAGCTGGCCGATCTCGAAAAGAAGATCAAGGCCACCAAGCTTTCCAAAGAAGCCCGTACCAAGGCGATGGCCGAGTTGAACAAGCTGCGCCACATGTCGCCGATGTCGGCCGAAAGCACCGTCGTGCGCAACTATCTCGACTGGCTGTTGTCGATTCCCTGGGGCGCCGCCAAGACCAAGGCCATCGATCTGGCCAAGGCCGAAGACATCCTCGAAGCCGATCACTACGGCCTGGAAAAGGTCAAGGAACGCATCCTTGAGCATCTGGCCGTGCAGGCCCGCATGGGCACCTTGAAAGGCCCGATCCTGTGCCTCGTCGGTCCTCCGGGCGTCGGCAAGACCTCGCTCGGCAAGAGTATTGCAAAAGCGACGGGCCGTGATTTTGTGCGCATCTCACTCGGAGGCGTGCGTGATGAATCGGAAATCCGTGGTCACCGCCGCACCTATATCGGCTCCATGCCCGGCAAGATCATCCAGAACATGAAGAAGGTCAAAACGACCAACGCCTTCTTCCTGCTCGATGAAATCGACAAGATGGGCAACGACTGGCGCGGCGATCCCGCTTCAGCCTTGCTCGAAGTGCTCGATCCGGCGCAGAATTCGACTTTTGCCGACCACTATCTCGAAGTCGATTATGACCTGTCAAAGATCATGTTCGTCACCACGGCCAACAGCCTGAACATGTCGCAACCGCTGCTCGACCGGATGGAGATCATCCGCATTCCCGGCTATACCGAGGATGAAAAGGTCGAGATCGCCAAGCGTCACGTCCTGCCGAACCTGATGAAGGATCACGGCCTGACGACGGCGGAATTCGTGGTGCCGGAAAACGCCATACGCGACCTGATCCGCTATTATACGCGGGAAGCCGGTGTGCGTTCGCTGGAACGCGAACTGGGCAATCTGGCGCGCAAGACGATCCGTGATCTCGCGCGTGAAAAGGTGACCTCGATCACCATCGATGACGAGCGCCTCGCCAAATATGCCGGCGTGAAGAAATATCACTATGGCGCCACCGATGAGGTCGATCAGGTTGGTATCGTCACGGGCCTGGCATGGACGGAATTCGGCGGTGACATCCTTACCATCGAAGCCATCAAGATGCCGGGTAAGGGCCTGATGAAAGTCACTGGCAATTTGAAAGACGTCATGAAGGAGTCCGTTTCGGCGGCCAATTCCTACGTCAAGGCGCTGGCGCCGAGGTTCGGCATCCTGCCGCCGATCTTTGATCGTACAGACGTCCACGTTCACGTTCCCGAAGGCGCTACACCCAAGGATGGCCCGTCTGCCGGCGTCGCTATGGCGGTGGCTATGGTGTCGGTGCTGACTGGTATCCCGGTGCGCAAGGATCTGGCCATGACGGGTGAAATCACCCTGCGCGGCCGTGTCCTGCCGATCGGCGGCCTGAAAGAAAAGCTGCTGGCGGCCTTGCGCTCCGGCATCAAGACCGTGCTGATCCCGAAGGAAAACGAGAAGGATCTGATCGATCTGCCGGCCAATGTGAAATCGGGTCTCGAGATCATTCCGGTGTCGCTGGTGGAGGAGGCGCTCAAACATGCGCTGACCAAGCCGCTGACGCCGGTGGAGTGGATTGAGCCGGTGATTGCCGCATCCGCGGTAGCGTCGGCGGATGACCCGGATGCCGCTACGGCACATTAAGTCGCCCTTCAAATATAAAATAAAGCCCTGTTGATAAGTAGTCGACAGGGCTTTATTGCAACTCGTTGCAATTTGGCGGGGGGAGGTTGAGGCATGGATATCTTTTCGGGCAGAGAATCAGTTCTCCTTATCCACAAGGCCTTTGAGGAAAATGCCGTGAAATAAGTGTACGCTCCGGTTCAATTTCCGCCCACAGCCTGGGGATAGCTCTTCAAAAGGACGTGAAAACGCTCAAACCCTTTAAAAAACACGGTTTGCAGTGCAATAAACGGCATTTATTGCTTTGACGGGCTTACATTTTTGTAGTCTCTATCGGCTTCACCCATTAACGACTCACGGCCTAGTCGCCAACGTTAAGGGGGATGCTTAGCAACTGACCCCAAGACGGGTAAGGGAGAGAGATTTATGACGAAAGCTGAACTCGTGGCCGCCATCGCCGATCAGGCCGGTCTGACGAAAGATCAAGCCAAGAAGGCGCTCGACGCTTTCACCGATAGTGTTGTGGCGTCCCTGAAAAAGAATGATGACGTGCGCCTCGTGGGCTTCGGCACCTTCCTCGCTGTCAAGCGCGAAGCCGGTACGGCCCGCAATCCGCGCACCGGTGAAACCGTTCAGCGTCCGGCTTCGGTCACTGCGCGCTTCCGCGTCGGTGAAGGCCTCAAGGGTGCCTTGAACAGCTAATTGCGCTTATGGTTCGCGTGATGCGACCTCAAGACGATGATTATAAAGAGGCGTTTCCGTTCGGGTGATTTTAATCATCCGATACGGAAACGCCTCTTGACTTATGGGGGCAGGCTTGGCACATCGAGCGCTCCCTGGAAGGGGCGATTAGCTCAGCTGGCAGAGCGGCTCGTTTACACCGAGTAGGTCGGCGGTTCGAACCCGTCATCGCCCACCAGGCCGTCCTGTTTGATTGTGACAGAAGTGGACGCGCAATGACCACGACATTCAAGATTGGCGATCACGTCGGCTGGAATTCCGAAGCAGGCCGTGTGGCGGGAACAATTATCAAAATCCACACCAAGGATTTCGATTACAAGGGCCACACGCATCGTGCGTCAAAAGACGATCCTCAATACGAAATTAAAAGCGACAAGACCGATCACATTGCGGCCCACAAGGGCAGTGCGCTCGACCATGTGTAAAGAGAAAGAAGTCTGAAACCGGCGCAAATATTTATCGCATAATATATATTATGGGAAATTAAATCACATGGAAACAGCTTCGCCGCTGTACTTGCCCCCTTATGCCATTCTTATGCGCGAAGCCGGCCTTCGGCACATACCCTTTATCGCAAAGCCAATAACCTGACTTCAACAGCGCCACACCGCGCTCGATTTGCGTTTGTATGGAGTTTCCAGATGGCCGCCACAACCACCGCTCATTTTGAACCAACGACCGATACCTTTGGCCGGTTGACGCTTAAAGCGCATCATGGCGTTCAGGTTCTGCCAGCCAATTTGCTGATCGTTCTGGCGTTCTTCAGCGTACTTATCCTGGCGATCACTGGTCTGGCTTTTGCTGATAAGGCCGCATTCGAGCATAATCTGCCTGGCACGACCTATTATGGCGGCGTTCCGCTTGATTATGACTGACTTAAAGTGAAACCTTAACGTCCATCTGGTCATACGCAGGTTCAACGCCATCTGGCAGAATGGCTTTCAGTTCTTCATAATCCATATCCTGATGCAGATTGGTCAGGATGGTGCGCTCAGGCTTCACACGCTCTACCCAGTCAAGCGTCTTTTCCAGGTGAGAATGCGTCGGGTGCGGCTTGTAGCGCAAGGCGTCAACAATCCATACCTTCAGGCCTTGTAAAGCATCAAAACTCTCTTCAGGAATGTCCGACACATCACTGGAATAGGCTATATCGCCGATCCGGTAGCCTACAGACCGGATTGGCCCGTGGGCCTGGTCAAATGTGATAACCGGCAGATCGCCGCCCTCTCCTGAAATCGACCATTGAGTGCCGTGCGGAGGCACTAGATTGGGTTCGCATACCGGCGGATACCCCAGATTTCCCGTATAAATATAACCAAAACGACGGATTAGGGTCGTATAGGTGGCTTCATCCATGTAGCCGTCAATTGGCCGTCCACGGGCAAAGGTAAAGGCGCGCATATCATCCAGGCCGTGAGTCTGGTCGGCATGGTCATGCGTCCACAGGATCGCGTCGATGTGCGGCACAGCCGCCCGGATCATCTGTTCGCGGAAATCCGGCGCGGTATCGATCACTACGGAGGTCATGGCGTTACCATCCGACAGCCCAAACCAGGCGGAGCAACGTGACCGCCGGTTTTTCGGGTTCTCCGGATCGCAGGCGCCCCAGTAACCATCCACCCGCGGCACGCCCGTCGAGCAACCCGAGCCAAGAATTTTGACTGTCAGCGTTTTGGCCATCAGCGCGGTATCCGGTCAAATAGGCTGAAGAAAGCGTCAAGTGTGCGCGCCCTCACCTCATCCAGGCTCCATCCGCGAATTTCCCCCAGCTTGTCATAGACATGCGGCACGAAGGCCGGCTCATTGCGCCGTCCGCGCATCGGTATGGGCGCCAGGTAAGGGCAATCGGTTTCAACAATAATCTTGTCGGCCGGCATGTCCTTGATGATATCGCGCACATCCTGAGCTTGTTTAAAGGTGGCGATGCCGGAGACGGAAAACCATGCCCCCATTTCAGCGCAAGTCTTGGCCAGTTCAGCCCCGCTCGTATAGCAATGCAGCAGCAGCTTGAACGGCCCTTCGGCATGAGCCTCGGTCAGTATCTGCCCCATGACCTCATCGGCTTCACGCGTATGCACCACCAGCGGCAGGCCGCTTTTTCGTGCAGCAGCGATATGGGTTTTGAAAACCTGAGCCTGAACATCACGCGAGCTGAAATCATAGTGGAAATCAAGCCCGCACTCGCCGATCCCGACCACTTTCTGGCGCTCGGCCAGTTCCAGCAGCGTTTGCACGCTCAACTCCGGATTTTCGCGCGATTCATGCGGATGCGTGCCGACCGTCGCCCAGATGTCGGCATGATCTTCAGCAATTTTATAAACGGCCTCGAAATTGGACACGCGATCGCAGATATTGACCATAAGATCCACGCCCGCCGTACGGGCGCGGTTGATGACTTCGGCCTGGTCCTCGGTGAATTGCTGGGCATGCAGATTGACGTGGGAATCAATATATCGGTAGTCGGTCACAGCGAATATATTACCTTAGGAAAGCGTCGCCAACTCATTGTAAATCGACCAGAAATAGTCACCACGATCGAGATTGACACCTTCAACCTCGCCGACCGCCTGATTGAGCCGTGACCACAATTGCGAATAGGTTTGGCCGTTTTGAGGCGTTGCGGCACTCAGGGTCCGCTCATGCAGGCGATCCGTCAAGCACATCATGAAGGTGGCGAATTTACGCGCACCGTCATTCTTCGCCGAAGACGATTTGAACATGGCAGCGGCCTGCATCAGTTCGGCGCGCGGCGGGAGAGGCTTCTCCAACAGCTTGCCAGCGAAGGCATCCATTTCCAGCGCCCCCTCCTCCATCAGGCTAAGCGCCCTGCCCGGCGCGCCATGCGCCAAGCGAACCAGCCGCCCGATCGCTTCGTCATCGATATCGGCCCGCTTGCGCAGGAAGGCGTCAACTTCCTGGTCGCTCCACGGAATAAAGGTCAGCCGCCGGCAACGAGACCGGATAGTCGGCAGTAATCGGCCGGGCGAATGGGAGATCAGAAAGAGAATGCCCTTATGAGGCGGTTCCTCAAGAATTTTCAATAAGGCATTGGCGGAATTGATATTCAGGTCATCGACCGAATCGATAATGCAGACACGATAGGGCGAACGCGATGGCGCTTTGGAGAAGAATTCGCCGATTTCGCGCACGGCATCGACGCTGATATTCTTCTTCAGCCTAGTCTCGCCCATTTCGCGTTCGAGCACCAGTAGATCGGGATGCGAACCGGCGGTAATCAGGCGCACATCGGCGTCTTCCGGTGACATGCCCAGCGTACCAAAGCGGGTATCACGGTCATGCCCCATCAAAAACCGGGCACATCGAAAGGCAAAGCTCGCCTTGCCAAGCCCCTGCGGTCCGCACAGCAGCCAGGCATGGTGCAGACGGTTTTTCTCGTAGGCCGAGGCGAAGGCCTGATCCGGCCCTTCGGCCTGCTCAAAAGCGAAACTTTCGCGTGGCGGCGTTAATTCAGCCATTACGCGCCCCGCAATTCGGGAAAGGCCGATTGCACCAGGGTCCAGACCTCGGCGGCGATCGGCTCAATCCCCTGATCGGCATCGATCACGCGATAGCGCTCCGGCACCTGACGGGCGCGCGCCAGAAAGCCCGCGCGCAGGCGTTCGTGGAACACCAGCCCCTTGGACTCAAAACGGTTCTCGGCATCACCACGGACCTCGGCGCGCTTCAGCCCGGCCTCGACCGGCATATCCATGAGCAGCACCAGATCCGGTTGCGTAGGGCCAACGACGGCAGCGTCAATCTGCTCGATAAAGGCCGGCGCCACGCCGCCGCCGGCGCCTTGATAGGCACGCGACGAATCGGCAAAACGATCGCAAACCACCCATGCGCCGCGTTGCAGTGCCGGACGGATGATCTTTTCCAGATGGTCGGCGCGGGCAGCGTACATCATCAGCAATTCGCTGACCGCCGACCAGCGCGTAGCGTCGCCACGCACCAGCAGGTCGCGCAAGGCTTCAGCGCCCGGAGACCCGCCGGGTTCGCGCGTCTGCACCACTTCGAGGCCAAGCGCGCGCAGTTTCGCCACCAGGGTTTTGACCTGTGTGGATTTGCCCGCGCCCTCACCACCTTCAAAGGTGATAAAGCGGCCGCCGTGCAAAGGGGGATGTTCGGATAGTGTGTTCACGAAGCGAGATAGACCGTCTTTTGGCGCAATTCTCAAGCCCAAAAAGCGGGAAAACGCCGCTAATCGTCATGAACGAGGATAGCACTGCTGAAACCGGCGCTGATCGCTTCCTGCCGGCGTCTTTCGGCCGCCGCCGCGCCTTTGAAGGGGCCGGTATAGACGATATAAAGGCTGTCGCGTGAATTTATGCGGGCGTCGGCCAGCCGGCCTTGCGCGCGCTCGGCATTGTCCCGCTGCGAATAGGCCCCGACCTGAACGAGATAGCGCTGATCATCGTCCGGCGCGCGCGATGGGGCGGCATAGACTGGTGCTGGCCCCAGTCGTTCGGCCGGACCAAGCCAGGTGACCCGAACGCGGGCGGTGCCGGTGGTATAGACGCCAAGGGCCTTGGCCGCGCCGCGCGACAGGTCCATGACGCGTCCTTCGACGAAGGGACCGCGATCATTGACGCGAACGCGGATCGTGCGGCCATTATCGAGATTGGTGACCTCAGCGACACTGGGTAGCGGAAAGGTCTTGTGAGCTGCGGAAATACCATCCGGTGCGAAATATTCGCCATTGGCCGTGGTGGCGTTGGGCGATTCCTCGCTATACCAGGAGGCGATGCCGGTTTCGCTGTGCCCGGCATTGGGTATGCGCGGGTAATAGGTCTGGCCGCGCACGGTATAGGGCCGTGACGTGCCGGAATTATAGGCTGGCTCGCGGGCTATCTTCGGGCCTTGCGCGCCTGACAGGTCGCCGCCGGGACGCGTGGTGGCGCAGGCTGCCAATAACAGCATGAAAACAAGGGGTAACAGCCTTGTACTTAAGGCGCGAAATGAGCGTTCTGGCTCGAACATAGGCCTGATCTGGGCTAGGGGACACGGATGACTGATACCACCTTGCGCGCAATTTGCGAAATCTTGGTTAAGGCCTGTTAGCTATGTTATCTCAAAATGTGAAAAATCCGATGGAAGGGCTTGGCAGGTTGAGAGACGCAGGCTACAAGCGCCGTTCCCTCGTGCGGACAGGTGGCCGAGTGGTTTAAGGCAGCGGTCTTGAAAACCGCCGTAGGTGGAAGCCTACCGTGGGTTCGAATCCCACCTTGTCCGCCAATTTTCCCATAAAATACAGCCGGTTACGTAATGCGCTTGGCTGCGATCCGGGAGTTTGAGCGGGTGGTGATATTTGCTTTTCTACCAAATATCTACCAACTAATGTATCGGGGTGGCGCAGCACGCGCCAAACAAAAAAAAGGGGAAGGCTGACCTTCCCCTCAATGGCTACTTTATTTGCCTAGCTGCCGTATCGTACTCTCCGCCTTCGCGAGCGCACTTTTTGCTATCTCAAGCGCTGCTATGGCGGCAAGAGCCTGCGCCGCCTTCGGGTAAGGCCCTGGTGGCGGGAGATCTGTCGCAGCGGCGGCTGTTACCCAGCCGAAACGTGCGCCCGTGGCAATTTCTGCGACCCGGCCCCCGTTCACACCGAACCACGCCGCAATGTCGTGCTGGCGATCCCCGCGCTTCAACATACCCTTAATAAGAGAAGCATCGGTCTGCTGAAGATGAATACCACTTGCTTTTGCTCGTTTTGTCATCGTACCGCTCCCTACACCATTCTCTTGGCGCGATGCTTAAGCAACGCTTTTTCAAATTCGCCGACGGCGAACTCGTGGCTAGCTTCGTTTTTTGCCAATTTTTGTGGATCGAAACGCGCCATATCCAAAACCAAGCGGTATGCACCCGCTATGTCTTTTAGATACATCTCGACGAACTTCACTGGCTCGACTGCCCAGACTACCTTATCGTCATTAATTTCCATTAGCCCCTTCAACCCGTAAACTAGTGGCATAATGAGACCGTCTGGATACCGGTAATACACAGGCTTATTCAGGTAGTGTGTGTGCGGCTGGGACACGAGGAAGGCGCTCTTATCTTTCGCAGCCTCCCTCCGAGGCGGATCGTACATTTTGACGATCGGATTCGCTCCAAACCGAAATCCGTTTGAGTTGTAAGCATCTGGGAAGTCGCTGTAGATCAGATCATAAAGCTGGGGCAGATCAGACAATATATCAAAGCAACTTGCGACGGTGTGGTTAGTCAATTCATGTGTAGGTCCATCTACAGTTCGCGAAACACCCTTGTCGCTCATCAACTTGTCAAACTGTTTGGAACATTCACCTTTGTTGCGATAGATATTTTGCGGGGTCACCGAAATATCTAGGGGCAACAAGTTAGCCTCATTTGCACGATTTAGAGGTATCCACGCTAGTGCCAGTAGGTCGCGAACCTTAATCGGCTTAGTCTCGCTGCTTTCCCATTCGTTACTCTTCCATTCAACACGAGATGCGACGGCTGGGTCGAGGCGATCACGAATTTCATCGTAGAAACCAAGCTTGTTCGATTTGGTTTCCTGAGTAAGCTGCGCGTTATTATTTCTGGCGGCGCAAATATCCAAAACCGACATTTCAAATTGCTGAACTGATGCAGTGTTCTCAACGTCAGAAGGTACAAGCAGTTCAATAGGCACAAGGAAATCGAACTTTTCTTTCACTGCTTCAAGTGCATTGCGCTGCTTTTCCCAAAGATCCTTCATGTCATCCCATAGTGAAATACGGGCCAACTCCCGTTCATCCATGACCGCTAGGAGCATATGAAGACCAATTGCGAGCATGTTATGCCCCCCGTCGAGAATACCCTCCGAGTCAAGATCTTCAAATCGCAATTCGAACCTGTTGCGTTGAAGAGCCTCATAATTGGACGTCCCAATGAGGATGCCCTTGGATTTAAAAGGGAATAGTTCCGGGGTCTTTTCTAACGACTCCATAATGGCGTTCGTGACATTGCCCGTTTTAGCTGCGCGTGGATTTGCTTCAAGCGAGAGGTGATCAAAAAGCGGATACAAATCGCGGCCACGGACAAAGCCTGTGTAGCGCTTAATACCTGCAATCGAATTTTCGGAGGTGTGAGTGCTTAGCCGCTCTTCGTCACGAGAGTTTGGTTGCTCAGCGACAACCGCAAAACGGACAATAATTTTAGGTGTTTCAGTCATTCCAGTCTTCCATTTAATGAAGAGACTGGCCTCGGCGATTTGTGCGCAAGGATTGCGCAAACCGGTTCAGCATAAGCTGATCAATTTCGCCGCTTTTCAGCGACACAATAACCGAAACCATCTCAGGTTTCTTCTCAGCTTCTATCCAGAAGCAACCTGAGACTGACTTAAGAGTGGCAATTTGTCAAGTTGCTCCCTCGCCAACCGCAACCCGCGATATTTTCCCTACACAACAGTGGAACGGATCCTGTGAATGTTAAGGTGAGCGAATATGCGAATCGGTCACATATCCAATTGAATTTCTTAGCCCCACGACAAAATGCGCTCCCAATTTTCCCGAAATTCGTCCCGGTCATAGGCACGCGGTTCCAGCCAATATGCGCCACCGTTTTTATCCTGTGAAGCCAATGCCTTAAGCGCTCAATCAGTGTGTCTAATAACTCTTGTTGCTCCGTAATTCGGGCGGACACATCATCGAGAACATTACCAGTGCAGATTATGAACCGGCCATGGTCGTAGATCTCTATATCAACGTTCCCGCGCTTCCGTTTTATTCCGCTACCGGCGAGGTGGCCTTTGATAAAGATATGCAGGCCCTTTCCAGAACGCGACCACTCTGAGTATGATCCGAATGCGCGGGCTATTCTTACCGACACCGGATTCGCGGCTGTAGCCGCCCGCTGGGGCCTTTGCTGCACGTTTAAATGCAAGCCCCTGCCGGTCATGCACTCCGACAGAGGCTATTTTGCTAAAGCACAGTCTTGAAGGCGAAGGGAAACCTTCGTCTGTACTGCTGGCGGTTTGAACGCGACGGAGAGGTCCGATGTCTGAATCATTGCTTGACCTCCACCTGCCCTACCCCACCACCAGCGGTCGGCGCATCGACAACTTCCGCACCGTATGGGTTTTGGATATCATCACCAGGCTTTCCGTGGTCAGGAAGACCTCTCCGCGCGTGGTCGTTTCCTTTTGCACGCCCCGCAATAAAGCGCCGTGTGTCACGCCGGTGGCGATAAAGACCGCATCCGAACTGACCAGATCATTGAGCGTGTATTTGCGGTCGAAATCCGTCAGGCCGAGGCGCCGGGCACGTTCCCGCTCATCGCCATTGCGGAAGACCAGCCGCCCCTGGAACTGCCCGCCGACGCATTTCAGCGCGGCGCAGGCCAGGACGCCTTCGGGTGCGCCGCCCTGCCCCAGATAGATGTCGATACCCGTTTCCGGCTGGGCGGTATGGATCACGCCGGCGACATCGCCATCGG
Organism: Asticcacaulis sp.; assembly: GCF_035497195.1. Lineage (GTDB taxonomy): Bacteria > Pseudomonadota > Alphaproteobacteria > Caulobacterales > Caulobacteraceae > Asticcacaulis. Next base: position 11,024 of record NZ_DATJDZ010000023.1, read on the forward strand.
TGATCAGGTGGACGCGGGCGCCGGCTTTGCGCAAGCTTGTGATGATGCCGTCATGGCGCGGGCGATCGAGCACACAGGCGACGATTTCCGACACATCGACGCCCTTGGCTTTCGCCAGCGAGCGGACGTTTTCTTCCGGCGTCCAGTCGAGATCGATCACGCCTTCGCCATAGCCCGGCCCGATGGCCAGTTTGTCCATATAGGTATCCGGCGCGTGCAGCAGCCCGCCGCGCGGCGCAAAGGCGATGACAGACAGGGCGTTGGCCTGAGCCTTGGCGGCCAGCGTGCTGCCTTCCAGCGGATCGAGCGCGATATCGATGGCCAGGCCTTTACCGGTGCCGACCGTTTCGCCGATATAGAGCATGGGAGCTTCGTCGCGCTCGCCTTCGCCGATGACGATGCGGCCGTCCATCTCGATGGCGTTCAATGCCGTGCGCATGGCGTCGACGGCGGCCTGGTCGGCGGCCTTCTCATCGCCGCTGCCGATCTGGGCGTAACAGGCGATGGCGGTCTCTTCGGCCACACGGACGATATCGAGGCTGAGATCGAAATCCGTGGCGTCGCGCCGTCTGGCATCTTTGGTGAAATCAGCGGTTTCTGGCATAATTTTTCTTCTGGATTTAGCCGGTATGAACGACGCTTATTTTACAACGGGCGGCGGCGCGGCGCGTTTGCGCAGTTCATCGGCAAGCGCGTTGATTTGCGCCGGTGAGGTTTGCGTCTCGATCGGCCCCGAGTGTGCCGGGTCGATACGATCACGTGCTTCGGCGAAGTTTTCAGGCACCGTATTGTCCCACACCAGGGCGCGGACTTCGGTTCTCAACTGGGTGCGTTTAGTCAGCGCCTCGGAGACATCGGTCTGGAATTCGGCGGCGGTCGTCACGTTCGTCGGCGGCACGGGAAATTCCGACCACTTCGGCATACTGTTGATATCGGCCTGTGGCGGCGCTGCATCAGCGGTGGTTTGCGCCAGCAGATGAGTCGGGAACGACGTCAGGGCCAGCACGGCCAGAGAAACGGACAAACGATGCGCGAGGGTTAGTTTCAAAGGGATGCTCTCCGCTATGGAGCCTGATAACAGCATATATCTGCAACACAATTTAGGCGTGTCCGTATTTTGGTGCAAAATACCGGCAGGAGCATGGCCAAGACAAGAGAAATATAAATTTAGTTGTCTTGACGCTGTGCTTGCGTCACGGCCAGTCTATATATCCTGTAAGCGAATAACAGCCGGGACGCCGCCCCATGACCAAGACCCCTACGACGAAGACGCCGCGTAAAACCACGAAGGCGGCCTCTCCTGCGCCAACCGTAAAAAAGGCCTCGCCCCCGAAAAAGGCTGTCGCGCCAAAAGCTAAACCGACTACCATGGTGGTAGAACCTGCACCGCAAATTCGTGGGACACCTGTTGCGCGGTCGTTCGACACAGAAACCATCCGAAAAATAGAAGAACTGTCGGTCAATATCGCCAAGGCGGCGATGACGGCGCAAAGCGCCCTCGCCAAGACGGTTTTCGCCCAGCCCGAAGGGGGCAGCGCGGCCGATCCCTTTCAGGTCGGACCGGCCATGACGGAGATCATGGGCGCACTGGCGACAAAACCGGACAAACTGGTGGAGGCGCAAAGCGAACTCCTGACCGGCTATATGGAACTGTGGAGCAAGATGACCCGCCGCACCCTCGGCACGGAAGCGGCGCCCGGCGGCAAATCGGCAGACAAACGATTCGCTGATCCGCACTGGCAGGAACACGTCATGTTCGACATGATGAAGCAGTCCTACCTGCTGTCGTCGAACTGGATCAACAAGCTGATCAGCAGCGCCGAGGGTGTCGACCCCATGGTCAAGCGCCGCGCTGAGTTTTTCACCAAACTGCTGACCGACGCCATGTCGCCGTCGAACTTCCTGATGTCCAATCCGGCGGCCTTGCAGGCCCTGCTGGATACCAAGGGCGAAAGCCTGGTCAAGGGCATGGAACGTTTCGCCGAAGACATGGCGCGCGGCGACGGCAAGCTGAAGATCAGCCAGGCCGATACCGACAGTTTCGTGGTGGGGCGCAATGTGGCGACCACGCCGGGCAAGGTCGTCTATCGCGGCAAATATTTCGAGCTGCTGCAATACAGCCCGACGACGGAGCAGGTGCGTGAAATCCCCCTGCTCATCTTCCCGCCGTGGATCAACAAATTCTATATCCTCGACCTCCAGACCAAGAACTCGCTGATCAAATGGCTGGTGGATCAGGGCTTTTCGGTTTTCCTCGTCGGCTGGGTCAATCCGGATGCGTCGATGAAAGACACGACCTTCGAGGACTATATGTTCGGCGGTATCTATGAGGCCGTGCAGAAGGTGATCGAGCAGACCGGCGCCCCATCGGTCAATGCGGTCGGCTATTGCATCGGCGGCACCCTGCTCGGCTGCGCCCTCGCCCATATGGCCGCCAGGGGCGACAAGACGATTTCGGCCGCCACCTTCTTCACCGCCCAGCATGACTTTTCCGAAGCCGGCGACCTGTTGCTGTTCACCAGCGAGAACTGGCTGAAGGAACTGGAGCGCCAGATGGATGCCGCCGGTGGTGTGCTGCCCGGTTCCGCGATGGCGGATACCTTCAACAGCTTGCGCGCCAATGACCTGATCTGGTCGTTCTTCGTCAACAACTACCTGCTGGGCAAGGAACTGACGCCGTTCGATCTGCTGTGCTGGAACGCCGACCAGACGCGGATGCCCAAGGCGCTGCACCTGTTTTATCTGCGTAAGTTTTATGGCGAGAATGCCCTGACCAACCGCAAGCTGGTTCTGGCCGGGGTTGATATCGACCTGAAAAAAGTAGCGATCCCGATCTATGAACAGGCCGGCCGCGAAGACCATATCGCGCCGCCAGGATCGGTCTACAAGGGCTCCAAGCTGTTCGGCGGCCCCGTCACCTTCATGCTGGCAGGGTCCGGTCATATCGCCGGCGTGGTCAATCATCCGGATGCCAAAAAATACATGCACTGGCTGAATGACGCCCACCCCGACACGCTGGAAAAGTGGATGGACGGCGCTGTCGAGCACGCCGGTTCGTGGTGGCCGCATTGGGCCGGCTGGCTGAATGAACGTTCGGGAGAGATGGTTCCTCCCCGTGATCCGGCCAAGGGCAAACTCAAACCACTGATGGATGCGCCGGGTTCCTATGTGATGGTCAAGTCGTGATTATTCGCCTGTGACGCTAAACGGTGTTGTGAGCCTCGCGGCAAATATTTGATTGCAATAATTGCGTGGAATTTACCTATATAAAATCAATGTTGATAAATATATTTGATATGCTCTTTTTTAAATAAATTCAGGTGTTAAATCTCGATATTGCTCATATTCGATTAAATGGACTCTGATCCCAGACTCAATTGTCAACATTGATTATCTGGCTGATTTCCAGCGTACAGGAAAAAGCCGCTCACCTGACAGGCGAGCGGCTTGAAAACGCGTATTCGGCGAATAAGTTCAGGTTCGCAGAATGATCGTTTCGACAATCGGGCGACGTCCCCAAATGGCTTGCGCCGCCTTCTTGACGATCCGCGCCACCACGATTTCGACGCCTTCGTCTTCATCGCGTGACTCGACCGGCATCGCCTTGATGGCCTTCTCGACGCTCTTGCAAATGGCTTCGAGCTGGTCGGAAATAATGTCGTCATCCTCATAGGCCAGGCCAAGCCCCCTCACCTCAACGATCGAGGCCAGGCGGTTCTTGCCATCAAGCGCGAACGCGACGAACATCATGCCGTTATGGGCGGCATGGCGGCGTTCGCGCAGGGCGTCAGAGGCTTCCGGCACCAGATGCCCGCCATCGACGAACAAACGGCCATTCGGCACCTCATCAATGATCTCGGCCCGGCCAGGCGCCAGGCGCACCATGTCGCCATTGCGCGGGGTGATCTGCTCGTCGACACCCTCTTCTGCCGCGAGAGCGGCGTGCTTCAGAAGATGGCGGCGCTCACCATGGGTCGGCACCGAAATGCGTGGACGCGCCAGGGCGTACATTTCCTTGAGTTCATCGCGGCACGGGTGGCCTGAAACGTGGATGCCCGGATGATCGCGTTCGGTATGGATGGCAACGCCCAGATCCGACAGGCGATTTTGCAGCGACCGGATCGAGATTTCATTGCCGGGAATGAGCCGCGAAGAGAAGACGCAGGCATCGCCGTCCTTGAGCTTGACTAGGGGGTGATTGCCATCGGCGATACGCGACAAAGCCGCGCGCGGTTCCCCCTGCGAGCCGGTGCAGAGATAGAGCACTTCATTGGCTTTCAGGTGTTGCGCCTCGCCTTCGCTAACCGGATCAGGGATGCCTGCCAAGAGGCCGACATGACGTGCGGCGGCGGTGATGCGGTGCATGGAGCGGCCAACCAGGCAGACCTTGCGGCCGGCCTCCATAGCGGCGCGCATGACGGAATCGACCCGCGCCACATTGGAGGCAAAACAGGCGACGGCGACGCGCTTTTTCAGCCCCTTGATGACCTTGGTCAATTCGATCCGGACGTCTTCTTCCGAGCCGGCGCGGCCTTCGACAAACACATTGGTCGAATCGCAGACCATCGCCAGCAGGCCTTCGTCGCCCAGCTTGCGAATGGCCGGAATATCAGTCGGGGCGCCGGTGATCGGCGACTCGTCGAACTTCCAGTCGCCGGTGTGGAAAATCGTGCCCAGTTCGGTGCGGATCGCCAGGCCGTTCGGTTCGGCGATTGAGTGCGTCAGCGTGATATAGTCAATATCGAACGGCCCAAGCTTGACGTTGCCATTAAGCGGCACCTCGGTCATGTCGCAATCATCGACGCCGGCTTCACGCAGCTTTTCACGCACCAGGAAGGCGGTGAAGGGCGTGGCGAAGACGGGCGCCTTGATCTTGTCCCACAACCAGCCCAGCGCGCCAATATGGTCTTCATGGGCGTGGGTCAGAACAATACCGAGGATATTCTCGCCAATCAGGAATTCCGGATCGGGCACGATCACCTCGATGCCCGGCGTCGTCAGATCGCCGAAGGTGACGCCGACATCGACGATGATCCATTGGCGGTTATCGGCCGGACCGAACCCGTACAGGTTCAGGTTCATGCCGATCTCGTTCGATCCGCCCAGCGGCAGGAACACCAGTTCGTTGGTATGTTTTTTCATTTATATGTAAGCCAATCAGGATGCGTCGCGTGCCAGCGTCCGCTTATAGATTTCGAGCAGCCCGCGCAGCGTCAGGTCATGGTCGAAATGGTCGATGCTGTCTGTAGCACCTTCAAACAGAGAAGCCACCCCACCGGTGGCGATAACAATCATCTTTTGCCCGTATTCGGCCTTGATTGAAGTGATCATGTATTCAATCAGGCCGATATAACCCCAGAAGATACCGGACTGCATGGCACTGACCGTATCCTTGCCAATCTTGCGAGCCGGTTTTTCGATGGCGATGCGCGGCAACTTGGCGGCGGCCGAATGGAGCGCTTGCAGGGACAGGTTGATGCCGGGCGCGATGGCGCCGCCTTCGTAGCCGCCATCAGCGCCGACCACGTCGAAGGTCGTCGCGGTGCCGGAATCGATGATGATCAATGGGCCGGCATAGGTGATATGGCCGCCCACGGCATTGACCAGGCGGTCAGCTCCGGCTTCGCGCGGTTTATCAATGCGTATCTCGATGCCAAGGTGAGTGTTTTCGCCGATAACATAGGGCTGACGATCGAAATAACGCTGGCAGAGCTTACGCAGATTGAACAAAGACTGCGGCACGACCGACGAAATGATGCAGTCCTTGATGATCTTGAAATCAAGGCCGTGCATCTGCATGAGTTGATAAAGCCAGGCGGCATATTCATCGGCGGTACGGGTCGTTTCAGTGGCGACACGCCACTGCGCGATCCAGTCTTTGCCATCATGGATGGCGAACAGGGTGTTGGTATTGCCTTGCTCAATAGCCAGCAGCATCAGATCAGATCCCCGTAGCTGATATCGCCGCCGGTAACCGTATGGACCCGGTCATCGCTTTCAATCTGCAAGCCGCCGAATTCATCCAGCCCCGTAATACGACCTGACACCGACATATCCTCTTGCGTCACGGTCACAAGACGGTCGCGGCCATAGGCACGTTTCAGCCACGCCTTGGCGATATCGCTGAAATCCTTGTTGCGCCACAAATCCAATACGCCATCCAAATGGCCGTTGAGTTTGTGTAGCAGCGCCACCGCATCGAGGTTTTTGGCCTCCGGGCTGATTTCCTTCAGCGCCACGGTCAGATAACCTTCGAGGATCGGCGCTGCCCGCATATTGATGCCAATACCGATAACGACCCCCAGATGTCCGGGTTTGTCTACCGCTTCGGTCTGGACGATAATGCCGCACAGTTTACGGCCACGATGCAGAACGTCGTTTGGCCATTTAATACGCATCGCCTGATCCGTGTCCGGGATTAGGGGACGCAACATCTCATAAATGGCCAGCGCAACGACAAAGGATAGCTGCGGCACCTGGCGGATATCAACCTCCATGATCTCCCAACGAGAGGCCATGAAATTGCCCTTGGTGCCGACCCAACTCTTGCCGTGTCTGCCAATACCCTTTGTCTGTTCCTTCGCCAGAATCCAGCCGGAGCCGGATCGCCCTGCCTTGACGCGAGCCAAACCTAAATCTTGGGTAGACGACAGCGTATCAAAGATTTCAAAATCGGCCAATGAGTAAGCCTAACTGCCGAAGCCTTGCGCCGCTGACTGGGCGAGCGGATAGACGTAGATCAGGAATACGATCACGAGCGGGAAGGAAAAGGCCGCCGCCGCATAGGCGATCCACCGGGTTTCCAGAGGGGACTTGTCCATATCGCCGGCCGGCGCATCGAACCACATCAGCTTGAGGATGCGCAGGTAATAGAAGGCGGCCACGACCGAAGCCACCAGACCAGCGGCGGCGAACCACCACAGGTGCGCGGAAATAGCGGCGCCGAAGACGAAGTACTTTCCCCAGAACCCGCTGAAAGGCGGCATACCCAAAACCGACAGGGACAGGATAGTCAGCACGATCGTCATCGGCATATTGGTCTTTGACAGGCCCGCCAGACTATCGATGCGGGAAAACGGCTCGCCCTTGCGGCTCAAGGCCATCTGAACGGTAAACAGGCCCAGCGTATCGACCATATAGAGCACGAAGAATATCAGCAGGGCCGGAATCCCGACCGCGCCGGCAGCGATGGCCAGCAGGGCGTAACCCATATTGGCGATCGACGAATAGGCCAGCAGCCGCTTGAAATCCTTCTGCATCAGGCCACCGAGAGCTCCAACGACGAAGGACAGAACGGCCAGCACGAGGATGACCTGCCGCCATTGATCGATCTGCGCCTCGAAACCGGTTTGCAGGACGCGGGCGAACAGCACCATAGCGGCGAATTTCGGCGCACCGGCGGCGAAAGCGACGACCGGCGTAGGGGCGCCTTCGTAAACATCCGGCGTCCACATATGGAAGGGCGCGGCGGAGACCTTGAAGGCCAGGCCGCAGATCAGGAACACCAGACCGAAGATCAGGCCGACATTGAGATTTGTCGTCGCCGATTGGGCGATGGCGTGAAAGTTCATCGAACCGGCGAAACCGTAGATCAGCGACGCGCCATACAGCAGCAGGCCGGACGACAGTGCGCCGAGGACGAAATACTTGAGGCCGGCTTCGGACGATTTGGCGTCATCACGCCGGAAGGCCGCCAGGACATACAGCGCCAGGGATTGCAGTTCGAGGCCGACATAGAGCGCGATCAGGTCGCCGGCCGAAACCATCATGCTCATGCCGAGCGCCGCCAGCACGATCAGGATGGGGAACTCGAAACGGGCTGCACCGATGCGGTCGAAATAGCCCTGCCCCAGCACAATGATGAAGACGGCGGCGATATAGATTGCCACCTTGGCGTAGAGCGCGACGCCATCGACGATGAAGGAACCGTTGAAGGCCGCCCCCTGGTGACTGAAGGCGGCGGCGAAGGCCGCCGCGATCAGCGCCACACCGCAGAGGGCGCTGACAGAGATCATGCCCTTGTCACCGCGGAAAGCGCCGAAAACGAGGATCAGCAGGGACGAGACCGCGATGATCACTTCCGGCAGGGCCAGGTTGAGAGCGAGATTGAAATCCATAATGCTTTCTCGTCCTTATCCGCCGATGACCGTCTGATAGGTCGCAACGACCGTATCAACGCTGGCAGTGGTAATGTCAAATACGAAGGCCGGATAGACGCCCAGCGCAATCGTGGCCAGAATCAGCGGCGTGAAGATGATGATCTCGCGCACCGACAGGTCCGGGTATTTCTTGAGGGCTTCGTTGTGCACTTCACCGAACATGATGCGCTTGTAAAGCGTCAGCGCGTAGACGGCCGACAGGATCACGCCGGAGGTCGCCACGAAGGCCACCCAGGTGCCCCACTTGTACGCACCGACCATAGTAGTGATTTCACCGATGAAGCCGGAGGTGCCGGGCAGGCCGACATTGGCCATGGTGAACAGCAGGAAGACGAAGGCGTAATGCGGCATCAGCTTCGTAAGACCGCCGTAAAAGGCGATTTCGCGGGTGTGCCAGCGGTCATAGACCACGCCGACGCAGAGGAAGAGCGCGCCGGAAATGACCCCGTGGCTGATCATCTGGTAAACGGCGCCCTGCACGCCCAATTGGTTGCCGGCGAAGATACCCATCGTCACGAAGCCCATGTGGGCGACCGAGCTATAGGCGATCAGTTTCTTCATGTCGGTCTGGCGGAAGGCGATTAGCGAGGTTACCACGATGGCGATGACCGACAGGCCCATCATCAGCGGTGCGAACATTTCCGAGGCATAAGGGAACATCGGCAGGTTGAAGCGGATGAAACCGTAGCCGCCGAGCTTCAGCAGGATACCGGCCAGCATGACCGAACCGGCGGTCGGCGCCTGAACGTGGGCGTCGGGCAGCCAGGTATGGACCGGCCACATCGGCAGTTTGACCGCAAACGAAGCGATAAAGGCGAACCACAGGAAGGGCTGGACCTCACGCGCGAAAGCGAAGTGCGACAGCGCGGGAATATCGGCGGTGCCGGCCACGCCCACCATGTACAGCATGGCGGCCAGCATCAGCACGGACCCAAGCAGGGTGTAGAGGAAGAACTTGTAGGAGGCGTAGATCCGCTCCTTGCCGCCCCAGATGCCGATGATCAGGAACATCGGCACGAGGCCGCCTTCAAAGAAGATGTAGAACAGGAACAGGTCGAGCGAGGTAAACACGCCGATGACCAGGGTTTCCAGCAACAGGAAGGCGATCATGTATTCGGTGATGCGTTCCTTGATCGAGTCCCACGACGCCAGGATACACAAAGGCATCAGGAAGGCGGTCAGAAGCACGAACAGGATCGAAATACCATCGACGCCCATATGGTAGGAGATCGGTCCAAACCACTGATAATGTTCTTCAAACTGGTATCCTGGATTGCTTCTATTGAAGCCAGCGACCAGCACGACGGACAGGGCCAGTGTAATCAGCGTCGTCCACAGGCTGATCCATTTGGCGTTTTTGGCGATAACGGCCTCGTCGTCCTTACGCGCCAGGGCGCGAAGGACGAGGATCACCACGGCCCCGAACAGGGGGGCGAAGGTGATGAGGCTCAGCAGATTGGGGATAGCGGGTATCATTTTAAAATCCATCTCCCCTTAGTGGACCAGCCAGAAGACATAGGTCAGTAGACCCACGACGCCGAGGAACATAGCGAACGCATAGTGATAAACATAACCGGTCTGGGTCTTGACCAGATTCTTCGCCGATTTCAATGCCGCCCAGGCGGCGCCGTTCGGACCGAGATTGTCGATGATCCTGATATCGAGCACCTTCCAGAAGAAATCACCGAGAACCTTGGTTAGCTTGACAAAGGTGACCTGATAAATCTCGTCGAAATACCACTTGTTGTACAGGAAGCTGTAGACCGGCCCCTGATTGGCGGCGAATTTCTTCGGCAGGTCGGGCCTGACGATATAGTAGTACCAGGCCAGAATCATGCCGATCAGCGTCACGGCCAGAGGCGCCAGCTTGACCCACATGTTTTCGATTTCGTGGGCTTCGTGCATGATGTGGTTGGTCGGCGCCGTGAAGATGGCATGGCCCCAGAATTCATGGGCGTGCTCACCGATAAAGTAAGGTGCGAAGGCGACACCGGCAAAGACCGCGCCGACGGCCAGGAGGCAGATCGGCACCAGCATGACCCACGGGCTTTCGTGCGGCTTGTGGTCATGACCGTGGCCATGATCATCATGTGCGTGGTCGTCATGCGCCGGTTCGGAGGCGTCGTGCCCATCTATCACTTCATGATGGTGATCGTCAGACGTATGCTCCCATTGCTTCTTGCCGTGGAAGGTCATGGCGATCAGACGCCACGAATAGAACGAGGTCAGAAGGGCGGCTGCCACGCCCATAACGAAGGCGAACATGCCCTGCGGCGTGTTGTGTGCGGCCCATGCGGATTCGATGATAGCGTCCTTCGAGAAGAAGCCGGCGAAGCCGAACGAGGTTTCCGGAATGCCGAGGCCGGTGATGGCAATGGTGCCGATCGTCATGACGCCGTAGGTGACCGGCAGGAATTTCCACAGGCCGCCCATCTTGCGCATGTCCTGTTCGTGGTGCATCCCGTGGATCACCGAACCAGCGCCAAGGAACAGCAGGGCCTTGAAGAAGGCGTGCGTGAACAGGTGGAACATGGCGGCCTGATAGGCCCCTACCCCCGCCGCGAAGAACATATAGCCCAGTTGCGAACAGGTCGAATAAGCGATGACGCGCTTGATGTCGTTCTGCGTGAAGCCAATCGAGGCGGCGAAGATGGCCGTGATGGCGCCGATATAGGCAACGATCATCTTGGCGACCGGGGCATATTCAAACAAAGGCGACAGCAGGCAGACCATATAGACGCCGGCGGTGACCATCGTGGCGGCGTGGATCAGGGCCGAAACGGGCGTCGGACCTTCCATGGCGTCGGGCAGCCAGGTGTGCAGGAAGAACTGCGCCGACTTGCCCATGGCGCCGATAAACAGCAGGAAGGCCGCGAGATCGAGCGCCGAGAACGACTGGCCGAGGAATTCCCAGGTCTGCCCCTGATGCGAAGCAATCATCGGGAACAGTTCATGGAAGTTGATCGTGCCGAACTGCCAATAGACCGTCATGATGCCAAGCGCGAAACCGAAGTCACCGACCCGGTTGACGACGAACGCCTTGATGGCGGCCGAGGACGCGCTTTCCTTGTTGAACCAGAAACCGATCAGCAGATACGAGGCCAGGCCCACCCCTTCCCAGCCGAAGAACAACTGCATGAAGTCGGCGGCGGTCACCAGCATCAGCATGGCGAAGGTGAACAGCGACAGATAGGCAAAAAAGCGCGGGCGCGACGGGTCTTCGCTCATATAGCCCCAGCTATAGAGGTGGACGAGCGACGATACCGTCGTCACCACGACCAGCATGGTGGACGACAGGGCGTCGATACGGATCGACCATGCCGAATGGAAGGTGTCGATATTGATGAACGGCAGGATGGCGATTGTGAAATCCTCCATTCCCCCCCAGGTATGCTGGATGAAGGCGTACCAGCTCAGGGCGCAGGCCGCGAACAGCAGGCCGGTCGTGATAAACTGTGACGCAATATTGCCGAGCCAGCGACCAAAGCCGCCGACGATCAGCGCACCGATGAGCGGCGCGAATACCGCGAGTGTCACCACTGTGGACATATCAGAAAGCATGATGCTGCTTATCCTTTCATCATGCTGGCGTCATCGACGGCGATATCGCCGCGATTACGGAAGAAGGTCACGAGGATGGCGAGGCCGACGGCGGCTTCAGCCGCGGCGACGGTCAGGACGAACATGGCCATGATCTGCCCCTGCACATCGTGCAGATAGGCTGAGAAGGCCACGAAGTTGATGTTGGTCGAAAGCAGGATCAGTTCGAGCGACATCAGGATGATGATGATGTTACGGCGGTTCAGGAAGATACCGAGCACACCGATGGTGAACAGGATAGCCGAAACCGTGAGGTAGTGGACGAGATCTATAGTCATTCCGAAATACCTTCTCCGGTTTTGACAGGCACGATTTCGACCGCATCCTTGCGGCGGCGCGTGACCTGTTTGTAAATATCCTGGCGCTTGACGTTCGGGCGGGTGCGCAGGGTCAGCACGATGGCGCCCACCATAGCGACCAGCAGCACAAAGCCGGCGGCCTCGAACAGATAGATGTAGGTCGAATAGAGCGCGTGGCCGATCATCTTGATGTTCGGCTCTGCGGCCGTGGCCACCAGGGGCTGGCTGCCGGCGGCGGCGCCCTTTTGCGCGATAGCGATGCTGACCATGACCAGTTCGACCACCAGCACGAGGCCTATCACGAGACCGACCGGCAGGTAGTTGGCGAAACCCTGACGCAGCTTGATGAAATCGACATCCAGCATCATAACGACGAACAGGAACAACACCGCCACGGCGCCGACATAGACGACGACCAGCAGCATGGCGAGGAATTCCGCGCCGAGCAGGATGAATAGCCCCGCCGACGAGAAGAAGGCCAGGATGAGGTACAGCACGCTGTGTACCGGGTTCTTGGCGGTGATGACCATCAGGCCGGAAGCCAGGGTCACAAGGGCCAGAAGATAAAAGGCGATAGCGATTACAGTCATATCTGTCAGTGCCTCTTAACGGTACGGGGCGTCGAGTTCGAGCGCTTTGGCGATTTCGCGTTCCCAGCGGTCGCCATTGGCCAGAAGCCGTTGCTTGTCGTACAAAAGTTCTTCGCGGGTATCGGTCGAGAATTCAAAATTCGGCCCTTCGACGATGGCGTCGACCGGACAGGCTTCCTGGCACAGGCCGCAATAGATGCACTTCACCATGTCAATGTCGTAGCGCGTGGTGCGGCGGCTGCCATCGGCGCGCGGTTCGGCCTCGATGGTGATGGCCTGCGCCGGGCAGATGGCTTCGCACAGCTTGCAGGCGATGCAGCGTTCTTCGCCGTTTTCATAGCGGCGCAGGGCATGTTCGCCACGGAAACGCGGGCTGAGCGGTCCCTTTTCAAACGGGTAGTTGATCGTTGCCTTGTGCTTGAACATATATTTGAAAGCAAGACCGGTCGCGGCCCAGAAATCGAGCAACAGCGCGCCCTTGATCCCCTGATAAATACGCGAAATCATAGGGCGCCTCCATAAACACGGTAACCCGCAACAACAACAACGGCGACCAGCGAGATTGGCAGGAAGACCTTCCAGCCCAGACGCATCAACTGGTCGTAGCGATAGCGCGGCACGATGGCCTTGGCGATGGCGAACATGACGAACCAGAAGACGACCTTGACGATGAAGGTCAGCAAGCTGATCAGGATGTAAGGCAGGCTGTCATGCGCCAGCGGCAGCGGCACCGGAAATTCCCAGCCGCCGAAGAACAGGATGGTGATCATGGCGCACATCAGAACGATGTTGGCATATTCACCGATCATGAACAGCAGGTACGGCGTCGACGAATATTCGACCTGATAGCCAGCGACCAGTTCCGATTCCGCGTCCGGCAGATCGAACGGCGGGCGGTTGGTTTCAGCCAGCGCCGAGATATAGAACATGACCATCATCGGGATCATGACGACCAGCAGGATGGGATGGCCGCCGCCGAAGACGTTCCAGTTCCAGATGCCGCCGCCCTGATGGGTGACGATATCGGACAGGTTCATCGAGCCGCTGAGCAGAATGACAGTAATGATGATGAAGCCGATCGAGACTTCATAAGAAACCATCTGGGCCGCCGACCGCAAACCGCCGAGGAAGGGGTATTTCGAGTTCGACGCCCAGCCGCCCATGATGATGCCGTAGACGCCGAGCGACGAAATGGCCAGCAGATACAGGATGCCGACATTGATATCCATGACCACCCAGCCCGGCGCGAACGGGATGACCGCCCAGGCCAGGAAGGCGATGATGAAGGTCAGGAGCGGCGCCAGCAGGAAGATCGCCTTGTCGGCGCCGGCCGGAATGATGACTTCCTTGAACAGGAACTTAAAGAAGTCGGCGAAGGACTGCATCAGGCCGAACGGCCCGACGACATTGGGACCTTTGCGCATCTGCACGCCCGCCCACACCTTGCGGTCGCCCCACAGCAGGAAGGCCAGCGACACCATGACCCCCATGATGACCGCCAGGGTTTCCCCGACCGTGATGATCGTCCAGCCCCAGCCCGATGCCCAGAAATTATTCATCGTTATTATGTCCTTACTCAGCCGCCACACTCAGAGGCGCCTTGCGGGCCGCCGAGCATTCCGCCATGGCCACGGAGGCGCGGGCGATGGGGTTGGTCAGATAAAAATCAGTAATGTGCGAAACGAAGGGGCGATCGCTGATCTCGCCCTTGGCGCCGATCGCTTTCACATCGAAAGTTTTCAAAGCCGGCTTTACATCAATACGGCCAAAGACCGGATGATCGGTGATCAGCTTTTCACGCAAGGCGTTCAGATTGTCATACGGCAGGGTGTGCCCTAGATAGCCGGAAAGCGCGCGGATAATGGCCCAGTCTTCCTTGGCCTCGCCCTTCGGGAACACGCAGCGTTCGGCGATCTGGATACGGCCTTCGAGATTGGTGTAGATGCCCGACTTCTCGGTATAGGCGGCGCCCGGCAGGATAACATCGGCGGCCCCTGCCCCGACATCGCCGTGCGAGCCGATATAGACCACGAAGGTCTTGTCGAGATTGCGCGTGTCGATTTCGTCGGCGCCCAGCAGGACCAGCAGATCGACCCCGCCCTTCAGCATGGCGGCCGCATCCTGGGCTTCCCCCACCGGCACGAAGCCAAGATCGAGACCGGCGACGCGCGAGGCGGCGGTGTGGACGATATTGAAGCCGTTCCAGCCGTCCTTGACCACATTATAGTCATCAGCGATGAGCGCGATTTCCTTGAGGATAGCCGCGCCATCCGCCCCGGAAATGACATTGGTGCCGACCAGGATAGCGGGCTTCTGCGCATTTTTAAGCACATCGCGGAAGGCGTGCTTCTTGAGGTCTTTCAGCGCCTTCGGACCGGCGCCGATATGGGCGTAGTCATAGGTCAGGTCGGTCGGCTGGCCGATCACGGCCACCTGCACCTTGCCCTTGAGCCAGGACTTGCGGATACGGGTATTGATCAGGCTGGCCTCGGCGCGCAGGTCGGTGCCGATCAGCAGGATGGCGTCAGCCTCTTCCAGACCGGCGATGCCGGTGTTGAACAGCCACGATTCACGCGGCGTCGCCTGGGTGACGGGGCCGATTTTGGCGCCTTCCTGGCGGCAGTCGAGATTGGTGACGCCCAGGCCGTAGAAAAGGTCTTTCGTCGCCTTCATAGCTTCGGCGTCGATCAGATCACCGGCAATGACCCCGATCTTCGAGGCGTCGGTCGCTTTTATCTTGCCAGCGACCGCAGACAGCGCCTCTTCCCACGACACCGCGACCAGCTTGCCGCCCTTGCGGACATAAGGCTTATCGAGACGCTGGCGCGACAGACCATCAACCGCATAGCGGCTCTTGTCGGTCAGCCACTCTTCGTTGATCTCTTCCTTGAGACGCGGCAGGGCGCGCAAAACGGCCGGGCCGCGGTTATCAATGCGGATATGCGCGCCCAGGGCGTCATGCACGTCGATCGTTTCGGTCTTGGTCAGTTCCCACGGACGGTAGTTGAACGACCACGGCTTGTGGGTCAAAGCGCCGACCGGGCACAGGTCGTTGACATTGCCGGACAGTTCCGACGACACCGACTGTTCGAGATAGGAGGTGATCTCAGCGTTTTCGCCGCGTGAAATCATGCCCATTTCGGTGACGCCGGCCACTTCCGTGGTGAAGCGGACGCAGCGCGTACACTGAATGCAGCGGGTCATGAAGGTCTTGATCGTTGGGCCTAAGTTCTTTTCCTCAACGGCGCGCTTATTCTCGTCGTAACGCGAAGCCCCCTTGCCGTAGGCCACCGACTGGTCTTGCAGGTCGCATTCGCCGCCCTGATCGCAGATCGGGCAATCGAGCGGGTGATTGATCAGCAGGAATTCCATAACGCCTTCGCGGGCCTTCTTGACCATCGGCGTGTTGGTGAAGATTTCCTGGCCTTCGGCAGCCGGCAGGGCGCAACTGGCCTGCGGCTTCGGCGGTCCCGGCTTGACCTCGACGAGGCACATGCGGCAGTTGCCGGCGATCGACAGGCGCTCGTGATAGCAGAAACGGGGGATCTCCTCGCCCGCCAGTTCCGCCACCTGAAGCACGGTCATGCCGGGGTCGAACTCGACCTCCACACCATTGACTTTTGCCTTAGCCATGCTCTGTCATACCCTTAACAATTGCAAATAAATTACGGAATTTCATCAGGTTCTTTTGCTTTAGAACCATGACTTATTCCCCGCAACATAGTCTTCGTAAAAACTCTGGTCGGATTTGACCAGGTAGATGATCGTCTCGATAAAGGCGACGAAGCACATGATCAGGCCGGGAATAACCAGCAACCAACCGATCGTGCCGCAGACCAGCATCACAATGCCGGCCGTCGTCTTGCCGAGATAGAATTTGTGAACGCCCCACAGGCCGAAGAAGAAGGCCAGCAAGGCGGCGACATACTTGTTCCGCTCGCCCAAGGCCGTGGCGATGACATAGATGCTCACCGCACTGTCGCCGGACGCCTCGAAATCGATGGTCGAACCGGCCGGGACATAGACGGTATCGCCCATCAGATCGCTGACGCTGAATGTATAGCGCTTGCCGTCATCGCCGCTGATGAGGCCCGTCGAACCGTTGAATGAGAGTACCTTGCCCCGCATGATCCCCTACTCCGCCGCCATCGTATGACCGGCAAAATTGCTCTTGCGCGACCGGTAAAGCGCGATGCGTTCCTCGATTTCCGGACGGAAGTGACGGATCAGGCCCTGAATCGGCCAGGCCGCCGCGTCACCGAGGGCGCAGATGGTATGGCCCTCGATCTGGGTGGTCACTTCAAGCAGGGTATCGATTTCCGACGGATCGGCATCGCCCTTCACCATGCGTTCCATGACGCGCCACATCCAGCCGGTGCCTTCACGGCACGGCGTACACTGGCCGCAAGATTCATGCTTGTAGAAGTAGCTCAGGCGGGCGATGGCGCGGATCAGGTCGGTCGACTTGTCCATGACGATAACCGCCGCCGTGCCCAGGCCCGACTTGAGGTTACGAAGCGAGTCAAAATCCATCGGCAGGTCTTCGCACTGTTCGGCCGTGATCATCGGCACCGATGATCCGCCGGGAATGACCGCCTTGAGATTATCCCAGCCGCCGCGAATACCGCCGCAGTGATCCTCGATCAGCTTGCGGAATGGGATCGACATGGCTTCTTCGACATTGCACGGGCGCTCGACATGGCCGGAAATGCAGAACAGCTTGGTGCCGGCATTGTTCGGCGCACCAAACGAGGTGAACCACTCGGCGCCGCGACGCAGGATGGTGCCGACAGCGGCGATAGATTCGACGTTGTTCACGGTCGTCGGGCAACCGTAGAGCCCCGAACCGGCCGGGAACGGCGGCTTCAGGCGCGGCTGGCCTTTCTTGCCTTCCAGCGATTCCAGCAGGGCGGTTTCTTCGCCGCAGATATAGGCGCCGGCGCCATGATGGATATAGACGTCGAAGTCCCAGCCGTGGACGTTGTTCTTGCCGATCAGCTTCGCCTCATAGGCCTGCTTGACGGCGGCTTCCATGCGCTCGCGTTCCAGCACATATTCGCCGCGCAGATAGATGTAGCAGGCATTGGCCTGCATGGCGAAAGAGGCGATCAGGCAGCCTTCGATCAGCAATTGCGGATCGTGACGCATGATCTCGCGATCCTTGCAGGTGCCGGGTTCGGATTCATCGGCATTGACCACGAGGTAATGCGGGCGATCCTTGACTTCCTTAGGCATGAAGGACCACTTCAGGCCGGTATTGAACCCTGCCCCGCCACGGCCACGCATACCGGAATTCTTCATATTGGTGATGATCCAGTCGCGTCCGCACGATAGGATATCCTTGGTCGAATTCCATGCGCCGCGCTTCTTCGCGCCGTCAAGGCCCCAATCCTGGAGACCATAGAGGTTGGTGAAGATGCGATCTTTGTCTTCGAGAATGCCCAGTGTCTTGGCCATTACGCTTTTACCTCAGGAGCGGGGAAGTTCGGAATCTTGACCTTCTTGGCGGCCGAGCCGTCATAGAGTTTCGGATCGGTCAGCGAGGTCACGCCACCGAGTGGTTCGGAGGTGAAACGGCCATTATACGGACCTGGCTTCGGTTGTTTGCCGGCGGCGAAGTCATCGATGATCTGGGCCAGGTTTTCCGGCGTCAGGTCTTCGTAATAATAGTCGTTGATCTGCGCCATCGGCGCGTTGGTGCAGGCGCCCAGGCATTCGACTTCCTGCCAGGTGAACTTGCCGTCGGCAGACAGCTTGTCCTTGGCGCCGATCTTGTCCTTGCATACCTTCATCAGGGCGTCGGACCCGCGCAACATGCAGGGCGTGGTGCCGCACACCTGGATCAGCGCCGCCGATCCGACCGGCTCCAGCATGAACATGGTGTAGAAGGTGGCGCACTCAAACACGCGGATCTGCGGCATGGCCAGCAGTTTGGCGATGGCGGTGATAGCGGGTTCGGAGACCCAGCCCTCCTGCTTCTGCACCAGCCACAGAATCGGGATCACCGCGCTCTGGCGGCGGCTTTCAGGATATTTGGCGATCCACCAGTTGGCCTTTTCCAGCGTTTCCGCAGAAAAGGTGAAACTGGCCGGTTGCTCCTTGGCGAGACGACGAACGGACATCAGGCCCCTCTACACATATAAACAGGCAGGGCTTTACACCCGCAGCCCAGGAAAGACAGTTTAAAAATAAAGCGCTTCACAGAAATAGCGGCGCGGGCCTGTGGGACGGCGTTCGGGTTCATTTCTGCATCGCCTCGTAGCGGGCGTTACGCGCGGCGCGTACACGGTTTTGCGCGGCCGCGACGATCGGCAACCGGCGGGCGCCAAGCAGACCGACAACGGCGATACCGAGCAGGACGAAACGCGCGGTTTCGTTTTCCAGCTCAGGTCTGAACTGCACAAGCAGGCTGAAACCGAGCACGCAGATCAGCATGGGGACGACCGGCAGGAACAGATAGAGCAAGGTGTCCATGATGAACCCCCTGGTCCCGCCGACATGGTAAGGCCAGCTTGGGCGCGACAGGAAAAGGCTCAGGGCCATCAGGGCGATCAGAAGGCCTGCAGCGATCAGAACACCGGTCATCGGTCGATCTCCCCGAACACGATATCGAGCGAACCGAGAATGGCGGACACGTCGGCCAGCAGGTGGCCACGGTTCATCCAGTCCATCGCCTGCAGGTGCGGGAAGCCCGGCGCGCGGATCTTGCAGCGATAAGGTTTGTTGGTGCCGTCCGAAACCAGGTATACGCCGAATTCGCCCTTGGGCGCTTCAACGCAGGCATAGACCTCGCCTTCGGGCGTCTTGAAGCCTTCGGTATAGAGCTTGAAGTGATGGATCAGGGCTTCCATCGAGTTCTTCATTTCAGCGCGGCGCGGCGGCGCCACCTTATGGTCGGTCGAGAGCACCGGCCCCGGCGTTACCTTAAGCTTGTCAATACATTGCAGCATGATCTTGACAGACTGGCGCATCTCTTCGACGCGGCAGAGATAACGATCCCAGCAGTCGCCGTTCTTGCCGAGCGGGATATCGAATTCCAGTTCTTCGTAGCATTCGTAGGGTTGCGACTTGCGCAGATCCCAGGCCACGCCGGAACCACGCAACATGACGCCGGTGAAGCCCCAGTCGAACGCCTGCTCTTTCGTGACCACGCCTATATCGACATTGCGTTGCTTGAAGATTCGGTTTTCGGTGATCAGGGTTTCGATATCCGCCAGAGCCGGCAGGTATTCCTTGCACCACAGGGCAATGTCTTCGATCAGTTCGGGCGGCAGGTCCTGATGGACGCCGCCGGGACGGAAATAGTTGGCGTGCAGGCGGGCGCCACAGGCACGCTCATAAAACACCATCAGCTTTTCACGATGCTCAAAGCCCCAGATCGGCGGCGTCAGGGCGCCGACGTCCATCGCCTGGGTTGTCGTGTTCATGATGTGCGACAGGACACGGCCGATTTCGCAGAACAGGACGCGAATCAACTGGCCGCGCCTGGGCACTTCAAGCCCCAGCAGTTTTTCGATCGCCAGACAGAAGGCGTGTTCCTGGTTCATCGGCGCCACGTAATCGAGGCGGTCGAAATAGGGTATGTTTTGCAGATAGGTGCGCGATTCCATCAGCTTTTCGGTGCCGCGGTGCAGCAGACCGATATGCGGATCGACGCGTTCGACCATTTCACCGTCAAGATCGAGCACAAGGCGCAGCACACCGTGCGCCGCGGGATGCTGCGGGCCGAAATTGATCGTGAACTTGCGATCATCGTCGCCCTTGTTCACGAAAGGCTCTACACCGTCTGCCATAGAATCAAACCCTTATCCGTAACTCTTCAACCCAGGCCAAAGCCTAGACCTTCGCCTTCTCGTCACCCGGCAGCACATATTGTGCGCCTTCCCATGGCGACAGGAAGTCAAACTTGCGATATTCCTGAGTGAGCTTAACCGGCTCATAGATCACGCGTTTCTGTTCTTCGTCATAACGCACCTCGACATGGCCCGTCATCGGGAAGTCCTTGCGCAGCGGATGGCCCTGGAAGCCGTAGTCCGTCAGCAGCCGGCGCAGGTCCGGGTGATTCGAGAACAACATGCCGTACATGTCGAAGGCCTCGCGCTCGTACCAGTCGGCGTTCGGATAGACCGAACGAATCGACGGCACCGGCAAAACCTCATCCGTCTGCACCTTGACGCGCAGGCGAATGTTCTGCGTCAGCGACAGCAGGTGATAAACCACGTCGAAACGCTGTGGCCGCTTGGGATAATCAACACCGCAGATATCGATCAACTGATGAAAACGGTAAGGCGCCTGCTTCAGCTTCGCCATGATCTCGACGATACGCTCGCGATTGACCGTCAGGGTCAGCTCACCGAAAGCGATAACCGATTCGATAATCGCTTCCTTGAAGTCGGCCTGGGCTGTTTCGGCGAGCGTTTGTAATTTTTCCAGTGACATGATGTGCCCCCTTAGCGACGGATGCTGCCGGTACGGCGAATCTTCTTCTGCAGTTGCAGAAGGCCGTACAGGAGCGCCTCGGCGGAAGGCGGACAACCGGGGACATAGACATCCACCGGCACGATACGGTCGCAGCCACGAACGACGCTGTAGCTATAGTGATAATAGCCGCCGCCATTGGCGCAGCTACCCATCGAAAGCACATAGCGCGGATCGGGCATCTGGTCATAGACCTTGCGCAGCGCCGGGGCCATCTTGTTGGTCAGGGTGCCGGCGACAATCATCAAGTCGGATTGACGTGGTGAGGCGCGCGGGGCCATGCCGAAGCGCTCCATGTCATAACGCGGCATCGAGGCCTGCATCATTTCGACGGCGCAACAGGCCAGACCAAAGGTCATCCACATCAGAGAACCGGTGCGCGCCCAGGTGATAACATCGTCAGCCGAGGCGACGAGAAAGCCCTTTTCGTCAAGTTCGGCAGAGACCTGCTCGAAGAACTTGTCGTGAACGGCGGGATCATAGCCTTCAACCGAAGACCGGCCAGCAGATCCGGCAGGAATGATTACTCCCATTCCAGGGCTCCTTTTTTCCACACATATATATAGCCCAGGCCGAGTTCGACCAGGAAGGTCACCATCGACCAGAAAGCGACATGCATGCCGCCATTGGGCATGTCGAACAGCGACACGGCCCACGGGAACAGGAACGAGGCTTCGAGGTCGAAGATGATGAAGAGAATTGAGACGAGATAGAAGCGCACGTCGAATTTCTGGCGAGCCGAATCAAAGGCGTTGAAGCCGCACTCATAGGCCGACAGTTTTTCGGTGTCCGGCGCTTTAGGGGCAATAACCAGCGCGCCGATCATAAAGCCGAGGCCGAGAACGGCCGCTATGCCTATAAAGATAATGACGGGGAGATATTGCAGTAGAAATGCGTTCATCAGGTCACCTAACCCCTCACTATAAAACACGGGCCATATATACAGGCGCATCCAGCGGGATTAACGATCGGCGCCGGACTCAGTCAGTAGGCTATTAGACCACTCTGTTCAAAGCTTCAAACCATTGCAGTGCGAAAAAATCACCTTTTGACCACTTTCTTTCACTTTTTCGCCTTCACGCAAGGACAATGAAAGTCACTCGCAATTACCAGCCTTTAGTACCAAAGTTATCCAATGATTTGCTCCACGCGCCTGCCTTTTTTCAGTTTTATATGTTGACACTCCCTCACCCGCCGAACTACTAAGCGCACCTCTCCGGCGGCAAGCGGCAACGCGGATCGCCATAGAGACAAGGGAATGCGGGTGTAGCTCAGTTGGTTAGAGTGTCGGCCTGTCACGCCGAAGGTCGCGGGTTCGAGTCCCGTCACTCGCGCCACCCCTGCTTTGTATTAAGCAACGGGTGGCACCGCATTTTCCCTGTTTCAACGTCTCCTTATATACAATGCCTCCGGATATCTTTCAGGCGGTTTGTCTTCACGCGAACTGCGGCTGATACTTTGCATATTATCTGCGTGTTTTATCTGTTGACACCCCTCCTCCGCCGAACTACTAAGCGCACCTCTCGACGGACAGCGCGTCTGATCTTCGAGACAAGGGAATGCGGGTGTAGCTCAGTTGGTTAGAGTGTCGGCCTGTCACGCCGAAGGTCGCGGGTTCGAGTCCCGTCACTCGCGCCACCCCTGCTTTGTATTAAGCAACGGGTGGCACCGCATTTTCCCTTTTTTCTTCACACATAGCTGAATGGGTAGCCAGGCGCCTTGTCCGCCAATGATTCCTGACGCCTCGGACATAAATAAGCCCTCTTTATTTCCAAATTTATGACGCAACTGAAACGCCTGTTACCAGGCTGTTGGAATTGGTGTGCGCCAAATGGTGTTTGCCACCTTTTCGACGGTACAAATAAAGGTTAAGAGGTGAGCCTTGGTTTCACGAACGGCACATATGAAGGTTCTGCACCCCATAAAGGACCTCACCTCCATCCATCTATATAAAGCATCCCAGGGAAGCTTATCCAAATGCGCAAACACAAACTACTGACCGCCACGGCCCTTAACCTGACTATGGGCCTTGTCGCCCTTGCGGGCGCCAACGGTCAGGCCTTTGCCGCCACCACCATTTCTACCGCCACCACAACGCCGGTCAAGACCTCGGTTACCGGCGACCTGACGGTGGCTACGACTGGTTCGATCGCCGTCACTTCAGGCAGCGCGATAACGGTTGATTCGAATAACTCGGTCACGCTCAATGGCAAGATCGACATGCTCAAGTCGGCCGATGGCGCGACCGGCATCCTGATCGACGGTGGTCATACGGGCAATCTGACGATCAGCGCCAATATCACGGTCACTGACGATTGGACGCAACCGGATACAAATCTCGATGCGGACGGGAAAGCCAAGCCCGACGGCATTCTGGAAGCGCCCTTCTCGGATGGCAAGACGCGCTACGGCATCCATTCGACAGGCACGACGCCCTTTATCGGCAATGTGTCCGTCAACAATGCCAGCGCGATCGCGGTCGATGGCAACAATTCCTACGGCATCCGTTTTGAAAACAAGGTGCAGGGCACCTTCGTCATGGACGGCGCCATTACGATGAATGGTGACAACAATACAGGTGTGTCGCTTGAAAATGGCGCCACCGGTGCGGTTTATCTCAGTGGCAGCATTACCAGCCACGGCAAGGACAGCAGCGCCGTCAAGCTTGCTGGTGATTTCGCTGACAATGTTATTATCGACGGCACCTATACCGGCACGGGCTACGCCACCACCAGCGCCCTGGGCGCCGACGCCTTGAAGATCGTCCTGGCCACGCCCGCCGATCTCTATCAATCCGGCCCCCTGGTCAGCATCGAAGGCAATCTGGCCCACGGCCTGCTGATCGGTTCAACCGTCGTCGCCGACACGAGCGACGCCAACAAGGCCAATGTCGACCAGGATGGAGATGGCAATCCGGACGCCAACCAGCAGACAGCGGCCCTGACCAACTATGGCTCCGCCGCGGCCCTGCGTGTGGGATCTGCCACCGACAACATCACGCTTGGCGGTGTCGTCTTTAATTCATCGGTCTTGCCTGCCAACAAGCCGGCGATCAATTACGGCCTGCTGATCCGCGGCGCGGTCAATGGTTACGGCGTTTATCAGGGCGTCAACAGCACCGGCGTACAGCTTGGCGGCACAGGCCATGCGGTCAATATCGCCAACGGTATCGGCATCGCCGGTACAGTCGCCTCGACGGCTTTCGGCGGTAATGCGACAGCGCTTTCGGTTCAAAGCGGCCTGGATACGCCCCTGCTCGATGTCACCGGCGTGATTCGCGGTACGGCCGCTTCGGCCACGACATTGGCAAGCACCGATGCGGACGGCACCAAGCATTACACAACCGTAGGCAACACGACCGCCGCCGGCGTCGATATTCTTGCCGGCGCCAAACTGCCGAAGATCACTGTCGCCGCTGGCGGAGGGATTTATGCGGCAGCGACCGGTTCGACTGAACATGCCGTCGCCATCCGCGACCTGTCTGGCACCCTGACGACCATCAACAACAATAATATCATCAGCGCCACGATCGCAGCGTCGGATGATAATGTCGATGGTATTGCCGATACGATCGTCAATCGCGGCATTGCCATTGATGTCCGCGCCAATACAAGCGGCGTGACCATCACCCAGACCGACACCGCGCCAACCGACAGCGACGCCGACAAGGCGATCCCCGCCCCCTTTATTCAGGGCGACATTCTGCTTGGTTCCGGTAACGATTCGATCATAGCAAATGGCGGGCTTATTTCCGGCAACGTCGATTTCGGCGCCGGCGCCAACAGCTTCAAGCTGGATGGCAGCGCGGTTTATATCGGCAAGATGAGCGGCGCGGGCACGGTTGCGCTGGATATTACGAAGGGCGGACTTTACCTGACCTCCGGAACAGCCCTCAATCTGAGCAAGCTGCATGTCGGCGCGGAAAGCACCCTGGCGCTGACCCTGGATACCGCAAACCCAACTGTGCCGGTTTTCACCAACAGCGGCACGGCCGTCTTTGATGACGGCGCGTCTGTCAGCCTGTCCCTCAACAAGCTGATCGTGAACCCGACCGTCTTCACGATCATGACGGCCTCGAATATCGATCTGGGGACACTCGATTCGGCTAGCCTCGACGGCAAGATTCCCTATCTTTACCATGCCGACCTGACGACCAATGCCGGCGATACGACTCTTTACGCCAATTTCCGCCTGAAGAATCAGGCGGAAGCGCAATATTCGGATAACCAGTATACCGCGCTCGCGCCTGTTTTATCGGCCATTGGCCAAGACACTGCCGCTACCGGCATCTTAATGTCGCAGTTGACCAAGGAAGGCTTCGACCAGATATATAACCAATATCTGCCGGATTATTCGGGTGAAAACCTGCTGTCCCTGGCCACCGGCGCGGCTTCGCTGAACCGGACCCTGAGCAGCCTCACCATTGTGCCGGACAACGATCAGGGCCAGTGGTGGCTCCAGGAATACGGCTATCAGGTCAAGCGCAAATATGGCGAAACCGCCGGCTTCAAATCGACCGGTTTCAGTTTCGCCGGCGGCCGTGAACGCGAAGTCTACGGCAACCAGATGCTCGGCCTTTACATGGTCTACACCTCCGGCTCGCCGCTCGACACCTTCGCCATCGCCGGCGAAAACATGGTCAACTCCGATGTCACCCTGGGCGGTTACTGGCGTATCCGCACCGGCGGTCTGAAAGCCTGGGCGCACGCCGGCGCCGGCTATACCTCGTTCGAGACCGCCCGCAATATCCTGGCAACTAACACTAGTGGTACCTCAAACGTAAACCATATCTCTAAGGCCAAATGGGGCGGCTATTCCTACAGTGGCGGCGCCGGCGCCTCCTATGAAGTCAAGGCGGGCCGACTCAGCTTTACGCCGCAGGTGCTGACCGACTACTATGCGCTCAGTGAAGAGGCTCACGCTGAAACCGGTGGCGGCGATCAATTCGACCTGTCGATCGGCGAACGTGACAGCCACCTGCTGACGGCCAGCGCCCTGTTCAATGTCAGTTACAACAAGTTCTTCGCCAAGCCGGAAATCTGGCTCGGCTACAAGCAGAACGTCTCGGCGGAAATCGCCGATACGACTGCGAATTTCAAGGGCGCTACGCCGTTTATGCTGAATGGCGGGGATATCGAGGGCGGCGGCCCGGTCGCCGGCTTCCGTATTTCGGCCGACAACCAGTACAGCTATTTCTCGCTGGAAGGCGAATACGAGAAGAAGGATGACTACACCAACTATTCGGTGTCGCTGCGGACGCGTTTCCAGTTCTGATAAGGCGTAATCTGTAAAATAAAAGCCGTCGCAATTTATTTTGCGGCGGCTTTTTCGTGTCGCTTGCTTTTTGGATCGGCATCAGCACATTTACCTGTCTGAACAGGAGATGCCGCATGGCAGAGCAGATCGCGCATGTGTCGGATACCGCCTTCTGGGTGGCCTGGTATCGCTGGCTGGAAACCCAGCGCAAGGACGCCCTCTTCCACGATCCGCTCGCAGGCAAACTGATAGGGGATCGTGGCCGGAAACTGGCGCGTCACATGGGTATCGAACGCGCTATGGCGTGGTCAATGTCGCTGCGGACCTACATCATCGACAGCTACATCCTGGAAGCCATTGCCGGTGGCGTTGACTGCGTGATTAATCTGGGCGCCGGTCTCGACACCCGTCCCTATCGCCTTGATCTGAAGCCGGATTTCCTGTGGATTGAAGTCGATTTTCCCAACATCATCACCTTCAAGAACGAGACGCTCGCGGATGATCAACCGGTTTGCCGGCTTGAGCGCATCCCCTGCGATCTGTCGCAGGATACGGCGCGTAAAGCCCTGCTCGCGGACCTTGATAAGCGCGGTCGCAACATACTGGTGCTGACGGAAGGCGTTATCCCCTACCTGACCAATGAGGCCGTTGCCGCGCTGGCAAAAAATCTGAATGAACAAAACCATATAAGGCATTGGATAACTGATTATTTTTCGCCTTTTTTCCTGGGGCTGGCGGCGCGTGGCGCGATCGTCAAACAATTACAGAAAAACGCGCCGTTTCGTTTCAATCCTGGCGCTGAACCGGACGACTGGCCGCGTTTCTTCGCCGCCTGCGGCTGGCAGATCGATCGTATGCGCTTTGTTGGCGAGGAAGGCCGCAAGCTCGGCCGCGACCTCCCCGCCAACTGGCTGATGCGGATGATGATGCGTTACGCCAAAGAAGAACGTCTTCGCCCCTATCGCCGCATGAATGGCTATGCCCTGCTGAAAAAGGGCCACGAGGCGATACCGATAGAGGTTTAAATGTGCGGCTGGAAACATTAACCTTCACTTAAGGGGATCAGCCTAACCTTCTGCCAGGAGATATCAAACCGGATCGCACCGGCGGATATCACGCTTGATATCAAGAGCCAGTTGAAGACGCTTTTCGATACCGGTAGGCCACAGCCCTACCGGTATGGCTAGTGGGGCTTACCTTGCTTCACTGCACATTATCCACAAATTACTTATTTCAAATTTCTTTAATCTGAGTTATGCCTGCCTCATAGCTGTTCTGAAACAGCAGACACACAGCAGGAAGGACCCGCGCATGTCACAGGTTTCACGTCGTACCCTTATGGGCACAGGTATGGGGGCGCTCGGACTGGCTCTGGCCGGTTGCGCGGTCGCCAAGGGGGATGCAAAAGCGTCTTCGTCGGATTTCGTCACGGTTGACGGCATACATTTCAAGCTCAAGGGCGAAACCTATCGCTATGTCGGCGCCAATATCTGGTACGGCGCCTATCTTGGCTCGGCGGCAAGCTTTGGTGACCGTACGCGCCTGATCAAGGAACTGGACGACCTCAAGGCGCTCGGCGTCATGAATCTGCGCGTGCTCGCCTCTTCCGAACTGTCGCCGCTGATCAATTCGCTCGACCCGGCCTTCTCCAACAAGCCCGGCGATTACAACGCCGACCTGCTGACCGGTCTGGATTTCCTGCTGGCGGAACTGGACAAACGCGACATGAAGGCCGTCCTGTACCTGACCAATTTCTGGGAATGGTCGGGCGGCATGGTCACCTATCAATATTGGACCAATGGCGGCCAATACATCAATATGAATGACCCGGCGCACCCCTGGCCCGAATTCGCCGACTTCTCCGCGCAATTCTATGCCAGCGGCGCCGCCAAACAGGCTTATTACGACTATATAAAAATGCTGCTTGGCCGCACCAATTCGATCAGTGGCAAGGCCTACAGGGACGAAACGGCCATCATGGCCTGGCAGCTATCAAACGAGCCACGCCCCGGCGGCAGCGACGCCGCTATCAAGAAAAACACCGATGACTATTATGGCTGGATCAAGGACAGCGCCGCGCTCATCCGCTCGCTGGCGCCCAACCATCTGGTTTCACTCGGCCATGAAGGCCTTCAGGGCGCCAATGGCCAGGAAGAGATCGTCATCAAGGCGCATGAGCATATCGATTACCTGACGGCGCATATCTGGCCGCAAAACTGGAGCTGGGTCGATAAGGACGACCTCCCCGGCAGTTTCGACGCCGGCGCTGCCAAGGTCCAGGCCTATATCGACGCCCATATCGCCATCGCTCAAAAGATCAACAAGCCGCTGGTGTTCGAGGAATTCGGCTTTCCGCGCGACGATATCGCTTATGAGCCCGGCACGCCGACCACATACAAGGATAAGTTCTACGGCCTGATCTACAAGGCGGTGGAAGACGCCATCGCGCACAATACGCCCGTCGCTGGTTCCAATTTCTGGGCTTGGGGCGGAGCCGGGCGCGCCCTGCATAAGGATTATCACATGCTGCGTGGCGAAACCGCCTATGTCGGCGACCCGCCCCACGAACCGCAAGGCTGGTACAGCGTCTTCAATACCGATACCTCGACTCAAAGCCTGATCAGGACGCACGCCACCGACCTTCTCAACATCAAGAGCGCGTCATAAACTGCTGTAAGAAATAAAAAAATGACCGCGCCACGTCTATAAAGGAGAACGTGGCGCGGCCAAGGTTTATCAGAAGAGGCCGTTCTGATAATCTGTGAATGCCTGTTTGATGTCCTGCTGCGACGTCATGACAAAGGGGCCGTGGCGCACGATTGGCTCCCTCAGCGGCCGGGCCGACAGCACCAGCAGACGCGCCCCCGCCTGTCCTGCGGTTAGGGTAAGAACGTTCCCGCTATCGAGGATGCCCGCCTGTCCGCAACTGATCAGGGTCTGCGCCACTGCCGCGCCGCCTTCGTAAACATAGATAAAGCCGTCATGGCTCTGATCCATCGGCAGGGTCACTTCGCCTTCCGGCTTAAGGATGACTTCGGCGACAAAGGGACATGTGCTTTCCGGTGACACAGGCCCCAGCAGGCCGTGATAGCGCCCGGCGATCACACGCACTTCCGCCTTCGGGAAGATGACGGCTGGAATGTCCGCGGCCTCTATGGCGCGATAAACCGGCATCTGCATTTTCTCGGCGGCCGGCAGGTTCAGCCAGAACTGGAAGGTCCGAACCTCACCCTCGGCCAGTTCCGGTGTTTCCGAATGCACCAGACCGCGCCCGCTGGTCAGCCATTGTACTCCGCCCGCGCCGACCGTGCCCTCACGCCCGGCATTGTCGCTGTAATGCAGGCAGCCTTTGGTGATGTAGGTGATGCTTTCAAAGCCACGATGCGTCTGGCCGGGAAAGCCACCATCAATTCCATCGGCGGTGCTGGCGGTCAGTTCGTCAAAGGCCAGGAACGGATCAAGATCGTGCAGGCCTTCGCCGCCAATCACGCGTTTGAGCCTTATATTCATGCCGGCGCGTACCGGAATAGCCCTGACAACGCGGGCGATTCGTCGCGCGCGATGCTGCTGGGGCTGTGTCGTCATGAACATGGGTGGTTCCGCTTCAGTCTTGCTGACAGCCCTATAGTCGGTTAGGAGTGTTGCCGGAAGTCGCACTTCAAACATCATGGTGTTGCATATTATGGAACAGTCAAAACTCGACTTCGACGATCTCAACGCCTTTTTCGTCGTGGCGGAAACCGGCAGTTTCGCGCGGGCGGCCGAACGGCTGGAATTATCCAAATCCCTTATTTCAAGGCGCGTGGCCCGCCTGGAAGCCACGCTGTCAACGCACCTGCTGCAAAGAACAGCGCGCGGCACCCACCTCACCGAAGCCGGCGCGCTCTATTATGAACAGGCCCGTGAGGCCATGTCGCAGCTTGAATTCGCCGGTGAAAACCTGATTGAATCGACCGCCGACCTTTCCGGCCCCATACGGTTTACCGGGCCAGTGTTTTTCGGCCGGGAATATCTCGAACCGGTGCTGGCAGAGTTCGTTAAACACTACCCCAATATCGAACTTGACGTCGATTTCAGCGACGAAAAGCTGGATCTGCACAGTGAAGGGCTGGATATCGCCGTCCGTGTCGGCAAACTGACCGATTCCAGCCTCACGGTTCGCCGCCTGTGCCAATCCGGCCGGGTGGTGGTGGCCAGCCCGGCCTATCTGGCGCAAATGCCGCCGATCCACACGCCGCAGGACCTCGATAAGCACGTTATCCTGCACTATAACGGCACCCATACTCAGGATCTCTGGCTTTACCGCCACAATGGCAGATCGCACTCGCTCAAGGTCAGGCCGCACCTGCGTTCCAACAGCGCCAGTATGCTTATGTCGGCCGTTAAGGCGGGAGTCGGGGTTATGGTCATGCCGGTCTATGTCACGGGCGCGGCCATCCAGTCGGGCGAGGTCGAGGTGGTATTGGGCGACTACGACTGGGGCCTGACCGAAATAAGCCTGATCCTGCCGCATGGAAAAAACACGACACGCCGGGTACGCAGCCTGGTCGATTTTCTATTGTTGAAATTTCATAATAAATTCAGTTGAGCGAAGAGGCTTGACAGGTGGTTCCAGCCTTGCAACGCTGTCGGCGCGGCAATATTTGTCGCCATAAATTGGGGGGAATCTCATGCTTTTTTCAAGCCCTTTACGGGTGAAAACGATTCTGCGCGGCGCTATCCTGCTGGCGTTCGGCCTGTCTGTCACCGGTTGTGCCACCATTACGCGCGGCACGCACGATGTCTTCGTCGTCGAAACCGACCCGATCGGCGCCAACGTCACCACCACGAACGGCTTTACCTGCACGGCCACGCCATGCAGCCTCAAGATGTCGCGGAAATCAGAGTTCGACGTCACCATCAGCAAACCCGGTTACAAGACCTGGACTGGCCACGTCACTAACAAGGTAGCCGGCGGCGGCGGTGCGGCCATGGCCGGCAATGTGCTCGTCGGCGGCATCATCGGCGCTGTGGTCGATGGCAATAATGGTTCGATGCTCGACCTCGTGCCCAATCCGCTGGTCGTCAAACTGGAAGCAGGCGAAGATGCGCCAGCTTCGGGCAGCGTGGCAGGTATCGGAAACTAAAGAACGCCGCCTCCGGTCAACGAGCCGGAGGCGGTTTTACCGAAGCGCCCGGCGGTTGAGGTTGTTCGATCTTGCCGCCCTCACCCGAAGCCGAAGCCCCGCCAATCGCCGGCACCACGGCGACCTGATAACCCGGCGGTGTACGGAACCATTTCGGGTCCTGACGCTCCATCGATAAATCAAGCACTTCGAATAATGGATCGCGGCTGCCCTTCTTTGTCATTTGCAAAATGATATTTTCGGCGCTCGCGCAGATCATGCCGGATTGATTCAGGTAATTGGAAAATTCGATCAGGCGGCACGACCGACCGCCGACCAACGACGCACCGACCACCTTGAGTGTCGCCTGCCGTACCAGAACCGCCAGATCGAGCGGCAGGGGGATGACCCCATCGGCGCGATCGAGCGGAAAAACCAGGGCGATGCGGTTCTGTCCGGTCGCCGTCAGGCTGATCAGTACACCCTTTTCACGGTCAGCGATATAGGATTGCAAAACACCGCCCGCTGTCAGATCGACGCGCGTTTTTGCGCCGGACTGACGAATCTCGACAGGCGTCGTAAAGCCGGCCACCCTGACCTTGGCGTAGAGATCAGCGTGCGGTACGCCGGTCACCTGCGCCTGAACGGCAGGCGGCAGCATCAGCATGAAGCTGGTCACTAAGGCGGCAAACCAATGCCAGGCGGTTCTTGTCATATTCCGACTCCCAACTGGCTGCGAGTTATGGCAAGATTCGGCGATGAAACCTATCCTCAGCCCGGCTGGTCTTCCGGTAAAAGACGGCTTTGTCGTGATCGACGCCCGCGGTCATCGCTGTCCGGTGCCGACTCTCAAGCTGCGCCGGCAAATGGAGCAGGCCGATAACCAGATCGGCGTTATTCTGTGGGCAAATGATCCAATGGCGCAGATTGATGTGCCGCATTTCTGCAATCAAAACAATTACGTGCTACTTTCAACGGAAGCAGTGGATGAAGACTGGGTTTTCACGATTGCCCGCGCAGGGCGGTAGCCGGATGTGTTACAATAATGTTTACTGTTGCTCTTTAAGAATCGCGTACCCGAATGACAACCGACCGCTTGCAAACCCGCTCGACAGGAGCTGATACCTTGACCTTTCAGGCGCGTTTGCTGTTGTTGAGTCGTGATGACGACTGGTTGCGGGGCATGGGCGATGAACTGGATCGTCTCGGTTTGCGCACGATCAGCGCCACAGAGACGGAGGCAGCCTGCGCGGCCCTCGGCGACCTGTCCATCGAGTCGGTCATTGTAAATGAAGCCGGTAATGACGCCTGGCCAGATGCCGTAAATCAATTGCGCGCCGCCGCCTGGCCGCGACGTATCGCGGTCATCATGATGCGTAACGATGACCAGCACCGCGTTCCCGAAGGCTGGGATATGGTTTTCACGCGTGACGCCCATCCGCAGCAGATCGTGGTCAGTGTCGAACATCTGGTGCGCGCCTGCGTCGCTGAAGAAGAATACGACACGCGCCGCGAGACCTTTAACGTTGACCTGCAAGCGCTTGATGTTATTCTGGAAAACCAGGAACCGCTTGCCGTGCTTTCGATCGGGCAGCCGGAACCGGAATATCTCGCCCTCACCCACAGCCTGCGCGAACAGGGCGTCGAGGTGACCGCGGCGCTGTCGTCCTATAGCGCCTTTGATTACCTGCATGACAAGACCTTCGATGCCGTACTCCTGTGGGGCGGTGCGCAGCCGGCTGAATCGCTTGCCATCGCCGCCGGTATGCGCCGCAATACGCGGCTCTATCATACGCCGGTCCTGTTGCGGCTGAACAAGCTGGTGGAAATCGACGTCGGTGACGCCTTCATGCGCGGCGTCAACGATATCGCCAATCCAAAAGCCCGCATCGCCGAAGTAACGGATCGTCTGGTGCGTTTGGCCCGCACGCATCGTCGTCAACTTACGATCCGTAAAACGCTCGAATCGATGCGCCATAGTGCGCAGATGGACAAAGGAACGGGACTTTTCGCCCGTGATCTGTTCGCTTCGCATCTGGCCCGCCTGGCGAAAGCCGCTGGCGAGCGCAACCGTAGTCTCAGCATTTGCGTATTGAAGATCGCCGAAACGCCGGAAGTCACCCGCGCCCGGTCGCGCGGAATGCTCGATAAGGCCGTGCCGCAGATCGGTTCCATGGTGGCGCGTCTAGTGCGCGCGGAAGATACCCCCGGCCGGCTTTCCAATGATGTCTTCGCCATCGCCCTGCCCGCCACCTCAGCCATCGCCGCCCGCAATGTCGGCGAACGAATCTCCGCGGTCGTGAGTTGTACAGCCTTCGATTCCGGCCAGGGCAAACCGCCCTACGTCGTGGAATTCATCGTCGGCGCAGCGGAAATACAGGCCGGCGAACCAGCGGCGGCGGCCTTGATGCGCGCCGCGGCCGCTGTTGGCAAGCCTGACCGCGAAGCCGTTTAGGCCTCGTTGGCGAGTCGTGCCAGTTCCTTCATGATCCGCTCGGCCGCTGCCAGGCGTTCAACAGCGTCGGGCCATTCGCCTTTCACCATCAGCTTTTGATCCGGACGCAGTTTCCAGTCGTTGGGCCGGGAGTGAATATGGTTGATCAGGCCCATTGGATTATTGAAGCTGTCATTGCGGAAGGTGACAACCGCGCCCTTCGGGCCGATATCCAGTTTCGATACATTAGATTCGCGGCACAAGCCCTTGATTCCAACAACTTTCAGCAGTTGTTCGGCTTCCTGTGGAATCGGTCCGAAGCGATCAATCAATTCGGATGCCAGAGCCTCACGGTCGGCCAGTTTTTCTGCTTCCGATACCCGGCGATAGAGTGACAGGCGAATGTTGAGATCCGGAATATAGCTTTCAGGGATCATTACCGCGGCGCCGGCATTGATCTGCGGCGACCAGCTACGCGCGTCGGTCAGACTGTCCGAACTGCGCTGCCGCAACTCAGCCACGGCGTCTTCCAGCATCTGCTGATAAAGCTCAACACCTATCTCACGAATATGACCCGATTGCTCATGGCCGAGCAGATTGCCGCCGCCGCGAATATCGAGATCATGACTGGCAAGTTGAAAGCCTGCGCCAAGATTATCAAGTGATTGCAGTACCTTGAGACGCTTTTCTGAAGCGATGCTCAAGGTCTTGTGCTGGGGCGTCGTCAGGTAGGCATAGGCGCGCGTTTTCGAGCGCCCCACACGCCCGCGTATCTGATAAAGCTGCGCCAGGCCGAACATATCGGCGCGATGAACAATCAGTGTATTGGCGGTCGGCACGTCCAGTCCGGATTCCACGATGGTCGTGGACAGCAGCACGTCATATTGCCCCTCATAAAAGGCGGTCATGACGTCTTCCAGTGCGGTCGGCGCCAGTTGACCATGGCCGATGACGAATTTGATTTCCGGCACCTGGGTACGCATGAAATCGGCCACGTCTGGCAGGTCGCTTAAGCGCGGCACCACATAATAGGCCTGGCCGCCGCGGTATTTCTCACGCAGCAAGGCTTCACGCAGCGCGACCGGATCGTAGGGCAGGACATAGGTACGCACGGCGATGCGATCAACCGGCGGGGTGGCGATGATCGACATATCGCGGATGCCGGACAGCGCCATTTGCAGGGTGCGCGGGATCGGTGTGGCGGAAAGCGCCAGCATATGAACATCAGCCCGGAAGGTCTTCAGCTTTTCTTTGTGCTTGACGCCGAAGTGCTGCTCTTCATCAACAATTACAATGCCCAAATCACTGAACTTCACCTGGTCCGACAGAAGTGCGTGGGTGCCGATCACCACCTCGATCTCGCCTTTTTTCAAGGCTTCGCGCGTCTCATCAGCTTCCTTTTTGGTCACCAGGCGCGATAATTGACGCACCCGGATCGGCCAGCCCTGGAAGCGCAGGGTGAAGGTTTTGAAGTGTTGCCGCGCCAGCAGGGTCGTCGGGCAGATAATCGCTACCTGCTGGCCGGACATGGCGACAACGAAGGCCGCGCGCAACGCCACCTCGGTCTTGCCAAAGCCGACATCACCGCAGATGAGGCGGTCCATCGGTTGTCCCTTACCGAGATCTTCCAGCACATCGGCGATGGCATTGAGCTGGTCGTCGGTTTCTTCATAGGGGAATTGGGCGCAGAACTCATCATAAAGACCGGCGGGCGGATCGATGGTCTGGCCCTGCTTCATGGCGCGGGCGGCGGCAAGCTGAATCAGGCCATCAGCCATCTCGCGCAGGCGTTCTTTGGCTTTCGCTTTGCGCGCCTGCCAACTGGCTGAACCCAGCCGATCGAGTTGCGCACTGTCACTGTCGGCGCCATAGCGGGTCAGCAGGTCGATATTCTCGACTGGCAGGTACAGCTTGGCGTCATTGGCGTATTGCAGGTCGAGGCAATCGTGCGGCGCCCCGGCGACATCCAGGGTCTTGAGGCCATCATAACGGCCGATGCCATGCTCGATATGAACCACCAGATCGCCGGGCGAAAGGGCAGACGCTTCAGCCAAAAAGTTATTTGCTCTCCGTCGCTTGCGTGGACGGGCTAATCTATCACCTAAAATATCGGTCTCGGAAATAACCGCCAGTGTTTCGGTCTCGAAGCCATGATCAAGTGGCAAGACGACACGCTGGATCGGCTTTACCTTGGTGCCAGCAATGCCAAAGCTCTGGGCATCGGCCCAGTCCGTCGCCAACCGTGGCGCAGTCAAACCATGATCCGCCAGCATAATGGCCAGGCGATCAGATGAGCCGTCGGTCCAGGAAGCGAACAGCACGCGCTTGCCCTGTTTTGCCAAGGCCTTGGCGTGGTCGGTGACCGCCGTGAAGAGATTGGTCGAATCGAGCAGGCGCGCCTCGGAAAAATTACGCCCCAGCCGTCCGCCCAGATCTATGACGTCGGCACCCTCGCGCTGAAAAGGTTCGAACCGGCGAACCCGCTGCCCCGCCAAGGCAGCTTTCCAGTGCGCTTCATCAAGATATAGCTGAACCGGCGGCAAGGCCCGGTAGGCCGAGCCGCCCTTCTCTTTTGTGGCTTCGGCGCGCAGCTCGTAAGCGTCCTGCACGGTCGCCGCGCGTTCGGCAAACGCGTTTTCCGCCAGCGCATCGAGCATCAGCAGGGTTTTGGGCGGCAGGTAATCGAAAACGCTGTCTAACCCATCGTAAAATAGCGGCAGCAGGTGCTCTATGCCTTGCCGGCGGATACCCGATGACAAGGCGGCATACAGCGGATCGTCTCCCGCCGCGCCGAAAGCCGCGAGATAATGCTGACGAAACCGGCTGACGCTGGCCTCATCCATTCGAACTTCGGCCACGGCCGTAAAGTCCAGACTGGTGATCTGTTTCAGCGAGCGCTGGGTTTCCGTATCGAAGCTGCGAATCGATTCCAGCGTATCGCCGAAGAAATCGAGCCGGACGGGTTCCTCATGGCTCGGCGAAAAAACATCGAGCAAGCCACCGCGCACGGCGAATTCGCCCTTTTCCGATACGGTCGAGACGCGGGAATAGCCGTGTTTGAGGAAATAGGTTTCAAGCTCAGCTATATCGACGCTCTGGCCGGGCCTGAGCGACAAACGTCCTTCCTTAATGACGCTGAGCGGCGGCACCTTCTGCATCATGGCGGAGGCGGTCGTCAGCAACAGAACGGGCGCGGCAGATGGCTTGATCCGGTATTCCGCCAGTCGTGACAGGGCGTACATGCGCTGGGCGACAATGCCCGGCGTCGGGCTCATGCGATCGTAAGGCAGGCAGTCCCAGGCCGGAAAGCTCAGAATCTCAAGCTTCGGCGCGAAGAATTTCAGCGCCTCGATCACAGCGTTCATCCGCGCGAAGTCCCGCGCCACGAAAATACTTAAAGGCTCTCCCCGCGCCAGATCGGCGGTGATCAGGCTGTCAAATCCTTCCGGCGCGCCACTTAAAACGAACGGAGCTTCAGAGCGTGAAATTTGAGACAAATCGGCCATGCAGATTTTAAATCTTTGTATAAGCTGTCTTGTAGTAGATATTGAGTTTGCTCATTATTATCGATTGGAACTCAGTCGGAGTCGGATCGCGTTCGATGATCCAGCCATAGAGATCCTGATCCGGCACTTCGAGCAGAATTTCAAAGATATCCAGTTCCGCATCACTCATTTCCGGCAGCATATCATCGGCGAAATTGCCAAGG
Organism: Asticcacaulis sp.; assembly: GCF_035497195.1. GTDB lineage: Bacteria > Pseudomonadota > Alphaproteobacteria > Caulobacterales > Caulobacteraceae > Asticcacaulis. The sequence continues at coordinate 48,654 of NZ_DATJDZ010000023.1, forward strand.
ATGATATCCGCTTCCTTGAAGCCACGCCGCCACGCCCGAAAGGACAGCTTTCGAAGACGCGCTTCCTTCATTTCGGTTTCTGTCACAGCTAAGGCTCCTCAAACGAAAACTGGCCCTTCTCATAAAGCATTTTTGGTGCTTGATAAGCCCATGCGATCAGAAATTTTGTTTCCCTACTATGCGCCGGTCACCAGCCTGAAAGGCGTCGGCCCGAAACTCGCCCCTACCTTGAGCGCGCACGTCGGCACGCATATTCGCGATCTCGCTTTTTTCCTGCCGTCAGGCATCATAAAAAGACCATTGGTAACGCTGCGCGAGGCACGGATCGGCGAGGTCCAAACCGTGAAGGTGCGCATCGCCGGCTATCCGCCTTCCGCGCCGAAAGCACCGCAACGAATCGATGTCTTTGATGACACCGGTCGTCTGCAACTGATCTATTTCCACCGCATCCGCAGCTTCGAGGCGCAACATCCGGTCGGCGCCGAACGCCTGATCAGTGGCAAGATCGAAAAGTTCGGGCAGACTCTCCAGATGTCTCATCCGGACTATATCGTAGACGAGGCCCGCGCCGAGGAAATCCCGGCCTGCGAACCGGTCTATCCGGCTACGCTTGATCTGTCGTCGCGCATGATCCGCAAGTTCGTCCAAACGGCCCTGAGCACCCTCCCCGACCTGCCAGAATGGCAGGATAAAGCTTTAATAGACAAGTATGTATGGCCAACTTTTAATCAGGCGCTCAAGGACACGCACAGCCTGCAAAGCGAACTTGATCTGTCAGCGGACTCCAAAATTCGGCAGCGTCTGGCCTATGATGAGGCTCTGGCGCATCAACTGGCTCTCAAGAGCCGGAAGCAGCATCGCCAGAGTACGCCGGCGCGTGTGGTCGATTTTCACAGTCTATCGGATCGCGTCCTTGCCGGCCTGCCTTTCAAACTGACGGGCGCGCAAGTTCGCGCTTTGCAGGATGTCCGCACCGATCTGCGTTCTGGTCATCGCATGAACCGCCTGGTTCAGGGCGATGTGGGTGCCGGCAAGACGATGGTCGCGCTCCTGGCCATGATCGATCTCGCTGAAGGCGGCTTTCAGAGCGTCATGATGGCGCCGACCGAAATTCTGGCGCGCCAGCATTATGAAAAAAACCTGCCTATTCTGAATACTATCGGCATTAACTCACTCATCATGACGGGCCGCGATAAAGGCAGGGTGCGTGATGAAAAACGCGCGGCCGTTGCCCGTGGTGAAGCCCTGATCGTCTTCGGCACCCACGCGGTCTTTCAGGAAGGCGTTGATTTCCAATCCCTGCAACTGGCCGTTATCGACGAACAACACCGCTTCGGAGTCGGTCAGCGGCAAAAGCTGTTTTCCAAGGGCGATGCCGTCCATTACCTCTCCATGTCGGCCACACCAATCCCACGAACCCTGGCGCTGACGCAATATGGTGAGGCCGATCTCAGCATCCTTGATGAGAAGCCGGCCGGCCGGCAACTGATCCATACGGCTGTCCTGCCCCGCCAGCGCCTGCCCGATGTGATCGCCCGCTTGCGAACGGCCATCGATTCCGGCTCGCAGGCCTATTGGATATGTCCGCTGGTCGAGGATACCGCCGAATCGGACCTGATCGCCGTCGAACTGCGCCATCGGGAACTGGCCGAGGCCCTGGATATGGAAATCGGTCTCGTTCATGGGCGTATGCCGTCCGAAGAGAAAGATAGCGTCATCAGCCGCTTTGCCGCCGGTGACATCCGCATCCTGTGCGCCACCACGGTGGTCGAGGTCGGCATCGATGTCCCCACGGCGTCGATCATCATTATCGAACAGGCGGAGCGCTTCGGGCTGGCGCAACTGCACCAACTGCGCGGCCGGGTGGGTCGCGGTAGCGACAAGAGCGCCTGTATCCTGCTCTACGATACCCCCTTGTCGAAAAATGCCCAGGCCCGGCTGGAACTGCTGCGCGATACCGAGGATGGCTTCAAGATCGCTGAAATGGATTGGAAATTGCGCGGCGAAGGCGACATTCTCGGCGCCAAGCAATCCGGCTTTCCCGATTATCGTTTTGTCGATCCGGTCGCGCACACCGGCCTGATCGCCATGGCGGCCCGCGATGCAGTCTATATCCTGCAACATATGGACTCGCTGCCTGAACCCCGCCGTAACGCCATCGAAGTGCTTCGGCAGTTGTTCGACTGGCGCAGTGATGTGGCCGACAAGCAGGATTAAACCGCCGGTGGCGTCGCTTCGTATAGCTGCCAGCGCGTTTGAATATCTGCCTGAAGATCACCGTAGAACAGATTGTAGGAATTGACCTTTCTTTGGTCCTCCCATGTCCCGTCATCCTTGAAAGCCGGCGATTTCGGCTTGTCGACAAACAGCAACCCACCGAGACAATGCGCCGAAACCTTGCGGACGCTGAGAGCTGGTTCGGTGCCCCATTCCAGGCCGGTCGCATTGGTGGCGCCCAAAGAATGTCTGGTGTCCACTTCATCATTGGACGCAATACCGCTCAGCGGATTGACGCACACGCCCTTTTGCGATCCCATTGGCTGCATGATCTCGCCCTGCCAATAGACGGCCTTTTGCAGGACTTGCAAGGCGACATCTGGCCGGCCCGAATTTATGCTGACATAGCTGACAACGCAGCCGAACTGCTTTCGGGACAGACAAACCGGCGTTGGACTCGCCGCGCCAAATTGACTTTCCGGCACCAGGGTTTCGAGAAAATAGGCGGCGACCAGTTGAGACTTTAGGTTCGGATCGTTCGCCACCACATCACGGATCAAGCGTGACGCCAATACGCCGCCCTGCTCAAGCCCGACGATGACGAAACCCCGGCCGCCCTGACGCACCTTGAGAAATTCTGCAAAGGCGGCATTCACGTCACGATAGGCGAATTGTCGGGCTTCGCGTGAATCTTCCTTCAGGGTCAACTGGGTAAACAGGCTGCCCTGACGGTATTTCGGCGCATAGACATTGCCCATGATGGCAAAAGGACCGGCGTAGTTCGGCAATTGAATACGCTGGATTTCCGCACTTATGGCGTTGCTCGTCGTCGATCCCAACCACTGATCGCCGCCATTATAACTGGTGCCGTGCACGAAAAAGACATCGACCTTGCGTGGATCGGCATAATAACGGGCCAGCCCCGGATTGAGATACCAGCCATCGGCCCGGGTGTAATCAGGCGGTGGCGGCGGATGATATATCTGGAAGGGGATCTTGGGGTCGAGATAATTGCGATGAATGTCGTTCTGCAAATAGAAGAAGGCCAGCGCCAAAAAGCCGCCGACGAATACGCCAATCAACAGGCTAAGCCTGCGCTTTTGTAAAATCTGTTTCCACATTTCCCTAAGAACTTAAGAGGATACGCTAATAAAACAAAGGCCGCAGTCGCCCGGCAGGTTCACTTTTTGTGACCCCAAATAACAGATCAATCCCGGCTCACTTTAATTGGGCCGTTTTATAAAGCGCATTCGGCCAGCGCTTATGCACCCAGAACCATTCCTCCGGATTATCGCGCACCGCCTGTTCTATAAAGGCGCTTATTTTACAAACGGTTGTTTCAATGTCTTGCGCCTTGTGGCCGGTGTCATCGACGTGGATCGGATCATGGACCATGACGTGAAAGCGCGCCTTGCGCAGTCGGCGGATCGTCAAGGGTTGCAAAACCGTGCCGAAACGCTGGGCCAGTCGCGTCGGTCCCGGCGCGGTTTCGGCAATATGTCCGAAGAACGGCGTGGGAATGCCCCGATTGAATTTCTGATCGTTCATCAGGCCGACCGACTCGCCGTTTTGCAAGGCTATCAGCAGTTCCTTGGCGCCATCGCTGCCCTTTGGGGCAAAGGCGGCGACGCCATAGGCGGCCCGCGTGGCGCGCATCCGGTCGTCAACATACGGATTATTAGCCGCCCGATAAGTGATCATGTAGGGCACTTTCGCCGCCAGAATCGCGGCGTTCATGATCTCGAAATTCGACAGATGACCAGAAATGAAGATGACCGGTTTGCCGCTCGCCGCAATCGCTTCCAGCTTTTCAAAGCCTTCGATCTCGATCCGGTCCTTGTCCTTGACGATCCGGTCCATGATGGCGAATTCGCCGGCCATCGCCCGCCCGGTATTTTCCCATTGCCGGGTGATCAGGATTTTACGCGCGGCCTCGTTCATATCCGGAAACGCCAGTTCGAGATTGCGCTTCACCGTTTTCTGCACCGGGGTCAGCGGTCCCAGCGTCTTGAACAGCCAGCCGCCAAAATCGGACGCCGTATCGACCGGCAAGGCACGCGTAAAGGCGGCAAAGGCGTCATAAAGGAAAGCCTCCAGACGCCAGGCCAGATCCTGCATGAAAGAGGGCTTGGCCGACATCAGTTCGCGGCTTTCGCGGTTTTTTGCGCCGAAAGTATCTTGCGCAGGCGGTTCAGCCGGGCTTCCGCCGCCAGATGACTGCTGTAGAGACCATCCCATCCGCCGGTGAAATGGGCGCGGAAGAAGAAATAGCGAATAAAAACGAAGGGATATTCAAAGGGCAAGCGCAGCCAGATCGCCCAGGCCGGCTTTTTCAGCACCTTGGCCTGAAGGTTGGTGTAGGAATCGAGCTTGGCGCGGATATGCGCATAGGACCGCGCCGAAAAGTGCATGACCGCGCCATGCAACTGCCCGACAGGTTCCGTCTTGGTATCGACGGTATCATGGACCAGGCTTTCGCGGAAACGCACCACCCGGCGATCATAAAGCCGGACATAGTTATGATAATCCGCCCACAGGCGCGGTTTCGTCTTGCCGGGATAGACGTTCCTGATCCTGAATTTGTAAGCGTTCAGTTTAGGCCGTGAGGCCATCAAGGCCTTGATCTCACTGAAAAGCGCCGGCGTGACCACCTCATCGGCGTCGAGATTGAGTATCCAGTCGTGGGTCGCGCAATCTTCACTGTAACGCTTCTGCGGCCCATAGCCCGGCCAGTCGTGATGGATGACCCGCGCGCCCAGGGCTTCGGCCACCGCAACGGTGTTGTCAGTCGAACCGCTATCTATGACCACCACTTCGCTCACCAGGCCCCGCACCGCACGAATGCAGTCGCCGATCCGGTCGCCTTCGTTTTGGGCGATAATACAGCAGCTTAAAGGTGTCGGTTCAGTCGTGTCCATGCTATCTCTTGTGCCCAAGACCTCCAGAACAGGCAAGCCTTCCTTTTCGTCATGACAGAAAAACGCACCCATTTCGCGCCGGTTATCGTGTGGTTTCGCTTCGATCTACGGCTGCATGATCATGCGGGTATTCGGGCAGCGCTTGAAAGTGGTCGGCCCATTTTACCCCTTTATATATGGGATGAAAATCCGGCAACACGGCCATTAGGTGCCGCGTCGAAGTGGTGGCTGAACCGATCGCTCGAAGCCTTGAATCAAGACCTGCAAAAGCATGGTTCACGCCTGATTTTAGAACGCGGTAATGCACGGATCATTCTTACGTCTATGGCGAAAGAATATGGTATTAAAACAATATATTGTTCCCAGACATTTGATCCTAAAAATGAGCACAATGATTGGGAGATGGCGGATGAATTAGCGGCGGCAGGGATTAAGCTATATAGGCTGAACAACACGCTTCTGGTGCCACCGGGAACGCTGTACACGCAAGGCGGAAAACCCTTTCGCGTTTTTACGCCCTTCTATAAATCCCTACTGGCATCTGGCGCTTGCTATATTGATACATTGCCCGACCTGCCGGCAAAGCCGTGGCCGCAACCAACAAAATGGCCCAAGTCCCTGAAAATTTCCGCTCTGGGATTTCAGCCCGCTTTGACACCATCAGGCCGGGACTGGTCATCAAACTTTGATCGCTTCAAACCGGGCGAAGCTGGCGCACGTAGCGCCTTGAAACATTTTCTTAAAAATAGTCTGCAAACCTATGAATCGGATCGTGATCGCCCAGACCTTGACGTCACGTCGCACCTGTCACCACATTTGCGATTCGGTGAAATCAGCCCGCAACGCATTCTCCATGAAATCGCCCAGGCGACCCAAACAGATCATCGGCTCACGACCGGTGCCGCCAAGTTTCACGCGGAACTGGCCTGGCGGGAATTCTCCTACGGACTGCTGGCCCAGCAGCCGCGGCTTCATGTGGCCAATTTTCGCCGCGATTTCGATCATTTTGAGTGGCGGCATGACGACGCGCAATTTCGCGCCTGGTGTCGCGGGGAAACAGGTTATGAACTGGTCGATGCGGGCATGAGAGAACTCTGGCAGACCGGTTATATGCACAATCGAGTCCGCATGGTGGCCGCATCCTTCCTCGTAAAGCATCTGCTGATCGATTGGCGACGCGGCGAACAATGGTTCTGGGATTGCCTGCTGGATGCCGATCCGGCCAATAATCCGGCAAGTTGGCAATGGGTGGCGGGTTGTGGCGCCGATGCCGCGCCTTACTTCCGTGTTTTTAACCCAATCACCCAGGCCGCAAAATTTGACCCGAAAGGACTGTATCGCTCACGATATATACAGGGTTATACACATTCACCCACAGACGCTGGTCACACAAAGAAGCAGGCGGAATTGTTTGAAAGTACGGATACATTTCTAAAATACCCACAGCCTGTTGTCGATCACGTCTTTGCACGGGACCGCGCCCTTCAAGCTTATAAGAATCGCATGGCTGATGAGGAATATGAATAATGACCACGCAGATTGAACCGAGCCACCTTTCCAAACTGATGGAGAACAAAGCGGTCAAAATTCTGGACGGCAGTTGGGCGCTCGACGGCACCGATATGCAGGCCCTCTACAGGCAGGCGCATACTCCCAGTGCGCAATTTTTTGACCTCGAAAGCCTCAGCGATCACAGCACACTCTTGCCGCACATGGCGCCCTCTCCCGCGCAGTTTGCAGAGGCCATAGGCAAGATGGGCATTTCCGATACAGATCATGTCGTCATCTATGACCGGCAAGGCCTGTTTTCGGCGGCGCGCGTGTGGTGGACCTTCAAGCTGATGGGCCATGAAAAGGTGCAGGTTCTGCGTGGCGGATTGCCGGCATGGCAGGCCGCCGGCTTTTCCGTCACGGATCGAGTTAGCACACCGGTTCCAACGATTTATGCGCCGCGACATATACCTGAAAAAATTATAGATATAAATGACTTACGACACACACTTAAGGTTCCCACCGGTCTGATCCTGGATGCCCGCCCTCGTGCGCGCTTTGAAGGCACGGCCCCTGAACCGCGTGCCGGCCTGCGATCGGGTCATATGCCCGGCAGTCGAAGCCTGCCCTTCGGCGAACTGATACGTGATGGCGCGCTGAAACCGCGCGGTGAACTGAAAGCCATTTTTAAAACATACGGCGCTGAGGATGCGGGAACGATTGTCACGACCTGCGGGTCCGGCGTGACTGCGGCGATCATCAGTATGGCTCTATACGAGATCGGCCATACCTCCGCCCGGCTCTATGATGGCTCCTGGGCCGAATGGGGACAGGATACACTCGATACGCCCGTCGTCATCGGCGCATAACTGGGGGCGCATAACTGGGGTGGCGACTCCGACAGGGCTCGAACCTGTAACCGTCCGCTTAGAAGGCGGATGCTCTATCCAGTTGAGCTACGGAGCCTCAAACCTGAAAAGTTAGTGCGTCCAGCTTTGTCTGCGACCGAAGGCGAAGTTATCGGCGTAGGCCTTGATAATCTTCGGCGGCGCTTCCGGCTCGATCAGACGAAACGGAATGCCATGATGTTCAGCGAAGGCCATGGCCTGATCCTTGGTCTCGAAGGTCAGGCGCACCTGGGCGTCGGTGTCGGCGGAAGACGTCCAGCCCATTAGCGGATCGGGCGTGCGGGCGGATTTCGGCTCAAACTCCAGTATCCAGTCGTGTGTCTTGCCACGGCCGGATTGCATGGCGGTTTTGGCGGGTTTGAAAATACGCGCAAACATCATTGTCTCCTGATCCGCAAGGATTCGTCGGTCCGTGCGTACTCGTCTGTTACTACTAAACACATAAGGAAGACAATACAGGCCTTCGCTTTGCGAAGGACATTTTTAGCGGGCCGGGAAGATTGGCTACGCCGAAACAACTGAATGCTGTCGCATTCAATTGTTTTCGAACCACGGAGGTTCGGTAAACTCCCGGTCTGAACCATTTAAAAAGCCGGCCCCTGAAGGGACCGGCTTTTTAAATGGTCGGGGCGAGAGGATTCGAACCTCCGGCCTCCTGCTCCCGAAGCAGGCGCGCTACCAGGCTGCGCTACGCCCCGACTAATTTTGACTTCCAGACATTGGCGCGAAGCCGATGAACTGGTCGGGGCGAGAGGATTCGAACCTCCGACCTGCTGCACCCAAAACAGCTGCGCTACCAGGCTGCGCTACACCCCGTCGCCCATCCGATGACCGAAAGCCATTGGTTGAGAGGCGCGCTTCATGCCATTTTCACCAGACCTCCGCAAGCCCTCCGTGCATGAAAAATAGTCAAGTCGCTGACTTTTATCGATTTGACCTTATGGCGCCGGGAAAAAGGCGTGGATAACCGTAACCTCAGGCCTAACAGGCATAAAAAAACGCGGCTAGCCTGAGCTATCCGCGCTTTTGAATATGGACCAGATCACGCGCTAGACAAACGCCTTGGGATGAACCTCGGTGACCACCAGCCCTTTGGGACCTTCGCCAAAACGCACCATAATGGTGTCGCCTTGCTGAACATCCTCAAGGCCATAACGGCGCAAGGTCTCGATATGGATGAAGATGTCGGTCGGATCATCGCCGCGCACCACAAAACCATAGCCCTTGGTGCGGTTAAACCATTTAATAGTCGCGGCTTCGAGATCGCCGACACGCACACTGTCATTCACGGCGCGCGAGGCTCGCGGCGCCTGAATATCCGAGCGGATCGGTTGCGGTGCGCCATCAGCGACAGCTTCAAGATCATCAATCTCGATCACCTGCCAGCCTTTGGCGCGCTTGGCGATCTTGCAGGTGATCTTCGCGCCCTCCTGGGCGCAGTCACGCCCCATATCGCGCAAGCTCGATATGTGCAGCAGAACATCACGCATACTTGTCAGCGTCGAATCCTGCGGAACGATAAAGCCGTACCCCTTCGCGGCGTCAAACCATTTCACATGACCTGAAATCGTTACCAATTCGTCGGCTTCGCTTTTGTTATTATAATCAAACAAACTCATCTATCCTCACCCATGTCGCCATGAACTATCAAGTGACACTCATTATCATAACACGGATATCTCAATTTGGGAGGCAAAAAAGAGAAAATATTCGTATGGATTGAGAAAATACGCCAAAAAATCGCTTTAGGCGAGTGTAATTGTGATCACGCGAGCGCCTGAGAACGTTACCAATTGGTAATTATCTGTGGATAACTTTACTGACGGTACTCAACCCAAGGCAAAAACATACCGATACGGGGAGAAATCAGCGGTTTGAATGGCAGTCCCTAGGGGAGTCGAACCCCTCTCTTCAGGTTGAAAACCTGACGTCCTAACCGATAGACGAAGGGACCGCGTTCAAGAGGTGCGCTACGTAACCGTTCTGATTTTATGATGCAAGCGCTATTTTCATTTTTCCCGCTGATGCCATGATTTTTTGGCAGACGCCTGAAATGGCCCGTCTTTTTCGCGCTTTAGGCCAGCGCAATGTCCTCGATTTCGAGTTGAACCCCTCGCCGCCCCATATAGTCATCGGCCTTCAATCGGCCCAGGACATGGATCAGTCCGGCCGGCCGCAAAAGCGCGTCCCCGATCGCCGTGCCCTCGGCCCGCCACATGATGCCTTTCAGCTTCGCGCCGCTGTCATCATTCAGTTCAAAGCGGATATGGCCGCCTTTCATGGCCTGCGCGAACCCGACCCGGATACCGGCAAAGGCCAGAAGCGGCTCCGGATTGCCCTGGCCATAAGGCGCCAAAAGATCGAATTTGTCATAAAGGGCGCGCGAGGCGGCGCGAACACTCAGAATGGCGTCGACCTCGACGGCCTCGATCTGGTCGGCTTCGGAAACGTGCGTAGTCACGTAGTCATTGATGAACGCGCGCAGTTCACTGATCCGTTCGCGCTCCACGCTCAGGCCCGCCGCCATGGCGTGTCCGCCGCCGGAAAGCAGGATGCCAGCTTCAAAGGCCGCGCCAACCGCCTCCCCCAGATTGACGCCGGCCTGCGAACGCCCCGAACCTTTACCCATACCGCTGACCGGATCGATGCCGATGATAATGACAGGCTTATGCCAGCGCTCGCGCAACCGGCCGGCCACGATGCCGATGACGCCGGGGTGCCAGTCCTCGCGCGCCACTATAATGACAGGATCTTCGCTGGGCCAAAGCCCCTGCGTTTCCGCCGTCTGCATGGCCTGATCGAGCACTTCGGCCTCTATATCGCGGCGGGTGCGGTTGAGTTCGTCCAGTTCGTGCGCCAGGGCCGCTGCTTCTTCGGCGTCGTCAGTCGACAGCAGCCGGACGCCCAGGTCCGAGCGCCCTACCCGTCCGCCGGCATTGATCCGCGGGCCGATGACAAAGCCGGAATGGAACGTGCTCATCAGATTGACCGCCGCCGTCTTGTCGCCGGCCACTTCCATCAACGCCTTGATGCCGGCATTCTTGAGCTGCGACATGACCTTGAGGCCTTGCGCGGCTAATGCCCGATTGAAACCGGTCAGGGCGGTCACGTCGCAGATCGCCCCAAGCGCAGATAGATCGAGCCATTGGCGCAGGTCGGGCTTGGCGATGGTGACGAACAGGCCGCGTTTTTCCGCCTCGCGGTTCAGGCCCGCCAGCACGACGAAGACGACTCCGGCCGCTGCCAGATTGCCCTGCGCCGAAGTGCAGCCAGGTCGGTTGGGGTTGACGACCGCCAGGGCGTGTGGCGGTTCCTCGCGCATCAGGTGATGGTCGATGACCACAACATCGAGGCCGATACTGGCGGCATAATCGAGCGCCTTATGCGCCATCGCGCCGCAATCGACCGTGACGACCAGATCGGCGCCCTGACGCTTAAGCGTATCAAAGGCGGCATTGGACGGGCCGTAGCCTTCGGTGACGCGATCCGGCACATAGACTTCCAGTTCATGACCCATATGACGGAACCAGCGCACCAGTTGCGCCGCACTGGTGGCGCCATCGACATCATAATCGGCGAACACGCTGATCTTCGCCTTGCGTTCCAGCGCGTCGAGCATGGCGCCAACGGCCTTGTCCATATCCATGAAGGAAGACGGTTCGGGGAAAAGCGCCTTGAGCGTGGGGAAGATGAAGTCCTGCAAGCCTTCCGGCGTCACGCCACGCCCGGCGGCGAAACGCGCCAGCGGCTCCACGAAATCCGCCTCAGCCACATCCATCAGGCCCAGCCGGTGGGTAATCTCACGCAGGGTTTCCGGCGAAACGCCCCTGGCGACGATCCGCTCACGCCAGCCCCGGCCGCTTAAGGAAGCGCTGACACCAAGATAAGGCGGCACTTCACGAGCGGGTTTCAGCGGAGCGTTGGTATCCATATCGATTCATCTCTGTGACGACTGCATATAGACTACGCAGACGCAGCGCCCTCGGCAATGACGCAATCACAGGCGCGGTCACGAAAGCGAGAACACGCGGGGGATAAGTCATGCGCCGGTTGGCAAATCAGGCGCGCTGCCATAGGTTAAGGTCAGAATCGCAATGGGGGAAACAGTGGCGTCCGATATAGAAATGAAGACACCGGCCACCGACCGGGTGGGTTTCGGCCGTATGCTGGCCTTTATCGGGCCGTGCGTTCCCTTTGCCGCCTTGGGTCTGCCGCTCGTCGCCACCCTGCCGGAATATTACGGCACGCAGCTTCAACTCGGCGCCATGGTTGGGGTCGTCTTCGCCATTGTTCGCGCCTTTGATATTCTCGTCGATCCGGTGCTTGGCCACTGGATGGACCGCACGCGCACCAAACTTGGCCGCTTCAAGCTGTGGATGCTGATCTGCCTGCCGATCCTGTTCGTCAGCACCGGCTTTATTTTCATGGCGCATACAGGCGTCGGGCCTGTCTATCTCGGCCTGTGGCTGTTCGTGCTCTATGTCGGCTTTTCCATCGCGGCTCTCAGCCAGGCCAGTTGGGGCACAGTCCTTTCCACGGATTATAATGAGCGTTCACGCATCTTCGCCTGGTGGCAGGTCGGCAATATCATCGGCATCCTGATGGCGGCGGTCATTCCGGTTATCATTCAGGGCATGGGCCACAGCTATAATCTGGGCGTCCAGATCATGGGCGGCTTCATTATGCTGACCCTGCCGATCAGCATCGCCATCGCCTTGTGGATCGTGCCGGAAAAGGTCTCCAATACCAATACGCATGATCTCAAACTCAGCCACTATTTCGATATGTGGAAACGGCAGAACGTGCGCTGCATCCTGTGGGCCGATCTGTTCATGGGCCTGGCGCCGGGCGTCATGGCCGCGCTTTTCTTTTACTTCTTCGAGCAGACCAAGGGCCTGACGCGAATGGAATGCAGCATCGCCATGCTGCTCTATTTCGTCGCCGGCATTGTCGGGGCGCCGATCTGGACCATCGCCTCGAAGCGCATGAGCAAGCACAAGGCGCTGATCGTTTCATCACTGATCTTCGCCGTGCTCTATGCGTCGATGTATTTCGCGCCCAGGGGCCATTTCCTGATCTGCGCCGCCATGACCTTCGCCAACGGCATCCCCTACGCCGCCTCACTTTTGCTGACCCGCGCCCTGATGGCCGATATCGGCGACGAGGTCATGCTGGAAACCGGCCATGACCACAAGGGCACGCTGATGGCGATCCTTTCGGCCACCACCAAGATCGGTTACGCCATCTCCGCCCTGACCATCACCATACTCGGCTGGCTGCATTTCAATGTCAAAGTCCCCTCGGCCAGTCCGCCGGAGGCCCTGGTGTGGGTCGAAATCTTCTTTATCGGCCTGCCGGTCATCTTCCTGATATTGGGCGCGCTGTCGATGATGCGTTATACATTGACGCCGGCGCGCCATGCCGAAATCATGGTCCAACTGAAAGCAAAGGAAATCCTGTGAGCGGGAATGAAGGTATCGAAGGCCTGCTGGAGGTCATGCGCCGGTTGCGTGACCCGGAAACCGGCTGTCCGTGGGACAAGGACCAGACCTTCGCCACCATCGCGCCCTATACGATCGAGGAATCCTACGAAGTGGCCGACGCCATCCAGCGCAATGACCTGCGCGATCTCAAGGAAGAACTGGGCGATCTGCTGTTCCAAGTGGTTTTCCACGCGCGGATCGCCGAGGAAATGGGCCTGTTCAATTTCGATGACGTGGCCGCCGGTATGAGCGAAAAACTGATCCGTCGCCATCCGCATGTGTTTGGCGATGCCGGTGACCGCACCGCCGACGAACAGAACGCCGCCTGGGAAGTCATCAAGGCCGAGGAGCGCAAGGCCAAGGAAAAGCACGGCCTGCTCGATGATGTGCCGGTTGGTTTGCCCGCCCTCACCCGCGCCGCCAAGCTGACCAAACGCGCCGCCCGCGTCGGCTTCGACTGGCCCTCGACGCAGGAAGTGCTGGATAAGCTCGACGAAGAAACAGAGGAACTGAAGGTCGAAATCGCCAGGGGCGACATACAGAAATCACATGAGGAACTGGGCGATATCCTGTTCGCGCTGGCCAATCTGGCGCGCAAACTCGATGTCGAACCGGAGAACGCCCTGCGCATGACCAACGCCAAGTTTATCCGGCGCTTTGAAACCATCGAGGCCGAACTGGCGAAAATCGGCAAAACGCCCGATCAGTCCGATCTCACTGAGATGGACGCCCTGTGGAACGCCGCCAAGCTGGCCGAGCGTGAACATTCCTGAGACATTTGGCACAGGGCCACTGCTGACATGAAGGCATTGCGAAACGCAAGTGATGCGACCCGTGAATTGACTTTCAAAACAAAAGACACACGATTAAACACTTGTGAAAAACAATTCACACCCAAATCGCTTTCCATTCACAAGTTAACATCGAGACGCCTTGCGAATCGAAAGATTAACGCGCATCACTTGCGAATTACCCGTAAGCCTGTGGTGCCCGCGTATGAAGAAACCTGCGAAAGTCTCCGCCAAAGCCGCCCCTAAAACTGTGCCCGTTAAAGCGCATCGCTCCTTGTGCCCGATCAATCTCGCCCTGGAAGGCGTCGGCGATAGCTGGTCCATGCTCATTATCCGCGACCTGATGTTGCGCGGCCATAACAGCTATCAGGGTTTCCTGCGCTCGGAAGAGAAGATCGCCACCAATATCCTGGCGGATCGCTTGCTCAAGCTCGAACAGAACGGCCTGATCACCAAGGCCGCCGATCCGGGCGACAAGCGCAAGTTCATCTATGCTCTGACCGAGCGCGGCGCCGACCTGGCCCCTCTCCTGGTCGAACTGGCGCTTTACGGCCTGAAATACGAGCCGCGCGCCAACCTCGCCAAGGAAATTGTCCTTGATATGCAGAAGAACAAGCAGATCTTCGCCCAGCGCCTGACGCGTAATTTCACGCCGAAAACAAAGACGAAGCCGGCCGCGAAGAAGATCGAAGAACCGATCGAGGAAACCCTCAGCCTGTTCTAGGACTGGGAGCGTCTTTGGCGATAGCGGTCGCGTGTCTACTCCATCGCCGCCAGTTGATCATGTTCCATTTCTTCCTGCGACAGCTTCTTTTTCGGTGCGGCAATCAGCAGCAGAAGCGGCATGGACAGCAAGCACAGGATAAACATCAGCCAGAAATTATCGACATAAGCGATCATGCTGGCCTGGCGATTGACCTCACCATTCAGCGCTTCCAGCCCAAGCGGGCTTTGTCCGTAACTGCTGCCCATCAGCGGACCGTTCGTAATCGTCAGGCTCTCCACGATACCGGCGTGGGCCTTCTGCGTATTGGCGACCTGCAAGGCCTGAACCATGGCGATACCGATACTGGAACCAATATTACGGATCAGACTATAGATAGCCGTACCTTCAGGCCGCAGATTTGGCGCCAGGGTGGCGAAGGTAGCGGCCGAAAGCGGCACGAACACCAGCCCCATACCGATCCCCTGAACAATACCCGGCCAGATAATGTCATGCTGCGACAGCACGATCGTATAAGTGCACATCCAGGCCAAAGAAATGGCCGTCAGGCCAAAACCGGCCGCCAGGATCAGGCGCAGATCGACCTTCCCGACCATCCGCCCGACAATCAGCATGGCCAGCATTGTGCCCAGACCGCTCGGCGCCGTAACGACGCCGGCCGCCATGGCCGAATATTGCATCAGGCCCTGCAACATCGACGGCATCAGGGCGCGGGTGGCGAACAGCACCATACCGACGATAAAGATAAACAACAGGCCGGTAACGAAGTTGCGATTATACAGTAGCCGGTAGTCGAGGAAGGTCTGACCAGCCGGTCGCGTCGCCGTATGGATGATGAAATAGCCCAGGCTGATAAAGACGATGATCGCCTCAATCCAGGTTTCGGTCGATGAAAACCAGTCGTTCGACTGACCCCGATCTAGCAGCAGTTGCAAAGACCCAATAGCCAGACTCAAAGCCGCAAAGCCGAAAACATCAAATCGGATGCTGCGCTTCGCCAGGGTACGCGGGATATATTTCCAGATGCCGAAAAAAGCCGCGGCGCCGATCGGCACATTGATGAAGAAACACCAGCGCCAGTCATAGGCGTCGGTCAGCCAGCCGCCAAGAGTCGGCCCCAGAATCGGCCCGACCATCACGCCCATCCCCCAGACAGCCATAGCCGAGCCGTGCTTTTCCTTGGGATTGATATCAAGCAGGGTCGATTGCGACAATGGCACCAGTGCTGCGCCAAAAACCCCTTGCAGCAGGCGCGCCAACACGATTTCTGTCAGATTGCCGGCAATGCCGCACAGCATGGAAGCGACGGTGAACCCCAGGATAGAAACGAGAAAAACGGTCTTCAGCCCGAAGCGATCGCTCATCCAACCGGTCAGCGGCGTGGCAATGGCGGCGGCAACAATAAACGAGGTCAAAACCCAGGTGATCTGGTCCGACGAGGCATTCAGGCTGCCCTGCATGTGCGGCAAGGCGACATTGGCGATGGTGCCGTCGATGGCCTGGATGATGGTCGCCAACATGATCGATATGGTGATCATGGTGCGGTTGATCGGGGCGCCGGAAGCGGGGGAAACGCTATTCATCAGGAATTCTCTATAAGCTCTTGTAATTCTTCCAGAACAGCGGTGGCCACGGCCACTTTTCCGGGGTCAATCTTGCCAATCAGTTCGCGGCGCAGGGTATTGGCCCGCGCCCGTACCTGCTCGTAAATTGCCTGTCCCTCGGCCGTGACCACCAGAAGCTTGACCCGGCGGTCGCTTTCGGAGGGCAGTCTTTGCACCAGTCCCGCCTTTTCCAGACGGTCGATAGTGGAGACCATCGTCGCGGCCTCAACCTGAACCAGGGACGCCAGTTCGGCCTGTGACAGAGGGGCTTTCGCCTTGGCGATATAGGCAATGCTGAGCCAGCCGGCCTGGGAAACACCGAGGTCTTTCAGGCGGCGGTCAAGCGCCAGCCGCCACATACGGGCGGCATTATGCAGGGCATTTGAAAAATGTTCTTCGGCGGACATGGTGAGGTGGCTAATAGTTAGAAAGCTAACCATTTACGCCTGAGTCAGCCCCATTGCAAGCGGGATATTACAGGGATAAACTCTAGTCGTGCGCAACCATCTTTTCATAGCGCCCATAGGCCTGGTCACTCAGCTTGACCCGCAGATGGACACGGCCGTCTTCGTCTTCATGACGGCCCAGAACCCGACCATGCTGATAAAGGAATGCGATCACATCGCCCTGATGCGGTTCGAGCGCGATGTCCAGTTCTTCACCCTCTGCATCGACCAGCAAGGCGATCTGGCTCAGCAACCCGGCCACCCCTTCGCCGGTTATGGCCGAAACCATCAGCGGCTTGTTATTCGCCCGGTCGGTGATGGCGCGCGCATACAGGATGTCCTTGGTCTCGTCGTCCAGCAGGTCGATCTTGTTCCAGACCTCAACCATCCGTGAGCGATCCAGATCAGGCAGAATATGCCCCATGACCTGCTCGACATCCTTCTTCTGCGCTTCGGTTTCCGGATTGGAAACGTCGCGGACATGCAGGATCAGGTCGGCCTGTTCGACCTCTTCGAGCGTCGCCCGGAAGGCCGCCACCAGTTCGTGCGGCAAATCGGAAATGAAGCCGACCGTATCGCTCAGAATCGCCGAGCGGCCGTTCGGCAATTTCAGCGACCGCAGCGTCGTATCCAGCGTGGCGAACAGGAGATCTTTGGCAAAAACCTCTGATTTCGTGAGATTATTGAACAGGGTTGATTTGCCGGCATTGGTATAGCCGACCAGGGCCACGATCGGGTAAGGCACCTTCTTGCGTTGATTGCGATGCAGGCCACGCGTGCGACGCACCTCTTCAAGTTCGGACTTCAACTGCTTGATCTTGTCGGCGATCATCCGGCGATCGAGTTCGATCTGGGTTTCGCCGGGGCCGCCGGTGGTGCCGGTAGCACGCTGACGCTCCAGGTGGGTCCAGGTCCGGACGAGACGCGACTTCTCGTATTCCAGCCGCGCCAGTTCGACCTGAAGCTTGCCTTCGCCGGTCCGGGCGCGGCGGCCGAAGATCTCCAGGATCAGGCCGGTACGATCGACCACCTTCACGTCGAGCTTCTTTTCAAGATTGCGCTGCTGGATAGGCGTCAAAGCGCCATTGACGACGCACAGAGATGCCTCATATTCTTCACACAGCGCCTTGATTTCCGACACCTTTCCCTCACCGAACAGGGTAGCCGGATTGAACTTGCGCACACGCACGCTCAATGTCCCCACGATCTCCAGATCAAGGGCCATGGCGAGGTTCACGGCTTCTTCAAGCCGTGACTCTTCGTATTTGCGGGCGGGTGGCTGTTCACCGCTGGAGCGGACATGCACATCGATGTCAGGATCAACGACGACAGCGCGCACGATTTCCGGCGCGTTGTCATGGAAACGATCACTCAAAGCGAAATACTCAGCAAGAAATCCTGATGGGATTTAGTCGTCAATATCTTCTTCTTGCTCATAAAGCTGAACCGGCGCGGCCGGCATGATGGTCGAGATCGCGTGCTTGTAAACCAGTTGCGATTGACCGTCGCGGCGCAGGAGGACACAAAAATTATCGAACCAGCTAACAATGCCCTGGAGCTTGACGCCATTGATCAGGAAGATGGTCAGGGGGGTCTTGGTCTTGCGGACGCTGTTGAGGAATGTATCCTGCAGGTTTTGTTTCTTATCGTGGGACATTGTCGGCCCTTCTTGTTTAAAAATTTGAGGGGCACAATACCCCTCACACAGACAATAAGCCTCTATTTTGGCAAAGATTCTGGGTCTTTTCAACCATAGCCAGATAAATTTATTTTACACACCTGCCGAGGCGCGGGCGCGCTCAATATAAACTTCCCTTAGCGCACAAGCGATTGGCCCCGGTTTGCCGTCGGCAATCTTGTGATCGTCGATTGCAATAATCGGCATGACCAGACTTGTGGCAGCGGTAATAAAGACCTCCGCAGCCATTTTGGCTTCCTCCAGGGTGAAGCTTTCCTCACGTAATTCGATGCCACTTTCGTTGATCAGCGGCAACAGGTTGAGCCGCGTAACGCCCGGCAGGATATTGGCCGTCAGGCTGCGCGTTTTGATAACGCCGTCCTTCGTGACGATATAGACATTGGTCGAGCCGCCTTCGGTGACAAGGCCATCGCTGTCAACGAAAATAACTTCACCTGCGCCCTGCTCTTTCGCCTTCTGCTTGGCCAGAACGTTTGGCAATAAACCAACCGTCTTGATGTCACAGCGTCCCCAGCGAATGTCGGGCGCGCTGATTGCCTTGAGACCCACCGCCGCTTTCCGGGCAGCGGCGTCACGATCCACCGGTTTGGCGGTGATCACCACTGACGGGCGCATATTCATCGGAAAGACATGATCGCGTGGCGCCACACCCCGGCTGACCTGAAGATAGACCAGCCCTTCACGGATGCGATTGCGCCGCACCACCTCGTTCAATACCACCAGCAAGGCGGTACGCGGCATCGGCATGGCGATCTGCAATTCCGACAGCGAACGCTCCAGACGGTTCAGATGACCGGCCAGATCCGCCAGCCGGCCATCAAATACCGACCACACTTCATAGACCGCATCAGCAAATTGATAGCCGCGATCCTCGATGGAAACGGCGGCCGCGCTGGTGCGTTCATAAGCGCCGTTAACGTAAGCAATTCTGGGCATTACGACTTAAACCTCATCCTCATCGGCACGGATATGCGCCAGTCCCAGGCTTTTCAGCTTGCGATGAAGCGCCGAGCGTTCCATGCCGATGAAATTGGCCGTGCGCGAGATATTCCCGCCGAAACGCACGATTTGCGACGACAGATATTCCCGCTCGAATACCTCACGCGCATCCCGCAAAGGCAGGGCGATGATGCGTTCGGGCCGGATCGCGCCGGCAGTCGCCGATTCCACCACTTCCGAAGGCAGCATCTGCGCCGTGATGGGTTCAGAGGGATGGCCCGAAGCCAGGATCAGCAGGCGTTCGATATTGTTACGCAATTGCCGGACATTGCCCGGCCATTCATGCACCTGGAGCGTAGCCATTGCGTCTTCGCTCAGAATACGCTTGGGCAAGCCTTGCGCCGCCGCGATGCGTTCAATGAAATAATGCACCAGTTCGGCGATATCGCCGCGACGCTCACTCAGTCCCGGCACCCGCACCGGCACCACGTTCAGGCGATGGAACAGGTCTTCACGAAAACGCGCCGCCGCAATTTCGGAGGACAGATCCTTCGACGTCGAGGAAATCACCCGCACATCGACCTGTACGTCCTGCGCCCCGCCAACGCGGGTAAAGCGCTGCTCGACCAGCACACGCAGGATGCGGCTCTGGCTTTCCGGCGGCATGTCGGCCACCTCATCAAGGAACAGGGTGCCGCCGTGAGCGCGCTCAAACACGCCGATCTTGCGCGGACGCCCGCTCTCACCCTCCTCACCGAAAAGCTCGACATCGAGGCGTTCCGGCGTCATGCCGGCGGCCGAAATCGCCACGAACTCACACTTGGCGCGCGGGCTGACCTCGTGAATCATCCGCGCCACCAGTTCCTTGCCGGAACCGGCCGGCCCGGAGATCATGATGCGCGAATTGGCCGGCGCCACCTTGGCGATGGTCGACCGCAGCAATTGCGCCGCCGCGGAATTCCCGATCAGTCCGTCCGGCACGACGGCTTGGCTGCGCAGGCGCTTGTTTTCTCGGCGCAGACTGGTCAGTTCAAGCGCTCTCTGAACAACCATGATCAGGCGCTCTGTTTTAAAAGGCTTTTCGATAAAATCGAAAGCGCCTCTTTTGATAGCCGTCACGGCGGTTTCGATATTGCCGTGGCCGGAAATCATGATGGCCGGGATATCCGGATCAAGCTCGTGAATAACACTGAGCAATTCCAGGCCGTCCAGCCCGCCGCCCTGCATCCAGATATCGAGGACGCACAGGCTGGGCTTACGCGCCTTGATCGCCCGCAAGGCTGAATTGGAATCAGCCGCCGTCCGGACCGAATAGCCCTCATCCTCCAGGATGCCCGCAATCAGTTCACGGATATCGGCTTCATCATCAACAACCAGAATATCAACGCCAGAAGAGATCTTCATCACACCCTCATCATCTTATTTGGCCCGCTGGGCGGCGCCTCATTAATGGCAGCCGGGTTTTGCCCCGCCTGCGTTCGCGGCAGACGCAGGACAGCCCGCGCACCACTTAAATGAACCGCGTCATTGAGATAAAACTCGCCGCCGTGGTCTTCGAGAATACGCTTCACTATAGCCAGGCCGAGGCCCGTCCCCTTTTCACGCGTGGTGACGTAGGGTTCGGTCAAGCGGTCACGGTCTTTTTCCGGCAAGCCGATGCCGTCGTCCTCAACCTCGATGACGAGTTCGCCTTCCTGCTGGGACATCTCGACGCGCAGATGCCCGACAATGCCATCGGCCGGATCGACTTCATCAGAGCCGCGATCGCGCATCAGGCGCGAGGAAATAGCCTCGCCGCCGTTTTTCAACACATTGCCGAGCGCCTGGCTGAGTATCCGGCCATCGCAGACCACCCGCAATTCCGGCAGGGGCTCTACGATCTCGATGCTGATATCCGACCGCGCCACGCGTTGCGCAAAGACCGCCGCGCGCACCAGCTCCGCCGCATCTTCCTCGGCAAAATTCGGCGCCGGCATCCGGGCGAAGGACGAGAATTCATCGACCATACGGCCGATATCGCCGACCTGCCTGACGATGGTGTCGGTCAGACGATCAAACGTATCGACATCGGTCTCGATCTGCGGCCGGTACTTCTTGCGGATGCGCTCGGCGGACAACTGGATCGGCGTCAGCGGGTTCTTGATCTCGTGCGCGATCCGGCGCGCCACGTCTTTCCAAGCCGCGTTACGTTGAGCGGCGATGAGGCGCGTAATGTCATCGAAGGTGAGAACCGACCCGCCGGTTTCAAGCGCCGAGATACGCACACGAACCCGGCGCGTCTCGCCCTTGCGGACCAGATCGACCTCCTGCTCCTCGACGCGATGTACCGATGCCTTATCGATAAGTTCAGCGATTTCAGGGGCTAATTCCCGGATATTAACCCCCAGGGCATCCTCTGAAGAAATGCTCAGGAAATGGGCGGCATGACGATTTATGGCCGAGACATGCTCCAGTACATCGATCCCGACAATGCCGGCGCTGATTTCCGACAGCACGGTTTCAATGAATCGCCGCCGGCTTTCCGCTTCCTCACCCGCCGATTTCAACGCCGCCTGCTGGCTTTGCAGGTCGGAGGTCATGCGGTTGAAGGCGCGTGACAGCACGGCGATATCTTCGGATTGCTTGATCGTCACGACCCGCGCATTGAGATCGCCGCCGGCCACCTTGTCCGCCGCCTGCACCAGCCGCGCCACCGGCACGGCGATGCTTTCCGCCGCCGAGGTGCCGCCCCAGATAGCGCCGATCAGCACCAGCAACACGGCTTCGAGATAGGCCATGAAGAAGATGCCCTGGGCGCGAATCTTCTTGTTGGTGGTTTCGCGGTAATCATTGATCGCCTGGTTGGCGGATTGAATCTTGGCGTATATCCCGGTCGGCAGCGGCTTGATGCCGTAGAGCATCGCGCCGTCATAATCATTGAGCGAATACAGCAGCCGGATGGCGTCCGGATTGCCGTAGGGATAGGCTTTCGGCCCCGTTGCTGCCACATCCTGGATTACATCGGATGGCGGCGCCATATAGACAGGCGCACTCGCTGATTCCGCACGCGCCAGCACCTGCCCTGTGCGGTCGATGATATAGATCGCGGTCAGTTCGCCGCTTTCCTCATCGAGGATTTTCTTCAGTCCCACGGCGAAGGCGAGGCGATTGGGGAACAGCGCCCGGCCTTCCGGGCTTTCGACGCGAAGCTGTACCGTTTTCATGGCCACGC
Source organism: Asticcacaulis sp. (assembly GCF_035497195.1). Lineage (GTDB taxonomy): Bacteria > Pseudomonadota > Alphaproteobacteria > Caulobacterales > Caulobacteraceae > Asticcacaulis. The sequence continues at coordinate 71,085 of NZ_DATJDZ010000023.1, forward strand.
CAGACGTCCGCATAGCTTCCTTCAGATAGACACCGGCCAAATCATAGCCATTCTCAACCGACGTCTGAACTCGATCGGAAAACCACGTATCGATACCGCGATTGAGGAAAGTAAAAGACAGCGCCACGATAATGGCGGGCGTCACGGCCGCCAGGGAAAACAGAAAAACGAAACGCAAATGCAGGCGCGCGCCGGCGTCGGCCCCCCGGCTGCGGGCGATGGTAATCACCCGGCGGACGACAAAAAATATCAGTCCCAGCAAAAGCACCAGGTTCAAAATGATAAGAATAAGCAGGTAATCGGCCGTATTCCCTACAGGCCCCTTGACCGTCAGGCCTGTGCCGGGGCTGGCGATGATCAGCCAGACGATAAAGGCCGTGGTCAGCATGGACGCGCCATAGCCCACCGCCAGGGCAAGCTTCTGCAAGCCCGCCGAGCGGAGCGCCTTCACGCTGCGCATGAACATGTGCAGCCATCGCCGTCTTGCCGATGCGTCCTTCAAGGCCGTTCGCTTTCGTCCACAGAGAGTGACATTTGCGCACTACTGTGTCCGAATATCAACAGCAATGTTGCATATTTCACAAATTTTTAGGGACGAAAATCAGGCGGCCAGCAGATACCGGACCGCCTGTTCAATGGCGGCGGGGTCATCCATCCGGCATAGCCGCGCCTTGTCCTGACGGCGCACCTGCGGATCGGGATCGTGCGACGAGGCCTCGATATAGGCGCCCAGATGCTTCTTGAACATACGCAGGCCAAGCGCATCGCCATAAAACGCCATCGAGGCCTGCATATGCTCTATCAGCAGCCCGGCCCTTTCGTTCTGGCCCATAACCGGCATGGTCCGATTATCGTTTAGGGCTATGTTCAGGTCGCGCGCGAACCACGGACGCCCGTAGATGCCGCGTCCGATCATTACGCCGTCCGCGCCGGATTGCTTAAGCGCCGCCTGCGCGCTCTCCAGATCGATGATGTCACCATTGACGATCACCGGAATGGCCACAGTACGCTTGACCTCTGCCACCGCCTGCCAGTTAGCCTCACCCTTGTAGAACTGTTGGCGGGTGCGGCCGTGAACAGTCAGTGCCGCGATGCCAAGCTTTTCGGCGCGTACGGCCAGTTCTGCGGCGTTGTGGTTGTCATCCCAGCCCAGGCGCATCTTGACCGTCACCGGCCGCGCGGTGGCTTGCAGCGCCGCCGACATGATGCGCTCGGCCTGGTCGAGATCACGCATCAGGGCCGAGCCGCACAGTACACCGGTAACTTCCTTGGCCGGACAGCCGAAATTGAGATCGATGATATGCGCGCCAGACTCTTCCGCCAGTCGCGCACCATACGCGATATGCGCCGGATCGCGTCCGACAAGCTGGACAATTTTAAGACCATCATGTTCACCCAGTTGCGCCTTGCGGACAATATCGGGACGGTTGCGCGCCATTTCAGCGCAGGCCACCATCTCTGTCGCGGCATATGGCGCACCGAGTTTATGCGCCATATGGCGGAATGGCAGGTCGGAAACCCCCGTCATGGGCGCGATCAACACCCGGCCCGGAATCGTCACATCACCAATTTGCAGCGCGTTTACAGTCATGCGGCCCTCTTACACAATTCATCCCTCTTGCGCTACTTTGCTTTCGCGCTAAACAGGCCTCATGACATTTCACGCCATCATCGTCGCCGGCGGGTCCGGCAGCCGCTCCGGCGGCAAGAAGCAATGGATGCTCCTCGGCGGCCGCCTGGTCCTCGACTGGTCGATCTCGGCTTTTGAAGCCGCAGGCGCCGTGCAGATCGTCGTTGTTGTCCCGCCTGATGATGTCAAACAAGCCCAGGCGGCCTATGGCGGTCGTGTCTGGATCGTGGCTGGCGGTGCGCAGCGCGCCGATTCCGTGATCAATGGCCTGAAGGCGCTGATGACCGACAGCGACGATATCGTGCTGATCCATGACGCCGCCCGCCCGCTGCTAAAACCGCATCATATCAATGCTCTGCTGGTCGAACTTGAGACGAAACCGGCCGCGATCCTGGCCTTGCCTGTGACGGATTCGCTGAAACGCGGCGATAACAATCGTATTGTTGAAGCGCTGGCGCGTGATAATCTGTGGCGGGCGCAAACCCCGCAGGCCTTCCGCCTGCATGATATTTTGCGGGCCTATGAACGCTGGCCGGCGGACCAGATTCCCACCGATGAAGCTATGGTCGCTGCGCATTCCGGCATCAATGTTACGCTTGTGGAAGGCGATATAGCCCTGCACAAACTGACCTACCCTGCCGATTTTGCGCTTCTGGAATCCTTAATTGCCGGAGAGAAGCCTTTGAAACAAATCAGAATTGGCCAGGGATTCGATGCGCATCGCTGGGGCGAGGGCCAAAGCGTCTGGCTATGCGGGGTTGAGATCGCCCATGATCAAACCCTGATCGGCCACAGCGACGCCGATGCCGGTCTCCACGCCCTGACCGACGCGCTTCTGGGGGCGGCGGGTCTCGGCGATATCGGCGACCATTTCCCGCCCAGTGATCCGCAGTGGAAGGGCGCCTCGTCCGACCGCTTCCTGAAACATGCCGCCGACCTGTTGCGCGCCAAGGGGGCTGAGATCGTCAATGTCGACGTAACCCTCATCTGCGAACGTCCGAAGATCAAGCCACACCGCGAGGCCATGCGCGCGCGTATTGCCGAAATCATCGGTGTCGAGGTTGATCGCGTCAGCGTCAAGGCGACGACGACCGAACAAATGGGTTTCACCGGCCGCGGCGAAGGCCTGGCGGCCCAGGCGGTTTGCAGCATAGAAATCTAGGCCAACAGACTGTCATTGCTGGATTTTTTCAGGTCACGCCCCACGCTTTAGCTTTTCCACCAAACCCATTGAATTGTTGTGGGTTTTATTGCGAAGCATTCTCACGCCCATCTGCTATTGAAAAGCGATTTTGCTCCGAATATATGACGGGGGTTCGCGTTCTTTCCCATTTCAAACCAGAGGTACTCCCATGCCCTTCGCATTACCCGCCCTGCCCTATGCCACGGACGCCCTTGAGCCGCACATGTCGGCCAACACCTTCAGCTACCATCACGCCAAGCACCACAAGGCCTATGTCGATAATCTCAACAAGCTGATCGAAGGCACCGAATTCGCCAACCTGTCGCTGGTCGAGATCGTCAAGGCGTCGGAAGGCAAAAACCCCGGCGTGTTCAACAATTCCGCCCAGGTATGGAACCACACCTTCTTCTGGTCGTCGATGAAGCCCAATGGCGGCGGCGCGGCCACCGGCAAGATCGCCGACAAGATCACTGCCGATTTCGGTTCGTTCGACGCCTTCATCGAGCAGTTCAAGACCGCCGGCGCCACGCAGTTCGGTTCCGGCTGGGCCTGGCTCGTTCTGGCCGCCGACGGCAAGCTCAAGGTCGTCAAGACCGGCAATGCCGAGACGCCGTTCACCAAGGGCGACAAGCCGCTGCTGACGCTCGACGTCTGGGAGCACGCCTATTATCTCGATTATCAGAACCTTCGCCCGAAGTTCATCGAAACCTTCCTGACCTCGCTGGTCAACTGGGACTTCGCCAACGCGAATCTGGACGCTCCCCTGCATCCGGGCGTCTAATTCACGCTTGTAATTTGCTGGTAAAAGGCGATCCTTGCGGGTCGCCTTTTTCTTGGAACGCTTATGGATTCGACCGCCCTCGCCACTCGCCTGATCGATCTGCTGAAAACGCAGAGCAAGACCATCACTACGGTGGAAAGCTGCACCGGCGGCCTGATCGCGGGCGCCATCACCGCCATTTCAGGGTCGTCAGAGGTCTTTGAAACCGGTTTCGTCACCTATTCCAATGCCGCCAAAACGGCCTTGGTCGGCGTACCGGCAACCTTGCTCGCGCAATATGGCGCGGTCAGCGAAGAGGTGGCTTTCGCTATGGCGAAAGGCGCGCTGCAAACAGCCGGCGCGCAATTCGCCCTGAGCGTCACGGGCATCGCCGGCCCCACCGGCGGCAGCACGGAAAAGCCGGTCGGCATGGTCTGCTTCGGCCTGAGCCACGGCGGTGAAACCCTCACCCGAACGCAGAAATTCGGCAATATCGGCCGCGACGCCGTGCGCCAAAAGAGCGTGGCCTATGCCCTGCAATGGGCGATAGATACATTAAGCTAAAGCTTATCGACCCGGCGCCCGTTTACCTGCACATTTTCAAGATGCAGATCATGGGTATGGGTCACAATGCTCGCTTCCGTCACGCCATCAAAACGGCAGTCGCGCAGAACGATATCACTGACCGGCGCGCCCGGCAGGCCTTGCGAATCCAGCACGCGCAAGGCGTGATCGGCCGTCAACCGCTCGACTACGACATGACGCAAAACCGGTTTGAATGCCCCCTTCGCGCCCTCTTCGTAGTTGAAATCGCAGGTAATGACCGCCTTGCCAACCTGGCCGACGCTGATATCGCGGGCGTAAATGTTTTCCAGCACACCGCCGCGCATGGCGTTGTTCTTGAAACGCAACGCGTACCATAGATCGGGACTGTCCATCCGGCACTTTTCGGCGAACACCCAGCGCACGCCGCCGGAAATTTCGCTGCCGATGACAACCCCGCCGTGGCCGTCCTTCATCTGGCAATTACGTATGAGGATATTCTGTGCCGGCGTCGCCAGTCGGCGGCCATCGGCATTGCGGCCGGACTTGATGGCGATACAATCGTCACCCGTATCAAAGGTGCAGTCCTCGATCAGCATGAAATCGACCGATTCCGGATCGCAGCCGTCATTATTCGGTCCGTGCCCAAAGACATCGACGCCGCGCACGATGACATTTCGGCACTGAACCGGATGGATATTCCAGCAGGGCGAATTGCGTAGTTTCACACCTTCGATCAGGACATTGTCACAATTATAGGTCTGGATCAGGTTCGGACGCAGATAATGGCCGTCCCCGAAAATACGCTGCGCCACAGGTATATTGTCCTCAGCCATCTGCGCCAGTACCAACCGCGCCGCGCGCTGGTTCGGCAGACCATCCTGCCAACCGAAACGTGCGCCGCCGCTCCATGACCACCAATGCTCATTGCTGCCCTGGCCATCGAGCGTGCCGGAGCCGGTGATAGCGATATTCTTCTCGCCAAAGGCATAGATGAGCGGCGAATAGTTCATCAGCTCAAGGCCTTCGTAGCGTGTGAAGACAATGGGATAATCGTTTGTATTCGTACTGAAAAGAACCGTCGCCTCTTCGCTGACATGCAGTTCCATGTTGGATTTGAGATGGATCGCGCCGGTCAGGAACCGTCCGGCCGGCACGATCACCCGTCCACCGCCCGCCTTGCCACAGACGTCTATGGCCGCCGCAAAAGCCTGTGTGTTCAGCGTCACGCCATCGCCCTTCGCGCCGAAATCGGTAATATCGAAACGGCGCTCTGGAATAACCGGCACCTTTACCCTCCGGGCGATATCGGCCGCTCTGGTCCACGGATCGCTTTCATCTGCGCGGACGATGGTCGGCATAAGGCTTAACGCGGCGGCGTATTGAAGGAGATTCCGGCGGGAGAAACGAACGGTCATGGCACTTCCTGTTTTCCGCAGACTAACATCCGCGAACCACCTGTCCAGCCCTATATGATACCGGTGTCAAAATGCCAAAAAAAGCTACTTCAGAGCGGTCCGCCCGTAAAGCTGTTTGGCCCGCGCCTCAAAGATCGCCAGCAGCTTGGAAACCGCCAGATTGAAATTCGCCTTGAAGATGGCGTCGAGGATCGGATTTTTGATGTCGATATCCATATCGAAAGCAACCTTCGTGCCGGTAGCAATCGGCGTGAAGGTCCACCGTCCTTGAAGCCGGCGAAACGGCCCCTTGATCAGGTCAAAATCGACCAGAAAAGCCTCTGCCGCGCGGGTTACGCGTGTGGAAAACCGTTCGGTCAGCATCTTGAAACCCACAGAGACATCGGCATCGAAACGTACGATATCCTGATCCACGGCGCGATTATAGGCGCGCAAGCTTTTGATCCACGGAATGAACTCCGGATAACGCTCGACATCGCCGACCATTTCCCACAGTTGCGCCGGCGGATAAGGCAGGTCGCGTTCAAGACGCAGTTTCGTCATTATTTCTTCGCGGCGCGCGCCGCCCGCAGGCGCTCGAAATCCTCACCGGCATGGTGTGATGAACGCGTCAGCGGCGACGACGACACCATCAGGAAACCCTTGGCGCGGGCGATAGCCTCATAGGCCTTGAACTCATCCGGCGTCACGAAACGGTCGATGGCGGCGTGTTTGCGCGTCGGCTGGAGGTATTGGCCGATGGTGATGAAATCGATGCCGGCCGAGCGCATATCGTCCATGACCTGCATCACCTCTTCGCGCGTTTCACCGAGACCGACCATGATGCCGGACTTGGTGAACTGCTGCGGATCGCGTTCTTTCACCCGCTCCAAAAGGCGAAGCGAGTGGAAATACCGGGCGCCCGGACGGATCTTGAGGTAATTGCGCGGCACGGTTTCGAGATTGTGATTGAACACGTCGGGCTTGGCGTCGATGACGATCTCGGCCGCACCGTCCTTGCGCAGGAAGTCCGGCGTCAGGATTTCAATGGTCGTTTTCGGCGATTGCGCCCGAATCTGGCGGATGACCTCGGCGAAATGCTCGGCGCCACCATCTTTCAGATCGTCGCGGTCTACGCTTGTAATGACGACGTGCGACAGCTTCATCAGGGCAACGGTCTCGCCAACGCGGCGCGGCTCATCGGTATCTAGCGGCTGCGGCAGGCCGGTCTTGACATTGCAGAAGGCGCAGGCCCGCGTGCAGGTGTCGCCCATGATCATGATGGTGGCATGGTTTTTCGACCAGCACTCACCGATATTCGGGCAGGCCGCTTCTTCGCAAACCGTGACCAGCTTGGCGTCGCGCACGATGCCGCGCGTCTCGTTATAGCCCGCCGAACCTGGGGCTTTCACGCGCAGCCAGTCGGGTTTTTTCAGGATCGGGGAATCGGGTTTGTTCTGCTTTTCCGGGTGACGCAGTTCACGCGGGCTGGATTCAACACGATTTATCAGAGTGACCATGAGACTCAACGGGGATGCGGGGCACAATTCGCCATGCCCTAATTGGTCTTTTCACGCCATAATATCAAGTCAATTCCTGCTAATAGTGCGTTGCAAATGTCATAGCCGCTTCAGGGAATCTCCAGTATAGCTAGGCGAATGGGCGCATTATTCAGTCGAAAATCCGTGATGCTGGCGCTTACCTTGGGCGCAATCCTAAGCATGACCGCCTGTTCCAAGCTGAAAGACGCCGCCAGGGAGATGCAGCCGGGGCAGGCCTTTCTCGACAGTCGCATCCCCGCAGGCCTTTCGCCACAATATTACCCGCCGGGTGGATTCGTCTGGGGCGCCTATCGCGCCGGTTCCCTGCCCGAAGCCCGTTACGGTGTGGCGTCGCCGCCAAATAATCCGAAAGCCCAGGTGCTGATCCTGGCCGATGCTGACTATCCGGCGGAGGTCTATTTCGAGCTGATGCAGCAATTGCTCGACAAAGGCTATGGCGTCTGGCTGCTCGAAGCGCCCGGCCAAGGCGGGTCAGGCCATTATCTTCTGCAAAATCAAAGCATTTTTCTCACCAGTTACCATGACGGACAGCTTACGGCGCGTGACTTTATCACGGGCATTATCAAGCCGTCAGCCGATAAGCCGGTCTTCGTTATCGGCACCGGCTACAGCGCCCTCACCGCCCTGTCCTTGTCTACCCTGCTGAAAGACAACAGCCTCAAGGGCTTCATCGGGTATGATCCTTATCTCGGCGGCCCGATCGCCAGGGGTGAAACCTGGCACCGTGACACGCCTCAGCCCGGCTATTGGGGCAGCATCGCGCAAAGCTGGCAGATGTCCAATCCCGACCTGCGGATGCGCCAAAAAAGCGACGGCTGGCAAAGGCAGATGCAGAAGGCCTATGCCGACCTGAACGGCCTGCATCTGCCGGTTACCTCTCTGAAGAGTGGCGCACAAGTGCTTGTGCTGGAAGAAAAAAATGCCACAACAGACCGGGCAAATACCGCCAGCGCTCTGTGCGCCCGCCTGCCCCGCTGCAAGCTGCAACCAAGCGACGGTCAGCAAACCCTCGGCGCAGACGTGACCGTTTTTATCCAGTCGCAATTGGCGGACATTCATTAAGGCCTTTCATTACAAATAGGTCATCTACGAAGAATTTCGTTGATTTCATACGAAGCCTTTCGTATGCAGTTGGCATGACCCAATCCGATACCCCTGCGAATCCCTCTGCCCGTAAGCCGACCGAAGCCGAACTGGAAATCCTGCGCGTCCTGTGGACCAAGGGATCCGCCACCGTGCGGGACATCTTCGATGTACTTTCGCAGGAACGCCCGATGGGCTATACAACGGTCCTGAAAACCATGCAGATCATGCTCGACAAGGGCCTGGTTTCGCGCACCGAAGAAGGCAAGGCGCACATCTACGCCGCCGCCATGCGCGAAGAGGCTATGCAGGGCCAGTTGCTGCAAGACCTGAGTGACAAACTGTTTTCGGGTTCGCCCGCCCTTCTGGCCATGCACGCCTTATCGATGCAACCGGCCAGCGATGAAGAGATTCAACTGATCAAGGCGCTTATCGAGCGCAAAAGAGGTGCATGATGAATCCCCATATGGAAGCCCTCGGCTTTACACTGGTGCATTTCTGCTGGCAGGCGGCGCTGATCGCGGCTGCCTATAAAGGGCTGGAACTGGCCCTTCCGAAATTACGCCCGCAGGCGCGCTATACGATGAGCCTGACGGCGCTGCTGGCCATGCTGGCGGCGGCGGCCCTAACCTTTATTTACGAAGAAATGCGGCTGTCCCAGGCGGCGCCGGTGGCGGATATAGGCGGCGCCGTTCTACCGGAAGTCGGCAGCCAGCTTCACCTCTCCGCCTTGCTGCCGTGGCTCGATGCTGTCTGGCTTATCGGCGTGGCGGCGCTGTCTTTCCGGATGCTGTCAGGCCTGTGGCATATCCACGGCCTCAAAAAGCAGGCGCAACCGGCCCCGGATACCGTACAATACCGATTCAAGGCGGCGCTGCGCCGGTTCGGCCTGACCGGTAAGGTGCAAATCCGACTGCATCCGGCCATCACAGGCCCCTTCGTTGCCGGCGCCTTCCGTTCGGTGGTCTATCTGCCGCTGTCGGCTGTCACCTCGTTGTCACCGGAACAACTCGATTCTGTCCTGTCGCATGAGCTTGAGCACATTCGCCGCGCCGATTACGTGTGGAACCTGATCCAGAGCCTGATCGAGACGCTTTTCTTCTACCACCCTGCCGTCTGGTGGATCGGGGCCAAGCTGCGCGAGCAGCGGGAACTGTGCTGCGATGACGCGGCGATCAAAAGCTGCGACGATCCGATCACCTACGCTACCGCCCTGCTCAGTCTGGAAGAACAACGCCGTGGCATCCCCAGTCTTTCTATGGCGTTGAACGGCCAGGGCAAGAGCGACCTGCTGGCCCGCATCTCCCGCATCCTTGGTGAAAAGCCCGAATCCCGCCTGAAAGCCCGTCCGGTCGCCTTTGTGCTGCTGCCCGTCATGCTCCTGACCCTGACCGCCTTCGCCGCCGCACCGGTCCGTGAGGTCGCCGCGAAAATCTGCCCGCAAAGCGCCGTCACTGCCAACACCGCCCTGGCCAAGCTGGAAACGGTCATGGCGGGGAATAGCGACCGCCTGGCGCAGGTTTCCGATATTCAGTCCGCCAAAAGTGATTTCGAATCTTCGCAATCCGACCGTCAGGCGGCCATGATCGACTGGCAGGCCGATGATATCGATCCGGACGCCATCGCCGCTCAGGCTCGCGCTGACGCGATAAAGGCCCGCGCTGAAATCGCCCGAGCCAAAATGACGGACATCAATCCTGAGCAAATCGCCGCCGAAGCCCGCGCGTCCGCTATGGAGGCGAAGGCTGAAATGGAACGTAATGGTATCAAGGATCGCATCGATGTTGAGGGCATCGTCGCTCAGGCCCATGCCGATGCTGAGGCTGCCAGGGCCGATGTCGCCCGCCTGGCCATGGAAGACATCAACCCTGACCAGATCGCCGCGCAGGCCCGTGCCGGCGCGATACAGGCCAGGGCGCAGATTGCGGCGCACAAGGCCGAGATCGCCCGCTTCAAGGCGATCACGCCGAAGCCGCCGAAGGCCCCGAAGCCTCCCAAGGCGCCCCTGCCGCCTGAAGACGCATTGCCGATGAATGAAGTGCCTGCACCGCTTGCTGGTCCCGAAGACGTGCCGCTGCCACCGCCCGCCCCATCGCTTTCCAGCCTGAATGTTTTCGAGGCCATGCCAACTGTCAGCAATGTCGTTATGGTCGCAAATGTCTCCACGCCGCGCCCCGCCCCAAACGTGTTGCCGGTTATGCGACTCAACCAGTTGCCCCAAGCCGCGGCCATCGCCATTCCGGCTCCCGATCCCAGGACGGATGTCATAGTGAACGTCCGGGCAAATTCAGCCGTCAAAGTCGCCACCACAACCAAGCCTTGAGCATTTTTGAACATTGTCCAACCTTCCCCTTTGACCTGCGGATCAGTTCGGCTATGATATGACATAGTGGCCGTCTGATCCGTGGATCGCGGCGTAATGATCAGGACATTGCGTATCTTTCGCGTTGGCGAAAGGCCGGGTGTTCGAGGGGAGCGGTCGTGCATGAAGCGCGCGTTTAAGGCCAGTGACACCCAGACCTCGCTTTTCGACGCCCTGATTGAGGCGCAATCGCGCTTCGGCGCCGGCAAGATCATCATCGAGGATCAGGATCGCAAGCCCCTCACCTATGGCCTGTTTATCACCGGCGTCTTTGCTTTATCACGGTTGCTTAAGCGCTATCTCGGCGAAGAAACCCGCATCGGCATGATGCTGCCGACCTCGACCGGCGGCGCCCTGTCCTTCTTCGCCCTGCACGCCCTCGGCATGGTGCCGGTGATGATCAATTTCACCGCCGGCCAGGCCAATGTGAAAGCCGCCACCCAGACCGCCCAGGTCAGGACCATCCTGACCTCGCGCCGTTTCATCGAGACCGCCAAACTCGAAGACCTGATCGACAGCATGAAAGCCTATGTGCGGATCATCTATCTCGATGACATCCGCAAGGAAGTCTCGACCACGGATAAGCTGTTCGCCGTCATGGCTGCGAAGCTGCCCCGGCTGTTCGCCAAAAAAACCAAGGCTTCCGATATCGGCGTCATTCTGTTCACCTCCGGCAGTTTTGGCACCCCGCGGGGCGTCGTTCTTACCCAATCCAATCTGGTCGCCAATACCCGGCAGATCGAAGCCCACATCGAGCTAAAACCCGATTGGGTCGCCTTCAACCCCATGCCGATCTTCCATTCACTGGGCCTGACCGGCGGCGTGATCCTGCCCCTGCTGGCTGGCCTGCGCAGCTTTCAGTACCCCTCGCCCCTGCATGTGAAGATCATCCCCGATCTGCTCAGGGAATCAAAGGCGTCCCTGCTGTTCTCGACCGACACCTTCCTCAATCAATACGCCCGTTCCGGCGAACCGGCCGATTTCAAGACGCTGGAATTCATCGTCTGCGGCGCCGAAAAGGTGCGCGAAGAAACCCATCACCTGTTCAAGACCCGGTTCGGCGGCATCCCCATCCTCGAAGGCTATGGCGTGACCGAGTGTTCACCGGTGGTGGCGGTCAACTATCCCGACAATAACCACCACGGCACGGTCGGCGTCATGCTGCCGGAAATGGAGGCGCGTCTGGAGCCGGTCGAAGGCATCAGCGGTGGTGGCCGTCTGTGGCTCAAAGGACCGAACATCATGGGCGGCTATATCAATAGCGAACGCCCGGATATTATCGAAGCCCCGGAGGACGGCTGGCATGACACCGGCGATATCGTCCATATCGACAGTGAAGGCTTCGTCACCATCCTGGGTCGCGCCAAGCGCTTCGCCAAGATCGCCGGCGAAATGGTGTCGCTCACCGCCGTCGAGCGCATCGCCGAAGAAGTCTGGCCGGATAACCGTCATGCCGTGGTGGCCGTGTCTGACGACAAGAAGGGCGAGCGCCTGGTATTGATCACCGACAAGGGCGACGCCGATGTCTCGCGCCTGACGACCTGGGCCAAGGAAAACGGCGCGCCGGTATTGGTTATCCCGAAGAAAATACTCAGGGTCGAGGTCGTGCCGGTTCTGGGGTCAGGCAAAACCGACTATGTGACCCTGCAAAAAATGGCGGATGTCGAAAGCCGCGCCGCCTGAGACGCCCTGTCGCATTGACAGGCCGGGCGACGGCCTATATGCGGCCACTATGGGCGGTCTGATTTTCACAGGGAAGACGACACGCGACTCAGACCTGCGATTCTGGGCGCTCATTGCCGTGGTCATGGCCCTGTTTACGCAGATCCTGTTCCCGCCTCAGGTCATGGCCATGCCCACGGATCACGGCATAAAGATGGTGCTGTGTTCGTCCGGCATGGACAGCCAGCCGATCATTGATACACTCGTCGTCAAATCAACCCCCAAGAAGCCTGGCCTGGCGGGCCTGAAATGCGCGCAATGCGTCCTGGCGTCTGTCACGGCCATCACCACGCCGCCGCCGGTCTTCCAACCAGCGGTCTACACGATTGCTCACGCCGACTTCACGCCTTCAAGCCATCGCAGCCCTGTCAAGGCGCGCGCGCCGCCCCGTCCGCATTCCTGCGGCCCACCGTCCCGGATTTAAGCTGTTTCATCGCGCACAGGTTCATCCTGCGCGTATTTACGCTTATCTGGTTCGGATAAACCTACATGAAAACAAAATCTTGCACAGCGCTGCTGATAGCGCTGATGAACTGCGGCTCAACCCTGCCCCTGATCGCCTATGCGGAAACAAACGCAGCCGACGCCCCCAAAGAAGTTATCGTCGTCGGGCAAAAGAATGCCCCGATCACCGTCGTACCGCGCGGCCTGTCGGTCTCGCTCGGCCATGACCAGTTCGACGCCATTAATGCCGTCAATGTCGAAGACCTGATGAAATACGCGCCGAATTTTTACGTGCGCAAACGCTTCGTCGGCGATGATAATGCCGTGGTCGCCCTGCGCGGCGCCAACACCGTCCAGAGCGCCCGCACGCTTGTTCTGGTCGATGGCTATGTCGTCTCGAACTTCCTTGGCAACCGCTACGACTATGCCCCCAAATGGAACGTCGTCGGCCCCGCCGAGGTGCGCCAGTTCGACATCGTCTATGTCCCCTATTCGGCACGCTACGGCGGCAATTCGATGGGCGGCGTCGTTTCGATCACCACGGAAGCGCCGAAAAAGAATGATATGTACGGCTCCGTTCAGGCCTTCACCATGCCGTTCAAGGAATACGGCTTCGATGAGAGCTTCAGCGGTTATTCGGTCGAAGGCGGCCTGAATTACAAGGCCAGGGAGTCTGGCTGGTCGGCGCGCGCCTCGTTCCGCCATTTCGAGAACACCGGCCAGTCGATGACCTATAACCTGCTGACCAAATCGTCAGCCCCCGGCACCTATACGCCCGTCACCGGCGCCTATGTCGATGATAGCCTGGCCACGCCGGTCTTTGGCGCCGCTTCGCCGGTCGATGTCGTGCAGGATCAGGCGCGCCTGCGCGTCGGCTATGCTTGGGATAATGGCTGGAAGGCGGATGCCCTCGTCATGCTGTGGCAGACCGCGCAGGACCTGAACGATCCGCGCTCATGGCTGGTCGATGCCGCGGGCAGCACCGTCCTGCCGACCGCCGCCGGCGCCAAGGTCCGTTTCAGTGGCGTCAACTACACGGCCAAGGGCGTGACCTATTCCGGTATGGACCGCCTGGAGACCCTGATGGGTCTGCGCCTCTCCGGCAACTGGCAGGGCTGGGACATCACTGGCAATCTGTCGCATTATGATATCGGCAAGTGGGACAACCGCACTTCGCTCGATATGGTCAGCGCCGGCGGCCAGCGGACGCTTTACAACCACCCTGGCTGGTGGACCTTCGACGGCACGATCGAACAGACCTTTGGCCGCCATGATCTGGCCTTTGGCGTGACCTCCAATCTCTACCAGACCGACGCCAGTACCTATAATACCAGCAACTGGCGTACAGCCGCCGATCCGGTTTTCGCCTCGCGCACCATGGGCAAGACCTCCATCACCGGCATCTTTGCCGAAGACGCCATCGATCTCGGCCGCGCCGTCCTGACGCTTGGCGGCCGCTATGACGACTGGCGCGCCTTTGATGGTGGCATCAGTAATGGCGGCGCGCTGCAATATTACCCGGACCGCCACGACAGCGCTTTTTCGCCCAAGGCCAGCCTGCAGGGCGATGTTGGTCCCTATAACCTGCAACTCAGCCTTGGCACCGCCACGCGCTTCCCCACGGTCGGCGAACTGTTCCAGGGCAAGATCAATGCCGGCCAGACAGAAATCGATCCCACCAGTTTCGATCCGAACCTCAAGCCGGAGGTCTCGCACGATATCAGCCTGATCGCGCGGCGACGCTTTGACCGCCTCACCCTGACCGCCAGCCTGTTCGACCAGTCGATCGATGACGCCATCTTCAGCTATCAGGGTATCCTCGACGACGGCACGGTGGTCTCGCGTTACCAGAATATCGACCGTATGAACCAGTCCGGTGTCGAACTGATTTTCGAATCGCGCGACCTGCTCATTGATGGCCTGACGATCGAGGCCAGCGGCTCCTGGATGGATGCCCGCACCGATAAGAACAGTACGGCGCCCAGTTCCGAAGGCGTGCAGTTTCCTCGCATTCCGAAATGGCGCAGCAATGGCAATCTGCGCTACGCCTTTACGCCGAAGCTGAAAGCCTCCATCGGCTGGCGCTATGGCTCACGGCCCAATTCCGACCTGTTCGGACTGGTGCGTGGCGATGCCTATGGCTACCAGACGGAATATTTTTTCCTCGATACCCGCATCAGCTATGATCTGACCAAGGCGACGCAAATCAGCCTCGGTATTGATAATCTCAATAATGATCAGGCCTATGTGTCGCATCCCATGCCGCAACGCAGCTTCATGCTGGAACTGAAGTACCGGAACTAAGCGATGGAAAAAGTAAAACAAAAGATCATCGACTATCGCATGTTCTGGCGCTGGCACTTCTATGCTGGTCTGGTCTGCATTCCCTTTATCATTATCCTGTCGATCACAGGCCCGATTTACCTGTTCAAGCCGCAAATCGAAGCCGCCATCGATGCTAAGTATGACCATCTCGCCTTTGCCGGCGCGCCGCAATCTGCCGAGGCGATGGTGAAGGCCGCTGTGACGGCCGTGCCAGGGTCGCGCTTCAAAGCCATCGAGGTGCGGCCGGATACACATGACGCCGCGCGTGTCACAGTGCTAAAGGGGGATGAAAAAATCCACCTCTACATTCACCCACAAAACCTGAAGATACTGAAACAAGTCCCTGAAGATGCTCGTTTTATGGAGGTCATCAAAAATATCCACGGTGAGCTTTTCGCCGGCCGTTTCGGACAGGTGATCGTCGAACTGGCGGCCTGCTGGGCCATCGTCATGATCCTGACAGGTCTTTATCTATGGTGGCCGCGCGACATCAAGAGCACCGCCGGCCTGCTTTATCCGCGCCTGAAAATGGGCAAGCGCATCTTCTGGCGCGATATCCATGCGGTGACCGGAATCTATATCTCGGCGCTCGCCCTTTTTCTGCTTCTGACCGGCCTGCCCTGGACCTATGTCTGGGGCAACGCCTTCAAATCAGCGCGCGAACTGGCCAGCCCCGCACCAGCATCCCAAGGCTGGAGTCAGGGCCGTGCCGATGAAAAGAAAGCCCTGAAAGCCGAAGGTACGGCGCCCATTGATCTTAGCCAGCTTGATGCCCTGCTCGATACCGCCCACGCACTGGACCTGCCCGCACCGGTCACCCTCAGCGCCCCAGCCAAGGGAGCGAGCCTGTGGAAGCTGGCCTCCGATACCGGCAATCGCCCCCAGCGCGTCACCCTGATGATTGATCCGATGATGTTAGAGGTCATCAGCCGCGAGGATTTCCATAACAAGAAACCGCTCGATCAGGCGGTCGGCTATGGCATCGCCGCGCATGAGGGGCAGTTGTTCGGCTGGTTCAATCAGGCCTTGGGTGTCGTGACCGCGCTGGGTTTGATGACCCTGTGCGTCAGCGCCGTCGTCATGTGGTGGCAGCGCCGCCCCGCAGATAAACTCGGCGCACCGCAGATACTGCCCGATGAACGCCTGGCGCCCGGACTGGCCCTGATCATCATCGTGCTCGGCATTTTCCTGCCGGTGCTCGGTATCAGTCTGATCGTTATCGGTCTGACAGAATGGCTAATTCTGCGCCGCATCCCCCGTGTCCGTGACTGGCTGGGTCTGCAACCTTAGTGGTGCCGGGAGGAATGGCCATGATCGCGCTGTTTGGCGCGGGCATGAGCGGAATGAGGCTTGGCTTTAGCCTTGGTATCCGCCTTCGACTGGCCGGATTCACTGAGCGCTATAGCCACAGCCTGCTTACGGTTTTTAACCTTGTCGCCACTGCTGCTTTTCAGCTCTCCTGCCTTATATTCGTGCATGACGCGTTCGACGGTCTCATCCTTGCTTTCACCGGATTTTGGCATGGTTTCATCTCCTTGATCGCCCCATGAAAAAGAGTGCGGCCAGACGCATAAAATCTCTATTCGGAATGTTACAGTTGCCCATTGAGGAGTGAGTCGCACATGACCGAAAAGCGGGCCATCGGACCGGATATTCTGCGCGGCCTGGCTATTTTGTTGGTCATGAGCTGGCATATGCCGTGGGTCGAATATCCCCCGCTGTTCCACCACATTAAGCAATTCGGCTGGCTGGGCGTTGATATCTTCTTCGTTCTGAGCGGTTACCTGATCGGCACCGAATTATTGAAACCGGTTCAGGCCGGGCAGATGCCGGATCTGCGCATCTTTTATCTCAAACGCGCCTTTCGAATCCTGCCGGTCTTCTGGCTTATACTGGCGCTCTACGCCGCCTTTCCGATCCTGCGCGAACGCGAAGCCCTATCGCCGCTATGGCGCTATCTGACCTTCACGCTTAATTTTGCACTGGATGCCAAGACCTTCGGCGCCTTTACCCATGCCTGGTCGCTGTGCGTCGAGGAACATTTCTATCTGATCCTGCCTACGCTAGTCCTGATCCTGCGGCGTTTCAGAACACCCTGGCCGGCCATCGCGCTTGCAGCAGTCGTCCTGCTCGGCGGCATGGTCCTGCGGCATCATATCTGGTCAGTCTGGCACGCCAGCAGCGGCAATGGCGTCGCCTTCTTCACCCGGCTCTATTATCCCAGCTATAACCGCCTCGATGGCCTGCTGATCGGCGTAAGCATGGCCGCCCTGCGCCTCTTCTATCCCGTCGCATGGGAGCGGTTCGCCAAACCCGTTTTCACCCTGCCACTGACGGTCCTCTGTCTTGGCTATGCCGGTTACATGAATCAAATCGATGGTGTTATCTTAAGCGAAACCGGCAGCCTTATCTTCTATCCGCTGTTTAGTCTGGGCGTCGCCTGTCTGCTGGCGTCTCTGCTGGAAACCGAGCGCCACCTGCAACCGGCGCGCTGGAGCGGCATTGGCTATATCGCCGCCATTTCCTACAGCCTCTATCTGTCGCACAAGATTGTCATCCACCTCGACGATCTACTCCTGCCGAAAGACTGGATGGCCGGCTGGAACCAGATCGCCATCTATTACGTCTCAAGTATCACTGTCGCCAGTGCCCTCTATTTCGCGGTCGAACGCACCTTCATGCAGATGCGCAATCGCATATTGATGCGCATGAAAAAGCCGTTCCGGTCACCCGAAACGACTTTCAATTCAATCTCTTCCGACTAATTCTTTACAGATTTATCATCCGGCCATCAGCATCAAGCGACGCTTCTAGGATGGCTTCCGACATGGTCGGGTGCGGGAAGACCGTGCCTTGCAGGTCTTCTTCCGTCGCTTCCATGGTGATCGCCAGGCAAAAGCCCTGCACCATTTCCGTGACGTTCGAGCCGATCAGGTGCGCGCCCAGAAGCGCGCCGGTCTTCTTGTCGAAGATCACCTTCACGAAGCCACCCGGTTCGCCGGCGGCGATCGCCTTGCCGTTGGCCTTGAAGGGGAAGCGGCCGATCTTGATGTCCAGACCCTTTTCCTTGGCGCCCTGCTCGGTGATGCCGACAGACGCGACTTCCGGCGTGGCGTAGGTGCAGCCAGGGATCGGTGGGTTGAGGTTCGACAGCTTCTTGCCAGCGATATAATCGACCGCATGGATGGCTTCGTGCGAGGCCTTGTGCGCCAGCCAGGGCGGCCCGGCGCAGTCGCCGATAGCGTACAGGCCCTTGACGTTGGTCTTGCCGTGGCTGTCGTTCTTGAGGTGACCGCGGTCCATCTCGACGCCAAGCTTTTCCAGACCGAGGTTTTCGGTGTTGGCGACGATACCGACCGCGACGATGCAGCCTTCGGCCTCCAGCACTTCGGCCTTGCCGCCGACCTCGACCGAGACCTTGACGCCGGAAGCCGACTTCTCGACCTTGGTCACCTTGGCGCCGATGCGGAACTTGAAGCCGCGCTTTTCAAAGGCCTTCTGGGCCTCTGCGGAAACTTCCTTATCCTCGACCGGCAGGATGCGATCGAGCGCTTCTACGACTGTAACTTCCGCGCCTAAAGACCTGTAAAAGCTGGCGAATTCGATACCGATGGCGCCAGAGCCGATGACGACCAGCGACTTCGGCATACGACTGGGCGACAGGGCGTTGCGATAGGTCCAGATGCGGTCGCCGTCCGAAACCGCGCCAATGGCGGGAATTTCACGGGCGCGCGCGCCAACGGCCAGCATCACGTTCTTGGCCTCGACGACCTGCTCACCGCCCTTGTTGAGCTTGACGGTGACCTTGGGCGCGTCCTTGCCCGGTGACAGCGTGGCGAAGCCTTCGATCACATCGATCTTGTTCTTCTTCATCAGGTAGCCGACGCCGCTGTTGAGCTGCTTGGCCACATCGCGTGAACGGGCGATGACCTTCTCAAAATCGAAACCAGGCTTTTCGCCGGTCAGGCCGTAATCACCGAGGTGATTGATCTTATCGAACACTTCGGCCGATTTCAGCAGCGCCTTAGTGGGGATACACCCCCAGTTCAGGCAGATGCCGCCGAGCAATTCGCGCTCGACAATAGCGACCTTGAGGCCGTTTTGTGAGGCGCGGATAGCGCCTTCATAACCGCCGGGACCGGAACCGATAACAACGAGATCATATGTCATTTAAATCAGTTCCTTACGCCAGCATCTTGATAGGATCTTCGAGCAGGTTCTTCAGCGCGTTGATATATTTCGCGCCAATGGAACCGTCGACAACGCGGTGATCGCAGGTCAGGGTCACGGTCATGACCGTGGCCACAGCCAGTGCGCCGTTCTTGACGACCGGACGCTGTTCGCCCGCGCCGACCGACAGGATGCAGCCTTGCGGTTCGTTGATGATCGAGGCGAACTGCTTGATGCCGAACATGCCGAGGTTGGACACCGAGAAGGTGCCGCCCTGGAATTCTTCGGGTTTCAGCTTCATGTCACGTGCGCGCGCGGCCAGATCCTTGGTCTCTTTCGCAATCTGCGACAGCGACTTGGTTTCGGCCTTGCGGATGATTGGGGTGATCAGCCCGCCATCGATGGCTACGGCCATGGCGACATCGGCATTGTGGTGCAGGGCGATGCCTTCCGGTGTGAAGGACGCATTGGCCTCCGGCACGGCCTTGAGCGCCAGCGCGACGGCCTTGATGACGATATCATTGACCGACACCTTCACACCCTGGGATTCCAGCGCGGTGTTGATCTTGGTGCGCGCCGCCAGCAGGTTGTCGAGCTCGATATCAATGGTCAGCGGGAAGTGCGGGATATCGCGGAAGCTTTCAGTCAGGCGGCGGGCGATGACCTTGCGCATATTGTTGAGCGGCACGAGATCATAGGAACCGGCAGGAATACCCATCTGCTCCAGCGACTGCACCTTGCGCGGTTCAGCAGCAGCGGTAGACGCAGCCGAAGCCGCCTTGCCCGTACCACCAGCCAGGGTGGCTTCGATATCACGCTTGATCACGCGGCCATGCGGACCGGAGCCGGGAATGGCTTTCAGATCGAGCTTGTTCATCTCGGCCAGACGACGCGCCAGCGGCGAAGCGGCAACGCGAGCACCAGCAGCAGGCGCCGAGGCGACAGGTGCCGGTGTCGATGCAGCAGCGACCTTGGGTGCCTCTGTCTTGGGAGTCTCAGCGGCTGGCGCGGCTTTCGGCGCCGGCTTGGCGTCGCCGCCCGAAAGGCGAGCGATCGGCGTGTTGACCTTCACGCCTTCGGTACCGGCCTCGACGAGGATGGCCTCGATCGTGCCTTCATCAACGGCTTCAACTTCCATCGTCGCCTTGTCGGTTTCGATTTCCGCGATCACGTCACCGGCGGCGACGGTATCGCCGACCTTGACGTGCCACTTGGCCAGAATGCCCTCTTCCATCGTAGGCGAAAGGGCCGGCATCAATATATCAGTCATGCTGGGCTTTCCTTACTTGTACGAGACTTGGCGAACGGCGGCGATGATTTTTTCGACGCTGGGCACGGTCATGGCTTCGAGATTGGCGGCGTAAGGCATCGGCACGTCTTCCTGGTGGACACGAGCCGGCGGGGCATCGAGATCATCGAAGGCTTCGGCCGTTACGCGTGCGGCGATTTCAGCGCCGACGCCCATCGGACCCCAGCCTTCTTCGACCGTCACCAGTCGGTTGGTCTTGCGAACCGAAGCGATCACCGTGTCGGTATCCAGCGGACGCAGGGTGCGCAGGTTGACGACTTCGGCATCGATGCCTTCAGCGGCCAGTTGCTCAGCGGCCTTGAGGGCGAAACCGACCATACGCGAGTGCGCGACGATGGTGACGTCCTTGCCTTCTTTCTGGATCTTGGCCTTGCCGATCGGCAGGACGAAATCATCGCCCTCGGCCGGAATGTCGAATTCGAGGCCGTACATCATTTCGTGCTCAAGGAACACGACCGGGTTCGGATCGCGGATGGCGGCTTTCAGCAGGCCCTTGGCGTCTGCGGCATCATAAGGCGCGATGACCTTGAGGCCGGGGATCTGTGCGTACCAGGCGCTGTAGTCCTGGCTGTGCTGGGCGCCAACGCGGGCGGCCGCGCCATTCGGACCGCGGTACACGATAGACGACTTGATCTGGCCGCCAGACATATAGAGGGTCTTGGCGGACGAATTCAGAATATGGTCAATGGCTTGCATGGCGAAGTTAAACGTCATGAACTCGATGATCGGCTTGAGGCCGGCCATCGCCGAGCCAGCACCGATGCCGGCGAAGCCCATTTCGGTGATCGGCGTATCGATGACGCGACGCTCGCCGAACTCTTCCAGCAGACCACGCGACACCTTGTACGCGCCTTGGTACTGCGCGACCTCTTCGCCCATCAGGAAGACCTTGTCGTCCCGGCGCATTTCTTCCGCCATGGCGTCACGCAGCGCATCGCGCACGGTGATCTTCACGGTCGGTGTGCCTTCAGGCCAATCGGGCTTCGATTCGATGGGCGCCGCGACAGGCTTGGCGGCCGCAGGTGCAGGTTCAGCGGCAGGCGCTTCGGCTTTCGTTTCGGCCGGTGCCGGCGCGGGGGATGAAATCCCACCTTCCAGACGAGCGATCGGCGTATTGACCTTGACGCCTTCGGTGCCGGCCTCAACCAGCAGGGCTTCGATCTTGCCTTCATCGACGGCTTCGACTTCCATCGTCGCCTTGTCGGTTTCGATTTCGGCGATCACGTCGCCGGCGGATACGGTGTCGCCAACCTTGACGAGCCATTTGGCGAGGGTGCCCTCCTCCATCGTGGGGGAGAGCGCGGGCATAAGAATATCTGTCATGGATCAGGCTTCCAAATAGACGTCGGTATACAGTTCGGACGGATCGGGTTCAGGGCTGGTCTGGGCGAAATCTACCGCTTCCAGCACAATGGCCTTAATCTCGTTGTCGATCGTCTTGATCGCATCTTCGGTAATGCCGGCTTGTTCCAACATGGTCTTGATATGGTCGATCGGATCGCGGGTCTTCTTGACGTCGTCAACCTCTTCCTTGGAACGGTACTTGGCCGGATCTGACATCGAGTGACCGCGATACCGGTAGGTCTTCATTTCGAGGATGTAGGGACCATTGCCGGAACGGGCATGTTCGGCGGCGCGTTCGGCGGCTTCCTTCACCGCGAAGACGTCCATGCCATCGACCATCTCTCCGGGGATGCCGAACGAGGCGCCGCGCTGCGACAGGTTGACCGTGGCCGAGGCGCGGGCCAGCGAGGTGCCCATGGCGTATTCGTTGTTCTCGATCACGTAGACGACCGGCAGCTTCCACAGCTGGGCCATGTTGAAGCTCTCGTAAACCTGGCCCTGGTTGGCGGCGCCGTCACCGAAATAGGTGAAAGAGACATTGCCATTCTGCTTGTAGAAGTCAGCGAAGGCCAGACCGGTGCCAAGCGACACCTGCGCCCCGACAATGCCGTGGCCGCCGAAGAAGCCGGCTTCAACGTCAAACATGTGCATCGAACCGCCCTTGCCTTTCGACGAACCGCCGGAACGCCCGGTCAGCTCGGCCATGACAGCCTTGGGGTCCATGCCGGCGGCCAGCATATGGCCGTGGTCGCGGTAACCGGTGATAACCTGATCGCCATCCTTCGAGGCGGCTTCCATGCCGACCGCGACGGCTTCCTGGCCGATATAAAGGTGGCAGAAACCGCCGATCAGGCCCATGCCGTAGAGCTGGCCGGCGCGCTCTTCAAAGCGGCGGATCAGCACCATCTGGCGGTAATATTTCAGCAGGTCGTCTTTGGAGACATTGCTCAGCTTTTTGCCACTATCGGTCTTGCTGTCTTTCTGGGCGGCACGCGCCATGGACATCTCCCATAACAAAAACTATGGCCAATTTAATTCTGGCCTTGAAACATAGCAGCACTCTGCGCCCGCGTGGAACGTCCGGCGCAGAGCAAATCAAAGGCACACTTCCTTTATGAGAAGCCTGCCTTCGCGTAAAGAGCTAAAGACAGGTCAGGAGCTGGCGTTCTGGACGATAGGGCCACGAATAACGTAGGCTTTCGGCTCGGAAAGGCCAAGCAGTACGCGGGCACGCTCTTCAAGCAAATCCCTGGACAGATTATCCGTGCGCAAGTATTTGGCGCGCGCTTCAAGATCAGCATGTTCCGTTTTAAGTTGTGCGAGTTTCTGCTCCTTCACAACCATGTCCCGGTTACGCGATTCCTGTGAAAAGAATCCTTTGTCGCCGGTCAGGTACTGAACGCATACATAGGTCAGCACAAGCGTAATAATAGCGGTGGGCAAATAAGGCCTCAGACGGAAAAACACTACTAAAGCCCTTTCTGGACTGCGCTAACACTTGATGGCCATTTCTGAGCCTTTGCGGTTAACATAGTGTTACGAAACATGTCAGGGCGCATAGAAGAATTTATCTCTGATGGTTTTTGAAAAGTCTGACTAATCACGGCGTTTTTATCTTTATTGTCAAAAAGTGAGCATCGATGACAACAGCGCCGCCGGACGCCATTCGTTTACAGATCAACCATAAACCAATATTGGTTAATGAAGGCTGAGTTTTGCGCTGTCGGGCTAGGGGGGGGTGGCTCGGCGCCACCGGAGCCTGCGGCCCAAGATTTCATCTTAATCCAATAAAAAACCTCGCCAAAATCTGGCGAGGTTTTTTATTGGAAAAAGTAAGGTTTGTGGGGTCACAGACCCCACGCCCCGTAACTTAACAACGGATAACCGACACGCCGGCATAAACCGCTTCATCATCGAGTTGCGCTTCGATACGCAAGAGTTGGTTGTACTTCGCCGTGCGGTCCGAACGGGCCAGCGAACCGGTCTTGATCTGACCGCAGTTCATCGCCACGGCCAGATCGGCGATGGTCGAATCCTCGGTTTCACCCGAACGGTGCGACATCACCGAGGTGTAGCCGGCGCGATGCGCCATATCAACGGCGTCCATCGTTTCCGACAAGGTGCCGATCTGGTTGACCTTGACCAGGATCGAGTTGGCCATGCCCTCGACAATGCCGGTTTCCAGACGGTCCGGATTGGTGACGAAGAGATCGTCGCCCACAAGCTGGATGCGGTCGCCCAGGCGCTCGGTCAGTTCCTTCCAGCCTTCGTAGTCATCCTCCGACATGCCGTCCTCGATCGAGCAGATCGGGAACTTGTTGGCGAGGTTTTCGAGGTAATCAACCATCTCAACCGGCGTGAGTATCTTGCCCTCGCCCTCCATGTGATACTTGCCGTCCTTGAAGAATTCGGTCGAAGCCACGTCCATCGCAAGCCAGAAGTCCGAACCGGCCTTGTAACCGGCCTGCTCGCCCGCCTTCATGATGAAGGTCAGGGCGTCCTCGGCCGAAGCCAGGTTCGGGGCGAAACCGCCTTCATCACCGACATTGGTGTTGTGACCGGCCGCTTTCAGGCCCTTCTTCAGCGCATGGAAGATTTCCGCGCCCATGCGCAGGGCTTCCGAGAACGATTCAGCGCCGGCCGGCACGATCATGAATTCCTGGATGTCGATGGGGTTATCAGCATGAGCGCCGCCATTGATGATGTTCATCAGCGGCACTGGCAGGACACGCGCGCCAAGTCCGCCGACGTACTTGTAAAGCGGCAGGCCCGAAGCTTGCGCCGCCGCACGGGCGACGGCCAGCGACACGCCGAGGATGGCGTTGGCGCCGAGGCGCGACTTGTTGGGCGTGCCGTCGAGATTGATCAGCGCCTGGTCGAGGCGGCGCTGGTCGAGCGCTTCAAAGCCGGCGATGGCCTCGAAGATTTCGCCGTTGACGGCATCAACCGCCTTACGGACGCCCTTGCCGCCGTAGCGCTTCATATCGCCGTCACGCAGCTCGGTGGCCTCGTGCGCCCCCGTCGAGGCGCCGGAGGGCACAGCCGCGCGGCCAAACGAGCCGTCATCGAGAGTGACATCGACTTCGACCGTGGGGTTGCCACGGGAGTCGAGGATTTCGCGGGCGACGACGTCGATAATTTCGGGCATGGGGAATCCTGCTATGTGAAACGTTCTGAAAGGCACGGCTGCATTAGCAAGGTGCGCTTCCGATGACAAGCGCAGATCGGTCAGGGCGCGATGCTGTAGCCATCCGCCGGCGAGACCCACAGCATGACCTGATCCTGATCGGGCTTTGGCGCGCCGTCGAGCGTCGCCTTGGCCACCAGATTGCCGCCGGACTGGACATAGGCAGTGCAGATTTCATGGCCAACGACCGATGTCATTCCCGAAGCAATCCGCGCCAGCACCGGACCGGCCTGCGCCTCCGGCACATCGGTGCCATTCACGGTCAGGCGGGCGCTGGTGATGTTTTCCTCGCGGATCGTACCGCAGACCGCACCGTTCTTCACCTGCACATTGGTGTTCATTTCCAGGATGGCGGGCGGGCTTTTGGAGATCAGAACGGTCGCCTTGTTGGTGAAGCCTCCGTCGGCATTGAGGTGATAGGTCGCCATCGAAGAACAGGTCTTCACCGCCGTGTCGGGCACATAACACTGCGCCATGCCCTTGCCCGCCGGCGCCAGCGGCCCGATATAGGCGTTTGTGGAAGAAACGGCGGCTGCCGCGAGTAAAGCCAGGAACATCGGATAACGCCTCATTTATCAGTGAAACGCGGACAGGCCGCAGTTGCACGCAATAAGACGGCGATGATTGTTCATTTTATGACGGAAACAATGACTCGTGTGTCGCATTGAACTCTTATGCGGCTTGACGAAAACTACCTCGATCCGAGGGAGACCACCATGACCGACACAGAGACTTTGAAAGATGGAGACCGGGTAAGCCACGAGACAAAAGGGCTCGGCACCGTCAGGCTGCAAACCCGCGATGTCCTAGTGTCCGAGACCGCCGCGCCCGAAACGCCCGATACGGTCCATGTCGTCTGGGACGATGATCGATTCCCGGTAGGCAATGTGCCGCGCACCGAACTGGAAAAGGTGCCGGACGCCGCCGCGGCGATATCGACCGGCGTTTGAAACGTAGAATTTCCAAAGGGACGCGAAAAAACGCGGCTCCGTTTCCGAAACCGCGTTCAAATTTCTGCTTTTTATTTTGCCGCCGTCTTTTGGCAGACGGCTGAAGCTAAACCCGCAGGCTTAGTCCTTCTTCGGCGTAATAACCTGGCGGCCCTTGTACATGCCAGTCTTCAGATCGACATGGTGAGGACGGCGCAGTTCGCCGGTGTCCTTGTCTTCGGTGTAGGCATTGGGGCCCAGCGCATCATGCGAACGACGCATATTGCGGCGTGAGGGCGAAACTTTACGCTTGGGAACGGCCATTTCCGTGTCTCTCTTAAGGATCAAAGGCCTGGACCGCACAAGCAATCAGGCACAAATAAGGTTACGACGCACAATTCAGGTGAGTCAGAAGGCGCGCCTTATGCCTCATGTTCGCTGAGGGATCAAGGGATAATCGCCCGAAAACAGCGATTTTCCTCAATCCAGACCGTTGGCGCGACGGGCTTCCGCCAGTGGATCGGTCTCCGGCCTGCCCTTGCGTATCTGGCTTTCGATTTGCAACCTAGCCCCATCAAGCCCTGCCTTGTCAAAGGATTTGGGCGAAACCAGCCGCCGGCCGTCTTTCAGGATGATGATCCAGCCATGCGTGACGCTGTTGCCCTGACGCTCATGATCGTAGCTTTCCGGCGTCAGTTCGTGGATATCCTCGGCTCTTATGTGCAGCGTTTTCCGCCACGAGGTCAGGCTCAACAGCCGGATACGAATCTGCCCGTCAGACACATGCCACTCACGATGACGGCCGATACAGGCCCACAGAATGATCCCCGCCGCCAATGGCAAGGCAATCACATTGATCAGGACAAAACCAAACGGCGGCAGCTTGCCCGCCGCGATCAATGCCCAGTCATGATAATCGCTGCTGATCGCCGCCACAGCCAGGGTGATTCCGACCACGATATAGAGAAAACGCGGCAACAGCCCCAATTCGTCTTTCAATGTCATGACAGCCTCCCCCTTATCGCCAGTATAGCGGCAAATGGCAGGCTTGTCAGGATCACTCTTCGATTTGGGCCGACGCCTCGATCTCGACCAGCCATTCCGGATTGATCAGGGCACTGGTGCCGATAAAGCTCGACGCCGGACGGATCTCACCAAAGATTTCACCGTGGGCGCGGGCGGCGTCCTTCCACAGGCTCATATCGGTCAGGAATATCCGCGTGCGGATGATGTCGGAGGCCGTGCCACCGGCGTCCTCCACCGCCTTGATGATGATGCCGAGCACAGTTTTGGTCTGGGCATAGCAGTCGCCGACACCGGCTGTCTGGCCGTTCACAACCGGCGCTGTGCCGGAAACCTCGATACGGTTGCCCGAACGAACGGCACGGGAAAAACCGATTTCAGGCTCAAACGGCGAACCGGAGGTGATCAATTGGCGGCTCATGGGCAATTCCTCAGTTTTCGGTTTAAACCAACCGGCTGCGCACCTTGGCGGCGGCGATAAAGCTCTGGAACAAAGGATGCGGCGCGAACGGCCGCGATTTCAGTTCCGGATGATACTGTACGCCGATAAACCACGGATGCTCCGGGCGCTCGATGATTTCCGGCAGCAGGCCGTCCGGCGACATGCCGGAGAATTTCAGGCCATGCGCTTCCAGGCGCTCAATATAGTCGCGGTTGACTTCATAGCGGTGGCGATGGCGCTCGGAAACGTCCGTTCCGCCATAGATTTCAGCCACTTGGCTGCCTTCCTTCAACTTCGCGTCAAACGCGCCCAGGCGCATGGTGCCGCCGAGATTGCCGCCGGCGGCGCGCTGGGTCAGTTCGTTGCCGTTCAGCCATTCGGTCATCAGGCCGACCACCGGTTCATTGGTGTGACCAAATTCGGTCGACGAGGCGTCTTTTATGCCGGCCAGGTGGCGCGCCGTTTCCAGCACCGCCATCTGCATGCCAAAACAGATGCCGAAATAGGGCACATTATTCTCACGGGCGAAGCGTGCCGCTTCAATCTTGCCCAATGCGCCGCGTTCACCGAAACCGCCGGGCACCAGGATGGCGTGAACATTCTCAAGGCGCTCGATCACCGCATCCGGCGCACCTTCAAAGGTCTCCGATTCAACCCAGTCGATCCTGACCCGCACATTATTGGCCATGCCGCCATGATAAAGCGCTTCAATCAGCGACTTGTAGGCGTCCTTCAGCACCGTGTATTTGCCGACCACCGCAATGGAAACCTCGCCATCGGGAAAGGAATAGCGCTGGGTAATATCCTTCCACATCGACAGATCCGGCGCCGGCGCGTCTTCGATACCGAAAACGCTCAGCACTTCGGTATCAAGGCCCTGCTTGTGGTAATCGAGCGGTACGGCGTAGATATTGTCGGAATCCATCGCCTGGATAACCGCCGTTTCGCGCACATTGCAGAACAGGCCGATCTTGCGGCGCTCTTCCGCGGGAATTTCCTGCTCGCAGCGGCACAGCAGGATATCGGGCTGGATACCGATCGAGCGCAATTCTTTTACCGAGTGCTGGGTCGGCTTGGTCTTCATCTCGCCGGCGGTCTTGACGAACGGCAGCAAGGTCAGGTGGATAAAGCAACACTGATGGCGCGGCAGTTCCTGGCCGAGCTGGCGGATGGCTTCAAAGAACGGCAGGCCTTCGATATCGCCGACCGTGCCGCCGATTTCGACCAGAATGAAATCGGCGTCGCCCTGGTCGGACACCACGAACGACTTGATCTGGTCGGTGACGTGCGGCACCACCTGCACGGTGGCGCCGAGATAGTCGCCACGGCGCTCTTTCTCTATGATGTTGGAATAGATACGGCCAGTGGTGATGTTATCGCTCTTGCGGGCGTTGACCCCGGTAAAGCGCTCATAATGGCCAAGGTCGAGGTCGGTTTCGGCGCCATCGTCGGTAACGAAGACTTCGCCGTGCTGATAGGGCGACATGGTGCCCGGATCAACGTTCAGATAGGGGTCCAGCTTGCGGAGTCGGACTTTGAAGCCTCGCGCCTGGAGCAATGCCCCCAGAGCCGCCGATGCCAAGCCCTTGCCAAGCGAGGAAACCACCCCGCCAGTGATGAAAACGAAACGGGCCATATCAGATAGTTACCATAAAATCAGAGATGACCCACGGAGATCGCTCCCCGTGGGCCGGAAACAGGTTTTAAAATCGCGGGCTTTTAAGCCCAGGAATTATTTCGAGGCCGAAGATGTCGCGGCGCTGGAAGGCGTTGCGGAAGATGGCGTTGCGGAAGACTTGACAGCAGCGGCTGATTTCGGTGCCGCCGAAGACGAAGACGCCCAGATGCCTTCCTTGGCCTGCTCGATCCGCTTTTCCGACACCGAAGCCGCCGAAGAACTGGCCGGCAGCTTGAGCGGCGCAGGCAGAACGGCCGGTTTGGCGTTTACCACCGGCGCGACAGGCGCCACCGCCGAAGAGGCCGGCGTCGCTCCCGCCAGAGGCAGGTCGCTCAGCGACGGCGCGGCCGAAGTGCTGGTCTGCGCGGCGGGCGCTGTCGGTTGTGCCGATGTATTGACCATCAGGCCGCTGGTATCGACCTTATCGACCGCCGAGGTGACGCGTTGCGAATAGTTGCCGACGATGGTCAGGCCGATGGAGTTAGCGAAGAAGACAAAGCCGAGAATCGCCGTCGCCCTGGTGAGCAGGTTGCCGGTACCGCGGGCCGACATAAAGCCGCCACCGCCGCCGCCCATGCCGAGCGCGCCGCCTTCGGAGCGCTGAATGAGAATCAGGCCCGCCATGCTGACGCTGACGAGGATTTGGATAGTCAGAAGAATGGCAAATAACATGTCAGGTCTTTATATTCTCAATCACGGATAAGCGCCCGCTGTCGGGACGCTGCAGCAGGAAGTTGCACGCCCTTAGCATCCCTTCGCGCGAATGGCCATAGGGCAAGGCAGGTTTGCGCACCAGAAATATGATGGACGCGGACAATTGCAAGCCCTTCCATATATATTCATCATACCGGCGCGGTGTCGGCCGCAGCGATGATGGGCATGAAGTCCTCGACGCTCAGCGACGCGCCGCCAACCAGCGCGCCCCCTACCCCTTCCAGCGCCAGCAACTGCCCGGCGTTCGACGCCTTGACCGAGCCGCCGTAAAGCAGGTGCGGCGCGACGCCTGCGCCGAATCGCTGATCGAGATGCCTGCGGATCAACGCAAAGGCTTCGAGAATCTGCGTATCAGTGGCCACAAGCCCCGTGCCGATCGCCCAGACCGGTTCATACGACACCTGGAACGCCTGCCCCTTGAGGTCTTCCGGCAGGCTGTCGGCCAACTGGCGCGACAAGACGGGAATCGTCAGCCCGCCCTGGCGCTGATCGAGCGTTTCTCCGATGCAGATGATCGGTTCAAGCCCGGCCCGCAGCGCCGCCTGAACCTTGCGGGCCACCAGCGCGCATGGCTCCAGATGGCCATGACGGCGCTCGGAATGGCCGAGGATGACCATTGAAGCGCCGGCGTCCTTCAGCATGGCGGCCGAGATATCGCCGGTATAGGCCCCGGAATCGGCATGGTGGCAATCCTGCCCGCCGAGCGCGATATCCGTCCCTTTCAGGACATCGGCCATAAGCGGCAAAAGGGTGGCAGGCGGAAAAAGGGCCACGCGCGCCGAGTGGCTTCGGCTTTGCGCGGCGATTGCTTCGGCAACCTTGAGCGAGGCCTTGACCCCGTTCATTTTCCAGTTGCCCGCGATAAGATGTCGATGTGGCATTATTTCGTCTTATGTTGGTTTTGATTTTTGCCATCGCCTCCCTGAGTTATTCCGGCGGCGCTTCTGGTGAGCGACTGTCCGGCGTCAGGGCGATGCCTGCGCAAAACATAGACTGCCCGATACCCGCAAGCCAAGCGAAACTTCAAACGCAGCCCGGCAAGAAAATCCTTGAAACGAATAAATTCCCTTTGTAACAGCCTTATTCGTGCCGTAAGACACAGCCACATATGGCGGCCTTACGGCTGACTGCGACTTGCGAAGCCCTTTCCAGCCTCGTCCACAGGATAGATATAACGATGATTACCCTCTTCCGAGAATTCACCAAATCCTGGATTTTTAAAGGCCTGATGGTGCTGCTGGTCGCCTCGTTCGCCATTTTCGGTATGCAGGACCTCTTCGGCAAGATGGGCGGCGACAATGTGGTCACCGCCGGAGACCGCACGGTCACCGCCACGCAATTCAAGACGCAGTTCGAGAGCTACAAACAGAGCTATCCGGACCAGCATCAGGGCGAAACCCTGAGCAATGACGCCTTCGTGGAAAATGGCGATCATGTCCGTATGCTGAACGAAATGGCCGACCAGACGGCGTTTTCGGCCTGGCTTGATTCGCTCGGCGTGAAGCCGTCCGCCAAGATGATCGTCGCCGAAATCGCCAAGATCCCGGCCTTTTTCAACAGCGTGACCGGCCGCTTCGACAAGGACACCTACCGCAACATGCTGGCGCGCAACCAGATGACCGAAAAGCAACTGGAAGACAGCATCGCCGACGATATCGCCAGCCAGCAATATATCACCGCCG
The DNA here is from genome assembly GCF_035497195.1 of Asticcacaulis sp. GTDB lineage: Bacteria > Pseudomonadota > Alphaproteobacteria > Caulobacterales > Caulobacteraceae > Asticcacaulis. The sequence goes on from NZ_DATJDZ010000023.1 coordinate 102,574, forward strand.
CCGTCGCCGGCTTCAAGGCGCCGCGCATCTACGCCGCCTCGCAAGCCGCCATGACCCTGCAAAACCGCGACGCCAGCATTTTCGTCATCAACGAAAAAAACATCACCATGCCGGCGCCGCCCACTGACAAGGACCTGACCGACTTCTACAATTCACGCCTCCAGCAATTGCAGATGCCGGAACTGCGTCAGGCTTCGATCGTGCGCTTCGATCCGAATAACTACCTGAAATCGATCTCTATCGACGAAGCCGAAGTACGCAAGCTTTACGACGCCCGCCTGAAAACCCTGGCGACCCCCGAAACGCGCTCCTTCGTGCAAGTGACGACGCAATCCGCGAATGACGCCAACGCCATTTCCGCCGCCCTGAAAAGCGGCCAGACGCCGGAAGCCGCCGCCAAGGCGCACAAGGGTCAGGTCATCACCTACGACCAGAAACCGCAGAGCGCCGTGCCTGACGCCAAGATCGCCGCCGCCGCTTTCGGCCTGAAAACCGGTGAGGTTTCCGGCGCCATCCAGGGCGAACTCGGCTACGCGGTGATCAGGATGGGCGACATCAAAACCGGCGCCACGCCATCCTATGAAAGCGTCCATGCCGAACTGGCGCAGGAATACGTCAAGGAACAGGCCGCCAACCGCGTCAACAAGGACTCCAACGCCTTCTCCGACGCCATCCGCGCCGGCAAGGATTTCGACGCCACGGCCAAGGAACTGGGCCTGACCGTCGTCAAGCTCGAACCCATGACCGTACAGGGCCAGACCAACAACCCGCAGGCCAACTACTCGAAATTCGCCTCGCTGGTGAAGGCCATCTACGACCTGCCCTCCGCCGGTTCAGCTTCCGATGTCGAAGAACTGGGCGAAGGTCAGTATTTCGCCGTCCGTCTCGACGCCGTGAAGCCTGCCGGCGCGCCGCCGCTCGCCCAGATCAAGGGGGAACTGGCGCAGTACTGGATGGCCGAAAAGGTCACGAGCGCTGTCCAGGCCAAGGCCGATGAAGCCCTGGCGCGCCTGAAGAAGGGTGAAACCTTCGCCGCCGTCGCCGCCAGCCTCAATGCCCCGATCAAGCCGCTGAATGGTCTCAACCGCGCCATGATCCAGCAGTCCGGTCTGCCGCAGGCCCTGGCCGGTCGCATCTTCGGCGGTCAGGCCGGTGAGAATTTCACCGCGCCGCTCAATCAGGTCAATATCGCCATCGGCCATATCGATGCGATCCATCAGGCCGATGCGCAGCAGGCCAATGCGATGGCCACCGCCATCCGCGGCCAGATGACGCAAAGCATCCAGCGCGACATCGCCCTGACCACGCGCAATGACGCCCGCACGGTCGTCAAGACGCAGATCTACCCCAATGTCGCCATCGTGGCCCTCGGCGTCACCCCGCCGGACCCGAAGACGATCAAGACTGAAACGAAACTGAAGTGATCGGAGAGGCCGTGACCTTAGCCGCCAGCGAAGGCGCCTTTACAAAAGCCTATGAAGCCGGCAAGCCCTATATCGTTTGCCGTAAGCTGATCGACGACCTGGAAACGCCGGTTTCGGCCTATCTCAAGCTGTCGCGCAACCGCCCCTATTCCTTCCTGTTCGAATCGGTCGAAGGCGGCGCTCTTTCCGGCCGTTACTCGATAATCACCCTGTCGCCTGATCTGGTGTGGCGCTGTTTCGGTGAGAAGGCCGAACTGGCGACCGGCGGCGATATCGCCAAAGCCACCTATACACCGGAAACCAGGCCGACGCTCGACTCCCTGCGCGCGCTCGTCGCCGCCAACCGCATGGATATCCCCGAAGGCCTGCCGCCGATGGTCTCCGGCCTGTTCGGCGTCTTCGGCTATGACATGATCCGCCTGATGGAACCGCTCGGCGCCGCCAATCCCGACCCGCTCAGCCTGCCGGACGCCTGTCTGGTGCGTCCGTCGGTGATCTGCGTCTTCGACAATGTGGCGCATGAAATCCTGCTGGCCAGCCCCGTCTGGCCGGATGATAAGTCGGCACAGGACGCCTACAGCGCGGCGCTTGGTCGCCTTGATGCCGTCGAGTCCGATTTGCGCGTGCCGCTGGCCGCCCAGCCGACGGCGATTGATCACCGTCAGGAACCGTTGATGTCGCCGACCTCGGCGCTCGATTACGGCCGCATGGTCGAGGCGTCAAAAGAATATATCGCCGCCGGTGATATCTTTCAGGTCGTACCGAGTCACCGCTTCGAGGCGCCGTTCAATCTCGATCCGTTCTCGTTCTACCGCTCCTTGCGCCGCCACAACCCGTCGCCCTATCTCTATTACCTGAACTTCGGCGACTTCCAGTTGGCCGGTTCCTCACCGGAAATCCTGGTGCGGGTGCGCGACGGCAAGCTGACCATCCGTCCGATCGCCGGCACCCGTCCGCGCGGCAAGACGCCGGAACAGGACAAGGCGCTGGAAGAGGAACTGCTGGCCGATCCCAAGGAACTGTCCGAACACCTGATGCTGCTCGATCTCGGCCGCAACGATGTCGGCCGCATCGCCAAACCGGCCAGTGTGCGCGTGACTGAAAAGTTCGTCATCGAGCGCTACAGCCACGTCATGCACATCGTCTCGAATGTCGAAGGCGATGCGCCGGATGATATCGACGCGGTGGACGCCCTGCTGGCCGCCTTGCCCGCCGGCACGCTCTCCGGTGCGCCAAAGGTCCGCGCGATGGAGATCATCGACGAGCTGGAATCGGTAAAGCGCGGCGTGCTGTACGGCGGCGGCGCGGGCTATATTTCGAGCGGCGGCAGCGTCGATATCTGTATCGTCCTGCGTACGGCCCTGTTCAAGGACCGGATGATCTATGTCCAGGCCGGCGCCGGTGTGGTGGCCGACAGCGTGCCGCAGACCGAATATGAGGAAACCTGCCACAAGGCGGGCGCGCTCATCAAGGCTGCCCAGGACGCCTGGCGCTACAATTACCAGCAGAACTAGCGCGACTGTTCGGCGCCGAGAAGAACAGCGTCAGTGACCGGCGGTTCCGCGGCGGCGCTGCCGGACAACTCAAAATCCACCTTGTTGACGGGCGCAGTCTGTGTCGTCTCGGTCTTTACCGGCGCAGCCTTAATCGGAACCGGCGCTTTCGTGACGACATAGGCGAGAAACGTCACGGCGCCGATGAAAGCGCAGCCCGCCAGCAGGGGCACATAGCCGGGCCGGCCGTTTCGCGGCTTTTGCAATAACCCCAGCGCCGCACCCAGACGCTCATCGCGAATCGTTTCCATGCTTCCAGATTAGGCATATTTGCCACGACACAAAAGTCTTCTGATGTTTACGCTTGGAAACACTGGCGCTTTTGCTTACATACGCTGCGCAAATGGAGCCTTCCGATGATCCTGGTTATCGATAATTACGACAGCTTTACCTACAATCTCGTCCATTACCTCGCGGAACTGGGCGCGGAGACGCAGGTCTATCGTAATGACGCCCTGAGCGTTCAGGACGCCCTGGCCCTGGCGCCGAAAGCGATACTGCTATCGCCCGGCCCCTGCGCGCCCGATCAGGCCGGCATCTGCCTGCCGCTTTTACGCGCCGCGCCGGAAGACATGCCGGTACTGGGCGTCTGCCTCGGCCATCAATCCATCGGTCAGGCCTATGGCGGCGACGTGATCCGCGCCAAGACCCTGATGCACGGCAAAACCAGCCAGATACATCACAATAATACCGGCATCTTCAAAGACTTGCCCAATCCTTTTACAGCGACACGTTACCATTCGCTGGCCATCAAAAAGGAAACCCTGCCCGCCGATCTGGAAATCACCGCCTGGACCGAAGACGGCGAAATCATGGGCGTGCAGCACAAGACCCGGCCGATTCACGGCGTCCAGTTCCACCCGGAATCGATCGCCACAGAAGGTGGCCACCAACTGCTCGCCAATTTCCTCGACCTCGCCGGTATCGAAAGCCACAATCTCTATGTCTGACGCCTTCAAGCCGCTGCTGGCAAAGCTCGCCGAAGGGCAAAACCTCAACGAGGAAGACGCCGAACAGTTCTTTTCCGCCTGCCTGCGCGGCGAACCGACGCCGGCCCAGGTGGCCGCGGCGGTGACCGCCATTCGTATTCGCGGCGAAACGGTCGGCGAAATTGTCGCCTGCGCCCGCGCCATGCGCAAGGCCGCCATCCATCTCGATCATCCCTATGACGTCATCGATGTTTGTGGCACCGGCGGTGATGGCCTGCATACCCTCAATATCTCCACGGCGGTGGGTTTCGTCGCGGCCGGTGGTGGATTGAAAGTCGCCAAGCACGGCAACCGCGCCATCACCTCAAAATCCGGCACCGCCGATGTGCTGGCGGCGCTGGGCGTCAATCTGGAAGCGACACTCGAACAGCAGCGCAAGGCGCTCGACGAGGCCGGAATCTGCTTCATGTTTGCTCAGTCACATCACGGCGCGATGAAGCATGTTTCGCCGATCCGCCAGCAACTGGGCTTCCGCACGATCTTCAACCTCCTCGGCCCCCTTAGCAACCCTGCCGGCGCCAGGCGTCAGGTGGTCGGTGTGCCGTCGCCGCGCTTCGTCGAACCGATCGCCCAGGCGCTGGGTCAACTTGGCGCGGTCAAGGCCTGGTCGGTGCATGGTTCCGGCCTCGATGAACTGACCACGACCGGTGAAACCGATGTCGCCGAATGGCGTGACGGCTTTGTCCGCCTGTTCAAGATCACGCCGGAAGCCGTCGGCCTGCCGCGTGCGGCCCTGGCCGATATCACTGGCGGCGCACCTGAATACAACGCGGCTGAACTGTCCGCCCTGCTCGACGGCAAGAAAAGCGCCTACCGCGATATCGTCATGCTCAATGCGGCGGCGGCGTTTCTGGTGGCCGACACCGTGGAAACCTTGCGCGAAGGCGTCGAACTGGCCGCCGAGGTCATCGATGACGGCCGGGCAAAAGGCGCGCTCGACACGCTGATCGCCACCACCAAGGCCTCATAACGCAACTGTTGATCCCGCATAACCGCGCGGCGTGTTAGGATAGAGATGACTGAACCAAAAGGAGACGATATGCTGGATATTCTTGACAAGATCGCCACCTATAAACGCGAGGATGTGGCGACGCGCCGCGTCAATACCACGCTGGACAATCTCGAATCCCAGATCGCCGCTGCCGGTCCTGCGCGCGGCTTCGCCAAGGCGCTGGTGGCCAACAAGCAGCCCAACAGCCTGTCCCTGATCGCCGAAATCAAAAAAGCCAGTCCGTCCAAGGGGCTGATCCGTGAAGATTTCGACCCGAACTTCCTGGCGCAATGCTATGAGGCCGGCGGCGCAAGTTGCCTGTCGATCCTGACTGACAACCCGAGCTTCATGGGCCACGAATCACACTTCCAGTCGGCGCGCTCAGCCGTCTCCCTGCCCTGTATACGCAAGGAATTCCTGGTCGACACCTGGCAGGTGACCGAATCGCGCGCCATCGGCGCCGATGCGATTCTTGTCATCATGGCGATGATCGACGATGCGCTTGCATCCGACCTGATCGATGCCGCCCATCATTACGGTATGGACGCCCTCGTCGAGGTGCATAATGCCGAGGAAATGAAGCGCGCACTTAAGCTGAAGTCCAAGCTGATCGGCATAAACAACCGTAATCTCAGGGATTTTCATGTCGATCTGGCCGTCACCGAGGAGCTGGCTCATATGGTGACGCCGACGCACATCCTGGTGGCCGAAAGCGGTATTTTCACCCCGTTTGACGTCCGCCGCCTGGCGCGCACCGGCGCCACGGCCATGCTGGTCGGTGAAAGCCTTATGAAACAAGGCGATGTAACGGCCGCCACAAAAAATCTGCTGGCATTAGCTTGACATTAACAAGAACACATATAGAACATCAGGCATAGGTTCATGACTTGTTCCCGCAGCTATTCAAATGCGGGCCGAGCGACGCTTGAGGTTTTGCCATGCTGACGACCAAACAACGCGAACTCCTGATGTTCATCCATGAACGCATCAAGGAAAGCGGCGTTTCTCCCTCATTCGATGAAATGAAAGAGGCGCTCGATCTGGCGTCCAAATCCGGTATCCACCGGCTGATCACAGCTCTTGAAGAACGCGGCTTCATCCGTCGACTGGCGCACCGGGCGCGGGCGCTGGAAGTCATCAAATTGCCGGATCAGGCCACGACTTCCGCCCCGCCGCGGGGTCGTCAGGCTTTTGTGCCGCAGGTTGTTGAAGGCAACCGGCCGGCAGCCGAAGCCCCGAAAGCCATCAATGACGATACCCGCGAACTGCCCCTGCTGGGCAAGATCGCCGCCGGTGTGCCGATCGAGGCTATGGGCCACGAACGCGATCGCCTGCACATTCCGGAATCGATGCTGGGCGCCGGCGAGCATTATGTTCTGGAAGTCGACGGTGATTCGATGATCAATGCCGGCATTCTCAGCGGCGATTATGTCGTCATCCGCAAAACTGACACAGCGCAATCGGGTGAAATTGTCGTCGCCCTGGTCGATGACGAGACCGCCACCCTCAAGCGTCTGCGCAAGAAGGGCGCATCCATCGCTTTGGAAGCCGCCAACCCCAATTACAAGACGCAGATATATAATGATGGCCAGGTCAAGGTTCAGGGCCGTCTCGTCGGCCTGATGCGCAAGTATCATTGATATTCTTGTACCTCCCCACCTCTGATGGGGAGGGGAACCGCACGAAGACGCGAAGCGGCTAAGATGTGGTGGTGGGGTTTCTTGCTTCCTGAAACACTTTAGAAACCGACCTCGCCTTCGGCCTCCGATGGACGCGACCAGTAGCGATTACCCCTTAAGGGCTGGGCGGCCTTGATCGCCCAGCCCTTTTCAGTGCGCGTCAGTTCCAGCGCACCGAGCGTGTGAAAATCACCGGCGCTGATATGATTGACGCTGGCACACTCTACCGGCCAATCGCCCACCGGATTACGCAGAACCACCAGATCGCTTGCCTTGCACAACTCACTCAGGCGATCGGCTTTCGGTGGTTTATTGCTGAACCAGAAACCGATCCTGACAGGGTTTTGCGGCAGCGGAACGCATCCATAACCCTTGCAGATATAGTTTCGGTCCCTGACGGCTTCATCGAGCACGTTCAAACCATAGTGTTGCGTCCACTGTTGAAACCCATACTGTCTAACCTTTGAGCGCAGGACATAGGCACTGTCGCCCATGCGGATCGCCGCATTACCGCCTTCGGCATCGCCCCAGATGTCCGGCGGCGACACGCGTGGCCACCATAAAATAGCCGCCGCCGCCACAAGACCGGCCCAGCGCACCTTGCCACGCACCAGACAAACCCAAAGCAGGCCGATAAACGAGATCCCCAGCACATACGACGGCGCGCTCGGCCAGTTGATTACGGCCTGCGGAAGATCCGACGTAAAAGCGGCGATCCGCTCGATCAGCCACAGCCCCATACCTGCCACGCGCAGACATACGCCGCCCAGGGGCGTGGCGCTGAACACCGTCCCCAGGGCCAGGGCCGGCATGACGAGAAAGGCGGTCACTGGCGCCTCGAACAGGTTGGATAACAGGCCATAGACCGAGAAACGATTAAAATAGGCGATGGCGAAGGGCGTTGTCGCGGCGGTAGCGACCACCGAGGCCAGCAGAGACAGCCACAACCCGCGCAAGGCTGATTGAATCGCCTTCACCCACATCGGCACGCTGATTTCGCTGACCGGTCTTTTAAGGCTTTCCGCCAGGGCCAGCAAGGCCGCCGTGGCACTGAAGGACATCTGGAAACCGGGCTGGATCACCGCTTCAGGAGTCAGACAAATGACCACGATCGCCGCGATCGCCAGAGCGCGCAAACTCAGGGCACGCCGGTCGAGCAGGATCGCCCCGAACGCCACGCAGGCGACCACCGCCGAGCGCACAGCCGGCGCGGGCGAACCCGACAAAGCCAGATACAACAAAATACAGACAATGCTCAGACCCGCCGCCCATTTCTTGACCGGCACGTGCAGGGCCAGCCAGGGAATCGACGCCATCAGCGCCCGCAAGGCAAAGAATATAAAACCGCCAACGATCGCCATATGAACGCCGGAGATCGACAGGATATGCGCCAGGCCGGAATCGCGCATGTCCTGAATCAGGCTATGCGGAATGAAATTCTCATGTCCCGTCACCAGCGCTGCCGCAAAACCACCAATGGCGCGACCATTTTTCCAGTCCGGCGCGGTCGTCTGCACCAACCGTTCGGTGATCGACCAGCGCAGGCGATTGAGCTTCATGACCGCATCCAGCCGCCAGCCATGCGGCGGCGACGCAATGATCTTCGGCACGCCCGGTACCAGCCCGACGCCGCCGATGCCCTGGAAATAAGCGTTGCGGGCGAAGTCATACCCTTCCGGCATATTGGGCGGTGGCGGCGGATTGAGAATGGCGAAGGTCGAGATGGCGTCACCCGGCTTGATTCCGGTCGCCTCCAGCATCCCCGCTCGCAGGGAAACCCGCAGCCGCAAAGGCGTATTCTCCGGACTGACCCCACGCATGGAAATCGGTGCCAGCAAAAGCCGTGGCTGGTCCTCGCTCGGGGACACAACATCAATCACGTAAGCCTGAAGATTATAATTGCTTATCTCAGAACTCAAAACCGGCGCGCGGACGTGCTCCGTACGCAGTTTGCAGACCATCGCGCCGACCGCAAAAGCCATCAGCAGGATCAGTACATTGATGACCAACCCGCTGCTGCCATATCGGCGAGCCAATACAAGCGCCACGAGGCATATGATCAATGGCAAAAGCACCCACCACAGATCAGGCTCAAACGACAGGTTGAGATAGATCGCCGCCCCTGCCCCCATCGTCACCGGCAGCCACAGGAACAGGCGTCCTGTTTGCAGGGCCACCGCACCTTCCATCCGGCTTTTCAGAAACAGAATTGCGGATTTCAAATGAGCCAGGCCCTTAAGCGCAATCCGACAAAGTGGCCGCCGCCACTTTTCGGTTAAATTGCGCGACAAACAAAAAGCAGCGACAAAGGACTTGGGTTGCCGGCAAAGAGAGCTATAAGACGCTCACAAATCGTCCCCCCAAATACCGGGCTAACTGACCATGACTATATCAAAACCGCAAGCTGTCGTGACACGTTTTGCACCTTCGCCGACCGGCTACCTGCATATCGGCGGCGCGCGCACGGCCCTGTTCAACTGGCTGTATGCCAAACACACCGGCGGCAAGTTCCTGATCCGCATCGAAGATACCGACCGCGAACGCTCAACCCGCGCGGCGGTGGACGCCATTTTCGAAGGGCTGGACTGGCTGGGCCTCAAGCCGGATGACACGGTGGTCTTTCAGCACGCCCGCGAAAAGCGCCACAAACAGGCCGTCGCCGAACTGGTGGCCAGGGGCCGCGCCTACGCCTGTTTCATGACGCAGGAAGAAACCGAAATCGCCCGTGAAGAAGCCAGAGAAGCCGGTCATGCCCTGCGCTCGACCTGGCGCGACCGCACACCGACGGAAGCCGAACGCGAACAACCGCATGTCATCCGCTTCAAGGGACCATTGGCCGATGCGCTGGTGGTGCCGGACGCCGTACAGGGCGATGTTACTTTCAATACGAAAGACATGGACGACCTCATCCTGCTGCGCACCGACGGCACCCCTACCTACAATCTCGCCGTCGTGGTCGATGATCATGACATGGGCATCACCCATGTCATTCGTGGCGATGATCACCTGAATAACGCCGCCCGCCAGAGCCTGATCTACATGGCGCTGGACTGGGCCGTGCCGACCTTTGCCCACATCCCGCTGATCCACGGCCCCGATGGCGCCAAACTCAGCAAGCGCCACGGCGCACAGGCGGTCGGCGATTACCAGGGCCTGGGCTACCTGCCCGAAGCCATGCGCAACTATCTGGCGCGTCTTGGCTGGTCGCACGGCGATGATGAAATCTTTGATGACAAGCAGGCGATCGAGTGGTTCGATATCGCCGATATCAACCGGGCGCCGGCGCGGCTCGATTTCGCCAAGCTCGGTTCGGTCAACGCTCACTGGATTCGCGTTGCCGATGACCAGCGCCTGGTCGATCTGGTCGCCGCCGAACTGATCGCCACCGGCCACGCCGAAACACCCCAAACACGCGAAATTCTCGCCCGCACGATTCCCCTGGTAAAAGAACGCGCCCAGACCATCGTGCAATTGGCCGAGGCCGTTCACTTCGCTGTGGCGAAAGGCCCGGCGCCTCTGGACGAAAAAACGAAAAAACTTCTGACCGAAGAAACAATATCACGGCTTAACCGTCTTCACGAAAATGTGTTGACGTGGGAAGACTGGAGCGCCGACTCTATTGACGGACAATTGAAAAAATTCGTTGAAAATGAAGGTATTGGCTTCGGAAAGATTGGTCCAGCCCTGCGTGGTCTCCTGTCAGCCGGCCATCCCGCACCGGATATTTCAAAGCTTTTGGCCTCAATCGGACGCGAAGAGACCCTTGTTCGCCTAACAGGGGGCCTTTTCATTTAGGATTACAGTTTGTAAAGCAGGCGCGACGCCGATTTAGGTGCGCCGCACACAGGACCGGCAAACGGTCTAAACCTTATTTCGAGGTAGCGTAATATGAGCCAAACCACCCCCGCCCAAATCAATTTCGAAGGCAAGGCCGTCGATCTGCCCGTGATGAAGGGCACGCTTGGACCGGACGTTATCGACATCCGCAAGCTATATGCCGAAACCGACGCCTTCACCTACGATCCGGGCTTCACCTCCACGGCGTCCTGCGAAAGCAAGATCACCTTCATCGATGGCGACCAGGGCGTATTGCTGCACCGCGGTTATCCGATCGGGCAACTGGCGGAAAATTCGTCTTTCCTAGAAACCTGCTATCTGTTGCTGCATGGCGAATTGCCGACGGCCGCCGAGTTCGAGCCTTTCGAGACCTCGATCACGCGCCACACCATGCTGCATGAGCAGTTTGATAAATTCTTCAACGGCTTCCGCCGCGATGCGCACCCGATGGCCATCCTGACCGGCGCTGTCGGCGCCCTGTCGGCCTTCTATCACGACAGCCTGGACATTCATGACCTGAAGCAGCGCGAAATTTCGGCGCACCGCCTGATCGCTAAGATGCCCACTATCGCCGCCCGCGCCTACAAGTACAGCCTTGGCCAGCCGTTCGTGCATCCGCTCAACAAGCTGTCCTATTCGGAAAACTTTCTGCGCATGTGCTTCGCCGTTCCGGCCGAGGAATATGTGCCCAATCCGATCCTGACTAGGGCGATGGACCGTATCTTCATCCTCCACGCCGATCACGAGCAAAACGCCTCGACCTCGACCGTCCGCCTGGCCGGCTCGTCGGGCGCCAATCCATTTGCCTGTATCGCCGCCGGCATCGCCTGCCTGTGGGGGCCGTCACACGGCGGCGCCAACGAAGAGGCGCTGAACATGCTGAAGGAAATCGGCACGCCAGAGCGCATTCCGGAATTCATCGAAGGCGTCAAAGCCCGCAAGTACAAGCTGATGGGCTTCGGTCACCGCGTTTACAAGAATTACGATCCGCGCGCGACCGTCATGAAGCAATCGGCGGACGAGGTTCTGGAAGCTGTCGGAGACAAGAACGATCCCTTGTTCCAGGTCGCCAAGGAACTGGAAAGAATCGCGCTGAACGACGAGTATTTCATCGAGCGCAAGCTGTTCCCGAACGTTGACTTCTATTCCGGCATCACCCTGTCGGCTATGGGCTTCCCGACCACCATGTTCACCGTGCTGTTCGCCCTGGCGCGCACCGTCGGCTGGATCGCCCAGTGGAAGGAAATGATCGAGGATCCGGGTCAGAAGATCGGCCGTCCGCGCCAGCTTTACACCGGTTCCGGTCCGCGCGATTATGTGTCGATCTCGCAGCGTGGCTAATGGGGCGTGGGGTCCCATAGCTCGCAAGAGCTATACTCTTGCATCGCTAAACCCCACAAACCTTGTTTTGTTCCAAAGAAAAACCCGGTCTCTTGGACCGGATTTTTCTTTGGAAAGAGGAAGACTCGGGGCCACAGGCCCCAAACCCCATTACACAAGATTAAGAAATTCCAACACCGCCTGAGCCGCTTTTTCGGCAGGCGGTTTCTGACCGCGCCCCATAGCATCGAGTGAGGCAAACTGTTCGACTATCTGTTTGTCGCGCAAAGATTTATCGGTAAGCCGCTCATCCAACGCTTTAATCAGATTATCGGTCGTCGCTTCGTTCTGGATGAACTCCGGCGCGATCCGTTTATCGGCCATGATATTGAACATAGTGACGTGTTTCAGCGTCGAAATGCGCCGGTAAATCCAGTAGGTCAGCGGCTCAACCTTGTAAGCGATGACCATCGGACATCCCGCCAGGGCCAGCTCGGTCGAGACGGTGCCAGAACAGGCCAACGCCAGGGTGGCCACCTGCATGGCCGAATGCTTGTCCGCCTCGCCATAGACCAGCAGCGGCTTGACCGGCCATTCCGCCACGCGGCGCTCGACCAGATCGCGGACCGTATCGGCCACCGGCATGACCAGCCTGACATTCGGATGCGAAACACGCAAGCGAGCGATGGTTGCCGCAAATAGCGGCGACAATCGCTTGATCTCCGCCGGACGACTGCCAAGTAGGACAAGCAAAAGCGGATCACTCCCCAGATTAATTCGATTGCGGAATGCAACCGGATTGGCGTCGCTGAAATCGATGCTCAGGGCCGGGTTGCCAACGACGATGGTTTTCAGGCCAGCCGCCTCAAAAAACGGCGGGTCCATCGGATGCAGGGCCAGCAGCAGATCGACCGATTGTGCCAGGGTCTTGGCCCGGCCCGGCCGCGCCGCCCAGACCTGGGGCCCGACATATTTGATCAGTTTGACGTGCGGCATGACCTTGCGGATCGCATTGGCTACCCGCAGGGTGAAGCCCCAGGAATCGACCAGCAGGACCACATCCGGACGCTCAGCCTGCGCATAGGCCACCGTTTCGCGGACGCGCTTCATTACCCGGCCATAGGCTTTCACGGCTTCCAGCAGGCCCAGAATGGACAGTTCGGAGATATCGAACGGGCTGGTGACGCCCTGCTCAGCCATGCGCGCGCCGCCGACACCGAAGAAGGTCAGGCCTGCATTCGGCGCCTGCCGCCGCAATTCAGCGATCAGGCCCGCACCCAGAGCGTCCCCGGAGGCCTCGGCGGCCACGACCATGATGCGTTTAGTGCTCATCGTGGCCATAAATGAAGACTCCCAGTTCGCCGGCGCGGGCGAAGACCGCCGGTTTATCGACGATCAGCAAGGCCTGGCTGCGCGCCACGATCCCGCAAAGGCCAGCGTTAGCGGCATCCTCGATGGTTTGCAGGCCGATGGTCGGCATGTCCAGACGCAGGTCCTGTATGGGCTTGGCGAGCTTGGCGAGAACCCCCTTGCGATTGGCAAGCGTTCCGCGCAGCGCGGGGTTCAGTGAGGCGATACGGCCCAACATGGCCTGTGTGCCTTCCTGCGCCTCGACCGCCAGGGTGATCCGGCCAGCCACCACGACCGCCTGACCGATATCGAGCGCGCCGATGGCCGCGGCCACCCGCATGGCTTCCTGTGCGTCTTCCATGACTTCCGGCGAGGGGTCAGGCCCGGCTTGCAGACCGGAACCGATCAGCAGGTCGGGATTGGCCTCGTGGGCGCCTTCGATGTGGTAGCCCTGGCTGGCGATCACCTTGGCCACCTGGCGCAGGAGCGAGTCATCCCCCCCCCTGCCCGCCGACTGGATGCTTTGCAGATGTCCGTCTTTCTGCATGGCATCAAAATCCGGTCGCTGAACATAGCCGCACATGGTCACGGCTTTCACCTGCTCTGTGGCCAGGATTTCGAACAGACGGGCAAAATCGCCCAGGCCGAGCGTATGGCCGGGATGGTCGTTCAGCTCGGCATCGGACAGGCCATCGATACGGATGACTGTATAGGGCCGCTGCGTGAGCTTCAGATAGCGTGCGATCTCGACCGGCAGAGCGCCGCCGCCGGAGATCAGGGCAAGTTTGGTGTTGGACATGGGCACCCTTTGTTTCGGGGTATGGGGCCTATGGCCCCATGTCTTTATTCCTTTATCTTATCCGCCAAATTGGCAGGTAAGATAAAGGAAGGAAAGGAATGTGGGGTCCCAAGAAACGATCTTTGGCCCCACACCCCATAACGAATGGCGTCAATGATCCGACGGCAGACAAATCGGCCGCGCCGCATCCTCACGAATAAAGCGAACGATCTCAACCACCTGATCGATATCGGAGAAATTCTCCAGCACATCGTCGAGGCGTTCCTGGAACGTGCCTTCCTCGGCGAACATCATGCGATAGGCCGTCCGCAGCGCCAGGATCAGCTCGCGCGAAAAGCCACGACGCTTCAGTCCGACCAGGTTCAGGCCCTCAAGACGCGCATGGTTACCCCACACCGAGCCATAGGGAATAACGTCCTTGGTCACGATGGCGCCGCCGCCGATAAAGCAATAACGCCCCAACCGGGCAAACTGATGCACCGCGCAGGACCCGCCGAGAAACACGAAATCCCCGACATGCACATGACCGCCGATCGACGCCTGATTGGCCATGATGACATTATTGCCGAGGATACAGTCGTGCGCGATACCCGATCCCGCCATGAACATGCAGTCATTGCCGGCCACCGTCACGCCGCCGCCCTTTTCGGTGCCGGTGTGCATGATGACATTCTCACGCACCAGCACCCGCTCACCGACAATCAGCTTCGTCGGCTCACCCTTGTGCGCCAGATGCTGCGGCGGACCGCCCAGGCAGGCAAACGGGTGGATGACGCCATCGGCGCCGATTTCGGTCACGCCATCGATGACGACATGCGATTTCAATACCGTCCGGTCCTTGAGCGTCACCTGCGGCCCGACAATGCAATAGGGGCCGATCTGGACGCCCTCGCCAAGCTGCGCGCCGTCATGTACGATCGCGGTCGGATGTATCGTTACAGTCATTTAGGACTCTCAACCACCATAGCGGCGAATTCGGCTTCGCAGACAATCTTGTCGTTCACGTAGGCCTCGCCGCGGAATTTGAAGATATCGCCGCGATGGCGCACGACTTCCACCGGCATACGCACCACGTCGCCCGGACGGACCGGACTGCGGAACTTTACACCATCCACCGACATAAAGAAGATGGTCTTGCCTTCAACATCTGCGTCCAAAGATTTCGACATCAGAACGGCGCCGGTCTGGCCCATCGCCTCGATCAGCAACACGCCGGGCATGACCGGATTTTCCGGGAAATGGCCGTTGAAGAACGGCTCGTTGAAGGTGACATTCTTGATGCCGACCATCGACTTGTTCTTGACCCAGTTCTCACCACGATCAATCAGCAAAAAAGGATAGCGATGCGGAATACGCTTGAGAATCTCGGCGTAGTCCACCGAAGTCTGCATATCGTTCGCATCCGGCGCATCATCAGCGGTCGTGCTCATCTAAATTCTTACCCCTTGTCCTTTGTCATCGCGTTTTTTTCCAGCCAGAGCATTTCGCGCAGGAATTGCCGCGAGGGCCTGGCCGGAAATCCGGACACCATAGTAGCGGCCGGTACATCCTTGAATACACAGGCGCCGGCGGCTATTTTAGCCCCCGCGCCAATATCAATATGATCGATTACGCCGGCGCGGCCGCCAAACATGGCGCCATCCCCGACCGTCACCGAACCCGATATGCCGCTATGGGCCGCCAGGATGCAGTTGCGTCCGATCCGGCAGTTGTGGCCGACCTGGACCATGTTGTCGATCTTCGTCGCCTCACCGATAATCGTGTCATCAAATGCGCCGCGATCGATACAGGCGCCGGAACCAATACTGACATCATCCTGAAGGATGACGCGGCCCAGTTGCGGCACATCGACCAGTCCCTTGGCGTCCCCGCTGACGCCAAATCCGGCCTCACCGATATGCGCCCCCGAAAGCACCTGAACCCGGTCGCCAATCAAAGCGCAATAGATCGTGCTGTGCGCGCCAATCCGGCAGTCACGCCCGATCCGGCAGCCAGGCCCGATCACCGCATAGGCCTCGATCCGCGTGCCCGCGCCGATTTCGGCATCCTGGCCAATGACCACGCCGATGCCGAGCGTGACACCCGCTTCCATTTTCACACTTGGATGGACGGCCTGCGCGCCCTCATGCCGGCGCAAACGATAAAGCTGCGTCGCCACGCGCGCCCACGCCGCCTGCGGACTGGCCGTTACCAGGGCGACACTCGCCGCCGGCACATGCTCGACATAATCAGCCGGCACAAAGACGAATTCCGCCTCGGTGCGGTGCAGATTGCTCAGGTAACGCCGGTCGCTGAAGAAGGCCGCTTTACCGGCCCCGCCAAATGACAAAGGGGCGCAGGCCATTATAAACCCGCTCCCCTTCTTTTCCGGCGCAACGAACCGGCTGGAGGTCAAAACCGCCACCTGATCCAGGTCTATTTTTGAACCGATATCAAAAAAACGCGGATCAGGCATAAACGGTGTATCTCTTAATTACTTCGTGGGGGCTGCTCCCGCCGCCGGCTGGTCAAGCTTGACGCGATCGAAAGACGGCAGGGTCTCGCCCGTGGCGTTCATCTTGTTCACAACGTCCGTGGTGATGTTCATCGCGGGGTTGGCGTAGAGGAAGCTCGTTTGAGTCGGCTGACCATTCGTATTCGCTGTCATGTCATAATGCAACAGGGAGTCGGCCGAGAGGACGGTGGCGCAGCCCTTGGCGGTGACGACCGCGTTGATCTGCGGGATCATCTTCTGGAAGATGGCCTGCATGACTTCCTGCTGGGTATACTGCATTTCCTGATTACGCTGCTGCACCTTGGCCTGGAACTTTTGACGCTTGCCTTCCCAGTCTTGCGCCTTGGCTTCCCAGGCGGTCTTACCGGCGGCGGTGGCGCTGCTGGTCTTTTGCGAGGCCGTCAGGGCCTTGTATTCGTCTTCGATGGCCTTGCCTTCAGCGCCGAGTTCGCTGTCGACGACGCCCTTCAGTTGCACGAGGCGGTCCGAAGCGGCCTTGCCCATGCTGGAATTCGACATGGCGGTCTGTTCGTCGAGCACGCACTGGCCGGGAACGGCGGCGCCAAAAGTCGGCGGGGCCGGCGGCGTAGCGGCAGCGGCGGCCGGCGCCGCAGCTTGCGCCATGACTTGACCTGCACCGGCCATGAGGACAACGGCGGAGGTGATGAGGAAGAGTGATGCTTTTTTCATAGTTTTGTTCATCTCTGGGTATTGGTTTAGAATTGCGTGGATTGCGAGAAGCGGAAAGATTCAACCTTGTCGTAGGATTCTTTCGACAGAACCTGACTTAGGTCGAACTGTACAGGCCCCATCGGGGATTTCCAGCGGATTGTAATACCCGCCGAAGCCCGAAGAGACATATCATCGACGATATTGGTCAGCGGCGCACCCGTCGTTGTATTGACCTTGAGGCGATCATCAACCCCACCGAGCGTACCTAAATCAACAAATAGAGCGGTTTTAAGGCCGTACTGGTCAGGCAGACCGTTCGGAATGCCCAGTTCGGTCGATAGGATGCCGTAGGTCTGGCCACCAAGCGCGTAACCCGTAGAGGTGTCGCGCGGCCCCATGCCGGCATATTCGAAGCCGCGCATCGTATCGCCGCCCTTGAAGAAGCGGTCGTTGATGCGGATGGCGTCGCCGCGCCATGGGATAATCGAACCGGCGGTGCCGGACACATGCAGGATCATGTCCTTGCGGAAGCCATGATACCAATGGCCTTCAACTTCGGAGCTGACGTATTTCACGTCGCCGCCAAGCCCGGCGAAATCCTGGCGCAGGGTGAACATCCAGCCGCGCGTCGGCTGAACATAGTCGTTACGCAGATCGAAGGCCAGCGAGTAACCGACGCTGGAGGTCACGCCGTTGCCGCAGCTATAAAGCAGGCCGTTACAGGCATCCGACGAGGTGTAGGTGATGTCGTCGCTGCGATAGTTGTAGCGCAGACGTAAGGACGAGAAGCCGTTCAGGCTGTAGCCCAGGCGCAGGCCGGCGCCGTAGGAGTCGGTCGAGTAATCGACCCCGTTATAGTGATAGGAACTCTGGAACAAGTCGAAACCGGCCGAAACGTCGCGGCCCATGAAGTGCGGTTCGGTGAACGAGAAGTCGATCGTCTTCTGGATCGACCCGGTCTGCACCCGCGCGCGCACCTGCTGACCGGTGCCGCGGAAATTCTGCTGGGCGATCGAGATATCGAGAATGAACTTCTGGATCGACGAGAAACCGGCGCCAAACGACAGTTCGCCGGTCGGTTGCTCCAGAACGGCCACTTCGATATTGGTCTTGCCCGGCACGGCCGACGGCTTTTCGGTGATCGCCACGCCGGTGTCGTCCTGCTTGAAGAAGCCGAGCCCCCGGACATACATCTTGGAGCGTTCGAGCAGCGCCTTGTTGTAGGCGTCGCCTTCGGACACCAGCATCTGACGGCGGATCACCTTGTCAAGCGTCTGGGTATTGCCGACGATATTGATCTTGTCGATATAGACGCGCGCGCCTTCATGGACGTTGAAGACCAGATTGACATTGTGCGTATTCGGATCGGCTTCTTCCGACGGACGGATATCGACGAAGGCGTAACCGGCGGCGCCCGCGGCGAAAGTCAGGGCGTCGACCGCCTTTTCCACACGGTCGCTTTCATAAAGCTGGCCCGGACGGATCGAAATGGCGTGCTGGAGGTTTTCAGCCTTCAACTTATCATTGTCGGTCTTGATGGTGATGCGGCCGAAATTGTACTTCTGCCCCTCATCCAGCGTGTAGGAGATGGCGAAGTCCTTGCGGTCCGGCGTCAGTTCGGCGACGGCCGAAATGACGCGGAAATCGTAATAACCGCGGTTGGTATAATACTTGCGCAACTGCTCACGGTCGTAATCCATCCGGTCGGGATCGTAGTTGTCGTTCGACGAGAAGAACTTCCACCACAGCGACTTCTGCGTGACGACAACCGATTTCAGGTCGTTGTCCGAAAAGGCGTGATTGCCGATGAAATTGACCGTGGAAACGCCGGTCTTGACGCCTTCAGTGATTTCAAAGATCAGGTCGACGCGCTTTTGCGGCAGTTCGACGATCTTCGGCGTGACGGTGGCCGAGATACGGCCGCCCTTGCGATAAAGCTCGATGATGCGCTGGACATCTTCCTGCACCTTGGCCTTGGTGAAGACGCCGCGCGGACGAATCTGCACTTCGTCGCGCAGCTTGTCCTTGGTCATGGCGTGGTTGCCCTCGAAAACCACCTGGTTGATGATCGGGCTTTCCACGACCGTCACGACCATTTCATTGCCATTCATGGCAATCTGGACATCGGAGAACAGGTCGGTGCGATACAGCGTCTTGACGGCGGCGTCGATCAGTTGCGCATCGACGGTGACACCCGGCTGGAACGGCAGGTAGGAAATGATCGTCTGCGAATCGATCCGCTCATTGCCCGAAATGACGATATGATCGACATAAGCGGTCTGTTCCGCCGCGGCCGGCGCCTCCTGCGGGGGCGCTTGCGTTGCCGCTTCCGGGGCCGCCGTGGCGCCTGCCGGTGCTGTCGCGGGCGCATCCTGAACAGGCGCCGGAGTCGCTTCCTGGGCGGACGCCCCCGTCGCCATAAGGCCCAGATGGGTCAGGGCCAGTACACTGACGCCGAGAGTGAGGGAGCGTGTAAGGGTCATATGGCCTCTTGTAACCGTGGTCTTTGCGGCGCGAACGGCCGGCGAGAAAGCGAAGGGGTTTGTCAGTCGTATCACGAGAACAGCCCCCCGATGAACTTGGTCAGTCCGATATTGTTAATGTCATTCCAGAAAGCGAATAGCATTAAGCCTAATACCAGCACTATAGCAATCCGGAAGGCCGCATTCTGGAATCCGGCCGAGATGGGTTTTTTGGTCACACCCTGCCACAGGATGAAGGCGAGATGCCCGCCATCCAGCGCCGGGATGGGCAGAAGATTTAGAAAACCGACCGCAATAGAGATGTAAGCCATATATTGCACGAAGGTGAAGAACAGATTGTAGGCGATCTGCCAGAGCGGAGCCTTCACCTGGGAATAGGCTACCGTCATATCGCCGGTGGCCTTGGTCATCCCGACGATTCCGCCGATCTGGTTGCCGTTTTCTTTTCCGGTGAAAATACGGCTTATATAGGTCAGGTTTGTATCAAGCGCTTTCCAGGTCTGGGCGTTGCCCGCAACCAGCGCCTGCCACGGATTCAGCGGCACGACGACCTCCGGACCATGCAGGTCCACGCCCAGTTGGCCGCGGGTCAGTTTGGGGTTCGGACCATCCGGGTCAAGCGATATCCGCCGCGGCGTCGCCGTCAAAGCCATGCGCTGGCCACCGCGCTCGATCTCGAAGCGGGTGGGCGTATCGGCGCGTAATGAAATCACCAGTATGGCGTCGTTTTCACTGCGGATGTCCCTGCCGTCAATTGAAAGCAGCAAATCGCCGGGCATAAAACCGGCTGACGCTGCCGGGCTGTCCGGCGCAACCGTCATGACCCTGGCGGGAACATAGCTGTCGCCCATCACCCAAAAAACAATCGTCAAAAGCCCAATCGCCAACACGAAATTGGCGGCAGGCCCGGCCAGGATGATCAGGAATTTCTGCCACAACGGCTTGAAGTGATAATAATCCTTCACCGCAGCAGCGCCTTCGCGCTCGGTGATGGCGATGCGCGAGGCCTCCAGGTCTTCCGCCGACGGCATCATCGAGGTGATGTTCTCATCGCCGGCGAACTTGACATAGCCGCCCAGCGGCAAGGCGCTCAGGCACCATTCAACGCCATGCTTGTCTTTTTTACGCAGGAGGATTTTACCGAAACCGACCGAAAAACGCTCTACCCGCGTTTTAAACAGGCGCGCCACGCTGAAATGTCCCAGTTCGTGAAAGGTCACGATCAGGGAGATTATGATCAGGAACGGCACGATGCCTGCGATAAAACCGAGCAAAACTGTTTCCCCTAACGCGCTGCGACCATGACCTTACGCCGACAATCTGGCGGAAGCGAAGAGTTCGCCCACCAGACGCCGGATATCTGAATCGATTTCCAGCGCGCGCATCATGGTCTCGTCGTTCGTATCACGACTTGCGTGATCTTTGGAAGGGATAGACGGCAATTGAGCCCGCATCATGGCAGATTCAACAAATTCGGCGATCTGCAAAAAGGCGATCCGCCGCTCAAGGAAAGCCTGTACGCAAACCTCGTTGGCGGCATTGAAGACCGTCGGCATCCCCTCCCCCGCTTCCAGCGCCTCACGGGCCAGCCGGAGCATCGGAAAGGCCGCCAGATCGGGGGTACTGAAGGTCAGGGCGCCGCGTGTGGCCAGGTCAAGCTTCGGCGCCTGCCAGTCCAGGCGCTCAGGCCAGTTCAGGCAGTAGGAAATCGGCACCCGCATATCTGGCGGACCAAGCTGCGCCAGGGTGGAGCCGTCCTTATATTCGACCATCGAATGGATGATCGACTGCGGATGAACCAGCACGTCAATCTGGCTGGCCGGCATGTCGAACAGATAGGCCGCCTCGATGAATTCCAGCCCCTTGTTGGCCAGGGTAGCCGAATCGATGGTGATCTTCGCGCCCATGCTCCAGTTCGGATGCTTGAGAGCCTGCTCGACCGTCACCGCCTTCAGATCCTCACGCGAGCGGCCCAAAAATGGCCCGCCGGAAGCGGTCAGGATCAGTTTGCTGACGCGCGCTTTGTCGCCCAGCACCTGGAAGATGGCGTTATGCTCGGAATCGACCGGCAGCACGGCGCCGCCATGCGCCTCGACGCGCTCGATCAGCGCCCGGCCGCAACAGACCAGCGCCTCCTTGTTGGCCAGCGCCAGAATGGCGCCCGTGCCCGCCGCCGCCCAGGTCGGCTTCAGGCCGGCGATACCGACGATAGCCGCCATGATCCAATCGGCCTTACGTCCCGCCGCTTCACAGACAGCGGCCTCCCCACAGGCAATTTCCAGACCGGCCCCGCCGATCAGCGCCTTGAAGGCCAGCCACTGCGTTTGATCGGCCAGAACCGTGATTGCCGGGCGGTATTTCAGCGCCTGTTCGGCCAGCAGCTCGACATTGCGCCCACCGACCAGCGTCTCGATAACATAATCTTCCCCGACCACCCCCGTTTCATCGAGCAGCCGCAGGGTGGACACGCCGATCGATCCGGTCGAACCGAGAATGGATATGCGTCTGGGACGAATAGAGGTCATATTTCAGTGCCTAGCATTACCAGCAAACGTATACCCCCGATGGCGACAATGGCAAACATCAGACCGTCGACACGATCAAGCAAACCACCATGACCGGGGATAAGCGTCCCGGCATCCTTGACGCCGAAGCGCCGCTTGAGCGCCGATTCCCACAGATCCCCCGCCATCGTCGCCAGCGCCACCAGCAGGCCGACGACCGAGGCCGCCGTATCATGCTTGAACAGGCCGGTGATATCCGACAGCGCGCCCGCCGTCAGCATCCCTGCGATCAGACCGCCGGCGAAGCCCGCCCAGGTCTTATTCGGTGAATAGCGCGGCCACAGCTTCGGACCGCCAAAAAACTTGCCGGCGGCAAAAGCGGCGCTATCCGCCCCCCAGGCGATCAGGAAAGCGAAAAATACCCATTCGACGCCGCGATAACTTTGATGCAGCCACATGATGACGATGGCCGGCCAGCCGATATAAAGCACGCCGTAAGCCGCATCCACCCAGCCGACATGCAGCCGGTAGGCGTAAACCCCGGCGCACAGTGAGCCGAAGCACAGCATCAGGATCGACAACAGCGGATGGCCGAGATAGCCAACGAAAAGCGCTGCGATCGCCGCCGTGGCCACCGCCACGGAAATGCGTCCGGAAATATTGGGCGCCATCATCAGCCCCCATTCGATGCACAACAGCGCGACACCAATACTGATCATGACCAGAAAAGGCCGATGATCCTTGAGCACGGTTATGCCCAGCACGACCGCTATCAGCACGAATGCCGACACGATGCGAACGGCCAGTTCGCGTCCCTTGCTCTTAGGTTTTACCGGAGGCTCGACGGCGTTATCATCAGAGGGCTGGCTTGACATGTCCCGCTTCCACAGCGCCGAACCGGCGATCACGGCCTTTGAAAATATCCAGCGCCGCCTTCAGGGGTTCGTAGCCGTAATCGGGCCACAGGATGTCCTGGAATACAAATTCGGCATAGGCCGCTTCCCACAGCAGGAAATTCGACAGGCGATGCTCACCACTGGTCCGGATCAACAGATCAAGCGGCGGCAGACCATGCGTTGACAGATAGCCGCCGAAACTTTCCGGCGTAATATCCGCAGGGTCCAGCGCGCCCGATTTGACCTGCGTGGCGATCCGCTTCACCGCTTCGATGATATCGGCCTGAGCGCCGTAATTCAGCGCCACCTGCAAGTAAAAACGCGAATTATGCCGGGTTGTTTCATGAGCCTCATTGACCATGCCGACGATATCCGCCGGCAGGCCGGCCTCTTGCCCCACGATCCGCACGCACACGCCTTTGCGGCGCAGACGCTCCAGGTCCGACTTGATGAAGGCCCGCAACAGCCCCATCAGGTCGTTGATCTCGGCCTCCGGACGCCGCCAGTTTTCGGTCGAGAAGGCAAAGACCGTCATGTGGGTGACCCCCAGATCGACCGCCGCCTTGATGGTGCGTTTCAGGGCATCCACACCGGCCTTGTGGCCCATCGTCCGGATCTGATTCTTCGCCTTCGCCCAGCGCCCGTTACCATCCATGATGACGGCGACGTGCAGCGGTTTCACGTCATGACTCTTCGCGCCCGCGTGCGGGGTCACGATGAGAGCATCCGTGGGGCCTAAAGGCATAAAGGCAACTTTCGTTTGGCACAGGCCGGGCTATAACGCGTCACAAGGCAAAGCAGGGGAACCGCTCAGAGACTGTTTTTGAAAATGCGTCAGGCTGAGTCGAAATGAAATTCGGCGTAGCCAAACGGGCTGATTACGAGAACCGGAGCGCAGCGTACTTAAGTACATGAGCACCGGAAGCGCAGAAAGTAGCTCGTTGCAGGCCAGCATCACGCATTTGCAAACAGTCTCTTAAACCTGCATGATCTCGGCTTCCTTGACCTTCAACAGGTCATCGATACGCTTGATCGCCGCGTCGGTAAAGCCCTGCACCTCGGTGCCCCCCTTCTTCTCTTCGTCCTCGCTGATCTCCGAGGCTTTTTCGGCCTTCTTGAGATCATCCATAGCTTCACGACGGACGTTACGCACGGCGATTTTCTGGGTTTCAGCATATTTACCGGCGATCTTGACCAGTTCCTTGCGGCGCTCCTCGGTCAGGGCCGGAATCGGCACGCGCAAAATGTTGCCGTCGGTGATCGGATTGAGGCCCAATCCGGAATTGCGAATGGCCTTTTCGACCGCCGTCACCAGCCCCTTGTCCCACACATTGACGCTGATCATGCGCGGCTCCGGTACACTGATAGCGGCGCATGAGGTGATGCCCATGGTCGAACCGTAGGCGTCCACGACCACCTGATCGAGCAGCGAGGCCGAGGCCCGGCCGGTGCGCAGGCCGGAGAAATCCGCCTTCAGCGCGTCGACCGACTTTTCCATGCGGTCCTTGTAATGGTTGAGTTCAGGCTTTGCCATGACAGTATCTCGCTCTGTTATTGTGTGATGACGGTGTAGATGCCCTTGCCGTGAATAACCTCATTCAGGGCGCCGGGCGTGCGGATCGAGAAGACCACGATCGGAATTTCATTTTCGCGCATCAGGCTGACTGCCGACGCATCCATTACCTTAAGATCGCGCGACAAGACCTCAAGATAGCTCAGGTTTTTGTAACGCTCGGCCGTTTTGTCCTTCTTCGGGTCGGCGGTATAGACGCCATCGACCGACGTGCCTTTGAACAGGGCGTCGCAGTTCATTTCGGCCGCGCGCAGGGCCGCTGCCGTATCGGTGGTAAAATAGGGCGCACCGGTGCCGGCGGCGAAAATGACTACCCGGCCCTTTTCGAGGTGGCGAATGGCGCGGCGGCGCACGAACGGCTCGCAAACGGCGTTCATCTGAATGGCGGATTGCACACGCGTATCGATGCCCTGTTTTTCCAGGGCATTTTGCATGGCCAGCGCATTCATGACCGTGGCCAGCATCCCCATGTAATCCGCGCTGGAGCGCTCCATATCGCCAGCCGCTTTGGACAGACCACGGAAGATATTGCCCCCGCCAATCACGAGGCACAACTCAACGCCCAAACGCGCGACGGCGGCGACTTCGGCAGCCACCGCCTTAACGGTATTCATATCGATGCCGAAGCCCTGGTCGCCCATCAGCACCTCGCCGGAAACCTTCAGCAAAATGCGCTTGTAGGCCAGGGGCGCTGTAGAGTCAGGCGCCAGCGTCTCTCGCGGTTCGATCATCATGGCAGGCTCCGGTGAATCAGTTGGGCGTCAGATATATGACGGCTTAGCGCTTTCAAGGCGCTTTGAATAGGCTTGGCGCATGTGGCAGAGCCGAACGTCCACGCCTTACTGTCATAAAAAAGAGGCGCCGGCATGTCAAATGCCAGCGCCCCGAAAAGCCCTGAAAAGCAGTACTTTTAAGTGTTTATCAGACGCCGCCCGTCATCGAGGCGACTTCGGCCGCGAAATCGTCGACCTTCTTCTCCACGCCTTCGCCGAGGGCGAGACGGGTGAAGGCCGTGATCTTCACCGGCGTACCGAGCGTCTTGGCGGTTTCTTCAACCAGTTGCTCGACGGTCTGATCCGGGTTCATGACGAAGGCTTGCTTGTGCAGCACGACTTCTTCGTAGAACTTGCGGATACGGCCTTCGATCATCTTTTCGATGACCTGCAACGGCTTGCCGGATTCCTTGGCCTGCTCGGTCAGGACGGCCTTTTCGCGTTCGACGTGTTCCTGGTTCAGGTCCTCGACGTTCAGCGACAGCGGCTGGGTGGCGGCGATGTGCATGGCGATCTTGCGGCCCATGTCTTTCAGCGCTTCCGGATCACCGGCCGATTCAATGGCGACGAGCACGGCGATGCGGCCGAGATCCTGCGCGATCGCGTTGTGGATGTACGAGGCGACGACGCCTTCGGACACGGTGTGCTTGGCGAAGCGGCGCACGACCATGTTTTCACCGATCGTGGCGATCAGGTTGGTGATGTCGTCGGAAACAGCGGCGGCGACGTCTTCGACCGTATTGGCTTCGAGACCCGCCTGACCGGCCTTGCGAGCCAGGGCCTGGAACAGATCGTTGCGGGCGACGAAATCGGTTTCGGCGTTCACTTCGACGGCAGTGGCGGTCATGCCCTTGCCTTCAACCTTCGTGGCGATGACAACCAGGCCTTCCGCGGCGACGCGATCAGCCTTTTTGGCGGCCTTGGAGAGGCCCTTGGCGCGCAGCCAGTCCAGGGATGCTTCGATGTCGCCGTCGTTTTCAGTCAGCGCCTTCTTGCAGTCCATCATGCCTACGCCCGACTTTTCGCGCAGTTCCTTAACCAGGGCAGCAGTGATTTCAGCCATGAAATCCTCCTAAGTTTAGTGTTTAAGATTTCGCAGCCTCATAGCCGCGATACATGTCAATTGAGTAACAGCCTAAAGCCGACCAAAGCGTAATATGGCGGGCTTTAAGCTGTCACAGGTCTCGTAAGGCCAACCAGACATTGGCCCCTATATAGGAAGCCTTAGGCCTCAGTGGAAGCAGCGGCAGCGATTGCATCGTCAGCAACCAGGGCCGGCTCGATCGGATCAACCGAAGCGCCGAGGTCGCGGCCCGAAGCCACCTGACCAGCGGCCAGACCGTCCAGAACCGAATCAGCGATCAGGTCGCAGTACAGTTGCAGGGCGCGGGCGGCGTCGTCGTTACCCGGAACCGGATAGGTGATGCCGTCGGGATCAGAATTGGAGTCGAGGATGGCGATCACAGGAATGTTCAGCTTGCGGGCTTCCTGGATGGCGATGCCTTCCTTGTTGGTGTCGATCACGAACATCAGGTCGGGGATGCCGCCCATGTCCTTGATGCCGCCCAGCGACAGCTCAAGCTTTTCGCGTTCACGGGTCAGGGTCAACAGTTCCTTCTTGGAACGGCCAGCCGGATTGTTGTCGAGCACGCCTTCCAGTTCACGCAGACGCGCGATCGAACCGGAAATGGTGCGCCAGTTGGTCAGGGTGCCGCCGAGCCAGCGGTGGTTGACATAATACTGGGCCGAACGCTTGGCGGCGGCAGCGACCGGGCCTTGCGCCTGGCGCTTGGTGCCGACGAACAGAACGCGGCCACCGGCGGCGGCGACTTCGCGAACCTTCAGCAGGGCCTGATGGAACAGCGGCAGGGATTGCGACAGGTCGATGATATGGATGTTGGAGCGCGAACCGAACAGGTAGCGTTCCATCTTGGGGTTCCAGCGGTGAGTCTGGTGACCGAAGTGGGCGCCGGCTTCGAGCAGGAGGCGCATGGAGATTTCTGGCATAGCCATAATGTAGTATCCTTCTTCCGATAATCCGCCGCAGATAGAAAAGCTTGGACGGGCCCGTGCCCGTTTCCGCCTCGGAACGCTACCGACCCGATTTAGGGAAGATGGCGTGCATCTGCGTGTGAGATGGCCTGCACCTATTCACAATTTCAAAAAAAATCAAGCCTTACAGACAAGAAAAGTACGAATTGTAACTAGGCTTCCTCTAATTCGAGGATGCCCGTCATATGTTTGAGCGCCCCGCGTAAGTGCGCATCAAGGTTATAGCGTTGCGGCAGCTTGAATTCGATCACCCCTTCACCGCCCAGATCGGTCAGCAGACTGATCTCCCCCCCCTTGGGTGATTTGGATGTTTCCAGCTTTTCGCTCAGTTCGGCCAGATTGATGACATTGGCCAAAACATGCACCCTCAGACCCATGTCACCGGTTTTAAGCGTTTCGGACATGGGCGCGGCGTCATCGCCGAAGAAACGTACCTCTCCGTCCTTGCCTTTACTACGCACCTTGAGCACGATCGAAGCCCCGACCTCCAGGTGATCGCGGTTTTTACGCAGAGATTCCGGCGGGAACAGCACTTCATATTCGCCGCTGGGATCGGACAGGGTGACGAAGGCAAACTTTTCACCAGAGCCTTGCGCCGCCCGTTCCTGCTTGCGGCGAATGATCCCCGCCATGCGGAAGGCCTCACGCCCTTCCGCGGCCAGAGACACCGCATCGGCATACAGGGTGACGTTGCGGCGTTTGAAGACATCCAGCATGTCCTGCAATGGGTGACCCGACAGATAGAAGCCGATCGCCGCCAGTTCCTCGTCAAGCCTGGCAGGCCCCGACACCGTAGCCACACTTGGCAGGCGCGGGCGCGAGGATTCATTCGATCCAAACAGGCTAACCTGAGACGCCGCCCGATCCGCCGCCATGCTCTGGGCGTAGGCAATAAGGATATCGGCGCCGGCCACGATCTGCGCGCGGTTAGGATGGATCGAATCGAAGGCGCCCGCCCTGGCGAGATTTTCCAGGGCGCGCTTGTTGACCGCCTTCGGATCGATCCGTTCCAGAAAGTCGAACAGGTCGGTGAACTTGCCGCCCTCCTCACGCGCCTGAACCACACTTAACATGGCTTCAAAGCCGACATTGCGAATGGCGCCCAATGCGTAAAGCACTTCACCATTTTCGACATCGAAATCGGCCATCGAACTATTAATGTCGGGCGGGCGGATGGTGACGTTGAAGCGTCGCGCATCTTGATAGAAGACCGCCAGCTTGTCGGTATTGGTGATATCGAGGCTGAACGTTGCAGCGAAGAATTCGACCGGGTGATTGGCCTTAAGATAGCCAGTCTGATACGAGATAAAGGCATAGGCGGCGGCGTGCGATTTGTTGAAACCGTAGCCGGCGAACTTATTGACCAGTTCAAAGATAAAGTCGGATTGCTTTTCGGGCACGCCCTTTTCGGCCGCGCCGGAAATAAAGCGAACCTTTTGCAGGTCCATTTCTTCCTTTTTCTTCTTACCCATAGCCCGGCGCAGCAGGTCGGCTTCACCCAGGCTGTAGCCCGACAGGACCTGGGCGATCTGCATCACCTGTTCCTGATAGATGATAACGCCGTAGGTCTCCTTCAGCACCGGCTCAAGGCTGGGGTGCAACATATCGATTTCCGCCCGGCCGAACTTCCGGTCGACATAGGTATCGATATTGTCCATAGGCCCCGGACGATAGAGCGAAATAAGCGCGGTAATTTCTTCCAGAGATCCACAGCGCAGCTTGCGCAGCGTATCGCGCATCCCCTGACTTTCAAGCTGGAACACACCAATCGCCTGCCCCGATGCCAGAAGTTCATAGGTAGGGCCGTCATCGAGCGGCAGGGTAGAATAGTTGATGTCTATACCGCGCTTTTTGAGGTAGTTTTGCGCGCGCTTGAGCGTTGTCAGCGTTTTCAGGCCGAGGAAGTCGAACTTGACCAGACCGGCGCTTTCCACCCATTTCATATTGAACTGGGTCGCCGGAATGTCCGATCGCGGGTCTCGGTACAGTGGCACCAACTCGGTCAAGGGCCGATCGCCGATAACGATACCAGCGGCGTGGGTCGACGCGTTACGATAAAGGCCCTCCAGCTTCAACGCAGTGTCCAGCAACCGTTTTACGGCATCGTCATCGTCACGCGCTTCTTTCAGTCGTGGTTCGATTTCAATGGCCTGCGCCAGGGTGGTCGGACTGGCCGGGTTGTTCGGCACCATCTTACACAGGCGATCCACCTGCCCGAGTGGCAGTTGCATCACCCGGCCCGTATCGCGCAGCACGGCCCGTGCCTGCAACGTACCAAAGGTGATAATCTGCGCCACCCGGTCGCGGCCGTACTTGCCCTGCACGTAGGAAATCACTTCTTCACGGCGTTCCTGGCAGAAGTCGATATCGAAGTCGGGCATGGATACCCGTTCAGGATTCAGGAAGCGTTCAAACAGCAGACCGAAGCGCAAGGGATCGAGATCGGTAATCAGCAACGCCCATGCCACCAGCGAACCGGCGCCAGACCCTCGCCCAGGTCCGACAGGGATGTCCTGTACCTTGGCCCATTTGATGAAGTCCGAAACGATCAGGAAGTAACCCGGAAATCCCATTTGCTGGATGATACCGATTTCCCGGTTCAGCCGTGCCCAGTAGTCTTCTTCCGGCACCGCCAGCTTGACCTGCTTAAGCCGCAGCTTCAGGCCTTCCGCCGCCTGCCACGCCAGTTCTTCGGCTTCGTTGCGGCCCGCGCCTGTATCGAAACGCGGCAAGATCGGATCGCGCTTGCTGACCAGAAAGGCGCATCGTCTGGCGATTTCCAGCGTATTGTCACAGGCCTCCGGCAGATCGGAGAACAGTTCCCGCATCAACGCCGCCGGCTTGAACCAGTGCTCTTTGGTGACCTTGCGACGATCCACCTGCCCCATATAGGCGCCATCGGAAATGCACAACAGCGCTTCGTGTGCTGAATAAAGGTCACGAGACGCAAATTGCACATCATTGGTCGCTACGAGCGCAACATCATTGGCGTAGGCGAATTCGACCAGACCGGCCTCCGCCGCCCCCCCCTTGATGCCGCCTTGCGGTGTGCCGTCGTGGCGCTGCAATTCAATATAAAAGCGGTCACCGAAAACATCCTGCATCGCGCGCAAGGCAGCCGTTGCTTCGTCTGGCTTGTTCTGACGAAACAGCACATCCACCGGGCCATCAAACCCGCCCGAAAGCAAAATCAGGCCTTCGCTGTGCGCCGCCACCTGATCCCAACGGACATGCGGCTCTTCCGTCGCATCGGCATCAACATAGGCGATGGAAGACAGCTTGGTGAGATTGAGGTAGCCCGCTTCATTCTGGACAAACAGGGCGACAGTCGGAATCTTCCCCCAACGCTCGGAGGGCACACCGCCTATACCCCGAACCGGCAGCGAACAGCCGATGATGGGCTGAACGCCGGTATCCTTGCACGCCTGGGAGAATTCGAGCGCGCCATATAAATTACATCGATCGGCAATCGCCACGGCCGGCATATTCAGTTTATGCGCCATCTTGCCCATGTCATAGGCCTTGATAGCCCCCTCCAGGAGCGAATAGGCCGACTTGACGCGCAGGTGGATAAAATCTTCGCTCACGACGCGCTCCTATGGGTAAACCCATGCCCTGCCGGTGCGACTCACGCCGCCAGCGACATCACATGGCACATGAGGAAAACAAAGCCCGTTACGGCGACAAATGACAACATATTATGCAGGGCGCTGACCATTTTTCCACATTCCTTTTGTTCTTTAGATGTTCTTCAATTCATGCTTTGTTCTATATTCTTGTTTTGTTCCACGCGCAATAGGAATTCTGTTCCGCAGGTGGAACAAAATTATAAGCTGTTGATTGATAAGTGGATTAAATGCCGGCGTGAACGTCAAAAGGCACAAGTTGGCCATCGACCAGCTTGACCACGCGGTCCATATGCTTCGCCAGTTCCAGATTGTGAGTGGCGATGATCGCCCCAACGCCCTGCGCCTTGACGATCGTTTTCAGCGCTTCAAAGACCTGCCCTGACGTTGCCGGATCGAGATTGCCCGTCGGCTCGTCAGCCAGCAATAATCGCGGCTTGTTCGCCAGCGCCCGTGCCACAGCCACACGCTGCTGTTCGCCGCCGGAAAGCTGCGCCGGCAGGTGATCCAGACGCTCACCCAGGCCCAGCGCGGTCAACAGTTCGCGTGCGCGCGCCTCGGATTCCTTTACCGGCCGGCCAAGAATACGCTGCGGCACGGCGACATTGCCCACCGCCGTATACTCAGGCAGCAGGTGATGGAACTGATAGACAAAACCGATCTTTTCCAGCCTGGCCGCCGTTCGCTTGCGCTCATCGGCAGAGTGGAAATCCTCGCCATCAATGGTCAGGCGCGCATTGGGCGCCGCCTCAAGCAGACCCACGGCGTGTAGCAGGGACGACTTGCCCGAACCCGACGGTCCAACGAGACCGACCAGTTCACCGGGCATGACATCGAGATCGACGCCTTTCAAAACGGCCAGTTTGCGACCGTCGCCCAGCGCGTAATCGCGGTGCAGACCCTTGAGCGATAAGACCGGACTACTCATAACGTAAAGCCTCGACGGGTTCGAGCTTGGAGGCCCACAGGGCCGGGAAGAAGGTGGAGATACAGGCGGCCAGCAGCGAGGCAATCACCACGAACGCCACCTCGGAGGGTTCCATCTTGGCCGGTACGGCGTCGAGATAATAGACATCGGCGGGGAATAGCTTGGTATGGAGCAGCCACTCCAGGAAGTGCTGGATCGGCCCGATAAAGGTGCAGAACATGACCCCCAGAAACAAGCCCGCAGCGGTGCCGGTGGCGCCGATGATGGTACCCGTCATGAAGAATATCCGCGAAATCGACGCCCGATCCGCGCCCATAGTCCGCAGGATGGCGACGTCACGTGTCTTGTTCTTCACCAGCATAACGATGCCGGAAATGATGTTGAGCGTAGCGATAATGACGATGAAGAAGAGGATGAATCGCATGGCTGTGCGTTCGACCTTGAGCGCGCCCCACAACGAGGCATTCTGTTCTTTCCAGTCGGAGACAAAGGCGCCCTCGCCCGCCGCCTTCGTCAGGGCTGGACGATACAGATCGATATCATAAGGTTTATCGACCTTGATCTCGACCGTATCCCATTCGTCTTCGCGGTCAAAGAACAGTTGCGCCTGAGTGATCGGCATATAGATGAAGGCCTTGTCGATATCGCTGACGCCGCTCTTGAAAATGCCGCCGACGGTATATTGCTTGCGGCGCGGCGTGGCGCCGAAAGCCGTCGAACCGCCAGGGGACACAAGCGTGACCTCATCCCCCGGATTGACGCCCAGCGCATCGGCCACACCGCTGCCGATCAGGATCACGTCGCCACCATAATCTCCCACACCGAACTGGTCCATCGAGCCGCCGGGCAGAATATTTTTATTGATGATCGGCGTGTGTTTCAGCGCGTCGGGCACCACGCCGCGTATATAGGCGAGGCCGGTCGCGCCGTGGTCATTCTGGATCAGGCCCGGTGAATCGAGATAGGGCGTCGCTTCGGTCACACCTGGTATCGTCTGGAGACGCTTGAGCATCTCATCGCGGTGAGCGAAGTCATTGAGCGGCTGGCCGGAAACATAGGCATGGCCGCTGAAGGCCAGCACGCGCGACATCAGTTCGTCGCGGAAGCCGTTCATGATCGACAGCACGCTGATCAGCGCCGTCACCGCCAGCATGATGCCGGTGAAGCTGATGATGGCGATAACGGCGATACCGCCATCCTTGCGCTTGGTGCGAAGATATTTCAGGGCGAGATCGAATTCCCATCCCTTGAAATTGAACAGCGACAGCAACGACCCCATGCGGCTAGGCTTTCGTCAGCTGGGCGAGACCGGCCTCAAACGGCACGGTCTGGCGTTCGCCAGTGGCGCGGTTCTTGATCTCGACCTGCCCTTCCGCCAGTCCCTTGGGGCCAATAATCAGTTGCCACGGCACGCCGATCAGGTCCATGGCGGCGAACTTGGCGCCGGCGCGCTCGTCTGTGTCGTGGTAAAGCACATCTCGGCCGGCCGATTGCAGCGTCTTATAGGCCTTTTCGCAAGCCGCGTCGCAGGCCTCATCGCCCTGACGCAGATTGATGATCGCCACATCGAACGGCGCAACGCTTTCCGGCCAGATGATGCCGGCTTCATCGTGCGAGGCCTCGATGATGGCGCCCAGCAGACGCGACACGCCAACGCCATACGACCCCATATGGACGGTGATTTCGCCATCCGGGCCATTGACCACGGCCTTCATCGGCTTCGAGTATTTCTCACCGAAATAGAAGATATGGCCCACCTCGATACCGCGCGCCGAAACCTGCTTGTCTTCCGGCACCTCGGCCTTGAAGCGGGCGTCGTCGTGCATTTCCTCGGTCGCGGCATAAAGCGCGGTGCGGCCCTCAAAGATGTGTTCGAGATTGTCCCAGTCGACATCATTGCCGGGCGCCGGCATGTCGATCAGGTCCTTGTGGCAGAAGACGGCGCTTTCGCCGGTATCGGCCAGGATGATGAATTCGTGCGACAGGTCGCCGCCGATCGGACCGGTATCGGCACGCATCGGCACAGCCTTGAGTCCCAGGCGCGAGAAGATGTTCAGGTAGGATGTGAACATGCGGTTATAGGATTTCCGCGCGCTAGCCTCATCCACATCGAACGAATAGGCGTCCTTCATCAGGAATTCGCGGCCGCGCATCACGCCGAAACGCGGGCGCTGCTCATCGCGGAATTTCCACTGGATATGGAAGAGATTAAGCGGCAAGTCCTTGTAGGACCGCACCGTGCCGCGGAAGATTTCCGTGATCATTTCCTCATTTGTCGGACCGTAGAGCATCTCGCGCTCATGGCGGTCCTTGATGCGCAGCATTTCCTGGCCATAGTCTTCATAGCGGCCGGATTCACGCCACAGATCAGCCAGTTGAAGGGTTGGCATCAATAGTTGAATCGAGCCGGCGCGCGCCATTTCCTCTTCAACAATCTTTTCGATTTTCTTCAGCACCTTGAAGCCCAGCGGCAACCAGGCATAGATGCCGGCGGCTTCCTGGCGGATCATGCCTGTGCGCAGCATCAGGCGGTGCGAGACGATCTGCGCCTCGGCGGGATTTTCTTTGAGCAGGGGCAGGAAAAAGCGCGACAGGCGCATATTGAGAATCCGTATGTAACTTGAGTTGCGCGCACCCTAGAGTGTCCACGTGCGGGAGTGAAGAGGTTTTGCGCGCAATTATGGCGGATTCGCGTTACGCGCCGGGAATTGTTGGCAGGGGAATATGGATTAAGAACATGAAAACGATCACGATCAGCCAGACGACCAGCGCCACCAGGCTGTTGATCTTGACCTTCTTCCACAGGTTATGGGTAATCGGCGCGCCCGGATCATTGCCCTTGATGACCTCGGTGCCCTCTTCCACCGGCGTGCGATTCCATAGCGGCAATATGGCGAAAAACGTTATCCACCAGATCATGATATAGATGGCCGCCCAGCTAATCGGGTTCATCAGCGTTTCCTGTCAGATGGCCTGGATAAGTCCCAGGCTCTCATCCACACCTAATACCAGATTGAGGTTTTGTACAGCAGCGCCGGAAGCGCCCTTGCCAAGGTTATCGAACACGGCCACCAGGTTCGCCGTCTGCTGATCCTCATTGCCGAACACATGGATAAGAAGCTGATTGGTATTGGCCAGCATGGCGCCATGCACCGCGCCGGTCTCGGCACTTTCTTCCGCCGTTGCCACGCGTACAAACTGTTCGCCGAGATAATGCGCCGTCAGCAGATTGCGCACCGCGTCGATATCCGGCTCATCCGGCAGCGCCCACAGCGGCAGCGGCACCTGGACGATCAACCCTTGCGAAAAATTGGCGACAATGGGTGTGAAGATCGGCGGCGATTCCAGACCGGAATAGAGGGTCATTTCCGGCAGATGCTTATGCGCCAGGCCTGTGGCATAGAGCCGTTCATGGCCCTTGCCGTGATCAGGGCCGCCTTCGAATTCGGCAATCATTGATTTGCCGCCGCCGCTATAGCCGGTGAGCGAGGTGGCGCTGATCGGAAAATAGGACGGGATAATGCCAGCCTCGACCAGCGGATGCGTCAGGGCAATGAAGCCCGTGGCATGGCAGCCGGGATTGCTGATGCGTTTCGAGGCAGCGATGGCAGCGCGCTGGCCGTCGTTCAGTTCCGGAAACCCGTAGGTCCAGGCAGGATCGGTGCGGAACGCCGTCGAGGCATCGATGACGCGCACGTCCGGACTTTCAATCATTGACACAGCCTCGATGGCTGCTTCATCGGGCAGGCACAGGATCACCGCGTCGGCGCTATTGAGCGCATCCTTGCGGGCGGCCGCGTCCTTGCGTTTGTCCTCGGATAGGCGGATCAGTTCGATATCGATGCGCTTTTCCAGCCGTTCGCGGATTTGCAGGCCCGTGGTGCCGGCCTCGCCGTCGATGAAAACCTTGTGGGACATCATGAACTCCTAGAAGGACGAAGGAAACAAGAACCCCACCACCACATCTCACCATCTTCGCTTCGCTCGATGGTGGTGGGGTTTCTTACTTTAAAACAGGCAAAGAAAAAAGCGCTCCGGTTGCCCGAAGCGCCAATTTCCAAACACACGAGTGTGTCGATTAACGCTTCGAGAACTGGAAGCTCTTACGGGCCTTGGCACGGCCGTACTTCTTACGCTCGACGACGCGCGAGTCGCGGGTCAGGAAGCCGGCAGCCTTCAGGGCCGGGCGCAGGCCGGGCTCATAATAGGTCAAGGCCTTCGACAGAGCGTGACGAATGGCGCCGGCCTGGCCGGAAAGGCCCGAACCGACAACCGTAACCATGACGTCGAACTGCGAGGCGCGTTCGGTCAGGTTCAGCGGCTGGGCGATCATCATGCGCAGAACGGGACGTGCGAAATACACTTCCTGCTCGCGGTCATTGATGACCCACTTGCCGGAACCCGGTTTGATCCAGACGCGGGCGATGGCGTTCTTGCGCTTGCCGGTGGCATAGGCGCGGCCGTATTTGTCGAGAATCTGGACGCGGACAGGTGCGGCTTCAGGGTTCGACGACAGGGAAGCCAGGGCTTCCATACCTTGGGCGGGAGCTTGGATATCGGACATATTTATGCGCTCCGGACGTTCTTGCGGTTCAGCGACTTGAAGTCGACGACTTCCGGCTGTTGCGCTTCATGAGGATGGGCAGCGCCCGAATACAGACGCAGGTTGGTCATCTGACCGCGGGCCAGCGGGCTTTCCTTCGGCATCATGCGCTCGACAGCCTTCATGAGCACGCGCTCAGGATACTTGCCGGCCAGCAGTTGACCGAGGGTGCGCTGCTTGACGCCGCCGGGGTGACCGGTGTGCCAGTAGAAGATTTCGTTTTCTTTCTTGCCGGTCAGGTGGACCTTGTCGGCATTGATCACGATGATATAGTCACCGGAATCGGTATGCGGCGTGTAGGTAGGCAGGTGCTTGCCGCGAAGACGCATGGCGATGTACGATGCCAGACGGCCGAGCACGGCGTCCTCAGCGTCGATCACGATCCACTTCTTCTCGACATCTGCGGGCTTCAGCGCCGCGGTCGTGGAGGTCAACATGATAAAATCCTTAGGTTTCCATCCGAAAAGGATATCCGGGTGGAGAAGAGCGCGGGGTATACGGGAGCAACCTTGCGCTGTCAACGCATAATATTTTCAAATATACCACACAACCGTTTGTTTTTATAAAGAAAAATGACAAAGGTATTAAATTACCGCAATATTTTTCACTGTCATGAAACGGTAATACGGACGTGGCAAGCCCAGAACACAGCTTTATCTGCGAGGTTCAGATGCAAATTTCCCGACGTCTTATGCTTGGTGGCGCGTTAGCCACCTCTTCCGCCTTTGCCGGCCTTGGCCGACGCGCCCAGGCGGCAATCCGTGTCGAACCCTCCGTCGATCCCGGCTATGTCAGCGAGATCGAGGCCTATGGCGCGCTCCAGCCCGATCCGAAGGGCTTTATCGAACTGCCGGCCGGCTTTTCCTACACTACCTTCTCGACCATCGGCGAAACCATGGATGACGGTTTCAAGGTGCCAGGCCTGCATGACGGCATGGCCGCCTTCCCCGGTCTCAATCCGGACCAGGTGGTGCTGGTGCGCAATCACGAGATCAAGCACAATATCACCGACATCGGCCCGCTCGGCGACCGCCACCAGTTGATCGGCAAGCTCGATCGTTCGCGCGTTTATGACCATGATGCCAACGGCGCCCCTTTAAGCGGCGGCACCACCACCCTCGTCTACAATATCAAGACCCAGCAGTTGGAAAGCCATTTCCTCTCCCTCACCGGCACATCGACCAACTGCGCCGGCGGCGCGACCCCCTGGGGATCGTGGTTGAGCTGCGAAGAAACCACGCAAGTGGCCGGCGACGGCGTGAAAAAGGATCACGGCTACGTCTTCGAAGTGCCATCCGGCTACAAAGGCCTCGCCGCGCCTGTGCCGATCAAGGCCCTGGGCCGCTTCAACCATGAAGCCGTCGCCATCGATCCGCGCACCGGTATCGTCTACATGACCGAAGATATGTCCGACGGCGCCTTCTACCGCTATCTGCCGAACGACACACGCTATCTCCACAAGGGCGGCCGCCTCCAGGCCCTCGCTTTCCGCGATGTGCCGCGCGCCGCCACCAGCAACAAATATGCCCACCTGTGGAATGTCGGCGACCGCCATGCCGTCACCTGGATCGACCTGAAGGACGTCGAAAGCCCGGACGACAGTCTGCGCACCCAGGCTTACCTGGCCGGTGCAGCTCGCTTTTCACGCGGCGAAGGCATCCATTACGGCCATAACGAGCTGTTTTTCGCCTGCACTTCCGGCGGCGCCAAGGCCTATGGCCAGCTCATGCGTTATATCCCCAGTCCCTATGAAGGCACGGATCGTGAAAAGGACCAGCCCGGCCAGATCGAACTGTTCGTCGAATCCGGCGACCTGCGTGTCATCGACTACGCCGACAACCTGACCGTGGCGCCGTGGGGGCATCTCTATGTCTGCGAGGACCGCTATTCCGACGTGCTGAACAACCATCTGCGCATCGTCACACCCGATGGCAAGATCGGCACCTTCGCGCGCAATGTCGACGCAGGCCATTCGGAATGGGCGGGCGTCACCTTCTCCCCGAACGGCTCGACCCTGTTCGCCAATATCCAGGGCAATGGCGTCACCGTGGCGATCACCGGCCCGTGGGAGAAATTCAGCGCCAGACCTATCTAGCGAAACACCCGGTCGGCGCGCGCCATCATCCAGGCCAGCACCACGGCCATGACCAGCAGGCAGACCGCCACGAACTGGTGCGTCAGGGCAAAGCCCAGCGCCACAACGGTGATCAGGGTGGTGACGCCCAGGGCCGCCTGTATCCATACAGACGTCGCCAAAACGGCCGCCAGGGTTTTCAGGTTGTCGTCATTGGCTTTGCGCGCCACCACTAGGGCAAAACCCGTGGCGAAGATGATCAGCAGATAGGCGGTCATGCGGTGCATGAACTGGACCAGCCCCTGATCGTGCAGAAAGCTGTAGCCAATCCCTTTGGCCCATTCGACCGGCGGAAAGATATGCCCGTTCATCATCGGCCAGTCATTATAGACAAGTCCGGCCCGGTTGCCGGCCACCAGCGCGCCCAGCATACATTGCGCAAACACCAGCGCCAGCAAGATGCCCGTCGCCCAGCGCCAGCCATTCGGCGCGCCACGGCCGCGTTTCTCGCCTTCCAGCGCTTCCAGTCCGGTCCATATTGAGGCGGACATCAGGAACAGGGCCAACGACAGGTGGGTCATCAGGCGCTCCGGCGCCACCTCGACTCGCCCGGCCAGCCCGCTCGAGACCATCCACCAGCCAACCGCCCCCTGCACGGCGATCAGCCCAACCAGCCCGGCACAGCGCCAGATCAGCCGCCCCGGAATCTGACGCATCACCAGAAGGCCGATGAATCCCAGCAGGTAGACCGCCCCAACCAGGCGCGCCAGCAGGCGATGCGTCCACTCCCACCAGTAGATGCCCTTGAACGCGGCCAGATCCATGTGCGGGTTGACTTGGCTGAACTGCGGTATTTTCTTGTAATTGTCGAATTCGGCGGTCCACGCTTGTTCGCTGACGGGGGGGATCACACCGGCGATCGGTTTCCATTCGGTGATGGAAAGCCCCGATTCGGTCAGCCGCGTCGCGCCGCCGACGCAGACCAGCGCCAGAACCAGAAAGGCCGCCACAAACAGCCAGACCGCCACCAGCGGTGACTTAAGGGGAAGTCGCACTATACGCGTCATTCTATATCCAACTTTTTAGTCCCGGATTTTACTGTCTGGGCGCCTGCGCAAATCCTTGCCGTTACCGTCGATTGACTGTAACTAAAGCTCTGCCGGCGCTTTTAAGTTCCGGTTTGATTTTGCCCATACCGGGGTCAGCAATTCAAGCGCTTCGCGCAGGAAAAAGGCCGAAACAAGGCCAAAGAAAGGACGCCCTCCGCCATGACGGCAGAGAACTATATCCTGGCGACGCTGGCCGGTTTCGTGGTCGGCTGGATCGCCAACGCCATGAGCAAAAGCCGTTTCAGCTTTCCAATCAATGTCTTCATCGCCATTTTCGGCGCCATTCTGCTCAATTTTTTCATCCGGAGCAGCGAAATGCTCGGCGATCACTTTTTCTCGATCTTGATGGTTTCCTTCGCCGGCAGTTCGGTATTGCTTGGCCTGTTCCACCTGACCCGCATGATTGAGCGCCGCTGATATGAACCATCTCCTGAAAAGCCTGACCCTGCCGCAGCGCCGGGCCATCACCTGCCTCGGCATTCTCGTCTGGCTGATATTTTATGTGCTGGCTGTCGTGGCACTGGGCGAATTCCTGCACGGCGGACGCCTCACCTCTTTCATATTCTATGCGCTTGCCGGCACACTCTGGGGTGTACCGATCATTCCGCTGATTTCCTGGTCGGAAAACTACAAGGGGAAACCTAAAAGATGAGTGAAGCCGCTGAAAAGCCCATCCTTCCGGCCATTGGCAAAGGCCGCCTCGAAGCCTTCAGCGATGGCGTTATCGCCATTATCATCACCATCATGGTGCTGGAACTGCATACGCCCGAAGGCGTTGATCTCCACGCCCTTCTCGATGTCGGTCATGTGTTTTTGCTTTATGCCCTGAGTTTCATCTATGTTGGCATCTACTGGAATAATCATCACCATCTGCTCCATGCCTGCCACAAGATAAACGGCGCTGCCCTGTGGGCCAATCTGCACCTGCTGTTCTGGCTGTCACTCGTGCCCTTCACCACGCGCTGGATGGGCGAAAGCGATTTCGCCACCATCCCCACCGCCGCTTATGGCGCCTCCCTGATCATGCCGTCGATCGCCTATGCCATACTGGTCAAGGTCCTGATCGCCGTTAACGGCAAGGACAGCGCCGTCGGCCGGGCCATCGGCAATGATGTGAAGGGTTATATTTCGACGGCCATCTATGTGCTGGGGATCGCCCTCACCTTCTGGAACAGCTTCGCCGGCATCACCTGCTATGCGATTGTGGCGCTGATCTGGCTGGTGCCGGACCGACGGATCGAGCATTAATCCCCGCTCGGTCAGGACGTTCTATGCTTTCGTCATGGAACAGACTGACCTGACACAGCGCCTGCGCGCCCTCGCCACCCGCCTCCTCGATGCCTATGAGGCGATTGAATTACCGACAAGCTTTGTCGAAGCGGATCGTGCCGCCAAGGCGCTGATCTCGATTGGCAAGGCGATTGCCCTGGCAGGGGATGAGCCGTCGGCGTCGAAGCCTCCCGCGCCGCCAGCAGCCGCGCCACGAAGGCCCGCCGGCGTGTCGCCGTATCTGGAGGTCGAACGTCAGGCCAGGGCGCTTATGCAGGCCGACAGGGTGCTGAGGGGCGGCGAGTTGAGCGATGAGCAAATAGACGCCCTGTTGGGGCCGCCGTAACAGACCCTCAGGCAGTTTTAGCAAAAGGCAAAGCGGTGTCGTTGCGCGACCCTTTTTGCTAGTCGGAGCGACAGGATAGACTTCGCTTCGCTCCATCGCGTCTTCATGACATGCAAGTATGTCACTCGTCGTCGAACCTTTTACGGTTCGACATCCTGGCGTTCAGAGCGTTTAAAAATTAAGGGCGCCCCCAAAGGGGACGCCCTTAATTTTTAAATGGTCGGAGCGACAGGATTCGAACCTGCGACCCCTTGACCCCCAGTCAAGTGCGCTACCAGGCTGCGCCACGCTCCGCCAAAACATAAGGAAAACAGCAAGTGTCGCCCCTAAGAGAGGCGGCTTATAGAGACGATCATCGCCCCCGGCAATCCCCAAAAGTCAGATTTCCCGGAAATTCCACCGGAATATTAATCGCGCTTCGACTTGCCGATATGCTGCGCCAGCTTGGCCTGCGCCTCTTCCAAAGTCCGGGCGATATTCAGGAAACTATCCCGCATTTCGGCCGACATGCCGGCGGACGGAATATTCTGCGCATTGCCGTAATCAAACACCGGCTGCGCCACGCCCACCGCGTTCTCGACGGCGATTTCATCCCGCGAAACCAGCCCCTGCTCCGTCGCCACGGCGTCATCGGCTGGACCGGCAAAGCGTTCGCCCGTCGGGTTCAGGATCGCCTTCTGGCCCTCGTCCTTGAAGAGCTTCTGCACGCCGCGAATGGTGAATCCGCGATCATAGAGCAGCGTCTTGACGCCCAGCAGCAGATCAACATCCTGCGGCCGGTAAAAACGGCGGCCACCGGCGCGTTTGGTCGGACGGATAAAGGTGAACTTGGTTTCCCAGAAGCGCAGGACATGCTGCGGCACGCCCAAAGCATCGGCGGTCTCGGAAATGGTCCGTAAGGCTAAGGGCCCTTTGTTCACCGGCAGGCTACCCCCTACTCGTGTGTGCCGGCATCGACGCGCGCCTTGACGATCTGCGACGCACGGAACGAAATCACCTTGCGCGGATCGATGGCGGCGGGCTTGCCGGTTTTGGGATTGCGGCCGACGCGGGCGTTTTTCTCACGCACCTGGAAGACGCCGAAGCCGGACAGTTTCACCGTATCACCGCGTTCCAGCGCTTCAACGACCAGATCGAGCGTGCGCTCGACAATGGCAGCACATTCCTGCCGCGGCAAACCGAGTTCATTATGAACGTCTTCGAAAAGTTCTGCCCGCGTCAAGGTCTGCGATTTCATGGATATCTCCGCCCGTTCTTGAATGGTTTTAACCAGTGCAAGCGGGCATGATGCCGCAATTATCACTATCCGTCAAAGGCTTATACGCTTCTTCGAAGCATTTTCTTCAGCTCAGACGCCGCATGGCTCGCCGCACGAGCGGCGGCGGGCGCTTGCCCTTGCCGAAAGCGCAACGCGCTTTCGGAGCTTCCCGACCTACAACCGGATGGCCGCAGCGCCCCAGGTCAGGCCACCGCCCAGCGCTTCGATCAGCACCAGATCACCCGGCTTCACCCGGCCGTCCTGAACACCGACATACCAGGCTAGTGGAATACTCGCCGCCGAGGTGTTGGCGTGTTGCGCCACGGTCGAGATGACCTTGCTCTCGTCAAGGCCCAGCCGTTCGGCCACGCCATTGAGGATGCGCTGATTGGCCTGATGCGGAATGAACCAGTCGATATCGGCAATTTCCAGATCGGCCTTTTCCACTGCCGCTTCAACAGCTTGCGATATCTTGTGAACCGCGTGTCTGAAGACCTGGTTGCCCTGCATCCGGATCTTGCCGATGCGATTTTCTGCTTCGAACGTGCCGCCATCGACATAGAGCAGATCGACCTTGGAGCCGTCGCAACGCAGGTCGAAACCGAGGATGCCGCGATCGGCCTTGGTGCCCTCGCCTTCGACCGGCTCGACCACAACCGCGCCGGCGCCATCGCCGAACAGGATGCAGGTGCCGCGGTCGGAATAATCGAGAAGCTGACTCATCGCCTCGGCGCCGATCACCAGCACGCATTTCGACAAGCCGCGCGCCACGAAGCCATCCGCCACGCTCAGAGCGTAGACGAAGCCCGAACAGACCGCCTGAACGTCAAACGCCGGACAGGTCGGCGCGCCAAGCTTGTTCTGCACAATCGACGCCGTGGACGGAAAAGGCATATCCGGCGTGGTGGTGGCGACAATGATAAGATCGACATCCTCCGCCGTCTTGCCTGCGGCCGCCAAAGCTACCTTGGCCGCTTCCACCGCCATGTCGGAAGTCTTCATGCCGTCATCGATCCGGTGACGCTGACGAATACCGGTGCGTTCCGCAATCCAGGCGTCGGACGTATCGACCACCTTGGCCAAATCATCGTTGGTGATCACTTGCTGGGGCAGGAATCCCCCGACCCCCGTGACCGCCGATCTTAACACACGCATGTTCTAGTTTACCTTATCGTCCGCTGTCGCCAGGATTTCCTCGGCTGACGATTCTTTTATATGTGTATTGGAGGCCATACCGGCCGCCGCATCCGCCGCCGCAATGCTTTGCGAGAACTGCGCCAGCGACTCGATGATATCACGCTCATAATCGCTGGCCGCCAGCGAGAGACCCACACCAATAGCGTTAGAGAAGGCGCGCGCATCGGCGCCGCCATGGCTCTTGATGACGATGCCTTTAAGCCCAAGGAGCGGACCGCCATTGGCCGCGCCCGGATCGATACGCCTGGACATGGCCTTCAGCGCCGAACTGGCCAGAAGGGCGCCCAGCATGGCCAGAGGACCGGACCTGAAGGCCTCTTTCAGCAAGTCCCTGATAAAGCGAGCTGTGCCTTCGGCAGTTTTCAGCGCCACATTGCCGGTAAAGCCGTCAGTGACGGTGACATCGACCGTACCGGCGCACAGATCGGTGCCTTCGACAAAGCCATGATAGTTGAGGCCGAGCGTATTTTCCCTGAGCAGCTTGTGCGCTTCGCGCACCTCCTCGTGGCCCTTGGCGTCTTCCGAACCGACATTGAGCAGGCCGATCGACGGCTTTTCGACCCCATGCACGGCGCGGTGAAAGGCCGTGCCCATCAGGGCGAATTCGATCAACTGGCGGGCGTCGGAGGTCACATTGGCGCCGACATCGAGCACCGTGCCGAAACCTTTTTTATTGGGCCACGAACAGCCGATCGCCGGACGCTCCAGGTCGTCGGTGCGCATCTTGAGGATCATTTTCGACAGCGCCATCAGCGCACCGGTATTGCCGGCCGAGATGATCGCCCGCGCCTCACCCGATTTCACCGCATGAATGGCGTTGGACAGGCTGGTATTGCGGCGGCGGATCGCCTGGGCCGGTTTTTCATCCATAGCGACACACTGATCGGTATGGATGACGATCGAACGCGCCTTCAATTTCGGTAGACGCGCCAGTTCGGCGTTGATTCGGGCCTCGTCGCCGTGAAGCTGGAAAAAGACGTCCGGGCGCTCATCGAGCAGCAGCGCCGCGCCGCACACCGTCACCGCCGGGCCGTGATCACCACCCATAGCGTCGATAGCTATAACAATTGCATCCTTGGGAGCGTCTTTTGGAGCAATATTCGACTGAGGTTCTGTTGTTGCCGACACGGACCTATCTGACCTCACCTAAGCTTTTCTCACTCAAAGCACACACATATACGCCCTGAATTGA
The DNA here is from genome assembly GCF_035497195.1 of Asticcacaulis sp. Classification (GTDB taxonomy): domain Bacteria; phylum Pseudomonadota; class Alphaproteobacteria; order Caulobacterales; family Caulobacteraceae; genus Asticcacaulis. The sequence continues at coordinate 147,565 of NZ_DATJDZ010000023.1, forward strand.
GAGCGCGGAAATAAGTCGCGGACGATAGCGGCACTTTGCAACTATGCAAGCCCAATCATGAATTTGGCCGTTTGCCACGAGGCTATTCATCGCGTTTCAACTGCGCCAGAACGGCGAAGGGCGACGGTTCCTTCAGCGCTTCCGGCTCCTCGAAAACCGCGCCCGGCTTGCGGGCGAACGGATCATAGGCCTCGCCCAGCGCCTCGATGACATACTGGCCGAGATCGATCTGGCCGTTCTCGATCACATCCGGTTCGTCGAGATCGTCGAGCGTGAATTCGCGTGCGCCGATCTCGGCGACCTCGTTGGTGACGCGCTGCTTTTCGATGCAGTCGATCTCCAGTTCGCCCGAAATCGCGTGGGTAAAAGGCTCCAGGGTCACGCCGCATTCCTGCGTCACCTCGCCCTTTAGCGTCAGGCTGACGCGCACGATCGGCTTGTCACCGGTTGCGGAACGGGTTTCGACGTGGGCCGTCAGGCTGTTCAGCGCGATCATGCCAAACGCCTGGGCGATGGCGTTGCGGTGCGAATCATCAGCGGTCAGATCGATCTTCAGGCCCTTGCCGGCCTGATCAAAACGCACGCGATGTTCCCAAAGGCCTGCATCCGGTTGATCACTCATAGTTCTTCTCCACTGGTCACAAGGTTCGCTGAGTCTGGTTCATTTTCAAGCGCCGGAAACATCAGGCGGCCGTGCAGGGCCTCATCGATCCTGAAGCTGGCCTGTGCCGCCTGTGCATAGATGGCGAAGGCCTGGGCATGTTCAAGAACCGCCGCCGAAATCGCCTGATTCGTGGTTTCGCCGTCCGCTTCATCGTCAGCATAATCCGACCCGGCCAGAATAGTGCGCGCGGCATAGTCGGCCTGAGCGGTCAGGCTGACGTTGTCGCGCCACAGGTCGTCCCAGTGTTTCAGGCGGGTATAGATGACCTGGCCGAGCTTTTTCATCTTTTTCGGCACGCTGAGATCGCCGACGCCCTGCTCTCGCAAGGTCGAATCAAGCGCCAGCAGGAAGGAATCAAACAGCGCCTGTGCGGTTTCCTGCGCCTGGTCATGGCGCGGATCGGTGGCGGGCAAAGATTTCAGCCGCGTCACAACCAACCCGACATGGAAGGTCAGAAGCTCGAAACGCGCACCGATGGCGTCGTCCACGCCATAGTCGAGATAGAAGGCCGGCAGCCGCGATTGCGTCACGCAGGCCACATAGAGCCGGTCGCCGATCAGCTTGACAGGGCGCGGTTTGAAGACGGATTTAAGCTTGTCCAGAAGGGGGTGCATAACGTATCTTTGCTTGGGCGGGCCAGGTGAATATCCCTGATAATACAGGGATGATGTGTCGCCATTCAGGCGCTGTATCCGGCGAAAAATTTGCTGTTCATGGCCATGTTTAGGCCTTAAGCTTGCCGTAAGCCTAATTTCCCTATAGGTCAAATGCGTTCGTTTACTCAACAGGATATTCATGCGCCCCCCTTTGCCGAAAAAATGGCTCACTATTAAGACAAGCCTTGCTCTGGTCGCCGCGTCCGCCCTGGCCCTGATGGGATCGGCCTGCGCCCCTACCATGACGCATCATGGCTACCTCGCGCACGAAGCCAAGCCCTCGGTCGATATCAAGGTCGGTGACACGCAAGCCACCGTGCTCGACAAGCTGGGCGCCCCGTCGCAGACCTCGATCTACAAGCCATCGGAATGGTACTATATCGACCAGGTATCGATGAAGATGACCTACAAGCAGCCGCGCGTCACGGCGCGCTCGGTGACCGTGGTCAATTTCGACACCACCACCCAGACCGTCGCCGCCGTAAAAACCCTGTCGCTGACCGATGGCCGTGTACTCACGCCAAACCCCAACAAGACCCCGACGCGCGGCCGTTCGCTGACCGCCCTGGAACAGGTGCTTGGCACCGTCGGCCATCAACGCCTCGACAACAGTCAGGACACCAATCCCGGCAACAACCGCCGCCGCGATTAATCGCTTCGGATATTTCATTCAAAAAAGCCCGCCAGATATATGTCTGGCGGGCTTTTTTATGCAGAAAGGATATGAATCCACAGATTGCATCAGTATAGCCCCCGCCGTTTCCGGCGAGGACTGTTTACTTTAAGCGCCGTGAGCGAGTACGGCCAGCATGAGCAAGGCCACGATATTGGTGATCTTGATCATCGGATTGACCGCCGGACCCGCCGTATCCTTGTAAGGATCGCCGACCGTATCGCCGGTCACCGAGGCCTTGTGCGCTTCGGAGCCTTTGAGGTGTTTCACGCCGTCCTTGTCGACAAAGCCATCTTCAAAGGACTTCTTGGCGTTATCCCAGGCGCCGCCGCCGGAGGTCATCGACACGGCCACGAAGAAGCCGTTGACGATGACGCCGAGCAGCATGGCGCCCAACGCTTCAAACGCCGGCACCGCGCCACCGATAAAGTAGACGATGACGAACAGCGCGATCGGCGACAGTACCGGCAGCAAGGACGGGATGATCATTTCGCGGATCGCCGCCTTGGTCAGCATATCGACCGCCCGGCCATAGTTCGGCCTAGAGGTGCCCGCCATGATGCCGGGATCTTCGCGGAACTGCTTGCGCACTTCTTCCACAACGGCCTGGGCCGCGCGGCCAACCGCCGTCATGCCCATGCCGCCGAAGAGATACGGCAGCAGGCCACCGATCAGCAGGCCGATAACGACCCACGGCGACGACAGCGAGAAGGTCAGGTTGCCCAGTCCCTGGAAGATGGCCGGGGCATCCGGCAGACCAGCAAAGTACTTCAGGTCCGAGGTATAGGCGGCGAACAGCACCAAAGCGCCAAGACCAGCGGAGCCAATGGCATAGCCCTTGGTGACGGCCTTGGTGGTGTTGCCGACCGCATCGAGCGCATCCGTGGTGTGGCGCACTTCCGGCGGCAGACCAGCCATTTCGGCGATACCGCCGGCGTTGTCCGTCACCGGACCGAAGGCGTCGAGCGCCACGATCATACCGGCCAGGGCCAGCATGGTGGTGGTGGCGATGGCGATGCCGAAGAGACCCGCCAGCAGGTAACAGCCGATGATGCCAGCCACGATGATCAGCGCCGGCACCGCCGTCGCTTCCATCGAGACCGCGAGGCCCTGGATGACGTTGGTGCCGTGGCCGGTGACCGAGGCCTGTGCAATGGAGACGACCGGACGCTTGCCGGTGGCCGTGTAGTACTCGGTCACGACGATAAAGCCCGCCGTCACCGCCAGCCCGACAAGGCCGCAATAGAACAGCGTCATGCCGGTGAAGTGGAAGGTGGTGCCGGCCGAAACGTATTCGAACGGTGTATCGAAGCCGAGGCCCGGCAGATACTTGATGACCGCCGCCAGCGCGACAATCGACAGCAGTCCGGTAGCGATCAGGCCCTTGTAGAGGGCGTTCATGATGTTGTTGTCCTTGCCCAGACGGACAAAGAAGGTGCCGATGATCGAGGTGAAGATACAGACGCCGCAAATCACCAGCGGCAGCAGCATCATCATGCCGACATAGGGGGTGTCATTGAAGAAGATGGCCGCCAGAACCATGGTGGCGACCGTGGTCACCGCATAGGTCTCGAACAGATCGGCCGCCATGCCGGCGCAGTCGCCGACATTATCGCCGACGTTATCGGCGATAGTGGCGGGATTGCGGGGATCATCTTCCGGAATACCGGCCTCGACCTTGCCGACCATATCGCCGCCGACATCCGCACCCTTGGTGAAGATACCGCCGCCGAGACGGGCGAAGATGGAGATCAGCGACGCGCCGAAACCAAGCGACACCAGGGCGTTGATCAGGTCGCGGTCATGCGCGGCCAGCCCCATCGGGCCGGTCAGGAAAGCGTAATAGCCCGCCACGCCGAGCAGTGCGCCGCCGGCCACGAACATGCCGGTGATGGCGCCCGCATTAAAGGCCAGTTTCAGCCCCTTGGCGAGGCTTTCAGAGGCCGCCTGCGCCGTGCGGACGTTTGCCCGCACCGAAATCAGCATACCGGCGTAACCGGCAGCGCCCGAAAGCACCGAACCGATCAGGAAACCAACCGCCGAAAGGGGGCCGAGAAAGATAAAGGCGAGAATGAAAATGACCACGCCGACCATGGCGATGGTGGTGTACTGGCGTTTGAGGTAGGCCGCGGCCCCTTCCTGAATCGCCGCGGCGATTTCCTGCATACGCGCATTGCCCGCACTGGCCTTCATCAGGCCGAAAGCCTGGACGACGCCATACAACAGGCCAAGTATGCCAGCCGCGATGGCCAGCATCAAAGCAATATTCATAATGTAACCCCTGTGTCTTTATATTTGAGGGACGCGCAGACTCTGCCGCCCCCATTTCGGGAATCAAAAAGAAGACAAAATACAGTGCCTTATTTTTCGATTGTGGCGGAGAGTGCCAAATGTTTATCTGAGTTTCAAGGCTTGATGTCAGCGAAACCCATTATAATACAAGGGCTTTCAATCCGCGAATGCTGCAATGCGGGAGCGCGAATACTTATAGCATGTAAATTCAGGAAGTTATGACAAACGCACCGCAACACAACCTGCGGGGGATATCCGTCAGTTCGGATGACGTTTCGGGCTTTGTCTAAGAATATCGATCGATTTAATCACGCCGGGTCCGGTAATCTTCGTCCATTCGACGGTCATGACCTGTTTGAAGCGCGGTTCATCGAGCAGATAATCCTTGCCCGTCTGCGCAAACGATATCCGCGAAGCCGTCCGGACCAAGGCGTCGCGGAAATAGGGTTCCTTGTCGCGGACCCCGGCCTCGTCGGCCGTCATGGTCAGGTTGATGCGGATATTGAGAAATATGTAATTGACCAGCTTGCCGTCAACGCTGACCGGAATAGCGACCGCGCCCAACTGAACCGAGGCATTGCCGGCCTTTTTCGCCGCCGCGCCTTCACTGGCCAGGGCAGGCATGGCAGACAGGCAGAGGCAGGCGGCGGCAGCGCCCAGAAAATAACGACGATCAGGTTTCATGCGCCGATTCTGGCGCAGAATGGTTGATAACGCCTGAATGAAAAGCCCTCCGGCGTAACCGGAGGGCTTAAACTTAGCGGTTGTTGTGCTTATCTCTATGCTTGTTGCCCTTATTGCGGCCGTCGTGCCAGTGACCATCCTTGTCGCGCCAGCCATAGGGATTGTCGTTGTCGTTGCGCCAGGCGTCGCCATAGGCGTAGGGCGGCGGCGTGGCGTGGCGGTAGCGGTCATAATAGACGTGCTGATAGCGATCCTGCGGCGGGCGCTCCTTGTAATAGACGACCGTGTAGCCGCGAGGCGGCGGGGCCGGATCGTAATAGGCGCCCTGGTAGGAATAGTATTCGCCGTTGTAGCATTTGACGCTCGACTTGCCGACATTGTTGCCGATCACGCCACCGACCACCGCGCCGCCAACCGTGCCGAGGCCGCGTTCGTTCTTGGAAATCTGGCTGCCAACAAGGCCGCCAATCACCGCGCCGATAATGGTGCCGTTTGTCTGGGCTTCTTTCTTTTTGGCATAGCAATAACCGTCATAACCGCGCAGGTCACGATCCTGCGCCGCAGCAATAGCCGGAATGGCGAGGGCAGACGCCAGACCAAGCAACAGGCCTGTTTTCAAAACGGACTTCATCTCAGATTACCTCCCAGATCTCGCTGCTGCGGCCCAGTTGTGTCAGGCCGCGCGTCCAGACGAATGTCCGGCGCAGATCGATATAAATCGCTATGCCTGATATCACTTACGGACAATGTGGACAGACTGCGGAAATCGGATGGTTTTTATAAAATTTCACTAAAGAAATTCGGTAATGGCATACAGAACCTGCTTTTCCAGGCTTCCCTCGTCACAAAGGATGCGTGAACCCTTTTTTCGCCACGTCAAGGCGACGATCGTCGGCCCATAGTTCCGCGCCGGCAGGCGTGTCATCGGACAATCCCAGGCATGTGCCTATTTCGTAAAACCCCGCCATGATCAACGCCTTGGCGCCCAGTTCATCGGCGGTGCAAAGGATCTGGTAATCATCGCCGCCGGTGACCAGTTCGACCGGGTTCATGCCAGCGGCGATGGCCGAGCGCGCCGCCAGCGAGGTCGGCACCCGGTTGAGATCGAGCCGGATCATCAACTTATTGGCGCGCGCCAGGTGGTTGGCATCGGCCAGCAGGCCGTCGGAGATGTCCATGGCGCTGCGGGCATGGTCGCGGATGACGGGGATCAGGTCGGTGCGGATTTCCGGCAGGTGATAGGCGCTGATAACCTCGTTAATATCTTCGTGCGACAGGCCGAGTAGCTGCCCCTGCAGGGCTTTCAGGCCAAGATATCCCTGGCCTATATAGCCGCTTACCAGCACCTTGTCGCCGGGTTTTGCGCCCAGCCTTGAAAGCGCCTTGCCGGCGGGCACCTTGCCAAACAACGTCATCGAGACCATCAGGGGGCCGTCGGTCGAGACCGTATCGCCACCGAACAGGCTGAGGCCGAAGCGGTCCTGATCGATTTTCAATCCCCGCACGAAATCGGCCTTATTGGCATAGGATGTGCCGCGCGGCCATGCCGTGAGCAACTGATAACCGTAGGGCTTGGCCCCCTTGGCGACGATATCGGAGAGATTGACGCGCATCAGCTTGCGCGCCACCAGATCGAGCGGATCGTGTTCGAAAAAATGGACGCCGGCGACCAGGGCGTCGGTATTGACGACCAAATCATACGCGGAATCACCGGGGATAACGGCAACATCATCGATCAGGCCCCTCGCCTCACGGCTCAGGCCCGCCAGCGGTTTGAACAATTGGTCGATGATGGAGAATTCGTCGTGTTCGCTCATGTCTGGCCCTCACGCATACCGCACCGCATCATGCACGTAACCGGCTATTTTACGATAAAATTTTCCGTGAAAATTCGCCTACTTGCGTATATCCGCTGCTATGCCGTCGAGCGCACCATTGACAAAACGCGCTTCGGTTTCGCCGTAGAAGGCGCGGGCGATCTCGACATATTCATTGATGATCACCTGCAAGCCGATATCCGGACGGAATTTCAATTCCCACGTCCCGGCGCGCAGGATGGCGCGGACCGTCGAATCCAGACGCTCTATGCGCCAGCCGGACGCCAGGCGCCCCACGATCAGCGGATCGATGACCGCCTGTTCCTTGACGATGGTGCGTGCGCCCTCGGCGAAAAAGGCCTCATCGGCGGCCGCCAGCGGTTCGCCTTCGAGATCGCCGTCAAAACGGTAGTCGGAGAATTCCTTGATCACGGTTTCGACGCCGGCGCCGGTGATTTCAAGCTGATACAAGGCCTGGACCAGCACCAGACGGGCCACGGTGCGGGCGCGCTTGTCCTTGTTAGACAACGACCGGGCTTCGGTTTCCTTGGCGTTCAAATGCTCGATAACCGCCTTGAGGCTTGTCGGCTTGGGGGGGGGCTGCTCGCTCATTGGCTGCCATCCACCAGGGTCTTGTGCAGGCCGATCATAGTCAGGCACACCTTGGCGACCGTGCCGCCCTTGTCGCCTTCTGAGCGGCGCGCGCGCACCCAGGCCTGCTCTTCGTCCTCGACCGTCAGGATGCCGTAGCCGATAGCCAGGCGCTGCTTGTAGCTGAGATCCATCAGGCCGCGGGCGGATTCGTTACAGACATAATCGTAATGGGTGGTGTCGCCGCGGATGACGCAGCCGAGCGCCACATAGCCGTCATAAGCGCGGCCCATCGGACGGTGCGCGGCATCCTCGGCCATAGCGATGGCGGCGGGGATTTCAAACGCGCCCGGCACCGTCACCACATCGTATTCCGCGCCAAGCGCGGTCAGGGCGTCTTTGGCGCCGGCCAGAAGCTCATCGGCAATGTCGTCGTAAAAGCGGCTCTCGACGATCAGGATGCGGAGCGGGGTTTCAATGGTCAAAGCGAGTCGTCCTCAAAAGGCGTGAAGGCAGGTCAATACGCCCTTATGCCTTCCTGAAAAAGCAAAATCTATAAAGTTTGCCAGTCGATGATGCTCAGGCCGTAACCTTCCAGCGCCGTCGGCTTGGGACGGGTGCCGGACAGGGCGATCATGTCACGGACGCCGAGATCGAGCAGTATCTGCGCGCCGACGCCATAGTCACGCAGGCCGCGCGGGCTGGGGTCGACGGCAGCATCGGCGCCAAAACGGCTGGAGAGCACCTTCGGATCGGGATCGCGCAGCAGCACCATGACCGCCGGCCCGTTATGATCGGCCAGGATCTGCATGGCCTTTTGCACCTGATGACTGCGGAAACCGCCGCCTTTGCCGCCCAGCACATCGGAGGCGATATCGAGCTGGTGCATACGCACCAGGGTCGGTTTGCTGGGTGACGGCTGCGCCTTGACCAGGGCCAGGTGCTCGGAGTCGTCGAGCTGGTTGCGATAGATCATCAGGCGGAACTGGCCGCCCCACTCACTGTCGAATGGCCGGTCGAGCACACGCTCGACAAAGCGTTCGGTACGACGGCGATAGGCGATCAGGTCGGCGATGGTGCCGATCTTCATGCCGTGAGTCTGGGCGAACTTGATCAGGTCCGGCAGGCGGGCCATCGTGCCGTCATCATTGATGATCTCGCAGATCACGCCGGCGGGATAGAGGCCGGCCATGCGCGAGATATCAACGGCGGCCTCGGTATGGCCGGCGCGGACCAGTACGCCGCCGTCACGCGCCACCAGCGGGAAGACGTGGCCCGGCGAGACGATATCGCGCGAATCCTTGGTCGGGTCGATGGCCACGGCAATGGTGTGGGCGCGGTCCTTCGGAGAAATACCGGTCGAGATGCCATCCTTGGCTTCGATCGACACCGTGAAGGCCGTGCCGTTGCGCGCGCCGTTATCATGCACCATCGGCGGCAGGCGCAGGGTCTTGGCGCGCTCACCGGTGATTGACAGGCAGATCAGGCCGCGGGCGAACCGCGCCATGAAGTTGATGATGTCAGGTGTCGCCATCTGGGCCGGAATGACGACATCGCCCTCGTTCTCGCGATCCTCGGCATCGACCAGGATATAAGGCCGGCCATTGCGGGCGTCCTCCAGGATATCGTCGATCGAGGATATCGGGCTGTCGTAATCCGGATTGGCGCCCAAATCGGTAGTGATCTTGTTGAGAGACATTTTATTACTCTTTATTGCCCTACCGCTTCGCTGCTTGAGAGCTGTCTGTTTCAAACCAGCGAGCGGCATAGCGCGCCAGGCGGTCAACCTCAAGGTTTACGCTGTCACCGACGGTCGTTTTCGACAAGGTTGTATGCAGCCATGTGTGGGGAATGATGTTGACGCCGAAGGTGTTGCCCTCGACCTCGTTGACGGTCAGGGAGATTCCATCGAGCGCGACGGAGCCTTTCGGGGCGATAAAGCGATGCAGCGGCGCCGGGGCCTCGAAAGTCAGGCGGTAGCTGTCGCCATCCTGCTTCACGCTGACCAGTTTCGCCAAACCATCAACATGGCCGGAAACGATATGGCCGCCCAGTTCATCGCCGATCTTCAGGGCGCGCTCGATATTGACCTTCGAGCCTTCCTGCCATCGGCCGAGACTGGTCAGGCTGAGGGTTTCGTTGGAAACATCGAGATCGTAGCTGCGGCCCTGCTTGGATACCACGGTCAGGCAGCAGCCGGCATGGCTGATCGAGGCGCCAATCTCGACATCATCGAGATCGAAATCGACATGCATGGTCAGGCGCACGCCGGCGTCCGATCTGATCAGGGTTTCAACCGTCCCCATGCTGGAAATAATACCGGTAAACAACGTTCAGTCCTCAGATCAGTTCATAGGTTTCCCAGAGGTCGTCGCCGACCGACTGGACGCCCAGGCGCGTGAAACGCACCATGCGGTTGATATCGTCAATATTCAGGTGCCCGATCACCGGCCGGGCGTCTCCGCCCAAGATGGTGGCCGAGCGAAACCATTCAAGACGATCGACAAAGCCGGCGCGCAGAAAAGCCGTGGCGATCACGCCGCCGCCTTCGACGAACAGGCGCTCGATTCCCGCCGCGCTGATCGCCTCCAGCGCCGCTTCAAGATCGACACGCTGGTGCTTCGACGGCACTTTCAGCGCCCTGACCCCCAATGATTGCATTTCACCAGTGATATCGGTCGTCGTCACCACATAGGTCGGGATGACCCGCGCGGTCTGGACCAGTTTGGACGACATCGGCAGGCGCGAACGGGAATCGAGGACGATGCGGGCGGGTTGATAGCCTTCATAATTGGGCAGGCGGACAGTGAGTTCGGGATCGTCCTTCAATACCGTTTCGATCCCGACCAGCACCGCATCATGGCCGCCGCGCAGTTCGTGAACCACGCGCCGCGCTTCCTCGCCGGTGATCCACTTGCTTTGTCCGGACGCCGTGGCGATCCGGCCGTCGAGCGTGGTGGCGAGTTTGAGGGTAATTTGCGGGCGGGTCATAAGGAAGACACCCCACTACCCCGCCGTAAGAACGGCGCGGCCCCATGACTGGCGAACGCTATACGTTCGCTGGCGCCAAACCCCAGCAAGCTGGGGAGGTACGAGAAGATATGCGGGGCCTTCACAGGCCGATCACGCATCATCTGATGGCGAAATATCCTGCTCGCCCAGCCCCTGCTTGATTTCCGCCGGATCGCTCAGCACATCGTTGTTCAGCCCCTCAGCGCCGAGGAACTTGGCGAAGTCAGAGGTTTCGCGGAAATCACGATAGACCGAGGCGTAACGCACATAGGCGACGACATCGAGCGATTTCAGCGCGTCCATCACCAGTCCGCCGACCGTATCCGACGGGATATCTGTCTCGCCCATGCTTTCCAGTTGCCGAACTATTCCCGATACCATGCGGTCGATACGGTCCTGATCGACCGGCCGCTTGCGCATGGCGATGGCGACCGAGCGTTCCAGCTTTTCACGATCGAAAGGTGTGCGTCGTCCCGACCGCTTGACCACCATGAGATCGCGCAACTGCACGCGCTCGAACGTGGTGAAACGCCCGCCACATTCCGAGCACGACCGGCGGCGACGGATCGCCGCGCCGTCTTCCGACGGGCGGGAATCCTTCACCTGGGTCTCAAGGTTTCCGCAAAAGGGACAACGCATCCGGTTTCCTTATGCGTAAATAGGGAATTGCTTGGTCAGCATCAGGACCTTGGCGCGCACCTTTTCCTGAACGGCCAGATCGGGCTGGCCGCCATTGGCCGCCATGCCGTCCACCACGTCGGCGATCAGGTTGCCGATGGTGATGAATTCAGCCTCGCGGAAGCCACGGGTCGTGCCGGCCGGCGTGCCAAGACGGACGCCTGACGTAATGGTGAAGGGCTTGTCATCGAACGGAATGCCGTTCTTGTTGCAGGTGATGAAGGCCGCTTCCAGTGCGGCTTCCGTATCCTTGCCGTTCTGGCCCTTCGGACGCAGATCGACCGACATGACGTGGCTGTCAGTGCCGCCGGTGACGATGGCGAGGCCACGTTCGACCAGCGTTTGGGCCAGGGCCTGCGCATTGAGGATGACCTGTCTGGCATAGGCCTTGAATTCCGGTTGCAGCGCTTCACCGAAGGCCACGGCCTTGCCGGCGATGACGTGCATCAGGGGGCCACCTTGCAGGCCGGGGAAGACCGACGAGTTGATCTTCTTGCCGAGGGCTTCGTCGTTCGACAGGATCAGGCCGCCGCGCGGGCCGCGCAGGGTCTTGTGCGTGGTGGTGGTGACGACGTGGGCGTGCGGCAGCGGATCGGGATAGACGCCGCCAGCGACCAGACCGGCATAGTGGGCCATGTCGACGAACAGATAGGCGCCAACCGAATCGGCGATCTCGCGGAAGCGCTTGAAATCGATGTGGCGGCTGTAGTTGGAAGCGCCGGCGATGATCAGCTTCGGCTTGTGCTGCTGGGCCAGGTCGTTGACCTGCTCCATGTCGATGACATTGGTGTCACGCGTCACGCCGTAGGGCACGACGTTGAACCACTTGCCCGACTGGTTGGCGGGCGAACCGTGCGTCAGGTGACCGCCGCAGGCCAGATCCATGCCCATATAGGTATCGCCCGGCTGGAGCAGCGAGAAGAAAACGGCCTGGTTGGCCTGGGCGCCGGAGTGCGGCTGAACGTTGGCGAAGGCACAGTTGAACAGCTTTTTGGCGCGTTCGATGGCGAGGCGTTCCACGTCATCGGCGTATTCGCAGCCACCATAGTAGCGGCGGCCGGGATAGCCTTCGGCGTACTTGTTGGTGAGCACCGAGCCTTGCGCTTCGAGCACAGCCCTGGAGACAATGTTTTCCGAGGCGATCAGTTCGATCTGGTCCTGCTGGCGGTGCAGTTCGCCCTTGATCGCCGCCATGACTTCGGAGTCGGCGGTGGCGAGATCGTCGTTGAAATAACCTTGCGGAATGAAGGAGGCGGTGTTCGCGGGTGCGTTCAAGGGAGCGTTTCCTGTGCTGGAGGAAGGATAAGGGGGATATGGGGAGCGTTTACGCTTATAGCCAGCGCGAGGCAAGGTTTTTAAGCCAGTTTGCGTTAAACCAGCGTACCGCGCCCTGACGAAGGCGGTTTTTGGGTGGCGGTGAGGCCCAGCTTGTTTTTCAGCTTGAGAATGGCCAGCCGCTTGACGCCTTCCGGGTCATTGACCGGCCCCATGGCCGTGGCTTCTTCGCCGGTCGCGGCATCGATCGCCGTAACCTTCAGGTAAGCGCCCTTCCGCTGCATCTCGATATAGATTTCGGACATGGCGTGAGTTTGCCGCAACTCCGGGCCTGTGGCAAGTGAAGGTCTACCGGCAGACCGGCGCAGATTTGGACATGATCAATCTTCGTATCGCGCTCAGCCAAGTTCCTGGGCAAGTCCGATGAGAAGCCCGCCCGGTCCGCGGATGTAGCAGAGCCGGTACACACCTTGATAGTCGACGACTTCACCCTCAAGCTGCGTACCGCGCCTGTAAAGTCTTTCAAGCGTCTCATTGAGGTCGTCCACGGCGAACATAACGCGGAGGTAGCCCAGGGCGTTGACCGGGGCATTTCTGTGATCCGAGACAACAGGCGGCGTGAGGAAGCGGGAGAGTTCGAGCCGGCTGTGGCCGTCAGGCGTGCGCATCATGGCGATCTCGACATGCTGATCGCCCAGTCCGGTGACACGTCCGGCCCATTCTCCTTCGATCGTGGCCCGCCCTTCGAGTTCGAGGCCGATCTCACGAAAGAAATCAATCGTCTCTTCGAGGTCATCGACGACGATGCCTACGTTGTCCATCCGCTTGAGCGCCATGTGTCCAACCTGCTATCTGTGGTTATCCGTGGATCACGTCTCTTGCTAAAGAAAGGCCGCTTCCGGTCAGGCGACCGCCGGCAGGCGCGCCACATTGCACATGGTCCAGAGCTGATCCATGGAATCAACCAGGTGGTCCATCATCTCGTCCGTATGATCCGGCGACGGCGTGAAGCGCAGGCGCTCGGTGCCCTTCGGCACGGTCGGGTAGTTGATCGGCTGGACATAGATGCCGAAATCATTGAGCAGCATGTCCGAGACCATCTTGCAGTGGACAGCGTTGCCGACCAGCACCGGCACGATATGCGATTGCGTCGGGAAGGTGGCGATGCCGACGGCGCGCAGCTTTTTCAGCAGCGATTGCGCGCGCTCCTGATGGGCTATGCGCTTTTCGTTATGTTCTTTCAGGTACTTCACCGAAGCCGCGGCGCCGGCCATGATGGCGGGCGGCAGCGAGGTGGTGAAGATGAAGCCCGCGGCCCACAGGCGCAGCGCATCGACCATGGCCGAGGTGCCGGCGATATAGCCGCCCATCATGCCGAACGCCTTGCCAAGCGTACCTTCGATGATGTCGATCTCGCCCATGATGCCGTCGCGTTCGGCGACCCCTGCCCCGCGTTCGCCATAGAGGCCAACGGCGTGAACTTCATCGATATAGGACAGGGCGCCATATTTTTTCGCCAGGGCCACCGTGCCGCGGATATCGGAGATATCGCCGTCCATAGAATAGACGGACTCGAACGCGATCAGCTTCGGCGCATTGGCCGGCGCGGCGCGCAGCAGCTCTTCAAGGTGTTCGAGGTCGTTGTGACGGAACACATGGCGTTCGCCGCCGCCATTGCGGATGCCGGCGATCATCGAGGCATGATTCAGCGCATCCGAGAAGATGATCAGGCCCGGCAGAATCTTGTAAAGCGTCGTCAGGGTCGCTTCATTGGCGACATAGCCGGAGGTAAAGACCAGCGCGGCTTCCTTCTGGTGCAGGTCGGCCAGTTCGGCTTCGAGCTGGTTATGATAGAAGGTGGTGCCGGAGATATTGCGCGTGCCGCCCGAACCGGAACCGACCGCGTCGATGGCCTCGTGCATGGCCTGCATAACGACCGGATTTTGGCCCTGACCGAGATAATCGTTGGAGCACCAGACGGTGACGTCCTGCTCTGTGCCGTCTTCCTTTATCCATGTGGCGCGCGGAAACTGGCCGGCATGACGCTTGAGATTGGCGAACACGCGATAGCGCCCTTCGGCGCGAACAGCTTCTACAGCGGCCTCGAAAGCGGCATTATAGTTCATATCAAACTCCGACGGCGTAACCGAAAAGCCGCGTATCTGTTTGCGAAATAGCCTTTTCGCCCGGTCTATTCAAGTCTTCGGGGGGTAAAATAACCCGCCTGAGATATTCAAAATGACATTGTGGCAAATTCATTCCAAATTCCAGTGAATTTACCTGAGAGACCATGCGCAGATTGTCGCAGTTTGGAGGATGTCGTGTCGAAAGTCTGGATCTGCCTGTTTCGCGGCATCAATGTCGGCGGCAATAACAAGCTGTCGATGAAGGAACTGACCAAGGTTATGCTGGAGGCCGGTATGACCGAGGTGAAGACCTATATCGCCAGCGGCAATGTACTGTTTCGTTCCGATCTCGCGGAGGCGACACTGGAGGCCCTGATCGGCGATCTGGTAGAGACCGGCTTCGGTCTCCGTCCGTCAATTTTCCTGATCACGCTGGCCCATCTGGAAAAGGTGCTGGCGGAAAATCCGTTCCGCGACCATGAGCATAAGGGCAAGGCGCAGCACGTCTTCTTCTTCAAGGCGCCGCCGTCGAAGGTTGATCGTGACCTGCTGGATAGCTTGAAGGCCGATAGCGAAGCCTATGAAGTTACTGACGAATTGATGTATCTCTACGCACCGGAAGGCATAGGCCGCTCGAAGATGTCCGAGAAGATCGGCCGCGCCATCACGGCCGATATGACCGCCCGCAATCTCAATACGGTCGAGACTTTGAAGGATATGGCGACAGCTCTCTCCTGATTACAGACAGCCCGCCTCATCCTCCGTGCCCCAAGCCTCCAACAAACGATGTTGATCGTCAAACCGCACAACAACTTCAAAATGTACGGAACAAGGCAGTCCCTCGACGGACCGCTCATAAAATTGGCTACCCGCCGGAAACGACCTGGGCTTGCGCCAGGAAAAGCTTTTGTCTGTGTCTACCGTATATTTTGCCTTCGACAACTGACGAAGAATATCGTCATCCGCATCGCCTTTCTTGAAGGGTTTGGGTGTCAGTTCAATCGCCGCTCCCCATTCATTACTGCCGTTCCGGATCGTGCGTGTGATGGCATCATTCGGTTTGGTAATTTCAGAATAAATGACCAAACTCATCATGATTGTCGACTGCCTGAACTGCGCATTTAGCGTGAACAGCGCTATAAGTCCCATGACTACGCATATCATCAGTAGTAATATTGGACGCTTTTTCATAGTTTCCCCCCATCGATATCGCCCAGATGCCTTGTCGTTCTTTTACAGGTCGGCAAACAATTTGTCGACCTAAGTGCTGAGTTCGCTTCCTCCTCCCTACGAAGTGGGGAGGTGGCATTTGCGTAGCAAATGACGGAGGGGCGCCCCTCCGGCGCTGCGCGCCACCTCCCCATTATCATCGGGAGGAGATTCTCTTGAAGCAAACAGCTAATCGGCCTAATGCTCCGACTATACATTTGAGAATATAGTCATGACCTTCAACCCAATCCTTGCCCCCTATCCTGCCGGTCGCCCGCGGCGTTTGCGCCAGGCGCCATGGATACGCGATCTGGTGGCGGAAAACCGCCTGCATGTCTCCGATCTGATCTGGCCGATCTTCGTCCACGATCAGGACAAGGCGCGCGACGCGATCGGTTCCTTACAGGGCGTCGATCGCCTGAGTATCGCCGAGGCGGTAAAGGAAGCGCGTGAGGCTAGAGCCTTGGGAATCAATGTCATAGCGCTGTTTCCTCACCTCAATGAGAAAATCCGCACCTCTGACGCCAGGGCCGCCATCGACCCCGAAGGCCTGATCGTCCAGACCTGCCGCGCCATCAAGGCGGCCGTGCCGGATATCGGTCTGCTGGTCGATATTGCGCTCGATCCCTATACCGATCACGGCCATGACGGCCTGCTGATAGACGGCAAGATCCATAACGACGCCACCATCGAGATGCTGGTTCAGCAGTCGCTGGCGCTGACTGCCGGCGGCGCCGATATTCTGGCGCCTTCCGACATGATGGACGGCCGCATCGGCGCCATCCGCAGCGCGCTGGAAGCCGCCGGCCACCACGACACGATGATCATGTCTTACGCCGCCAAATACGCCTCGGCCTTCTACGGCCCCTACCGCGACGCCATCGGTGTGAAAGCCTTGAAGGGCGACAAGAAGACCTACCAGATGGATTCGGCCAATACAGAGGAAGCCCTGCGTGAGGTCGCCATCGATATCAGCGAGGGCGCCGATATGGTGATGGTCAAGCCCGGCCTGCCCTATCTCGATATCGTCCAGCGCGTTTCGGATACCTTCAAGGTGCCGACCTTCGTCTATCAGGTCAGCGGCGAATATGCGATGATCAAGGCAGCGGTGAATGCCGGCTATATGGATCACGACCGCGGCGTCATGGAAACCCTGCTGGCCTTCAAGCGCGCCGGCGCTTCCGGCATCCTCACCTATTTCGCCAAACACGTCGCCGAACTTTTGAAAGCCTAAATCATGACCGTATCCGGAGATACCCGCAAAGACCTGCAACAGGCCTACGACCAGGGCACCTATGTGCGTCTGGGATTGGCAGAAGGCGGCCACGAGGGTTTTGTGGTCGGCTTGAGCAAGGCTTTCGTCCTGCTCCAGGCGATCCATGAATGGCAGGACGTCGGCGCGCTGATCGTGCCGGTGGAAAATGTCGAGGAGTGCGACGTCTCGGAATTTCACGAAGATCAGTTGAAAATTCTCGACTTCAACAGCGTCAAACGCACGAAACGCTATAGCTGGGTCAAGCTCGGCAGTTACGAAGAGCTTTTCAAGTCACTGAAATTCAAGAACAAGTTCGTCGTCGTGTCGCTCGAAGAAGATGCCGATGTCGGACAGGTCGAGGCCATTCACAAGGACAGCGTTGACCTGAAAGGCGTCGATCCCGGCGGCAACTGGATCGCGGAAACGCTCGATTGCCCGTTCGATGAAATCAGCGTCATCCAGTTCGATGACAGCTACAGCCGCACCTTGCAGCGCTATGTCGAACGCGCCGCGACCTTGAACTAAGGTTTGCGGCGGGCTTCCAGACGGGCGTGGAGCGAGGAGGTATCCCAGCGTTCGCCGCCCATTGCCTGAACTTCGCTGTAGAACTGATCGACCAGCGCGGCGACGGACAGATGCGCGCCATTGGCCCGCGCCTCATCAAGCGCGATGCCGAGATCCTTGCGCATCCAGTCCACCGCAAAGCCGAAGTCATATTCGTCTTTCGCCATGGTGGCCCAGCGGTTCGACATCTGCCAGGAACCGGCCGCGCCGGCTGAAATAGCGTTGAACACCAGGTCCGGATCGAGACCGGCGCATTTAGTAAAGTGCAGGGCCTCGGCCACGCCCTGAACCGCGCCGGCGATGGCGATCTGGTTGGCCATCTTGGCCATCTGACCGGCGCCGGCCTCGCCCAGGCGGGTAATCGACTTGGTGTATGATTTGGTCAGTTCGACGACCTCGGCGTAACGCGCCTCATCGCCGCCGACCATGATCGACAACTGGCCATTGACCGCGCCCGCCTGGCCGCCGGACACCGGCGCGTCATAAAAAATGATGTGTTTTTCGGCGCATACAGCCGCCAGTTCACGCGATAGTTTCGCCGATGTGGTGGTATGGTCGATGATCAGTGAGCCCGGCTTCATATGAGAAATCGCATTCAGCACCGCCTGGCGGACATCCTCATCACGTCCCACGCACAGGATCAGGGCCTCGGCGCCCAACAGGGCCGTGCCCAACGTGGCTTCGGCGTGCATACCGTATTCTTTTGCCCAATCGAGCGCCTTTTGATGGGTACGGTTGAAGCCGGTGACCTTATAACCGGCCTTGACCAGATGGCCCGCCATCGGCGCGCCCATGATCCCCAATCCCGCGAAACAAAGCCTCATAACGCCACTCCTGTCTTATTTGCCAATCTGTCCGTACCGTCCCTTGAAGAAGGTCAGTCCCGGCTGGGCCGGATCGGTTTCGAAATGTTTGACCTCGCCGACAATGACCAGATGATCGCCGACCAGGCGTGACTCATACAGGTCACAGGCGAAATAGCCGACAACTTCCTTGAGTTTCAGGGGAGCAAGCGGGCTGGTCAGGTCTTCCGCCGGCACGATATGGGCATTTTCGCGGGCAAACCGGCGCGAAAGGGCTTCATGGTCGGCGCTGAGGATATTGATGCCAAATGTCTGCGCCTTGGCGTACAGATCGTAGCGATGGGCCTTGAGATCGAGGCACCACTGCACCAGGGGTGGATCGAGCGATACCGAGCTGAAGGAATTGGCGGTCAGGCCGACCACATGCCCATCGACATGATCGGGATCGGCGACCGTAATAACACAGACTCCGGTGGCGAAGCCCCCCATAGCGTGCCGCAATGCCTTCTTGTCCATGCCCGTCTCGGTGTGTTTCAAGTCCATGTCTATCGAGGTAAATGACACAGCGCGGCAAAGCAACTCCTGCCGGGGATTTTTCCATAAAAGTCGTCGCCGGCAGCATCTCTAAACATGCTATTAACGTTACTTCGGCTAGGCTGAAGCCAGGTTTTACGAGAGCATTCATTCATGGCCAGCCGCGACGCCCCCGTCGTCATCAAGAAAGTCAAGAAAGTCATCGGTGGCGGCCACCACGGCGGCGCCTGGAAGGTGGCCTACGCCGATTTCGTGACCGCCATGATGGCCTTTTTCCTGTTGTTGTGGCTGATCAACACCACCTCACCCGAACAAAAACGCGGCGTCGCCGATTATTTCGCGCCGGCCAATGTGTCGCAATCGACTTCCGGGTCGGGCGGCATTCTCGGCGGGCAGGCGCTTGGCAAGGACGGTGACAAGAACGAAGGCACCATGTCCTTCATCGACCAGATGGCGCCCAAGCCGCCCGAAACCCAGGATAGCGACGGCATGGCGACGGAGACCAAGGGCGCTGGCGCGACGGCGGACACCGCCCAGGAATCCGACGCCCAGCGCCGCGAACAGCAATCCTTCCAGAGCGCCGCGGAATCTCTGCGCCAGGCCTTGCAGGACATGCCGGAACTGGCCGAGCTGTCGAAGAATATTCTGGTTGATCAGACGCCGGAAGGCCTGCGCATTCAATTGATCGATCAGGAAGGCCGCTCGATGTTCAACGAAAACTCAACCCAGCCGAACGATCGCGCCAGGATCCTGCTCCGCGCCGTCGCCAGGGTGATCAGCCAATTGCCGAATCGTATCTCGATCACTGGTCATACCAGCGGTTCACTCGGACAGGGCGGGCAAAATCCGCGTGACTGGTCACTTTCCAGCGCCCGGGCCGATGCCTCGCGCGCCATTTTGCAAGGGGCCGGCGTCGACCAGGACCGGATCGCGCAGGTTTCCGGCAAAGCGGCGAAAGAGCCGCTTTATCCGGATGATCCATCCCTGGCCGGCAATCGCCGCATCGCTATTGTGCTTTTGCGGGAAGCGCCCGTACTTCCACAATAGTTTTTGGGATTTGCGCTTGCCGGTTAACGCGTTTTAGGTTCAAACTGTGACGGCGGTATCGTCCGTGCGAATACAGGCATTTGGTTACGGCGTAAGATGAGTGAGCACTTTCCAGGTCGAAAGCTCAGATATTATCTGACCATCCCCGGTCCATGCCCCTACCTGCCCGGTCAGGAGGAACGCAAGGTCTTTGTTCACCTGCCGCCGCTCGAAGCCATCAACGTCAACGACCAGCTTTCCGCTATCGGTTTCCGCCGGTCGCAAAATATCGCCTATCGCCCCGCCTGCCAGACCTGCCACGCCTGCCAAAGTGTACGCATACCGGTCAAGCGTTACAGCCTGTCAAAATCGGACCGGCGCGTGGTCAGGGCCAATACCGATCTCATCAAGGCGTTCGTCGAGGCCGAGGCCAGCCGTGAACAGTTCGACCTGTTGCAACGCTACCTGAAGGCGCGCCATCCGGACGGCGGCATGATGGATATGAGCTGGCCCGATCTGGTCGCCATGGTCGAGGATACCCTCGTCCGCACCCACATGATCGAATACCGGATAAATGAGAAGCTGGTCGCCTGCGTGCTGGTCGATGCGCTGAATGATGGCCTGTCGCTGGTTTACAGCTTCTATGATCCGGACCTGATGTCGCGCAGCCTGGGCCGCTATATCATCCTTGACCATATCGATCAGGCTGAGCGGGCCGGTTATGACTATGTCTATCTCGGTTATTGGGTCAAGGATTCGCCCAAGATGGATTACAAAGCGCGCTATCAGCCGCTGGAGAGCCTGACCGACCTGGGCTGGCAGCCGATTTTCACGGATGTGAAGGGCTGAATGCGGCATTAATGGGTTAAGCAAGAAACCGCACCACCACGCCGCAAAGGGCGGCGCAGTCTCCCCGGCAGCGGCCGCCCGGCTCCCCAGCAAGCTGGGGAGGTATAAGGGATTAAAGTCGTAGTTTGCGTAGTCCGCGCGGGGCGATCCGGCCGACAGTGGCGCGGCGGCCGATATAGTCCTTCACATCCTTGAACTCACGCGCCTTGCCGGCGCCGTCATACCAGACCGCGCCCGCCGCCATGTCGAACACCGCGATATCCTTGACGCCGCCATCCTTGTAGCCTTGCAGCTTGACGCCCTTGCCACGCGCCATTTCCGGCAATTCGCCGACCGGATAGACCAGCAGCTTGTTGTTTTCGCCCAGCACCATCACATGATCACCGGTAACGGCCAGTGCCGCGAAGGCTTCGGTGCCGTCGGCATTGAGCACCTGCTTGCCGGCGCGCTTGTTGGCGAAGGCGTCTTCCTCGTTCATCACGAAGCCGTAGCCGTTCTTCGACACCATCAGGCGCTTTTGCCCGGCCTTCATCATGAAGACGGTGACGATCTTGGCGCTTTCCTCGATATCGAGCATCAGCCGCAAGGGTTCGCCATTGCCGCGTCCCGACGGCAGCTTGTCGCAACCGAGCGACAGGAAACGGCCATCGGAGGTCAGGATCAGCAGCTTGTCGGTGGTGAAACCCGGCACCAGCCAGGCCAGTTCGTCGCCTTCCTTGAACTTCAGTTCGGACGGATCTTCGACCTTGCCCTTGCTTGCGCGAATCCAGCCGCGCGCCGACAGGATGACGGTGATCGGCTCCTTCGGCAGGTAGGACTCGATAGCCGCGATCTCGATGCCGACCGGCGCATCCATGAAGGTGGTGCGGCGCGGCGACGGCAGCTTCTTGCGGACTTCCACCAGTTGCTGGTCGATGCGCTTCCATTGCAGCTTTTCACTATCCAGCAGGGCACGGATGCCATCGCGTTCTTCCGAGAGCTTCTTGTGCTCGTCGGTAATGGTCATTTCCTCCAGCCGCGCCAACTGACGCAGACGGGTATCGAGGATATAATCGGCCTGCAATTCGGTCAGGTTGAAGCGCGCCATCAGGACGTCGCGCGGCTTCTCGTCCTCGCGGATGATGCGGATCACTTCATCGAGATTGAGGAAGGCGATCATCAGGCCGTCCAGCAGGTGGAGGCGCTTTTCGATACGATCCAGGCGCCAGTTCGACATGCGCACCAACACGACGCGGCGGTGGTCGAGGAAGGCGATCAGGCAGGGTTTCAGGCCCATGACGCGCGGTGTACCGGTGGCGTCGAGCACATTCATATTGACGCTGAACCGCGTTTCGAGATCGGAGATCTTGAACAGGCTCTCCATCAGGACTTCGGGTTCGATATTGCGTGATTTCGGCTCAAGGATCAGGCGAATTTCCTCGTCCGATTCGTCGCGCACATCACCGAGCAATGGCGCCTTCTTGTTTTCGATCAGGTCGGCCAGTTGTTCGATCAGACGCGACTTTTGCACATAATACGGGATTTCGCGCACGATGATGCGCCAGCCGCCACGGCCGGTATCCTCGACCTCGTAGCGGGCGCGGGTGCGGATCGAGCCGCGGCCGGTCTTGTAGGATTCGAGGATCGACGCCTTCGATTCGACGCAGATGCCGCCGGTCGGGAAATCCGGACCGGGGATGAACTCCATCAGTTCTTCGGTGGTGGTGTCGGGCCTGGTCAACAGCTTGCGACAGGCGTCGATCAGTTCGCCGGCATTGTGCGGCGGGATCGAGGTGGCCATGCCGACAGCGATGCCGGTGGCGCCATTAGCCAGCAGGTTGGGGAAGCCGGCCGGCAGGACCACCGGTTCTTCGTCCTGGTCGTCATAGGTGGCGCGGAAATCAACCGCATCCTCGTTGATGCCGTCCAGCAGCAGGGTGGCGGCGATGGTCAGGCGGCATTCGGTGTAGCGCATGGCGGCGGCGTTATCGCCGTCGATATTGCCGAAATTACCCTGGCCTTCGACCAGTTGGTAACGCTGGGCGAAATCCTGCGCCAGGCGAACGAGCGCGTCATAGATCGACTGGTCGCCGTGCGGGTGGAAATTACCCATGACCTCGCCGACCACCTTGGCGCATTTGCGCGCCGCCGCTTCGGGCGTCAGGCGCATATTGCTCATGGCGTACATGATGCGGCGGTGGACGGGTTTCATGCCGTCGCGCACATCGGGCAGCGCCCGGTGCATGATGGTGGACAGGGCATAGGCCAGATAACGCTTCGAGAGCGCATCGCTCATCGGCTCGTCAAGAATACGCCCGCCGTCAGGAATCACTAAATCACTCATGCCCGCAAACTAGGGCCTGTAAGGAGTCAAGACAAGACCCGCCCGGCGTCCAGATGTGATTTGTTCACGCCTAAAACAGCGCGTCGACTTCGCTTTGCAGGCTCTTGTGCGCGGGACTGCGGCCATGAATGTGCGAGTCCATTTCCACAACCAGCGCCTTCATGTCGGCCAGGCGGCCGCTGAGGTCGGCATGGGCGGCCGCATCCGCCGGATTGGAACTCATCAGGATATCTATGGAGGAATTGAAGACGGTCAGGGCGCGATCGCAGACCTCATCAAAATCACGACGGACATCGGCCGGCGCGTGATGATAGGCGGCGATGACGACATCCTTCATCTCGAAGCCGGATTTCTCGAAATGCTCAACATAGCCGCGCCGTTTCCAGTCGGCCAGTTCCTCGGCCATGTCCGGCATGTCGAGGCCCATTTCAAACAGCATGATCGCTTCGTTGAACAGGTTCAGGTAATCCGTCGCCAGTCCGGTGGCCGGATTTACATTGGCGGTTAACAGGTCCTGCTCACTGAATGGCAGCATACGCTCAATACGACTCCCTGATTCGTAACTAAGTTATGGCATATAATCCGTTACCAAACCGTTTGGTCGTTTTTAAGGACGCTTCTGAGTCGGGGCAAGGCTGGTTTTTGTGACGCGCTTTTTAATCTGAAAACCGCGTCACACTTTTCAGAAAGCGCTCAGCATGAAAGCGTTTCTTTCAACCGCAGGCGAATGTCCGGCAAGGGCTTGTTGTGCGGATGGAAGACGTGGCGCTCCAGGAAGAATCCGGTCAGCTCCAGGCCATTTACGATGTCACCTTCTGCCAGCCCGCCCTGCGATGACAGCATGAATCCTGGCAGGGCCAGCAGCTTGTCCTTGTAGGGCGCACCGGCTGTCCGACCGACCGCCCTGCCCGATTTCGGACTGACATAGAGCAGTTCGTCGCGTTCACCGGTCACGGCGCAGGCGCTGAGATCAAGTCCGAACCCCAGGGCCTCCAGCAGGCCGGCTTCGTAGCGGACATAGACCGCCGGCCAGATTTCCGCGAAGGGAAAGATGCCGATCAGCGCCGACAAGGCATGATAGGCGCCCGGCTGGCTTTCGCGCTCCGGCAGGACGGTCTGCGTCATGGCGCAGGCGCATTGCAGGCCCAGTAATCCCAGCGGATCATCAAGCAAGTCCGGTGATTGACCGGACGCTTCAAGGGTGGCGGCGCCCAGTTGGTCGGCATGGCGGGCGCGATAAGCGAAGGCGACGCTGGCACCGGCCTGCAACAAGGGCTTGATCCGCCGTGACGCCCCGCCAGCGATATGGGCGGCATAGACGCCGTGGCTTTCGGTCAGGACATGGACGATGGCCCCGGTTTCACCGTGGGATCGGGCCGAAAGAACGATGGCGTCGTCCTCAAATTCCATATCTAGGATTCATACTCCAGACCGAATTGCGCATACAGGGCGCGATCTTCGCTCCACTTTTCCTCGACCTTGACATGCAGGAACAGGTGAACCTGACGATCGAGCAGCTTGCCGAGTTCCTCGCGCGACTTCATGCCGATCCATTTCAGCGTCTGGCCGTTCTTGCCGAGCACGATCGAGCGCTGGCTGTCGCGCTCAACGAAGATCGTCTGCTCGATGCGCGCCGAGCCGTCCGGTTTGTCGGTGAAATCGGTGGTGACGACCGCCGCCGCATAGGGCAGCTCTTCGTGCACGCGCAGGAACAGCTTTTCACGGGTGATTTCGGCGGCGAGGATACGCACCGGCGCGTCGGCGGCCTGATCGGCGGGATAAAGCCACGGACTGGCCGGCATCTTCTTGACCAGCAGGCTGCGCAGATCCTTCACGCCATGACCTTTTTCCGCCGAGATCATCAGGACGTCCTCGAAGACCCCCTCCTTGTAGAGATCGTCGGCGATGGCCAGCAGGTTCTCGCTTTTCATCAGGTCGATCTTGTTGAGCGCCAGGATGGCTTTCGCCCCATTGTCCTTCAGGCCCTTGACGATCATGTCGACGTCCTCGACCGCCTTGTGATCGGCGCCAGTCGCCTTCACGTCTGCGCCGGGGTGCTTTACGGCCAGTTGCGCGGCGGCATCGACCAGCAGGACGATGCAGTCGGCGTCTTCCGCCCCGCTCCAGGCCGATTTGACCATAGCGCGATCCAGGCGCCGGCGCGGCTTGAAGATGCCCGGCGTATCGACCAGGATCATCTGGCAATCGCCATCGAGCGCAATACCACGCACCGGAAAGCGCGTCGTCTGCACCTTCTGGGTGACGATGGACACCTTGGTGCCGACAAGCTGGTTGACGAGCGTCGATTTGCCGGCATTCGGCGCGCCGATAATGGCGACAAAGCCGCAGGTCGTGTTTTCGCCGCTGGTGTTATATTCTTCGGTCAATTCAGTTTTTCTCGTTCGATAAGGCCAAGCGCGGCGGCCTTTTCGGCCTCCTGGCGGGATTTGCCGGTGGCCGATTGCGGGGGCAGGTCGTCGATGCGGACCTCGATGGTGAACACAGGCGCGTGGTCGGGGCCTTTGCGGCTGACCAGCGTATAGACCGGGGCGCCCATGCCGTGCGCCACCGCCCATTCCTGCAAAAAGGATTTCGGATTGGAGCGCGACGCATCGCCGCTCTCCTTCAGAGCCTCCAGCCACAACGGTTTGAAGGCTTTCAGCACGGCGTCGTAGCCGCCATCGATATAGACCGCCGCCATCAAGGCTTCGCAGGCGTCGCCGAGGATGGTCGGATTGGTGCGCCCGCCGCTCTTGGTTTCACCCGCCGCCAGACGGATAGCGGCGCCAAGATCAAGCCGGCGGGCGACATCGGCGCAGGTTTCGCGACTGACCAATGTATGGAAACGGCGCGAAAGCTCACCCTCGGTGGCGTCCGGCAGGGTTTCCATCAGGGTTTCGGCCGTCATCAGGCCAAGCACGCGATCGCCGAGGAATTCCAGGCGTTCATTATCGGCCATCTTGCGCGCGCCCTCGGCCACGGAGGCGTGGGTCAGGGCCAGTTCGAGCAGCGCCGGGTCACGAAAGCTGTAGCCGAGATTGGCCTGCAAGGCGTCTATGGCCTTGAGGCGCAGGTTCGACTCTTTCACTGGGGAAACACGGATGTTCATTGGCTGGCTTTACAACAAGCCATGACCAAAGGCAAAACTTAGTTCATCCACATATTCCAAACGCTTTGGCGTTTGGCAAGGGCAAGCGCCCGCCGCACGTTTGCGCGAAGCCCCGCGGCTTGAGCGCCTCTTAATGCAAAGGCTTGAAGAAGCGGTTCCAGTGGAAGTTCAGCCAGGTCCACGGCTTCCACAGCGACGAGCCTTCCTTCCACGACATCAGAACCAGCACGGCGCGGCCTTCGAGGTTTTCCTCCGGCACGAAACCGACGCCGGGTTCATAAGGATCATCCGGCGAGAAGCGGCTATCCAGCGAGTTATCGCGATTATCGCCCATCATGAAGTAATTACCCGCGGGCACAACGAATTCACCGGTATCGTCGGCGCGGCCATCCTTGACGATATCCTGCATCAGGTGGGTGCGGCCATTCGGCAGGCTTTCGCGGTAGGCGGTGGCGTAGCGCGCCTCAAAGCCCCTGGCGTCAACCGGCCCCATATCGGTGGCGGGTACGACCACGCCATTGACGTAAAGCTGGTCCTTCTTCATCTGGACCGTATCACCCGGCAGGCCAATGACACGCTTGATGTAATCGACCTTGGGGTCGCGCGGCAACTTGAACACCACGACATCGCCGCGAGTCGGCGCATGGTTCATGATGCGGCCCTTGATGAACGGCAAGGCGATCGGGAAGGAATATTTCGAGATGCCGTAATCCCACTTGGAAACGATGATATAATCACCTTCGTAGAGATTTGGCTCCATCGAGGCCGAGGGGATGGTGAACGGCTGGAAAAGAAAAGTACGCAGGATCATCACCAGGATCAGGGCGACGGCGACGACGCTGAAGATTTCCTTGGCCTCATCGACCGCGACTTGCTTGGCGTCACGCGTATCGACGACTTCTTCTTCCGGTTCGTCATTGGCGGTCACGACGGTTTCGTGGTCGATCTTTTCCGCTGCATTAGCCGCGGCGGCAATCGCCTCATTCGCCGTGTCGTCGTGCTTCGCCATAAGGATAGCCCCCAAATGCTTTAGTCTAATAAGGTGTGTCACCTAACCACAGATTATGGCAAGCACAAGGCTCTTTTGCCGGTGGACATTAAACCTTTGTTCAGACTCAAAGGGCTTCGATTATGGCGTAAGCCGCGGCGTAAGGGTCTTCATCGCTGAGACTGAGATGGATATGCGCTGTTTTGCCTTCCGGCACCAGTCCGCGCAGCACATCGGCCGCGCCGCCGTGCAGGATAACATGCGGCTTGCCGAGCGGACCGGAAATCACTTCGATATCGACGAACAAAAATCCACGCACACCGGTGCCGAACGCTTTGGCGACAGCTTCTTTAGCGGCGAAGCGCTTGGCGAAACTCAAGCCCGGCTTGGCGGCTGCGCGGGCGTGTTGCTGTTCGCCTGCGGTATA
This sequence comes from Asticcacaulis sp., assembly GCF_035497195.1. Lineage (GTDB taxonomy): Bacteria > Pseudomonadota > Alphaproteobacteria > Caulobacterales > Caulobacteraceae > Asticcacaulis. The sequence goes on from NZ_DATJDZ010000023.1 coordinate 175,120, forward strand.
GATGCGATCGAGAAAGCGCCCATCGAAGCGCTCCATCGAGGACTCGATGCGCCTTGCATCACACAGATCGACACCGATTCCGAGGATCATTCGACAACGCCTTTGTGGTGCAGATCGATCAGGTCGCGCATCCGCCGCAGACTGGCCTCCAGGCCAATAAAGATGGCCTCGCCGATCAGAAAATGACCGATATTCAGCTCGCGGATATGCGGGATTTTGGCGATGAACGGCACAGTGTCATAATCGATGCCGTGGCCGGCATGGACCTCGATGCCGAGATCATGCGCCTGCTCAACAGCGGCGCGCAAGCGGTTCAGTTCATTGTTGAAAATGACATCTTCCTGATCCCGGAAAGCATCGCACAGCGGGCCGGTGTGAAACTCGATAACCGGCGCCCTCACCTTCGCCGCCGCTTCGATCTGCGCCGGATCGGTGGCGATGAACAGCGACGAGCGGATGCCGGCGGCATTGAATTTCGCCACGGCGGCGCCGACGTTTTCGATTTGCCCGGTAACGTCAAGCCCGCCCTCAGTGGTGCGTTCCTGACGGCGTTCCGGCACCAGGCAGGCGGCGTGCGGCTTCATCTTCAGCGCCAGAGCGACCATTTCGTCCGTCACCGCCATCTCGAAATTGAGCGGCTTGCCGAAGGTGTCGCAGACCTCCTTTAACGCGTGGATATCCTTGTCGAGGATATGGCGGCGATCCTCGCGCAGGTGCGCCGTGATGCCGTCGACTCCCGATTTCAGCGCCAGTTGCGCGGCCCGCACCGGATCGGGGGCATGACCGCCCCGTGCATTGCGCACGGTGGCGACGTGATCGACATTGAGGCCCAGGCGGATACGATCGTGCATGACTTTACGCCTTTGCGAGGCGGCGGCTGCCGGGATCCTGCACCGGAATAGCAGCCAGTTCGGGCGGCAGATTATCGGCGGGGTAAGCCGGCACTTCCAGCGAGGCCAGGGCGATCAGCGGCACGCCGACATCGGCCTTGCCGCCGGAACGATCAACAATACAGGCGGCGGCGACCACATCACCGCCGGCGGCCTTGATGGCGGCGATACATTCACGCGACGACAGGCCGGTGGTGACGATATCCTCAACCATGACGACTTTTTGGCCGGGTTCGATATGGAAGCCACGGCGCAGTTTGAACTCGCCGCCTTCGCGCTCGACATACATCGATGGCACCTTGAGGTGACGGGCGGTTTCGTAGCCGGGAATGATGCCGCCGACGGCCGGCGAAATGGCGACATCGACAGAACCTACAGCCGTCGTGATCTTTTCCGCCAGCGCCTGGCACAGGCGTTCGCAACGGTCGGCATTCATGAAGACGAGGTTCTTTTGCAGGAACATCGGGCTGTGCAGGCCGGAAGAAAGCACAAAATGGCCTTCGCGCAGGGCGTTGGCGGCGCGAAACTCGTTGATTACGTCTTCACTGGTCATGGGGCGGGAATCCTCTGCTGGCTGACGCCTTTTATAGCGTTCATCAGCAATTTGAAACCACGTTTCATGACGAATTGTGAGCTTGCCGACTCTCACTCAAACAGGGTACTTAAGCCCAATATTTCGGTATCTTCCGCAATGACCTTGAAGACGGGAATATCTCGGACATAGCTGGAAACGCGCCCCTTGTCGTGGAAACGCCGGGAGAAAACCTCGTGATCGAACAGATCACCCAACAGATCAAGCAGTTCACCGCTCAGATAGACCCCGCCTCTCGCCCCGGTTATGAGCGCATAATCAGAAGCCGTGCCCGCAAAGACCTCTGTCTGTATCCGGATCGCCGTTTTGGCGCGCTCATTATCAGCATAGGCCAGGGCCACAATTTCTTCGGCGCTGATCTCGGCAACAGTATCTTCGCCGTCCATAATTGCCAGACAGTGCCACAATTCAACCAGCCCCGGAATCGACAGCACCCGTTCGCGCGACACATGGCCATATTTCAGCATAAGGCATTTCAGAATTTCGACTTCAGCCAAGGTAGCGGCAGCAAAATCCGAGTGCCCGCCTTCGCAGTGCGAGGCCGTCCAGCGCCCCATGCCATCAGGCGCCAGCAGCGCGCCTCCAAACCCAACAGTCGGCCCCAGGATCGCCATGACCTGTTCCGGCATGGCCTCGCCACCGCAGACTTTCGTCCGGTCCTGATCGCCGAGAACAGGGAGCGCCAGCGCTTTGGCAACAAATTCGTTGACGATATTGACACGCGACACATTGAGCAGGCGTCTCAGGCCTTCGCGTTTCAGCGCGAATCCATAATGGACGAGATCGACCTCGCCGTCGACTTCCCAGCCGGATGTGGAGAACGCCGCGCCCATGAGTGTGGGATTGCCATGCCCTTCGAGAAAGTTGAAGACAGCTTCGTTGAAATCGTCCAGGCTGTTACAGGCATAACGACTGATAGTGCCGGGGCGCTCACCGGGAACCGACAGGGCCAGGCTGATATAGGTGCCGTTGCTGATATTACAGAGAAAAGCGCAGGACGTCATAGGAGCACCTCAATCGACTTGAATTAGACATCATCATTATCATCTTGCGCCGGTGGCTTGCAAAGCTGACGCTTTGACACTGGCATGGCTTACACCCGCCAGACGCGCCACAGCTACCTGACGCAGATTATCGAATCCCTGAACCATGCAGGCACCGGCAGACGCCTTCGCCGCCATACTCAGGTCTTTCAGATACTCTTCGAGAACGACCTGGCTGCGCTCAACGCCGTCGTAGGTGAGACAGACTCCGGAAAAGCCGCACTGCCGCACAGCCTGTATGGCGCGCAGTTCAGAGCCCACGTGGCCAACAACGGTCATGCAGTAAGGCTTGATCAGAGAAATAACCTCCAGAATCCGGTGCGAAGGCACGCCCGCCAGCCCCCTGATCTCGTAGAGCACCTTCATCCCCATATCCGTAGCCGCTTTTGAGACGTCCGCGATCGCCTTGTTGCGGCTACGGGCAGAGGCCATGGTGGAAAAGGCAACCGGCACCACGATGAGAATCTTCCTTTGGCCCGGCGAGCGAGATCGCAACAGTTGCAGCCCCTGTTCGATATTGGCCAGATCGACCTTTTCGCGATCTCCCCAATCCATGCCTTTCAAGGCCTTGCTGTCCAGTTGCACGTTGCCGGTGCGGTCGATCACAAACGGTTCCAGCCGGTGACCGATCATGCTGAGATTTTTAAGCTCGAAGACAGGCTCGACACCACAGGCGACGTGGAGATCCTTGCCGCCGATCATAATGATGGAGCTGGATAAAACCGGCCGGTTCATGGTCGTCATGGTGCCGACAGGCTGACTTGTCTTTACAGGCGCGCTATCCTGCCCAGAGGCTCCCAACGGCTTCACCGCGCTTTTGGGCCCGAAATCCTCATCGCGGTCAAAAAAGGTATTCAGGTCAATTTGGCGAATTTTTAGGCGATCGGCCTCCTCGACCAGAACTTCAAAAAGCGGCAGTTGGGTGTCGGATATATCACCAACAAAAAACTGGCCGGTGTCATGCCATATCTCGGCGCATTTCAAGGCCCCCTGGCGTGAACCTACGCCTATGGTGGACGCGAGCCAAAGATTATCCTGTAACTGGGCACACCAGTTGGGTTCCTGGAACTTTTGCGTAAAGCTCTTGCGCAGGTGCTCATGGACAAGGCCTTCCTTGACCTCCCATCTGGCGCCGAGCCGCACAATGATCTGATCGAGATTGACAATAAAGGCTCTGCCCCGGACATCACCCTGGGTTTCACGCAAGCGGGCAATGATCTCGATCGCCTCAGATTCCTTGAACGTGAGGGTTTCAAAGCCACTTCCCCCCGCCTGAACCACGCCGGCTGCGCGGTCCTTCATATCGACCTCCGACATGATCCCATCCTTTTTTACGCTGTACTTTTTTCACGCAGTCGTTTTTGACTCCCCACCATAGGCAGCATACACAGCCACGAGTTGAGATAGGATTAACCGCGGAGCAGCGTTATGGATGGCTAGCCACGTACCCGGTCAACGCTTTCGATCATCGGCGATGTGCGCAGGGCGGCCGAGATATTGGTGATATGGCGGGCGTCGAGCACCTCGATATCAAAATCAACATCGAGGAAATCCATCGGCTGGTTGGCGATGCTGATATTGGTGATATTGCCCTTGGCCTCGCCGATCAGGGTACAGGCCTGACCAAGCACACCCGGTTTATTCTGCATATTGACCCGCAGCCGCGCTACGGACAGCGTGTTCTTTTCGGCATTCAGCGTCCAGTGGAGGTCGATCCAACGGTCCTTTTCGCCGTCCATTTCTTCCAGCGCGGCGAGGTTTTCGCACTCGATCGAATGGACGTGAACGCCATCATCCTCGACAATGCCGATGATGCGGTCACCCGGCACCGGATAGCAGCACTTCGAGAACAGAACCGTCTGGGATTCGCGCAAGGCCGAACCACGCACAAAGGCCACCCCGCCGGCGCCATCCTTGATGCGCGTCAGGGTGTCGGTGGTCAGCATCATCGGCAGTTTCAGGCCGGGGAAGATGGCTTCGAGTATCTTGGCCGGGAAGATCTTGCCGCGCCCGCACAACTCGAACAGCTCGTCTTCGGTGGTGACGTTGAAACGCTCAAAAGCCGGCCGCCAGCTTATATCTTTCAGGGCCTTGTCGACCTGGGCGGCGGCGCGTTCGATGGCCGTGCGGCCGAGTTTGATGAAGTCGCCCGCCTCACGCTGGCGCAGATGGCGACGGATGGCCGAGCGCGCCTTGCCGGTGACGGTCAGCGAAAACCAGTCCTGATTGACACGCGAGTCCAGCCCGCTCAGGATTTCGACCTGATCACCGTTTTGCAGGACGGTGCGCAGGGGCTTATGCTCGCCGTTGATCAGGCAGCCGATCGCCGTTTCCCCGATCTGGGTATGGACGGCGAAGGCGAAATCGAGCGGCATGGCGCCGCGCGGCAGCGAAATCAGCCGGCCCTTGGGTGAGAACACGAACACCTGATCGAGATACATCTCCATCTTGGCGTGTTCGACCCAATCCTCGCTGTCGCCGCCGCTTTCAACGATATTGACGATATTACGCAAGGAATTCATCGGGTTGCGGCCGCCATCACGCGTCGCCGCTTCTTCGTCGAAACCATAGGCCTGGTTCTTGTAGCCCCAGTGCGCCGCCACGCCCTCTTCGGCGATGCGGTCCATGTCCTCGGTGCGGATTTGTAGTTCGATCCGCGTGCCCTTGTGGCCGACGACAGTGGTATGCAGGGACTTGTAATTGTTCGACTTCGGCGTCGAGATGAAGTCCTTGAAGCGCTCCTGCACGCAGGGCCAGGCGCGATGGATGATGCCCAGGGCGCGATAACATTCCTCGGAATTATTGACCACGACGCGGAAGGCGTAGATATCCGACAATTGCGCGAAGCCGACCGACTTGCGTTGCAGCTTTTTCCAGATCGAATAGGGCGACTTCTCGCGGCCCATGACCCGCGCCGAAATGCCCTGTTTTTCCAGCTTGCCGGCGACATCGCGGGCGATGGCGGCGATGGCCGAGCCTTTTTCCGTCCGCATTTCCTCAAGGCGATGGATGATCGCCTGATGCGCTAAGGGGTTGATGAAAGAAAAGGCCAGGTCTTCCAGCTCGGTGGCGAAGCGGTTGCAGCCGATCGAACGGGCCAGCGGCGCATAGACTTCCAGCGTTTCGCGGCTGATGCGTTCGCGCTTGTCCGGTGCCACGAAATGCAGGGTGCGCATATTGTGCAGGCGGTCGGCCAGCTTGACCAGCAGAACACGGATATCCTTGGAAATCGCCAGGATGAACTTGCGCAGGTTTTCCGACTGCTTGGTATATTCCGATTGCAGTTCGAGACGTGTCAGCTTGGTGACGCCCTCGACCATGTTGGCGATTTCCACACCAAACTTGGCCGATATCTCTTCATGCGTCGCCGGCGTGTCTTCTATCGTGTCGTGCAGCAGGGCGGTGGCAATGGCGGCGGCATCGAGCTTGTAATCGGTCAGGATGCCGGCCACTTCGATCGGGTGGGCAAAATACGGATCGCCGGAGGCCCTGAGCTGGGCGCCGTGCATCTTCATGGCGTAGACATAGGCGCGATTGAGCATGGCCTCATCGACCGTCGGGTCATAGGCCGCCACGCGATCGATCAGTTCCATCTGGCGCAGGAATCTCGGACGATTGACCGCTGGCGCGGGCGCTTCCGGCTGGACACCGGGCACAGGTACGGCGACAGGCGAATTCGTTTCCTGTGCGACCTTATCCAATACCCGTTCGCTTTCCGCCGACATACTTCACTTTGACTCCACAGCACTTTACGCTTTTTCGCATCTCATCTTCAATTTGTGCCAAATTGAAGTCTCGTTGCTTAGGCCCTTAATCTAAACGGATCAGGGGTTAAAAAGTTTCTCACACGTGCAAATTTACACAAGTAAAAAAGGCTCAGGGTTAACCCTGAGCCTTTTAAATAATAAGTTAGGGAGCGAAGACTAGTAGCGCTCTTCCTGGCCGCCGTCACGATCGGTTTGCAGGGCGCGGATCAGTTCGCTTTCCGACATCTGCATGTGCGACGGATCAGCCAGCAGGGCAAGGGTTTCGGCCTCTTCCTCGGCTTCGGTACGCTCATCGACGCGTTGCAGCGAAGCGATCAGGCTTTCGGTCAGCACGGTCGGCTCGATCACGCCATCGGCGATTTCGCGCAAAGACACGACCGGGTTCTTGTCGTTGTCACGATCGACCAGGATCGAAGACCCCGACGAGATGGCGCGGGCGCGATGGGCGGCCAGCAGGACGAGGTTGAAACGGTTGTCGATCTTTTCGACGCAATCTTCGACGGTAACGCGAGCCATCCGGCACCTCAAAAAATATAGTCTCCGCTTGGCCAGCACAGGATATGGCGGCCATCAGGCGAGGACAAAAGAGTCATGAACCGGTGCCATTAGCGCGTGTCGGGCGAAAAGACAAGAAATACTTCCTGCGCAACTCCAGCCTCTTACGACTCACGCCACGACTCTGATAACTCCATTCAAATTGACAGGGCTTAGCCTAAATCGTAGCCTCGGCATCCAAAACGAGCATCGAAACGGCCCACGCGAAAAACTGAATTATTGGGGATTGGGCAATGCAGCGCAGATGCGTCATTTGTGACAGCGATCAGGGGCCTCGTGTGGCCGGCATCAATATTGATGTCTGTGGCCTGGGCCACGTCACCTATGCCATGCGCTGCTGTGCGGGCTGCGGCCTGGTGTTGCAGGACCCGGCCGTGCCGCCGGAACTGATGGCGCGGCATTATGCGCACTTCGCGCCTTATAATGCCTTTGCCGCCGATGAACCGCCCCTGACCGGCACCAGCCTGCGCATGTTGACCATGATCAACGCGCAAAGCCTTGCACCGGGCCGGGTATTCGATGTCGGCGCGGCCACCGGCGGTATGCTGTTTCATTTCCGGCGCGAGGGCTGGCAGGTCGGCGGGTCTGACCTCTCGCCCGAAGCCATCCGGCAAGCCCGTGACATTAACGGGATTTCATTGACGCTTGGCAGTTGCGAAGAGGCGCTGACCGATCAGCGCGATCTCGACCTGATCACACTCAGCCACGTGCTGGAGCACATGTACACGCCCCGCCCCGCCCTGGCGGCAATACACCAGGCGCTGGCGCCGGATGGGCACTTTCTGCTGGAAACCCCCTGCCTGGCCGAACCGGAACGTTGCGCCCCCGGCATATTTTCCATGGAACACGTCAATCATTTCGAGCAGATAACCCTGACGCGACTGTTGCATACCACCGGATTCGCGCCGGTCAGCATAGAAATTGGCGGTGACAATCCCCTTTACCCGGTCATTACGGTGCTGGCGCGGAAGATGGCGACACCGCAGCCGGATACAGGCAGCGCCCGCGATAACAATCTGGCTTTTTGCGCCGCTTATACGGCACGCGACAACGCGCTCTGGCACGATGTGCAAACACGCCTGCATGACGTACTCACGCCTCGTGAGCCGGTCTATATCTGGAGCGCCGGCGTTCAGACCTCGCAGTTGCTGGCGCGCACGGACCTGATGCAACATGCGCGGATCGTCGGGCTGACCGATCGTGATCCGCGCAAACAGGGCTTCACACTCGAAAGCCTGCCGATCCTGCCCCCCGACGAGGTGATCGCCGCGCCGCACCGCATACTGATCGCTTCTTACAGCTTCGCACAAGGCATAGCGGCGGATCTCAGCGCCCGTGGCGTTACCCCGGAACGGATCGTGCACATCTACTAACCGATGGTGAATACCGTCCGGCGGCGGCTGTCATCCAGCGTCCACGCCGTATCCACCTGCGACAGCGGTACGGAGGTCGTGGCTATGCGAAAACCGGCCTTCATGGTGACCTTGAACAGATGACGAAGAACCCGGATCAGCCGGTCCGGCACGACACTGCCCAGACCGCTGCCCATTAGCGTAATGGGGATGGCGCGCAATACTTCTCCAGGCAGGCTCACAACCGGGCCGCTTACGCCACCGACGTGAACGTAGCGGATCGGCGACATCCTGTTATTGGCTTTGGCGGCGGCGATCAACAGACGTTCGGCATTCTCGCCCCACAGATAATCGATCACCACATGAACGCCCTGGGCGAACTGCGCCTGCAAGGCCTCATCAAGCGCCGCCGCATCCTGCGTCAAGGGAATGATCACATCGGCGCCGAGCGCCTTGAGTTCGCTCAGGGCTTCGGGATTTCGCCCCGTGGCGATGACCTTCCGGGCACCGAGATACTTGGCGATCTGGATGGCCAGCCGCCCTGATGTGCCGGTCGCACCACTGACCAGAACGGTCTCGCCGCGTTTGAGGCCGGCGCGTTCGGTATAGGCGGCCCAGGACGACATACCGGGATTGGCGATGGCGGCGGCGGTCACGTCATCCAGATTCTCCGGCAGGGCGATACATTGCTGCGAGCGCACCACGGCCTTTTCCGCCATGCTGCCAAAGGGCGCGCGCGGCATGATGAAATAGACCCGGCGGCCATTGTCCAGCCGCCCTGTCCCATCGATACCCGCGATAAACGGAAAGTCCTGCCCGTCGGCGCTGTAGTGCATACCCGACGCATGTCCCTTGACGACATGGCTCATCGCGGCGGCGCTGACCCGAACGCGAACCTCGCCGCGCAAAGGCGCGGGTTCGTCGAAATCTCCGTAGGCCGGCCCCCGCCCCGGTGCGCGAATAATGGCGGCTTTCATAACAATACCCTTTCCGAATGCTCCAAATGCGTGCATTGTGCACATACATTAAGACAGATGCGGCGGCAATACAAATATGCAAAATACACATATAAGCGAACAAATCCGCGCCCTGCATGGTTCGATGATCGATATCGTCAGCTTCATGAACCATTCGCAGGTTGACGAAGTGCTTATTCGAAAGGCCGGCATACGGCTCGATCGCGCTCTGTTTCCCTTGCTGGTCGGGATCGAACGTTTCGGGCCAATCGGCATTGTCGACCTCGCCGAACGCGCCGGACGCGACTACACCACGGTCAGCCGCCAGGTGGGCAAGCTGGAGGCGCAGGGACTGGTGGAACGGCGGGCACAGCCGGCGGACAAGCGCGTGCGCGAAGCCATGATCACGCCGAAGGGCAAGGTCATGACCGACGCCGTTGATGCGGCGCGCGAACAGATCGGGCGCCAGATTCTTGAAAACTGGGAACCGGCTGAGGTCGAGACGCTTATCCGGCTGATGCGCAAACTCACCGGCGCGTTGCAAGAGACGTCGCAGGACGCGTCACAGGCGCGGGAGAAGACAGCGTAGTCCTTTCCTGGCTTTCAGCGCATTGACTTGAATGGCGCATCATGACATTAAGCCCCCTATGATCATGTCCAAAGCCATTCCTGCGCTCCTTATTGGCACCCTGATCGCTTAAGTGCGGTCAGGTGTTTTCAGGCGTCTTTTTTTGGCTTTCTCCCCGTTTCGGGTTTCGATCATGCTCCTTCCTCTGCTACACATCGCGCGAATTCGCACCAGCTTGCAGGCCTGCGCCCGCCTGTGAGCCGAGCCACCGCGCGACACCCATAACGCTAATCTGAAAAATAAGGGTTTTTCACCCATGATGCTGTCCAATCCCGAAACCAAGTACCGCCCGTTTTCGCTGGGCGTCGATATGCGCGACCGTACCTGGCCCGACAAGGTGACCACAAAGGCGCCGCGCTGGCTTTCCACCGACCTGCGCGATGGCAACCAGGCGCTGGCCGATCCGATGGATGTCGATAAAAAACTGATGTTCTTCAACCTACTGGTGAAGACCGGCCTGAAGGAGATCGAGGTCGGGTTCCCTTCGGCGTCGCAGACCGAGTTCGATTTCGTGCGCAAGCTGATCGAGGAAAACCTGATCCCCGATGACGTGACGATCCAGGTGCTGACGCAATCGCGCGAAGACCTGATCAAGCGCTCGTTTGAAGCCCTGCGCGGCGCCAAAAAGGCGATCGTTCACTTGTATAACGCCACCAGCCCCCTCTTCCGCCGCGTTGTATTTGACATGGACAAGCCGGACGTGCTGGCCCTGGCGCGCAAGGGCATGGGCTTGCTGGTATCCGAAGCCGCCGCCCAACCGGCCACGCAATGGGGTTTTGAATACAGCCCGGAGACCTTTACCGCCACCGAACCAGAATTCGCGCTGGAAGTTTGCAACGCGGTGATCGAGGTCGTCCAGCCGACGCCTGAACGCCCGCTGATCCTCAACCTGCCGGCCACGGTCGAGGTCGCCGGACCGCACACCTATGCCGACCAGATCGAATGGTTCTGCCGCCACGTCACGAAGCGCGACAGCGTGGTGATTTCGCTGCATCCGCACAATGACCGCGGCACCGGCACCGCCGCCGCCGAACTGGCTTTGCTGGCCGGCGCCGACCGCATCGAAGGCTGCCTGTTCGGTAATGGCGAGCGTACCGGCAATGTCGATCTCATCACCCTGGCGCTCAATCTCTATACGCAGGGCGTTTCGCCGGAGTTGGACTTCTCCAACATGCGCGAGGTCGTCAAGACGGTCGAGCATTGCAACAATATCCCCGTGCATCCGCGCCATCCTTACGCCGGCGAACTGGTCTTCACCGCCTTCTCCGGCTCGCATCAGGACGCCATCAAGAAGGGCTTCGCGGCGCATGAGAAGCGCAATGACAGCTTCTGGGACATGCCCTACCTGCCGATCGATCCGGCTGATCTGGGGGAATCCTACGAGGCGGTTATCCGCGTCAACTCGCAATCCGGCAAGGGCGGGATCGCGTGGATACTGGAGCAGAACCAGGGCCTGAAACTGCCCCGCAAGTTCCAGGTCGATTTCTCGCGCAAGGTGCAGGACATCACCGACGCCTCGGCGAAGGAACTGAGCGGCGGCGATATCTGGGAGGCCTTCCAGCGCGCCTATTACCTGACGGGTCCGCAGGGCTATGAACTGATCGAGTACGAACACGCCGGCCCGGTGCGGTCTGACGCCAAGCGCACCTTCACCGGACGAATTATAAAAGATGGCGTCGAAACGTCCGTGGTGGGACACGGCAATGGCCTGATTTCCTCGGCAGTCCGTGGGCTAAACGCCCATTATGACCTGGGACTGGAAGTCATCGATTACGCCGAACACGCCCTGCATAAGGGCACGGAAAGCCAGGCGGTCGCCTATGTTGAATGTAAGTCGGGCGATCGGACGATTTTCGGCGTCGGCATCGATCACGATGTTGCCACCGCCAGCATAAAGGCGGTATTGTCTGCGGCCAACGCTCTCTAAGGGTCTTTCATGCACTCAGTCCGCCCGCTCGCTCTGATCATCCTGGCCTTCGGGCTGGTATCAGGTTCTGTTCGGGCGGCTGTGCCGGTCTATACGGTTGAAGTGGTCAAGACCTATCCGCACGATACCGGCGCCTTCACGGAGGGCCTGTATTACCGCAACGGCTCCCTTTACGAAAGCACGGGGCGCAATGGCCAGTCGTTCATTCGTCAGGTGGCGCTGGATACCGGCAAGGTCATCCGCCAGGCGACCCTCGACAACAAATATTTCGGCGAAGGCATTGCCCCCTGGGGCGACAGGATCATCAGCCTGACCTGGACCGGCGGTGCCGGATTCGTCTGGTCCAGCAAGGATTTCAAGGTCAGCCACAATTTCTTTTACACCGGCGAAGGCTGGGGCCTGACGGGCAATGACAAAAACCTGATCATGAGCGACGGCACCTCGACCATCCGCTTCCTCGATCCGGTATCTCTCAAGACAGTCCGCACCCTGCCGGTCACGCTCAACGGTCGCGCCATCGACCAGATCAATGAACTGGAATGGGTCGATGGCGAGATCTACGCCAATGTCTGGCGCACCCGCGACATCGTCCGCATCGATCCGCAGACCGGCAAGGTCACTGGCATTATACAATTGAATGCCCTGCCGGAGACTCAGGACACCACCCTGGATGTTGATGCGGTCGCCAATGGCATCGCCTATGACGCCAAGGCGAAACGCCTGTTCGTCACCGGCAAGCTGTGGCCGAACCTCTACGAAGTGAAACTGCTGCCGAAATAGGCCGCCGGGCGTCAGTCGCGCGATATGGACAGCCCCGCGAGAAGCGGCGCGTACGCGACGAGCCTGCGGGATACGAACTCAGTGAAAAGCCGCACGCGCTTCGTCTTGCGTGTCTCCCCTTGCGTGAGGAGCCAGAGCGTTCCGTACATGTGCAGGTCGGTGCCCGGCACCCCCACCAGCAGCGGGTCGGCATCTCCGACGAAGCATGGCAGTGTCGTGAGCCCGAGTCCTTGCCGTACAGCCACGATCTGCGCCCCGGCGTCCGTGGTCCTGAATGGCCCCCCCGTCGTGCCAACCTCACCTTCGCTGGCCCAATCCGGGATGCCGTGAGCACTTATGACGATCCACCGGATAGGGTCAGGCGCGCCCGCGCGCCATGCGGCCAGACGAGCGCGGGCCATGTAGACGCCGCCGAACACCTCCGGCCCCTTCAGGCCGTGAAGATTGAGCGGCAGGGTTTTGCGGTCGTAGACAACGCGGATCGCCACGTCGGCCTCCCGGTTGGTCAGATTCGCCAGTTCGCCGGACGACACGATTTCCATCTCGATATCCGGATGCAGACGCGCGAAATCGGCGAGGTCCGGCATGAGCAGGTGTGTCGCAAGTGTCGGCGCCAACGTCACCCGCAAGGGTCCGCGTACGGCCTGATCGCGTCCGAAGATTCGCGTCTCAAGGCGGTTCGACGACGCCTCCATCTCCTCCGCGAATTCGAGAACCTCCTCCCCCGCAGCCGTCAGGCGGTAACCCGACGGCAACTTCTCAAATATGTGCGCCCCCAGGCGTTCCTCGAACTGAGCGATGCGTCGCAGCACGGTCGAGTGATTCACCCCGAGGCGTTCGGCGGCAGCCCGCACTGAGCCGCCGCGCGCGACGGCCAGAAAATGGCGAATGTCATCCCAGTCGATCATGGTGCGATCCTGCACCGCAAGGTGCCCTTCCAAAAACCCGCATCTAACACATCGATTAACAATGCGCGCGGTTATCATAGCACTTCGACGGAGCATGGCCAAACTCCGAACGGTGGCCGCCGATCGTCGCGCACGATGCAAACGATTCAGGTGGATCGATTTCGCACCACTGATGTGCGTGATTCCGCACTCAACAACTGACGCCGACCCACCCATTTCGTGGTCCTCGGAGGCAAATCCTGCCCCGACATCACAAAAGGAAAAGTCATGGGTAAGCTTGAGGGTAAGGTCGCCGTCATCACGGGTGGATCGAGTGGCATGGCGCTGGCCAGCGCCAAGCGGTTCGTTGAAGAAGGCGCCTATGTTTTCATCACGGGCCGCCGGCAGGAAGTGCTCGATGAAGCCGTCGCACTGATCGGTCGGAACGTGACCGCCGTGCGCGGCGACGCGGCCAATCTCGACGACCTCGACCGTTTGTTCGATACGGTCAAGCGCGAAAAAGGCAAGATCGACGTTCTGTTTGCGAGCGCAGGCACGGGCGAACCTGTCCCACTAGGTGAAATTACCGAACAGCATTTTGATGCGACCTTCGGCCTGAATACGCGCGGCACGCTGTTTACCGTTCAAAAGGCGTTGCCGCTGTTCAACGATGGCGGATCGATCTTCATGACCGGCTCAGTCGCTTCGCTCAAAGGCTTTCCTGGTTACAGCGTGTATGCGGCGAGCAAGGCGGCGCTGTACGCATTCGCACGCGGATGGCTCAACGAACTCAAGGGCCGGAATATCCGGGTGAACGTGCTGCACCCCGGGCCGATCGCCACACCGATGCAGGACCAGGTTCTCAGCGCAGAGGCGAAGCAGATGTTCGAATCCCTGATCCCACGGGGAACGATGGGGCGTCCTGAGGAAATTGCCGGGGCTGCGGTCTTTCTTGCTTCAGACGATTCGAGCTTCGTGAATGGGCTGGAGTTGTCTGTCGATGGCGGCTTCTCGGCCATCTGAAAAGATCGAAAACTCAATATCAACACGGATAGGAGACATATTATGAGCTACGCAATTATAGGATTCGGTTCGGTAGGCCAGGCCCTCGCCCACGCCTTCGCCCGTAAAAACATCGAGGTCACCGTCGCCAGCCGCAGGCCGCCTGAGGCGTTGGCGGCGCAGGCCCGGGCGATTGGCCCCACGGTCGTCGCCAAGTCGCTGCGGGATGCCGTCGAGGCCGACACAATCATCCTTGCGGTCCCATTCGGGGAGCACCGCGAGGTTGCGAAGGCCCTGACGAGCTGGGAAGGCAAGACGGTCATCGACGCGATGAACGCGTTTGGCGTTCCCCCTGAGGAACTGGACAACCTCCCGTCCTCCGCCTTCGTCGCCAAGGCCTTCACCGGCGCCAGGCTCGTGAAAGGTTTCAATCACCAGATTGCGGCCACCCTGGCTGCCGATCCGGTCGTCGAGGGCGGCCACCGGGTCGTCTTTCTGTCGAGCGACGACGAGGACGCGATCGCGCCCGTGGCGGATTTGGCCAAACAACTCGGGTTCGCACCTGTCAAGCTGGGAAAGCTCAACGAGGGTGGCGCGCTGGTCAACGCGCGCGGCCGCACCTGGGGCCAGCTCATCTTCCAGGATTTGTTCAGGAAGGCGCCGTGATCGACGCACGATCACCTGAAATCATTACACGTAATCATTGGAGATCAATGGCATGAAGATCAAACTGAAGGGCCGCAAGGCGATCGTTACAGGATCCACCGCCGGCATTGGCCGGGCGACCGCGGAGGGGCTGGCCCGCGCCGGCGCTTCGGTCGTCATCAATGGCCGCAAGCGAGAGCGGATTGACGAAGCGGTGCGGCAGATGCGCCAGTCCTTCCCGCAAAGCGATATCTCAGGCATCGTCGCCGACCTCTCGACCGCCGAGGGCGCCAACGCGTTTATCGCGCAGGCGCCGGATGCCGATATCCTCGTCAACAATGTCGGAACGGCTTTCATCCGCGACTACAAAAGCGTCGAGGATATCGCTAATATCCCCGACGAGGACTGGCTTGGCTTGTTCCAACTGAATGTGATGAGCGGCGTGCGCCTGACGCGCCACTACTTACCGCGCATGGTGGCGAAGGGTTGGGGCCGCGTCGTGTTCGTGAGCAGCGAGTCCGCGGTCAACATTCCCAAGGAGATGCTCGACTACGGCATGACCAAGACGGCGCAACTCGCAGTCTCGCGTGGTTTTGCCGAGGCCGTCGCGGGCACGGGCGTCACCGTCAACGCCGTTCTGCCCGGCCCCACCCGGTCGGAGATCCTCGGCGACTTCATGGAGAAGCAGGCTGAAGCGAACGGAATCACGCAGGCGGAAGCTGAGCAAGGCTTCCTGAAGACGATGCGCCCGACCACCCTGCTCCAGCGCTTCGCTACCACCGACGAGGTGGCGAACATGATCATCTATGTCTGCTCGGCGCAGGCTTCCGCGACCAGCGGGGCGGCGCTCCGCGTCGACGGCGGCGTCGTCCGCTTCGTCGCATAGCCAGTCTTACGCCGCCTCACTCCCACTCGATGGTGCCGGGGGGCTTCGAGGTGACATCGTAAACGACCCGGTTGACGCCGCGGACCTCGTTGACGATGCGCGTGGCGCAGCGGCCGAGCACCGCCCACGGGAATTCATAGAAATCGGCCGTCATGCCGTCGGATGAGGTGACCGCGCGCAGGGCCAGCACGTCCTCATAGGTGCGGGCGTCGCCCATGACGCCAACCGTCTTGACCGGCAGCAGCACGGCGAAGGCCTGCCAGATGTCGTTATAAAGCCCGGCTTTGCGGATTTCGTCGAGGTAGATGGCGTCGGCGTCCTGAAGCGTCTTGACCTTCTCCGGCGTCACTTCGCCCGGAATGCGGATGGCCAGGCCCGGTCCGGGGAACGGATGGCGACCGACAAAGGCGGCATCGAGCCCCAGTTCACGGCCAAGCGCGCGCACTTCATCCTTGAAGAGTTCGCGCAAGGGTTCGACTAGTTTCAGCTTCATATAGTCGGGCAGGCCGCCGACATTGTGGTGCGACTTGATGACGGTCGAAGGCCCGCCATGCGGCGAAATGCTCTCGACTACGTCAGGGTAAAGCGTGCCCTGAGCGAGGAATTCGGCGCCGTCTATCTTGCCGGCTTCTTCGTCGAAGACCTCGATAAACAGCTTGCCGATGGTCTTGCGCTTCTTTTCGGGATCGGATTCGCCGGCCAGGGCGCCGAGGAACTTGTCCTGCGCCTGCACATGGATCAACGGGATATTGTAGTGGTTGCGGAACAGCGAGACGACCTGTTCGCCCTCATTCTTGCGCAGAAGGCCGGTATCGACGAAAACGCAGGTCAATTGCTCGCCGATCGCTTCGTGGATCAGGATGGCGGCGACCGAGGAATCGACCCCGCCGGACAAACCGCAGATCACCTTGCCGGTGCCGACCTGGGCGCGGATCTTGGCGACCATTTCTTCACGGAAGGCCGACATCGACCAGTCGCCCGAGAAGCCAGCGATTTCGAACAGGAAGTTGCGGATCATATCGGTGCCGCGTTTGGTGTGGACCACTTCGGGGTGGAACTGCACGGCGTAGAATTTGCGCTTTTCATCGGCGATGGCGGCATAGGGCGCGCCTTCCGAAGTGGCGATGACCTCGAAGCCTTCGGGGATGGCGGTGACGCGGTCGCCGTGGCTCATCCAGACGGTTTCGACTGGATCAAGCCCCTTGAAGATCGGCGACTGGCCCTTGACGGTGATTTCGGCGCGGCCAAACTCACGGTCGTGGCCGGCTTCGACCTTGCCGCCCAGCAGTTCGCACATCAGTTGCTCTCCGTAGCAGATGCCGAAAACCGGCACGCCCATATCGAACAGTCTGGCGTCGATCCGAGGGCCTTCATCGATAACGCTGTGCGGCGAACCCGACAGGATCACCGCCTTGGGGCGCAAGGAATCGATCTTGTCGGCGGCCTTGGTGAAAGGGTGGATTTCGCAATAGACGCCGCATTCGCGGACGCGACGGGCGATCAGTTGCGTAACTTGCGATCCGAAATCGATAATAAGAAGGGTCTCGTGGTGCGGCGAAGCCATGATTATTGGGTCCGTGTATAGGCGGCGATAAAGAAGCCGTCGGTCTGTGTCGAATGAGGTGTGAGGGATAGGCGGTGGCCGGTTTTGGCCAGTTTGGTCAGGCGCGATGCGTGATCGATAAACAGACCGCTGTGCTCCAGCAGCGTATGGATCGGCAAGGCGTCGTAATTGGGGTGCGCCGCCTCGAAGGCGTCGGCGGTCCGGGCGTTTTCATCGTCGAGCACCGAACAGGTGACATAGACGAGACGCCCGCCGATCTTGACGCATTGCGCGGCACGATCGAGGATCTGGGTTTGCAGGACGTGAAGGTCAGCCACCTTGGCTTCGTTCAGCCGGTGCGCCTCTTCCGGATGGCGACGCCAGGTGCCGGAACCGGAGCACGGCGCATCGACCAGAACCAGATCGGCGCCTTTCAGCAATTCGAGTTGTGCGGTATCGTCCGGGTCGAAAAAGTGCATGAAATGGGCGTTGGCGCCAGCGCGGGTCAGGCGCGGCTCGATGGCCTTCAGGCGTTTTTCCACCACATCGCAGGCATATATCTCGCCATTGCCGTCCATCATCTGCGCCAGAGCGAGGGTCTTGCCGCCACCGCCGGCGCAGAAATCGACCACCTTGGCCGCACCCGGTAACAAACCGGCACCGGCGATGAAGGCTGTCAGTTGCGAACCTTCATCCTGAATCTCGATCTGGCCGTTTTGATAGATATCGAGCTTGGCGAGATTGGGTGGTGGCTCGGCGCTCAGGCGGATACCGTATTTCGAGTAGGGCGTCGGTTCGGGCGACAGGCCTTCGGCCTCAAGCGCGGCGATCATCGTTTCGCGCGTTGTTTTCGTGCCATTGACGCGCAGGTCGATGGGGGCGCGTGGCAGCATCAAAGCGGTGGCCTCGGCAGCCCAATCCGTGCCGAACTGCTGTTCAAAGCGCGACACGACAAATTCCGGCAGGCCGGTGGTGACCCAGGCCGGCGCGTCGCCTTCCCCCGCCGAAAGGCGCTCGCGCTCGTGATCGGTCAGGGGCGTGGGCGCATAACCGCCACCGCTGAAAAAGGTTTCGATCTCTTCAATTGGCAGGCCGTCGATCAGCGACAGCGAAGACAGCACCAGCGCCCGTCCCTGCCCTGTCGATTTCTCATTAAGCGCCATAGCCCACAGCAGGCGCTGTTTGCCGCGCAGGCAGCGGTAGACGCGGTCGGCGATGGCGCGGCGATCTTTTGAGCCGGCGTAACGATTGGCCTGCCCCCACTGTTTCAGAACGGCCTCGGCCGTCGCACGGGTCCCCGAAAGCTGATCAAGGATATCGGCGGCGGCTTGTAGGCGGGCAGCGGGAGTCAAATCAGATCCTTAAATAAACAGAGCGAGGAGGCACATCAGAATGCCGATAAGAGACACGATCCACGCCAGCGAACGGACGCCAAAAACGCCGAACGCATAGAGCGGAATATAGAAGATACGGGCCGCCAGGTAGATATCGGCGCCCCAGCGAGACAACTCGGAAGACTTGCCGGCGAAGGCGAGCGCGACTACAATGACCGCAAAGAAAACAAAGGTTTCCTTGAAATTGGCGAAGGCGCGGTTCAGGCGCCCGGCCAACGGTCCCATGTCGAAATCACCATCACGCGGACCGGCGTTCCATTTGGCGTAGCCCTTGCGCGACATGGCCGCGACCGGCGGCGCGGCCACCTGGACAATCCCCAGAACGACCGCCCAGACCAGTATCCAAAGTTCATAAGTCATACGCTTCTCCCTTCAGGCACTGGTTCCGGTGCTATTGGCGATAATTCGGCGATTCCCGCGTGATCATCACATCATGGACATGGCTTTCGCGAAGACCCGCGCCGGTGATGCGCACGAAACGGGCGCGCTTCTGGAACTCTTCGATCGTGTGCGCCCCGACATAGCCCATAGAGGCGCGAAGCCCGCCGACAAGCTGATGGACGACCGGTGAGATCGGCCCCTTGAACGGCACCTGGCCTTCGATGCCTTCCGGCACCAGTTTCATGGTGTCACGCACTTCCTTCTGGAAATAACGGTCCGCCGAACCCGACGCCATAGCGCCCACCGAACCCATGCCGCGATAGGATTTGTAGGAACGGCCCTGATAGAGAATGACCTCGCCCGGCGCTTCTTCGGTGCCGGCGAACATCGACCCCAGCATGGCCGTTGAGGCACCGGCCGCGATGGCCTTGGCCAGGTCGCCGGAGAATTTGATGCCGCCGTCGGCGATGATCGGCACGCCTGTGCCGGCCGCGGCGCGAACGCTGTCGATAATGGCGGTCAGTTGCGGCACGCCAACACCGGCGACGATGCGCGTGGTGCAGATGGAGCCGGGACCGATACCGACCTTTACGGCGTCAGCGCCGGCGTCGATCAGGGAACGGGTGGCGTCGTAGGTGGCGACATTGCCGGCGATGATCTGAACCTTGTTGGTTTCCTTGCGCAGGCGCTCAACGGCTTGCGACACCAGGATGCTGTGACCGTGAGCCGTATCAATGACCACGACATCGGCGCCGGCCTCGACCAGCGCCATCGAGCGCTCGAAACCGGCGTCGCCGACGGTGGATGCGCCACCGACCAGCAGACGCCCGGCGGCATCCTTGGCGGCCAGCGGATAGGCCTGGCTCTTTTCCATGTCCTTGACGGTGATCAGGCCGACCGCGCGATAGGCTTCATCAACGACGATGATGCGTTCGATGCGATGCCTGGCCATCAGGCCGCGGGCCTTGTCCTGGTCGATGCCTTCGCGGACCGTGATCAGGTTTTCCGTCGTCATGACCTCGGCGGCGGTCTTTGACCCTTCGCCTTCAAAGCGGATATCGCGGTTGGTCAGGATGCCGACCAGTTTATTGGTTTCGCGCTCGACCACCGGGAAGCCGGAAATGTGCTTGCGGGCGATGATATCGCGCACCTCCGCCAGCTTCGTATCGGGGTGGATGACGATCGGATTGATCACCATGCCCGATTCAAAGCGCTTGACGGCGCGGATCTCGTCAGCCTGCTCGTCGTTGGTCAGGTTGCGATGGACAATGCCCATGCCGCCGGCCTGCGCCATGGCGACCGCCAGACGCGCCTCGGTGACCGTATCCATCGCCGAGGAGATCAACGGGATGTTCAGGCTGAGTGTGCGGGTGAATTGGGTTTTCGTATCGACCTGAGTGGGCGCCACGTCCGAGGGACCTGGCTCCAGCAAAACGTCGTCGAAGGTTAAGCCTTCGCGTATTTCCATAAGGAACTCTCCATTTTGCGGTTTGTACCTATGGGAAACCGGCCGGAACGTAAAGGGGTTTTCGCGGAAATAATTGTTTCAATCGATGACCGGTTATCACAAGCGTCAGCCGGCGGTCGCTTTCAGGCCGATAATCGAACTGAGCAGCATGACCAGAAACAGCACACGCAGCGGCGTTACGGCTTCATGGAAAAGGAAAATCCCGAGAATGGCCGCCCCCAGCGCACCGATGCCGACCCAGACCGCATAGGCCGTGCCAATAGGCAGGGTTTGCGCCGCTTTCGACAGCAGCACCATGCTCAGCGCCAGCGTAATCAGGGTGAATATGGAGGGCACAAGCCTGGTGAAACCGGCGCTGTATTTCAGGCCGATGGCCCAGCAGACTTCGAGCAGCCCGGCGACGATCAGGTAAAGCCAGGGCAAGGTGATAAATGACGGCATGGAGACGCTCCTTTGTACTAGAGACAAATAAAAGCGTCGTCTTGTCTTGACCGGGTACGGCGCGTCTCGTCCGGAGCAAACCTTATATAGGGAAGAATAATGCCCTCGGCTAGCCCTTGAAGCCCATC
Source organism: Asticcacaulis sp. (assembly GCF_035497195.1). Classification (GTDB taxonomy): domain Bacteria; phylum Pseudomonadota; class Alphaproteobacteria; order Caulobacterales; family Caulobacteraceae; genus Asticcacaulis. The sequence goes on from NZ_DATJDZ010000023.1 coordinate 196,385, forward strand.
GCCACAATGTAGATTTCACTGGAACCGGCGCGGCTGGATTTCGGCTTGAAATGCTTGACCGTCTCGAAAGCCAGTTTGAGCCTGAGCAGCAGGTGTTCGGTTTCGCCGCCCTGGAAGGCCTTGGCCACGAAAGTGCCGCCGGTCTTCAGGTTACCGAGCGCGAAATCGCCGGCCAGTTCCAGCAGGCTCATGATTTTCAGGTGGTCCGTCTGTTTGTGACCGACCGTATTGTGCGCCAGATCGGAGAGGATCACATCAGGCTTGCCGCCCATCAGTTCCATCAGTTGCGGGCCAATGGCCGGATCGGTGAAATCGGCCTCCAGCAGGTCGGCGCCCGGCACCGGATCGACCGGCAGCAGATCGACACCAACAACGTGAGACGCGCCCTGCTTGATCGCCACCTGTACCCAACCGCCCGGTGCGCAGCCCAGGTCGATGACCTTGACGCCCTTGTGCAGCAGCTTGAAACGCTCGTCGATCTCGATCAGCTTGAAGGCGGCGCGCGACCGCCAACCTTCGGCCTTGGCCTTCTGGACATAGGGGTCGTTCAGTTGCCGCTCCAGCCATTTGGCGGAAGACTGCGTGCGGAACCGCGCCGTCTTGACCGCCGTATGGCCCTTGTGGCGGCCGGACAGATTGCCGCCCGTCGGCGCCTTCACCATCTTGCGGCGCGGTTCTTCTTTGGTGGGATCGTCAGGATTATCACTCATAACCGCCGTCTATACTGGTTTTTACCGGGGATGCGGAAACTATTTTTTCCTTACTTTCTTTGCTGCTAGGGTATGCCGCAAATCGAGGAGCCGTCATGCGCCATATCCCCGCCCTGCTCACCATCGCCCTTCTTGTTGCTGCCTGTTCGCCAGCCCCGCCAAAAGAAACGGGGGTTGCTTCTTCCGTCTCCGGTCCTGAACCGGCTCGGACCTCTATTGCAATACCTGCCGAACCCGCATCTTCCGGCGCACAGGCCGATGGCACATGCCTGTCCGAAATCGGCAAGGCGGCCTCGGACCGGTTGGTCGAGCGCTGCATCATGGTCTCGCCCGCCACGCATCCGCCCTGCAATGCCGCCAATACCTGCCAGATGATCCAGGGTGAGATCGACCGGTCCTGCGCCATGTACGGCCCCGGCGAGACAAAGCCAAAAGAGTGCGCCGCCTAGTTTTTATTTTGCAATTGTCCTGATCAGCCCCTATGTCAGGCCCACGATTTTTCCAAAGGAGACACCCATGTCCACCGATCCCGAAAACACCCTGATCCTGACGCTCGATACCGGCCCCGTCACCATAAAGTTGCGCCCTGATCTGGCGCCGAACCACGTCGCACGCATCAAGGAACTGGCGCGCGAAGGCTTCTATGACGGTATCGTTTTCCACCGCGTCATTCCCGGCTTCATGGCCCAGGGCGGTGACCCCCAGGGTCAGGGCTTTGGCGGTTCCGGCAAAAAGATCAAGGCCGAGTTCAACGCCGAGCCGCACGTCCGCGGCATTTGCTCGATGGCCCGCTCGCAAAATCCGGATTCGGCCGACAGCCAGTTCTTTATCGTTTTTGACGACGCCAAATTCCTCGACAACCAGTACACCGTCTGGGGCCAGGTGACAGAAGGCATGGAAAATGTCGACGCCCTCCCCAAGGGTGAGCCGCCGCGCACCCCCGGCAAGATCGTCACCATGAAGGTGGCCGCCGACGTGGCCTAAGGCTGCGTGGTAAAGAGGGGTTTAAGCCTGTGGTTTAAATCCATCTTAAGACCTCTGACGCAGGGTACTCAACTCTGGCGACAATATTACCGCCAAACAGTAGAGTATCCTGCAAGGGTTTTTAGTATGAGTAAGCGTTCGCGTTTTGCGGTCACGGTGGACCGCGCCAATATGATCCTGATTATCCGCTTCCATAGTGTGCGCAACGATCAGGAACCGGGTCCCGACCTGATAGACCTGCTGGCCACTGTCGAAAGTCCCTGGCTTTTCAATGCCATATTCGACTTTCGCCGCTACGAAGCCGACCTGTCGCGCGATTATCTCAAATTCCTGACCGAAAAATGGACGGCGCTCACGTGTGGTCGTGATCAGGGCCGCAGCATGGCGCTTGTCGGCGGCAATTGCGATCTCACTTTCAATCTGAAAGCCATGCTGGATGTCATGCCGCACCGCCGCATCGCAATTTGCGATACCTTTGATGAAGGCCTGGACTGGATCAATCCGGGCAATGACGCGCGCCAGGCGGCCTGATCCTGCCATATCGTCCAAGCTTCCCACTGTTTAAGTCTTGACCTGATACTCTTTTGCGGCTTGAGACAGCGACATGCTGATTTCCAATTTCGATTTCGACCTGCCCGAAGACCGCATCGCCCTGCGTCCCGCCGAACCGCGCGAGGCCGCCCGGTTGCTACGCGTCGATGCAGAAGGGGCGCTCACCGACAGCCATATCGGCGACATGGCCGATTATCTTCATGCTGGTGATCTGCTTGTGGTCAATGACACCCGCGTGTTGCCAACGCAACTCGATGGCCAGCGCATCCGCGAAGACAGCATGGTCAACATCGAGGCCACGCTGGTCAAAAGCACAGGTGCGACGCAATGGCAGGCTTTCCTGAAACCCGGCCGAAAGGTCAGGCCGGGAGATAAATTGCAATTCAAAAATGATGCAGCGAAATTGAACGCTATCGTTTCCGCCAAGGACGATAATGGCCTGTATACGCTTGATTTTCAGCATGGCCCGCAGGAACTGCTGGAGCGCCTGCATATCGTCGGCGGGATGCCGCTGCCACCCTATATCCGCTCGAAACGCCATGAGGACGAGCAGGACAAAAGCGATTACCAGACCATTTTCGCCAGGGATGAAGGCTCGGTGGCCGCTCCGACCGCCGGCCTGCACTTCACCCCGGCCCTGCTTGAAAAGCTGACAGCTAAAGGCGTCGGCATCGAACGCATTACCCTGCATGTCGGCGCAGGCACCTTCCTGCCGGTCAAGGTCGAGGACACCGACGATCATGTCATGCACGCCGAGTTCGGCGTCATCACGCCGGAAAGTGCTGAGCGGATCAATGCGGTTCGTGCGTCCGGCGGGCGGATTATCTGCGTCGGCACCACCTCATTGCGCCTGCTGGAATCCGCTTGCGATCCGCAAGGCACCATCCACCCTTTCGCCGCCGAGACCGCCATCTTCATCACACCTGGCGTCAAGGTCCGGTCCTGCGACCTGTTGATGACCAATTTCCACCTGCCGAAATCGACCCTGTTCATGTTGGTCTGCGCCCTGGCCGGCACCGACGTCATGAAAAAGGCCTACGCCCACGCCATAGACACCGGCTATCGCTTTTTCTCCTATGGCGACGCCTGTTTACTGACAAACGTATCTTGAGGCTTATGCTATGAAAAATATTCAAATCATTGATGGCGCTTCAAATTGCACCTTCAGTATTTTTCAGGCAACGCCGGAAGAATTTGAGGTGCTGTTTCCTGAGGCAGACCAGGACATTCAGTTCAGTGAAGACCTCGATAGCCTTCCTGAACAGGATAGAGTTGAGTCCGCTATGACCGCATTATACGAACGACCAGTCAAAAAGTCTGATGCCATGGGCATACACGGAACCATCTTCTACGAACTGGAACGTTATCGCAAAGTCTATCCCGGTAAAACGGAAGCCTCCGTTGATCCCTCGGCGATTAGCTACCTTCAACGACAACTATACGGCATATAAGGCTTCCTCTTTACGCCCTAAGCCTTCCCCGCTATTAGGCGCGCATGAGTACCTTCCCATTCCAGATCACCGCCTCGCAAGGCCAAGCCCGCACCGGCGTTCTCAAGACCCCGCGCGGCGATATCCCGACGCCGATCTTTATGCCGGTGGGCACGGCGGCGACGGTCAAGGCCCTGACACTCGATATGGTCAAACAGGCCAACGCCAAAATCATCCTCGGCAACACCTATCACCTGATGCTGCGCCCCACAGCCGAACGCGTGGCGCGCCTCGGCGGCCTGCATAAATTCATGGGCTGGGATGGCCCGATCCTGACCGACAGCGGCGGCTTTCAGGTGATGAGCCTGTCGAAGATTTCCAAGGTGAAAGAGGAGGCTGTCACCTTCCAGAGCCATATCGACGGCTCGAAGCATGTCCTGTCGCCGGAGCGCTCCATCGAAATTCAGGCCGACCTGCTGGAATCGGATATCGTCATGCAGCTTGACGAATGCGTCTCTTATCCCGCTGAAGAAAAGCGCGCCCGTGAGGCCTTGCAGCTTTCAGCGCGCTGGGGCCTGCGCTCCAAGACTGCTTTCGGTGCGCGCGATACGCAGGCACTGTTCGGCATCCAGCAAGGCTCCACTTTCGAACACCTGCGCCGGGAATCAAGCGAACGCCTGCTCGATATCGGTTTCGATGGTTACGCCATTGGCGGTCTGGCGGTTGGCGAAGGGCATCAGGCCATGTGCGATACGCTCGATTACTGCGCGCCGCTGTTGCCGTGGGAGCGTCCGCGTTACCTGATGGGGGTGGGCAAGCCAATCGACCTGCTGGAAGGCGTGGCACGCGGCGTCGATATGTTCGATTGCGTTCTGCCCACACGTTCAGGGCGTCATGGCCAGGTCTGGACCTGGGACGGCGCGATCAACATGAAGAACGCCCGTTTCGCCGAGGATGATACGCCGCTGGATTCGATGAGCGATTGCCCGGCCAGCCGCGATTATTCAAAGGCCTACCTGCACCATCTCGTCAAATCGGAAGAAATTCTCGGCCAGATGCTGCTGTCGTGGCACAATATCGCCTTCTTCCAGGCTCTGATGATTCGCATCCGCGCCGCCATCACCGCCGGCACGTTCGACGCCTTGCGCGCCGATTTGCTGGCGCGCTGGAAAACCAAAGAGGCTTAACGGCGCTTCGGCTTTTTCTTTGGCTTGACCGGCACATTGATGGGTTTGGGCGTCACGGTTTGCCCCGAAAAGGTTTCGGTGTAGACGCGCGGCACGAACCACGACGGCGCGGCGGGCGGCGCGCAATTCTTGTTCATGCCCACCCCCTTTAGATAGGCGCGGCGCACCTTTCCGGCCTGGATGGCGTTATCCATTTCTTTCTGGTGGCGCTGTGCGCCGGTCATCTGGCGCACCAGACCGCGGAAGGGAATAATGCTGCGCGTGGCGTTGCGGACCGACCCGCGCGCCACATCACCGGCGGCTTCACCACCCTTTTCACGCAAGGTCCGGCTGTCTTCCGGCGCCGGCGGCTCGTCGAAATCGGCGCCCAGCAGACTGTCAAGCTTGGTGACCTCGGAAGCGATGGCCTCGCAGTTATCCAGCCCCGTAAGATCATAGGGCTTGGTCGTCGCCAGGGTCAGGATTTCGGGAATTTCATGCTTGCGCAGGTTCAGATCTTCGAGCGGCGCCATGACTGCATCGCCCCAGCTATTGCTCTGGTCATCATTGGAAGACCGCACCGCCTGGGGATCTACCGGTTTGCGATGTTCTTTCTCGATGCGCGTGCCGCTGGCGTCGTAGTGAGGCTTTGACGCACAACCGGATAACAGGGTTCCCCCTGCCAGCACCACCAGGACGCACGTTCGAAGCTTGATATTCACAGCACTGGCAGCCTTCACGAGCATCCCCCTCATCACTTTCAGTCCAAAAGCGCCGTCAGCGCCTGTGTCCTGCTTAGCCTCGTTATAGCTTATTCTGCACATAAAAAAACAATACATAAGAAAAGCGTCTTTTTTCAACGCCTCGCGCTTGCGAAATTAAAAAGTCCACTCTATGAAGAGCCCCAGTTGATCCGCTCTTTTCAAAAGCGGGTCAAGTCTGACTTATCTTCATGAGCGCGTAGCTCAGCCGGCTAGAGCATCTGACTTTTAATCAGAGGGTCCTGGGTTCGAGTCCCAGCGCGCTCACCAAGTCTTTCTATGACTTGCGTGACAATTTCATGGCGATAAGCAGCAAAACACAGGCCTCATGTATCGCTTGTGCAATATGAACCGAAGCTGAACCGCTCTGGCTCCGCCCTTTTTTCCACAGATAATCTTCAGAGACAGCCCGGCCCTTCAGTTCGCCATCCGGCTTTTGGGCTTGTAGCGGCCATTTTCGAATCGCTCGAAGATCAACCGGGTCTGCGGATGGGTGAGCGGCTGGCCGGTATCATCGGCGCATAGATTCGCCTCGGAAGCATAGGCGACGTAGCAACTCTCGCCATTCGTCGCCAGCAGATGATAGAAGGGCTGGTTCTTCTGCGGGCGCACGCTTTCAGGGATCGCCTGCCACCATTCTTCCGTATTGGAGAATTCCGGATCGACATCGAAAACAACGCCGCGGAATTCAAACAGATTATGTTTGACCACCTGACCAATATCGAATTTTGCTGACCGCTGCTCTTGCATGAAACTACCTGGCCCCCACTCTGCGCCGGCATAATGGACCGAAGCCGGAGCATAACGCACTGCCCTTCTCCATTCGGTTGTTGGCCCCGGCGTATTTTCAATAACGGCGATTATGTTTTGGCAGTTTATGGGTTGGCATGACGCAAGGCAGGCCATAAAGTGGCCGGGAAAAGTTGCCTGTCAGGTTTACTTCCAAACCTGGTTTCCGACATGGTGTCGGACCGGCGACCGTCCATAAGCGGGGTATGAGCCATGCAGGCTCCCTCAAACGATCGCCGGCGGACTCCGCCCGGCGTTCCGCGTAACGCATCCGGCGGCGGCCTGACTGTCAGGGGCGAACCAGCGGTCATCTACGCGGCGATCGACCTCGGCACCAATAATTGCCGGCTGATGATCGCTACCTTCGCCAATTCGCAATTCCGCATTGTCGAAGCCTTTTCGCGCATTGTCCGCCTGGGCGAAGGCCTGGCCCATTCCGGCCGTCTGCACGAACGCGCAATGGACCGGGCGCTGAGAGCACTGAAAATCTGTGCCGAAAAGATCGAAAAACGGGGCGCGGCACGGATTCGCGCGGTGGCGACGCAGGCCTGCCGCATCGCCCATAATGGCCGCGAATTCATTGCCCGCGTCGAGCGCGAAACCGGCCTGAAACTGACCATCATCTCGCCGGAAGAAGAAGCCCATCTGTCGGTGATGGGCTGCGCCTCCCTGCTCGATGCCCGCGAGGTCAGTCCGGTGGCGCGCGCCGCCCTGGTCATGGATGTCGGCGGCGGCTCGACCGAACTGAGCTGGGTCGAACTGGCTGACGAAACGCCCGCTCCGGCCGTGTCCGTTGCGGAAGCGCAGAGCCTGGCGCAGCACAACGCCTTGAAAATCACCCGCCGAATGCCGCGCCCGCGCTACTGGATTTCCATTCCGGTCGGCGTGGTCAATCTGGCCGAACGCTTTCCCGAACCCGCCTCCGGCCATACACAGGCCTGGTTCGAGGCCATGATCGAGGATGTCAGCCAGACGGTCCGTCATTTTTCCGATCCGGAGACTCTGCGCCCGCATTTCGATAAAGGTGAGGCCTATATCGTCGGCACGTCCGGCGCGATTACCTCACTGGCTGGGATGCACCTGGGCCTTGAGCGCTATGACCGGTCCCGCGTCGATGGCCTGTGGATGAGCCACGGCCATGTGCAGTCGGTCATTACCCGCCTGCTGGAACTGGGCCATGAAGGCCGTGAATTGGAACCCTGTATCGGCAAGGATCGTGCCGACCTGGTGCTGGCCGGCGCCGCCATACTGGAAGCCATACAGCGTCTGTGGCCCTGCCAGAGATTTCGCGTGGCCGATCGCGGTCTGCGCGAAGGCCTGCTGCTCTCGATGGTGAAAAGGAAAACCCGTCGCCGCCGGCGGCGCGGCCCCAGGCCGGTGGCGACACCCGTAACGGCATAAAAAAAGCGCCGGCCTCATATCATATGATGGGGGCCAGCGCTTTTTCCTATCTTATTTACCGACCGGTGCGGCCGGTGGTGGCGTGGTCTCCGGTGGCGTGGCTTCCGCGGTGGCCGGGGCGGCATTCAGTATCTTGGCCGGCACCGTCACGTCGCAATCGGAGAAATTGTCGCCCTTGTCCTTACGCACCGCGTCAAGCACGGCCTGGAATTGCGGCGAAGCGGTATCCATGACCTCGACCTGCGGGCGCTCGGCTTCAGGGATATCGGCTAGCACGCGTACCGTGGTCATCTTGTCCGGATTGACCGGCGGCTCGCCGATCTTCAGCTTGCGCACCACGTCAAGGCCGGTGAGCACCACGCCAAAGGCCGTATATTTCTTTTCAAGCGACGCATTGGCGCCGCGCATCAGGAAAAACTGGCTGTTGGCCGAATCCGGATCAAAGCTGTGGGCCATACCGACGGCGCCCTGGCAGAACAGGCCCCAGGCATTGACCTTGCCGTCATTGGAAATCGCCATCAGTTCGTTGACCTGGCTCTGCACCGGCATGGCGCCGACAAAACCGATCACTGAACCTTTCGGACGCGTGGCGACCGTGAACGGGAAACTGGAATCATGACGCACCAGGAACTCCGCCTTGACGTTGGGCAGGGTCGAATCGCCCGTGCCGTCGCCCTTGGGATCGCCCGTCTGGGCCATGAAGTCCTCGATGACGCGGTGGAAGGTCAGGCCATCGTAAAAATGCTGGCGCGTCAGGGTGAGCATCCGCTCGACATGGTTCGGCGCCAGGGCCGGATACATTTCAATAATGACCTGCCCTTTGGTGGTATCGATCACCAGCGTATTATTCGGATCGGCCGCCCGGTAGCCCGGATCGAGCGCAAATGCAGATGTCGCCATCAAAGCCGCTATCGCCCCCGCCAGAAGCGCACTTTTTTTCACCAATGACATCATTCTTCCTGTCTAACTTTCAACCAGCGACCTTGGCCAGCAGGCGTTCCGCCACGCTGGGGGCCACAAACGGCGCGATACTGCCGCCCAATTGGGCTATTTCTTTGACCAAACGCGACGCGACGGCCTGATGGCGCGGATCGGCCATCAAAAAAACCGTCTCTATCTCGCGGTTAAGCTGCTGGTTCATCGCCGTCATCTGGAATTCGTACTCGAAATCAGCCACGGCGCGCAAGCCGCGAATGATAACGCCGGCGCCGACTTCCTGCGCGAAATGAATCAACAGGCTGTCGAAAGGCATGACCTCGACCCGATCACCGAGATGCGCCACCTGTTCGCGCATCATTTCGACGCGCTCATCGATGGTGAACATCGGCGTCTTGCCAATATTGCGCGCCACGCCGATGACCAGTTTGTCGACCAGCTTGACGGCCCGGCCAATGATATCGCTGTGACCATTGGTGATCGGGTCAAATGTTCCCGGATACAGGCCTGTTCTTTGGTCGCTTTGCATTGCCCCTCCGGCAGGTTTAGGTTTCGCCGTTCACTGCCGGAGTCTCGTCTGTCGCACCGTCATCCGCCTCATCCTCACCGGAGTCGACGACCCGTTCAACCGAGACAACCCGCTGGCCTTCCGACGTCTTGAAGATGGTCACGCCCTGAGTGTTACGGCTGGCGATACGCACTTTTGTGACATTGGTGCGGATCAGTTGGCCGCCCGATGTCACCAGCAAAATACCGTCCGTGGCGTCGATCGGGAAAGAAGCCACCAGTTCGCCGCCGCGCTTGCTGAGATCGATAGCGACGATCCCCTGCCCGCCCCGGCCCGTCCGGCGATAATCGTAAGACGAGGTTCGTTTGCCAAAGCCGGTATCGGCGACGGTCAGGATGAATTCCTCGGTCGTCTGGAGATCGGTGAAACGCTCGTCGGTCATCGGCGCTTCATCGCCGAGGTCTTCGCCGTCTTCTTCCGGCACGGCCACAACATCCTCCGCTTCGTCACCTGATGAAGCCCGCAGCGCAGCCGCCCGTTTCAGATATTCAGCGCGCTCCGCCGGCGTCGCCGCGACACGCTTCAGGATCGCCATCGAAATGACCCTGTCCTCGCCATTGAGACGGACACCACGAACCCCCGTGGAATCCCGGCCCTTGAAGACGCGCACCTCATCGACGGCAAAGCGGATCGAACGGCCGGCGGCGGTGGAAAGCAGCACGTCCTGATCATCATTGCACACCGCCACGCCGACAATGGCGTCGCCGTCTTCCAGCTTCATGGCGATCTTGCCGGCGCGGTTGACATTGACGAAATCGCTCAGCTTGTTGCGGCGGATATCGCCCGATTTCGTGGCGAAGATGATGTCCTGGCGTTCCCACGCGGCTTCATCCTCCGGCAGGGCCAGAATGTTGGTGATCGTTTCGCCGCCGCCGAGCGGCAGCAAGTTGACGAAGGCCTTGCCCTTGGATTGCGGATTGCCGAGCGGCAAACGCCAGACCTTGAGCTTGTAAACCTTGCCGGTGGAGGAGAAGAACAGCATCGGCTGGTGCGTAGTGGCCGAATAGACGCCGGTGATGGCGTCCTCGTCCTTCATCGCCATGCCGGAGCGGCCCTTGCCGCCGCGATGTTGCTCACGATAGGCGGCCAGCGCCGTGCGCTTGACATAGCCGGAGTGCGTGACCGTCACCACCATGTCCTCATGCGGGATCAGGTCTTCGTCTTCGATATCACCTTCGCCGTCGACGATCGTCGTGCGGCGCGGTACGGCGAACAGGGCCCTCACCTCGACCAGTTCTTCACGCATGATCGCCAGTATGCGTTCGCGCGAACCGAGAATTTCAAGGTAGTTGGCGATGGCGGCGGCCAGAGTCCTGATCTCATCGCCGATTTCATCGCGACCAAGGCCGGTCAGGCGCGACAGGGTGAGCGCCAGGATGGCGCGGGCCTGTTCGTCGGTCAGGCGAACCTGACGGTCTTCCAGAACGATGGAGCGCGGATCGGCGATCAGGTCGATCATCGGCGCCATGTCGCCGGAAGGCCAGGTGCGCGAGGTCAGGCGCTGGCGGGCTTCGCTCGGATCGGCCGACGAACGGATGATGTGGATGACTTCATCGATATTGGCGACGGCGATCGACAGGCCGACCAGGGTATGGCCGCGATCGCGCGCCTTGCTCAGTTCGTAGCGCGTGCGGCGGACAACCACTTCCTCGCGGAATTCGAGGAACAATTCCAGCAGCTTGCGCAGGCCCATCTGTTGCGGACGGCCATGATCCAGCGCCAGCATGTTGACGCCGAAGCTGCTTTGCAACTGGGTATAACGATAAAGCTGATTGAGGATAACCTCACCTGAGGCGTCGCGCTTGAGTTCAACGACGACGCGCATCCCCTGACGATCGCTTTCATCGCGGATATCCGAAATGCCTTCGATACGCTTTTCGCGCACCATATCGGCGATGTATTCGATCAGGGTCGCCTTGTTGACCTGATAGGGAATCTCGGTGATGACGATGCCTTCGCGGTCCTTGCGGATCGTCTCGACGCTTGCCTTGCCACGCGTGACCACCGAACCGCGGCCGGTCATCAGAGCCTGACGCGCACCGGAGCGGCCAAGAATTTCGCCGCCGGTGGGGTAATCCGGCCCCGGCACGATATCGAGCAGTTCTTCAAGCGTGACGTTCGGATTATCCAGCATGGCCAGACAGGCGTCGATCACTTCGCCGAGATTGTGCGGCGGGATATTGGTGGCCATGCCGACGGCAATGCCGCCGGCGCCATTGACCAGCAGGTTCGGAATGCGTGACGGCAGGACCGAGGGTTCATCCTCCTTGCCGTCATAGTTGGGCCGGAAATCGACCGTGTCCTTGTCGATATCTGCCAGAAGCGACATGGCCGGTTTCGACAGGCGCGATTCGGTGTAACGCATGGCGGCCGGCGCATCGCCGTCGACCGAGCCGAAATTGCCTTGCCCATCGACCAGCAGCAGGCCCATCGAGAAGGGCTGCGCCATGCGGACCAGGGAGTTGTAGATCGCCAGATCGCCGTGCGGATGGTATTTACCCATCACGTCACCGACGATACGCGAACATTTCACATAGGATTTTTCGGGCGTATGCCCTTCCTTGTGCATCGAATACATGATGCGGCGGTGGACGGGTTTCAGGCCGTCACGAGCATCCGGCAAGGCGCGCGACACGATGACGCTCATGGCGTAATCGAGATAGGAGCGCTTCAGTTCGTCTTCGATCGTGATGAAGCTGATGCCGGACGGCGGCTGACCGCCAAAGCCGTTACGGGGGTCCTCGTCTTCAGGACCCAAAACTTCGCCAGATGTCGTATCGTTCATGAATTCAATGTCTTATGTGCATCCACGCCGCCCAGGGGGGCGCGTGGATTGTTAAAATGCTTAGGGGTGCCAGTCTTGCCTAGAACGGGATTTCATCATCCAGGTCGAAATTCTGAGGCGCGCCGGCAGGGGCTGCCTTCGGACCGGAAGACGCCGGCGCGCCGCCGTAGGAATCCTCATACTGGTCATAACCGCCGCCTTGCGAGGCCCCGCCGCCACTGTCGCCGCGGCCGCCGAGAAGCGTCAGGTTTCCGTTGAAGCGTTGCAGGACGACTTCGGTCGAATACTTCTCGACGCCCTGCTGGTCGGTCCACTTGCGCGTTTGCAGGCTTCCCTCGACATAGACCGAGGAACCCTTGCGCAGATACTGCTCGGCGATCTTGGCGAGGTTGTCGTTGAAGATAACCACGCGATGCCACTCGGTTTTTTCCTTGCGCTCGCCCGTCGCCTTGTCGCGCCAGCTTTCCGAAGTGGCGATCGTCAGGTTGGCGATGCGATCGCCGGAGGGCATATTGCGGATTTCGGGATCCTTGCCGAGATTGCCGATCAGAATGACTTTATTGACACTGCCTGCCATCGTAAATTTCCTTATTGTCTGAGCGCTTGCCGCGCTCCTTTGTTCCATTGCGCGCGGGCAGAATCAGCCCTGCGCGACTATTGAGTCGAATAGTTAACACTAGAACCTTCCGCCGCTCATGGGAAGGCCTGCAAGCACTTTGCCGCCCCTGCGCGCCCGCTATTCCACAGATAGTTACTTCTTCGCATCCGACGGCATTTGCGGCAGGTCTTTCGGGATATCGACCGTCACCTGATTGCCCGTCGGGGCCTCTTCCTGAACCACCGAACCCGGCGCCACCAGGCGACCGTCAGGGGCCTTTACCAGCAACGGGAAGGCTGGCCCTTCGTAGTGCCGCGAATAACGCACCTCACGGCCGCTGGCGAAGAGGAAGGTGCCGTTATAGGCGCCGATCGTCTGCTGCCCGGCGGTTCGCGTCGCCATCATGTCCATGCGCGCATTATAGAGCCGGACCGCGCAATGTTCGAGATCAGGCTCGTTTTTCGACAGTTCGTTGAATTTCAGTCCGCCGGCCTTGGGGTAGCCGACATAATAGCAGGCGCCGGCGATATCCGGCGCCTTGACGCGTTTCTGGCAGCCGGAAAGGGCGGCGACGGCAAGTCCGCCCGCCAGGCTGATCAGCAGAAGTGTCTTGATTTTCATGGCTGTTCCTTCGCGATCCGCCTTGTTTTGTTGGCGTTATTTAACCACGATTGCCAGATAAAGACCAAACAAAATATGGAAAAGGCGGACACGCGGCCCGCCTTTTAAAATACCATATGCGCGCTTTAGCGCACCATCGGCACCGAACACCCCTGCCCCTGATCAACCAGCGGGCGGAAGCTGGCGTTGTCATCCGACTGCTCGACACGCCGCGGCACCAGACGCAAGGTCTTGCTGCCCCAGCGGCCATAGGAGGCCTGTCCGGGAGACACGCAACGCGTATCGAAAAGCAGGACGGCGCACTGGCCCAGCGTGATGTTGTCCGACAGCTTGTTCCAGGAATTGCTGCTGTAGCGCAGGCAGGCGGCGGTGGGGCCGGTTCCGGCGCGGGTATCGGGCACGATCTCGGCGCCCTGGGCGGGATCGGCCGGTTCCGCCACAGTGGCGCTGACCGGCGCGCCCGGCACAGGCACCAGCGACGCCGTGGGGGCCGCGATCTGATTGCCGTTGTCATCGATACCGACATCAAGCTGCTGGGCGGCGACGCCGTTCTTCTTGGCGCATTCGGCCAGTGTCACGTCGCCGACATAGGCGCCATTGACATAGCAACGCAGGGGTTTTTTAGTATCGAGCGAAGGCGCCGGGTCGGCGACCGTGAAGGTCAGGCCGGTTGGCTGATCGTTCATCTTCTCGTCGTCCTTGTGGCCGTGAGAGACACTCATGGCCAGTATGATACCGACAATGACAGCCACCGCCGCCCCGATGCCGATGGCGATCCAGCGCTTTTGATCCTTGGCCATAAACTCCCCTCGCCAGCGCGATCCACGCGCCTTACCAAACTTAACCATAATACAGGTGACGCGAAAAGATGGCAACCAAATGACGGCCACAGCTTTACCGCGTCAGATTTTAAGAAAAATAAAGACCCTGTTCCCGGACGCCTGTCAAGCAGTGGGTCAGGCGCCGCCTGTCAGGCGATTAAGGGCCGCCTGATAATTGGCGATCTTGTCGGTCATATATTGCGGAACCGCGCCGCCGGTCCTGCCCTTTTTGGCGGTGTCGCTGTCCTGCGGATCGCCGTAACGCAAATAGGTATAGGCCTTCTGGACGTTTTTCAGCGTTGCCTGCAAGGAGGCAAGCGCCTTGGCGATATTGGCGTCGGAATTCAGGTTAAGCGACGTATCGAATTCAAGCCCCATCGTCTTTTGCGCCGTCAGGTAGTTGCTCGATTTGACGTCCATCGTCTTGTCGGCGTCATTGGTGATCATGCCGTTGGCGAGGCCCAGCCCCGCCAGCGCATCCTTGCCCGCCGGCCCGCTGATGATTTCCATCTGGCTCGTCTTGTTGGCCGGCTTGATGTCCAGCCGGTCGATCTGCTTGCCGGTGACCTTGGTGACGTCAGCCGTCAGCCTGTAGCCCGATGCGCGGGTGATCTTTTTCGCCAGGCTTTCCAGCGTATCATTAGCCTCAATGGTGATGGCCTTCCTTACGCCGGTTTTGGGATCGACCAGATAGAACTGGTCACCGGTGCGCACGCTGGTGCCCGACGTGATCAGCTTGGAATCGGTTGTTTCAATCTTGCCAAGCGGCAGGCCAAGGCGATCAAGCACACTGCCGGAATTAGCTGAAACAGCGATGGCATTGGGCGTCACCGTCCCGTTAACGCCGGTATAGCGGGTCTGGTATTCGACCGCGCCGCTATCGATATTCAGCCGCGCCAGATAGGCGTCCTTGCCGTTGACCTTGGTCGTGCCGGCGATCTCGCCGTTGGTCTGGCCGGATATCCACGCCTTGCCATTGGCGAACTGCACCTTGGCGTCTTTTTCAACACCCGTGCCGCCATAAAAAGCCACACGGTCGGCGGTCGTCACCGACAGATCCTTGTCAACCGACAGGGCGAACGCGTCATACGAACCGGAATAGGCCGCCGTGGTCGTGCCGGTGGCGCTGAGCAGGCCGCCCGAACCGGACGAACCGCCGAGATAGACCTTGCCGTTATAGATCGACATGCCGCTGATCGTGCCGCCGCCGATGCCGCCGAGATCGCGCGACGCCGACTGCGTGGCCGTATACTTCGTCGTCGTCACGCCCTTGGCGTCGGTGACATCATACGAGCCGAGGTCAAAGGTTTTCAGAGTCGCGTTGCCCGCCTCGACGCCGGCGACATAAAGCGTATTGCCGTCCGTCTTCAGTTGCGAGACCATATCGCTCTGCGCCGTGCCGGTCTGGACGGTGAATTTATAATCCCCCGTAGCCGAAAAGCCCATGACGTAACCGTCCCAGCCGCCTTGCGCCGTGCCGCCTGCGCCCTGCATCAGCCCTTGCGTCTTGCCGCCGACATAGACCGACCCATCGTCGCCGAAAGCCACCGAGGTCGCTTCATCGGCCCCGGTCGCGCCGCGCCGTTGCGTCCATTGCTCGACGCCGCTGGAATCGTAGACAGTCACAAAGCTGTCCGTGGTCGTATTGTTGGCGCCATTGAGGCTGGTCGTGGTGGTCGAGGTGCTGGTCGCCGTGTTCTCGCCCGTGCCATAAGTCGTCGTCTTGGTGGTGGCGACATTGAGCGCGCCGGTCACCGAACCGGTCACGGCCACCTTGCCATCGGCGGAGACCGTGAGGGCCAGGCCCGAAGCCGTATCGGACGATCCCAGGGTCCGGGTAAAAACGATCTTGCCGGCCGAATCGTACTTGATCAGGGCGACATCCTGCGTGCCCTTGATGGTCTGATCGTCGGTCGTATTATCGACATTCGCCAGCACGTACAACGAGCCATCCGGCCCGGCAGCGGTTTGCAGGGCATTGGCGATGGTGTCGTCGGACGCGCCATTGCCATTCACATTGGCGATCGAATCCGGCAGCACGGTCTGGCCGGATTCACCCGCAGTCCAGTATTGCGCGCCTACCTTGGAAATGGCCTCGGCCGGCTGTTCGGCCGTGCTGGAACTGTCGGTCTGGAATTTCAGGATCTGCGACGTGACGCTGTTGGTCTCGGTTTTCGTGCCGTCGCCTGCTTTTTTGGTGGTGGTGATGTTCGGGTCGCCGGTCGTCTGCACGACATAGACCGAATCCTGCAAGGCCGGCGCGCTCATGGTCAGGGCCTCGGTCGTCACCCCCTTGATCTGCAAGCCGAATGTATCCTGTCCGGCGGACAAGGTGACGGTCTTGCCGTTGATCATGGTTGTCGTTGGGACGGCCGGCGTCCGGTTAACCACGAACTTGGTCTGAAGCCCCTGTGCTTTCAGCTTGTCATTGATGAAGCTGACCACATTCGACATGCTGCGCGTCTGCGTGCCCATTTCCGACAGGTCGATATCGACGGTGAACGGCGTGGCCGTGCCGATCTTTTTGACGCTCATCGAAAACTTGACGTCTCCCTCGAAGGCCTTGACCGCGGTGCTGGCGGAACCAGTCTGGATCGCCGGCCCGGTGTAGACCGTATCGGTCCGCGCCGTGCCCACCGTGCCCTTAAGCTCGCTTGTCAGGGTGCCTTCGGTCAGGGACAGGTGATCATAACTTGTGCCGGAAAGATAGTCGCTGACCTCCGCCATGCCGGCGGTGAACCGGCGCTGGGCCGCAGCCAGAGCCAGGGGCGATATCTTGGAATCCTGCGCCTTGGTTGCCAGGCCTTCCAGCGCATTCAGACCCTGATACAGGGTGAAGAGCTTAGTGTAATCAGGCGAGGCGCCGGTTACATTGGAGGTCACCGCATTGGGGTCGATAAACCGGCGGCCAGACAAAACCCGGCTGACCAGATCGTCTTCGGACAACATGCCGGAACTGCCCGTCCAGGGCGCGGATGGCGCCGCCGCCTGCCCCGTCGGCGAATTGGTTTTGGTGCTGCTGGCGCCGCCGGAAGACACACCTGAAGATGACGCATCCTGCGTTACAATACCCATCTTGGCATTGTAATAGTTCGTCAGCAATGAGGCGTCGAACGAGATCACGTCAGGATTCTTCCGGAGTTAACACACGTACCGCTGTGTAGTATCAGCGGATAATCCTTAAGAGTCGTAAACGTTTGGCATTAATACGCGGCAACGCCTGACAAAATAAGCCTTCCACCATCAGGAAAATGCAAAAAAAAGGTGAACCTGCGTCCGCCCTTTGAAGATATCCGGCCTGCCCGCTTATACCGCGCCCTACTTGAACAGCGACAGGATCTGCTGCGGCGACTGGTTGGCGATCGACAGCGCCTGGGTGCCAAGTTGCTGCTGGACCTGAAGGGCCTGAAGGCGTGAGCTTTCCTTTGCCATGTCGGCATCAACCAGATTGCCGATGCCGCCGGTGATCGAGTCCTGCAATTTCGACACAAAGCTCAGATGGCCCTCGATCTGCTTGGCCTGAGACCCGAGCGCGCCGAGATTGGCGTTCAGGTTGTCGATCGATGTATCGAGCTGGCCAAGAAGCGCCGAGGCCGCTGTGGCCGTAGACAGGTCCGTGCCCGCCGACAGGGTGATGATCGGGCCGCCAAGCGCAATGGTACGGACGCTCAGGGTAATGACCGAATTGGCGTCGGCATTGGCGATAAACTGGATAGAGGTCGCCAGCGACCCATCAATGATGTTCGAACCATTGAAGGCGGCATTTTCAACAACGTGGGTGATCTGACCGAGAATCGCCTTGTAATCGCTGCTCAATGCGTTGCGTGACGTGGTGTCGATGGAGGTATCCATCGCCCCGATCACCTTTTCGCGCAACTGGTTGAGAAGATCGGAGACCGATTCCCCCGCCGCCAGCGACACATCGGCGATCGACGAAGCCCGGTTGAGGCTGTCGGTGACGGCTTTCAGGCCGCCGAGGTCCGCCCGCTGCCCTTGCGCGATGGCGTAAACCGACGCGTTATCCTTGGCTGAGGAAACCGCCAGGCCCGTGCTGATTTTTTGTTGCGCATCTTCCAAACTTTTGTTGGTAGAATTCAGATTCTGCAAGGCGATCATCGCGGAGGAGTTCGTATGAACGCTCACTGTCATGGCCCAAATACCTTCTATAAAAACGCCGACTCAGCAAAGTCTTAACGTTCATGGTAAGCAAATGGTTAACGGGCGCAAACGACTTTTTCCGCGCATTGGACAATGCACGGTGGATAATTATAAATTCAGACGTTAGGAGTCTGCTCTAAACGTCTGTTTTAATGACAGAACCGGCCTTGTAACTCGCCGACTCCTTCATCTTGACAAGCGCCTGACGCGGCAGGATGCGAACCACTTCGCCGGTATAGCGATCGATGGCCTTGTAAACCCAGTCGCCGGTGTCAGGGTCCTTGTCGACCGTCAGGCGCAACAGGTAGGCTGGGGTCGGCGCCTGGCCGCTGCTTCCGGACTGATGGGAATCGTCCTGGTTCTTGGCTTGTTCGGAGCCACTGCCCGCAGCAATTTCCCTGGGCACATCCGGCGCGGGCTTGACGTGAGGCACGTCAGTCACCTGCGGAAAGCTCAAAATATTATTGATCATCTTCGTAAATCGCCCGCGCTGTTACACGTCTGGCGCCCTCCGATAGAATGGGGTTAAAAAGAAAATGGGAGACGAGCTTGCGGCCCGCCTCCCACTTTCAGAGGCTTTGGACCGATTAACGGAACAGGCTGAGAACAGTCGAGGTCGACTGGTTGGCAATGGACAGGGCCTGAATGCCGAGCTGCTGCTTCGTTTGCAGAGCCTGGAGATTGGCGCTTTCCTTAGCCAGGTCGGCATCAACAAGATTACCGATACCCGCCGTGATCGAATCCTGGAGCTTGCCAACGAAAGTGGCGTGGTTTTCCAGGGATTTCGACGCGGTGCCGAGATTGGCCAGAGCCGACGACACTGCGCTGATCGAGGTATCGAGGGTCGTCAGCAACGAACCGGCATGGGTAGCCGAGCTCAGGGCCGCGCCCAGCGAAAGCGTAATGATAGACCCGGCGCCAGTGGTCGAAAGACTCATATCCTGAGCCGTGACGGTCATAACGCTCGTGCCCTTGTCATTCGCCAGGGCGGTAATGCTCGCCTTGCTGCCATCCAGCAGATTGATGCCGTTGAAGGACGAGTTTTCGATGGTTTTGCTGATCTGGCTGACGATCGATTTGAAATCGGCGTCCAGAGCCTTGCGGCTCGTGGTGTCCAGCGAGGTGTCGGAAGCGGCCAGGGCCTTTTCCTTCAACTGGGTCAGCATGTCGGAGATGGATTCACCGGCGGAAGACGCCACATCGACGACCGAAGACGCGCGGGACAAGGAGTCCTTCACGGCATCAAGCGACGACACTGCGGAACGCTGGTTTTGGGCGATGGCCCAGGTCGCGCCGTTATCCTTGGCATTGGAAACCTTCAAACCGGTATTGATGCGGTTCTGGGTCGTTTGCAGGTCGGCGTTGGTTCTGTTGAGATTTTGCAGGGCAACCATGGCCCCGACATTGGTATTGACGCTATTCACAGGCATCGTTTCTAAACCTTCTTCTAGATAAAACCGGCGACGTTTTGTCTGCCGGCGGCATTTTGCCTAAACGGAGCGATGCAAGAAGAAGGCCGGATTAGAGATATTTGAAAAATCGCCTAATGAATTGAATTGTTTGATTTTAATATCCCGTTAAGGACATTTTTGCCGGGCACTTTTTGCCGCACGACGGTAATTTTTGCCGAGTCGGCATTTTCTGCCCACATCTGCGCGCCCTTCGCGCCTCCCACGAGACGACGGAAAAATATGCCGGGGCGGAGGCGATCCGCCCCGGCGTAAGGTTACTTGAACAGGCTGAGCACCAACTGTGGCGCCTGATTGGCAATCGAAAGGGCCTGTATCCCCAGTTGCTGCTTTGTTTGCAGTGACTGAAGCTTGGCGCTTTCCTTCGCCAGGTCGGCATCCACGAGATTGCCGATACCCGCCGTGATCGAGTCCTGTAATTTGCCAATGAAGGTTTCATGAGCCTCCAAAGCCTTAGAAGATGTCCCCATTTGCGCCAGAGACGCCGAAACATTGTTGATCGAGTCATCAATGCTGGTCAGCAGAAGACTGGCCGAAGTCGCGCTTGTGAAGCCGGATGCGGTGCTTAGCATCACGACTCCGCCGCTCAGACTCAACTTTTGAGTCGCCACGGTCATTCGGGAAATGCCGTCGGCACTTGCCAGTGCCTCCAGACCCGGCAAGGACCCATCAAGCAGGTTGATACCGTTAAACGTGGCGTTCTGGACGGTCTTGGTGATCTGATCACGCAAGGCCTGGAAATCCGTGTTCAAGGCAGTCCGGCTGGTGGTGTCCAGGGACGTGTCGGAAGCTGCGAGCGCTTTCTCCTTCATCTGGGTGAGCATATCCGAGATGCTTTCACCCGCCGACATGGCGACATCCACGGAGGAAGTCGCCCGGCTCAGCGAGTCTTTGACAGCATCCAAGGAAGCAACAGAAGCCCGCTGGCTTTGCGCAATGGCAAAGGTCGCGCCGTCGTCCTTGGCTGAAGACACTTTCAAACCGGTATTGATACGGTTCTGTGTCGTCTGCAGTTCGGAATTGGTCTTGTTCAGGTTTTGCAGCGCAACCATTGCGCCAACATTGGTGTTCACCGAAGAATTCAACATCGGATTTCCTTTCCATTCTGGTCGGGGGGATTTTAAACGGCTTTTGCCGCACAGCCATTTTAGCTTGGCCTTGTCAGAGCAAGGGCCGGGCCACGAAAAGGCTGAAAAAATTTAATTTAAGTTACTGAAATGTATTGGTATTTTTTGGTTGCCACACCCCGAATCGAAACGTGACGACACCCATCCCGGCAAAAGCTTCCGCAAATTCCCGCCGGGCGGCAATTTTAACCGCCCGTTAGCCATGTTATCGATCCACGCGGCGCAATGATCCGGGGCCGGAACACAATTTGCTCACGACAATATGACCCTGTAAATTTTACGTTTACCTAAAACGATTTTGAAACCATTTGGCAATTAGTCTAAGTCTTTCACGCCAAGCAGCGACGAGATTCGTTATCGATTTTTTATATCCCTAGGCGCAGTACGGCGGCGCGCATGGGGAGCATATACTGGTTTGTAAGCTTATGACCGCAACGCATGAAAACCCGGCTATCCTGACGCGCCGCTCTACCCTTGGCCTTATGCTGGCGGCGCTGGCGGGCAATGTCGCAGCGCCCAGCCTGATCCGGACGGTCGAAAAGGTAGCCACGCCCACCGCCCCTACAAAGAAAAAGCTGGCTCCGCCCCTGCTCGAATGGCCCACCCTGACGGCGCTTGGGCAGACAATGGTCGACAAAAAGCTGACGCCGGGCCTGAGCCTCAGCGTCATGAGCGCCGGTGTGCTGCTCTATTCAAAGGGCTTCGGCCTGGCCAATATCGAAGCCAATGCCGCCGCCACGCCACAGACCGAATTTCGCGTCGCCTCGATCACCAAGCAGTTCACCGCCGCCGCCATCCTGTTGCTCGCCGAAGGCGGCCTGTTGACGCTTGACGACACATTGGGGAAATTCCTGCCCGCCGTTCCGCGCGGAGAAAACATCACGCTTCGCCAGCTTCTCAGCCACACATCAGGCATGGGCGACTATATCAACGGTCAGGCCAGCAGCATACTGACCGAAGCACAGAACCGCGATTACACCTCGGACGAACTCATAAAGATTATCACGGCGCGCCAGCCTATGTACCGTGCCCAGCCTGGCGCCGCCTGGCTTTACAGCAACAGCGCCTTTACCCTGCTCGGCATTGTCGTCGAAAAGCTGTCCGGCATGGCGTTCGCCGACTTCTGCGCCAAACACCTGTTTGCCCCCGCCGGCCTCTCCCAGACCAATATAGACAAGACCTGCACCACCACCGCCATCTGCAATGGGTATCGGCCCAATTTCCGCGCACCGACCAAGTATGACCTGGCCCTGCCGATCTCACCCAGTTTCGCGGGCGGCGCCGGCGCCATCCGGTCAACCACTGAAGATCTGTGCCTGTGGCACTGTGCCTTACTCAGCGGCAAGGTGCTGAAACCCGAAAGTGTAGAGGCCATGCTGACCCCGACCCTGCTGAACAACGGCAAGCCGGCCTATGAACGCGGGGGCGCCGATCCGCTTGAATACGGTCTGGGCCAGGGGCTTGGCACCATGAAAAACCTGAAGCTCGCCGCGCACGGCGGCCGCCTCAACGGCTTTACCGGCCACCTGCGCAGCTTTACCGACAGCAAACTGACCGTCGCTATTCTCTATAATAGCGATGGCGGCGGCGCGCCGGGCTTTTCGGCGGCGCAAAGGGGCCTGAAAACCGAGGCCAGCCGCCTCGGCATCGTGCACCTCGGCCTCGCCTGAATCGTTTTATGAACGGCGGTAAGATTGATCACTGTCCTGATTATCCGCGTTCAGGCGCTCTTCCGAGCCATCGACATACAGATTTATTGACCCATCCGGCGCTGTTTCAACGCGATTGACGACCGCCGGTCCGCCAAAGCGATCACGCATGTTTTCATCATTGATACGATGTTCCGGTTGAGGCGTGCTCTGGAAGCGGAAGTCATTAGAAACATAGATCTCCTCGCCGGTATTGTTATCGAAAATGTGATATGTGATGGCAGTCATGTGTGTGCTCCTCTAAGAGGACCACTCTGCCACGAGATCATGTAAAGACAAGATACGGAAGTCACATTTCGGGCGTGACAAGCCAGATAACATTACCCACGTCGTCCGCCACCAGCAGCGCGCCTTTGCCATCTATTGCGACTCCGACCGGCCGGCCCCTCGCCTTCCCAGTCTTATCAAGAAAATCCGTCAGGATGTTTTCAGGCTGGCCCGAAGGCATCCCGTTGGCGAAGGGGACGAAGACGACGTCATAACCGCTGGGGGGATTACGGTTCCACGACCCATGCCGGCCAATAAAGGCGCCGCCAGTGTAATGCGCCGGGAACAGAGTGCCGCTGTAGAATGTCAGTCCAAGGGACGCCGTATGTGGCCCAAGCGCATAATCTGGTTTGATGGCGCTGGCTACTTTCTGCGGGTTTTGCGGTTTAACACGCACATCGATATTCTGGCCGTAATAGCTGTAAGGCCAGCCATAAAAGGCGCCATCCTTTACCGATGTCATGTAATCCGGCACCAGATCGCTGCCGATTTCGTCGCGTTCATTGACAACGGTCCACAAGGCGCCCGATTGTAGCTGCCAGCCCATGCCATTCGGGTTGCGCAAGCCACTGGCGAAGATGCGGCTGCGACCGCTAGCCAGGTCAATTTCCAGAATACTGGCGCGTTCCTTTTCGGCGGCCAGGCCATTTTCGCTGACATTGCTGTTGGAACCCACCGTGGCATACAGTCTTGTCCCGTCCGCACTGGCGATGATATTCTTGGTCCAGTGATGGTTGATCGTACCGGCGGGCAGGTCCGCAACCTTTATACCCGGCGCGGTGATGACGGTATCACCTGTGTGGTATGGAAATTTAACAATGGCGTCGGTATTGGCGACATAGAGCTGATCACCGACCAGGGCCATGCCGAAAGGCGACCTCAGTCCTTTGAGCAATACCGTCCGCGTTTCAGCGACGCCGTCTCCGTCAGCATCCCGGAGCAGCGTAATGCGGTCAGGGCTTTTCGGCCCCGCGCCGGCCTTCTTCATGATCATCTTCATGAAAAAGCCCTTGATGCCTTTGGCGTCATCAGGCTTTGGCGGTGCATTGGTTTCAGCCACCAGTGTATCACCATTGGGCAGGACATAGAGCCAGCGCGGATGCGCCAGTCCCGCTGCATAGGCCGAGACGGCAAATCCGGCGGCCGCTGTTGGTTTGGCGCCCGATTGCCAGCCGATCGCATCAGCGACCTTCACGGTCGGAAACAGCGTCTTGTTAGGCGCCGGCAATGACGGGTTCGGACCAATCCCGGCATCGAGGGGTAATTTGGCCGTTTCGCCGCACGCAGTCAGTGCGAGCGCCACGATGAGCAGGCCGGGTGCGGCGTGTTTCATTCGGCAGCCATAGAGGCGTGATGGCTGGCCATCCGGCTCATATCTCGACACGACTGCGCGCAACGGCGGCAGACTTCGGCGCATGTCTTCATTTCATCGCAGTCAAACGCCGCACATGACACGGCGCAGGCTTCGCAAACCTCGGCGCAGGCGGCACATTCGGCGGCATGATGGCCGGACCCGCGCACCATAAAATCGGCCGCGGTTTGGCAGGCCTGGATGCAATCGTTCATCAGCACGGCATGATCATGCGCCACATGCGCGCCGCCCTGATCGAGACAGTGGTTATAAAAGGTATCCTGGCAGGTATCGCGGCACTGCCAGCACAGTTCGATACAGACCCTGATGTCTTCGGGATGCATTCGCATGGCACGACTCCTTTTGTTTCCTTACCAAGCCGCCATTAGCTGCCTTCCATCATGAAATTGCACGGCCGAACTGACCGGCAAACATAAGAATGCCATAAGGAAAATCAGGCGGCGCGCATGAGACGGACATTTTCGCCGTCCGGATCGAGCTTCAGAGCCGGAATGCTCGTCAGCATGGGCCTGAGCTGCGCCAGCGAAGCGGGTTTGACCATATAGCCCGCCGCCCCCAATGCGTGAGCACGGGCCTGATCCTGATCGTAGGTCGATCCCGTACACATCACCACGGCGATAGGCCTCAGCGCTTCATCCTTGCGAATCTCCTCAAGCAGTTCGAAACCGTCCATCCCCGGCATATTGATATCAAGCAGCAGCAGATCAACTATCTCACCGCGCGTCACGGCCTGTTTCAGCATTTCCATCGCCTGTTTTGCCCCGTTGGCGACCTTGAGATTGAACTGCATCTTGTCACGAACTTGCAGGAAAACACGGGCCAGTTCGACATCGGCCTTACGGTCGTCGATCAGGAGCACAGTCGCCAGACGTTCAGACGGGAGAGGATCGGTCAGGGCATCGGTGCGCATTTAATCTCCTTGATCGTTTCTTTACCGGCTTTGGCTACAGGCTGCACGGGTTGGAGCGAAGCATTTTCAGATTACATGATACGTCATTCATCCAGGCTTCACCTATCATGACATACCCTACTGAAGCATGTCTTAAAGCTTAATCAACCTGAGCCGCCCAAAAGTTGATTTGGAAATCTCAAGTGTGCGTGAGACTTTTGTTTTATGGGCCTCTATTTTTCACATATAGATACACTGGTTGGCATGGCGGCGGCAGCCGTTGACGATGACGGCGCCTTGCTTGAATTCACTTTCCTGAACGGCGAAATGTCCAACCATCTGTCGCGGCCGGATCAGGCCGAACATGCGCCGCAAAAACTCGAACACGTCGCCCGGCAGGTTCATGAATTTTTCGACCGGAAACGCACGGATTTCACCCTCGATCTGAAACCACAGGGCACGCCTTTTCAGCAAAAGGTCTGGCGGGCACTGTGCGATATTCCCTTCGGCGAAACCTGGTCCTACCAGCGGATCGCGGTCGCCACCGGCGATATCAAGGCCACCCAGGCGGTCGGCGCCGCCAACGGCAAGAACCCCATCGCCTTGATCATTCCATGCCATCGTGTCATCGGCAAGAACGGCACACTGACAGGCTATGGCGGCGGTCTGCCGCTCAAGCAGAAGCTGCTCGATTTCGAGACGCCGCTCCTCTTTTGATTGAGGAGGTTTTGCCACAGTCTTGCGGCATTCGGACACCTGACCATATTTGTCGTATGTCGTTGAGGCAGGTGTGGATTATGATAACCGCCAAGGCCCGCCAAAATTCTAGTGACCGGACCGGGAACGAGGAGCCTCCGCCATGACCGCCCGTCAAATGCCTGCTCGCCTGCTGATACTTGCTTTGGCCGCGATGACTCTGCTGGCGGCCTGCAATCAGGGGCCGAGCGATTCCACGCCCAGCGAAGTGCCGGCCTCCGCCCCAGTGGACAGCAGCGCCTCCTCTTAGAGACTGTTTGCGAATGCGTGATGCTGGCCTGTAACGGGCTACTTTCTGCGCTTTCTTAAGTACGTCGGAGGGCCGCTCCGGTTCTCGAAATCAGCCCGTTTGGCTACGCCGAATTACATTTCGACTGAGCCTGACGCATTCTCAAATCAGTCTCTTAGGGTGCGACATTAATTCACTGTCGCCAAACGCCTGAATTTCGCCTAAGAGCAAGGCACATATTTCAGGGGCAATTCACATGACCAAGGCTATTTTCTTCCTTGCCATCGCCGGACTGGCGCTTGCCGGGTGCGGCCAGAAGGCCGATAACGACGACGCACCGGATGTGGCGATGGCGACGCCGCACACTTACAGCGATGCGGAAAAAGCCGCCATCCAGGCCACCTTCCCTGCGCCTTACAATACCGCCGATCTGGCGGCCGGCGAAACACAGTTCAACAAGTGCCGCAGTTGCCATACCATCGGGGCCGACAAGATGAACATGGTCGGCCCGCATCTTTATGGCGTCTTCGGCCGCAAGTCAGGTACTGAACCCGGTTATACCTTCAGCGAAGCCATGACGGCGCATGATGTGACCTGGGATTTCGACACCCTCGACGCCTATATCGCCGCGCCGCAGACCGTCGTGAAGGGCACGAAGATGAGCTATCAGGGCATCAAGGACGAGACCGACCGCCATAATCTGCTCGCCTATCTCAAGCTGGAAACGACGCCCTATGCGCCGCCGGCGGCCACTGTGGAATCGGCCTCAAGCGCGAATTAAAAAGTCTTCCACAGACTGACGACCACCGCTTTAACGGCTGGCACGTTCCGGCCCGCAAGAGTTTGCCGCAACCCCAGTTGCACACTGGTTTTCTGCTGAGGCCCAAAGCTGCGCACGACGCTCAGTTCCGTATTGGTCCAGGTGGCGCGCCCCCAGCCTTCCTTGTCGGTGCGGCCGGCGAAAACCTGCGCCATGACCATCCATTTGGGTGACGGCTTCACGCCTAGGGTGGCGTCGACGCGCCACTGGCTGGCCTCATATTGCCGCAGATGCCTGGCTGCCTGGAGATCGATGAAGGCCGGCTTTCCCATTAGCTTGAAGCTTTTACCGGCATAGGCGCGCAGATCGTAATCGGTGCCGCCTTTTGTACTCAGGTCGAAATCCGTGCGCCGGCCCTTCCCCAGGCCCTCGATGCTGGCGCCGAGCGCGAAGACGAAATCGTCGGTCCGTTTTACCGTCCAGCGGCCACCTAACTCAATCGAACTAAGACCTGAAAAGTGTTCTGAATCCGTGGTGTAATCGCGGTAGTTCACCTTGGCTGTCACGGTCAGGCGCTCGCTGACGCCACGATCGACATAGATCGAGGCCTCGTTCGTTTTCCATTTATCCAATGAAAGCGTCTTGTCGCCGTTGGCGTCGAAACCCTTGTCGGCATGGCCCGGTTCATAGCTGATGATGATCTGGGTATCGCCTGTCGCCTGCGGCCAGGCGCCCGCATGAGCCACCGCCGGAAAAAACAGACATGCCGCAAGCACGGCCAGCCTCAACCAAATTTTCATAGACGCCCCCACCAGCGAATACCAGTATCCGCCAGGCGCCATCAAATCAAATAATGGTTAATAACGCAATATGCTACTTAGAGGCGTATCAGGCCGGTCGAACGAAAACCCGGCCTTCATATATGCGCTCTATGACCACGCGATCATTGACAGCCAGCGCCATCTGGCTCGCTTCGCCCAATACCGCCGGCCATTCGACGCCATCGAACACCACGCGTCCCGTGCGTTCGCCGCCGACCACCAGTTCAAAGCCGCTCAGGACTTCGGCCTCCTTGCCGACCATGCGCCGGTGCGGATCGTTGACATCCGGGCTGTGGCTGCTGACCTTGAGAAACTTCGGCGTCAATATCCCCATCACGACGCTCAAAACAGCGAAGGTCAAGGCTTGCAGAAAAAAGCCGAACGGCAGGCCCGTCAGACAGATCACCGCCACAACGCCGGCAGCAGCGGCGGACCACAACAGCCATTGCGTGCCGAGGAATATTTCGACGCCCAACAGCAGAAGCCCGAAGATGAACCAGATCCAGAAGGCGTTCATCGACATCGGTCCCATCAAAAGAATGGAATTCAAGTCCATGATACGCTCCTAAGCTTTCTTCGCCGGCGCTTTAGGGGCATCCGAGTTGCTGACCGTCTTGATCAGTTCCGAAACCCCGCCGATCATCCCCGCCAGCGAAGACATATCGGCCGGCATGATCAGGGTCTTGGTATTGTTCGATTCGGCGAACTTGCCGAAAGCCTCGACATATTTCTGTGCCACGAAATAATTGATGGCGTTGATATCGCCCTTGGCGATGGCCTGGGAGACCATGTCCGTCGCCTTGGCTTCGGCTTCGGCGGAGCGTTCACGGGCTTCGGCGTCGCGGAAGGCGGCTTCCTTGCGCCCTTCGGATTGCAGCACGGCGGATTGCTTCTGGCCTTCGGCGCGGGCAATCGCGGCCTGCTTTTCACCATCGGCCTCGATGATCAGGGCGCGGCGTTCGCGTTCGGCCTTCATCTGGCGCGCCATCGAATCCGTTATGTCATGAGGCGGCTTCAAGTCCTTGATTTCGATACGATTTACCTTCACGCCCCACGGGCTGGTGGCGTGATCGATAACACTGAGCAGGCGGGAATTAATAGCGTCGCGTTGCGAAAGGACTTCATCCAGTTCCATCGCGCCAACGACCGTCCGCAGGTTGGTCATGGCCAGTTGAGTGATGGCGTTGTCGAGGTTATCGACACGGTAGGCGGCAAGGGCGGCATCCATTACCTGAGTGAAAACAATACCATCCACCTTTACGTTCACGTTATCCTTGGTGATGACGTCCTGCTGGGGCACGTCGAAAACGCGCTCCATGACATTGACCTTGCGGCCGATGGCTTCAACGAACGGCGTCAGGAAGGCGATGCCCGGCTTGAGCGTGCGTGTATAGCGGCCGAAATTTTCAACGGTGAACTCATAGCCCTGCGGCACGATCTTGACGATGCTGAACAACAGCATGACGCCAAGCACGATGACGACAAAGGTCACAGGTCCGAAAATGGAAATGGATTGCAGCAATTTGGGCCTCCCCAGGAACAGGATACCTCCGTGATATGGGGTATCTGATGGCCATTATACAGGGGTTCGGGCCAGGCCCTAGCCAAATCGGCGTGAAGACGCTTTAAGCCACTTCCACTTTCGCGTCCGGCTGGTCTTCTTTCAGACGCAGCAACCCGGCCACCGTGTCGATCAGCGTATCCATGATGATCGGTTTGGAAATGTGCGCATCCATGCCGGCAGCATGGCAGGCCTCGATCTGGTCGTGCATGGCGTCGGCCGTCAGGGCGACGATCGGCACATGCTGGCCTTCGGGTTCCTGCGAACGGAAGATGCGCGTGGCCTCCAGCCCGCCAAGGCGCGGCATGTTGAGATCCATCAGCACCAGGTCATAGCGCGACATATCGAGATCAAGCGCTTCCTGACCATCGACCGCCTCGGTGATGATAAAGCCGAAGGGTTCGAGGAACAGGCGCGCCACCTTGCGATTGACGGGGTGATCATCGACCAGCAGAATGTGCATTCCCGGCAGGTTAGCATTATCGTCGTGCTTCGGCATGGTCTTCATTTCCGGTTGTTCCGTCTCCTCAGTCGCCATCACTTCGCCGGCTTCAAAGGTCATGACAAAGGCCGAACCGGCGCCCTCCTCGCTGGTGACGCTCAAGGAACCGCCCATCAGTTCCGCCAGGCGGCGGCTGATATTGAGGCCGAGGCCGGTGCCGCCGTATTTACGGGCTGTCATGGCGTCAGCCTGGGTGAAGGCCTCGAACAGCTTGTCGAGCGTCGTCTTGCTCATGCCGATGCCGGTGTCACGCACCTCGACACGTACCCGGTAACCGCCCTCTTCGCGCGGTGTGGCTGAGGTGAGAATACGCACCGTGCCTTTTTCGGTAAATTTCAGGGCGTTGGAAACGAGGTTCGACAGGCATTGATAGACCCGCAGCACATCGAAGGTCATCGGTTCGCTGGCGTTTTCATTGAGTTCGTAGCGCAGCATGACGTCCTTGCCGTCCAGCAGGGAACCATAGGTATTGATGACGCGCTCGATCATGTCCTTCATGGTGGAAGGGGTCGGCGCCAGTTCGATCTTGCCGGCTTCGATGCGCGACATATCGAGCACATCATTAAGCAGCACCAGAAGGGTCTTGCCGGAATCGACGAGGATATCGACCTGCTCGCGCTGGGTCTCGCTGAGGTCGTTTTTCTTGAGCGCCTGCGCCATGCCAAGCACACCGTTGAGCGGCGTGCGCAGTTCGTGGCTCATGACCGCCAGGAAGCGCGATTTGGCGGCGTTGGCGGCTTCGGCGTGCTCGTGGGCGTCGCGCAGATGCCACTGCATACGGCGCATCCGGAAAACCCACATCGCGCCGCCGATAACAATCA
This sequence comes from Asticcacaulis sp., assembly GCF_035497195.1. Classification (GTDB taxonomy): domain Bacteria; phylum Pseudomonadota; class Alphaproteobacteria; order Caulobacterales; family Caulobacteraceae; genus Asticcacaulis. The sequence continues at coordinate 226,948 of NZ_DATJDZ010000023.1, forward strand.
CCGCCAGCAGCAGCGCGATCAGGACAGCCGCGCCAAGCAGCAAATTGCGCATTTGCACCTGCTTGACCAACAGACGGCTTTCGGCGGTCTTGCTGTCGAGTTCCTTGCGCAGGGCCTTGTACATGCCCTGGACGGAATCGATACGCGCCCTGTCGTAATAGGAGGACTGAAGCCGCCCCCATTCATCCAGCGTGTCAAAAGCTTCTGCGCTCCGACCTTCGCTTTGAAGTGTGTAGGCTTCAACGCGTTTCTCAAATAGAGTGTCCCGCGGACTCATCGTCTCCGGCACTGCACGCAATTTGGCAAGATAAAAACGCGCCTTGGCACTGTTTCCTTTAGCAGCATAGGCCTTAGTTAATAACCGAAGTTTCCATACATCAAGTACATTTCCCACCATACCCTGTGTCACATACGAATCTTTCAGGCAGGTTTTTACGGCGTTATATTTTTGCGCTTGGTCCTCAATAGTAGCGCAAAGAAATTCATCCCAGGTCTTGAGGTCTTCGACATTGTATTTGCGGACGTAATCACCGTGTAACTTCTGAAACTGCTCCGCGACCGGCATGTCGTTTTCATGCGCCGCCCATAAGGCCAGATCATAGACCATATCCAGCTTCTGGGAAAAAAAGGCGTTCTTTTGCGACAACTTCGCCATAGCGAACATATTATTGGCATAGGCGTCATAGTCGCCAACGGCACCCAACGAGTAAGCGATGACCTGGTATGCCGATTCAAGCACAGGTTCGGCGTCCGGCCCCTCTGCTTTCAGACGTACAATAAGCTTATCACCTAGGTCGATGGCGTCGGCCCACTGTTCGAAATGTTGCAGGTAACGTATCCGTTCGACCATGACGATGTTTTGAAGCGCCTGATCAGGCGTCGCAAGATAGGTGGTCCATTCACGATCAGTGAAGCCATTGAAATCGCCGATCTCACTCTGATAGGCCTGATACATAAAGCGCGCCAGCAGATCGAGATCACTATCGCCTTCTTTCTGCGCCAGTTTCAAGATGCGGTCATGCCAGGCCAGCAACTTGGCCTCGTTTTGATCGGTTTTATAGGCGTATAATACGCGCCACAGAGCGTGAATACGGGCATCGCCGGACAACTTGACGGCGCGCTCACCATAGGCGTCAATTTCATTTTCGATATATGTGAAAGAATTGGCGGCCACCAGACTATAAACGGCGACCAACTTTTCATGACGGGGTGCGGCGTCCACGTCCTGTGCCTGTACCGGCATTACCAGAATCAAACAGGCAAGCAGAAGCGCGCTCCCAAAGACAAGCCAATGCCTTGTAGCCGCAATGCTCATAAATCGACCAGAGCGACTCATGTCATCTCCCGTTACCCCAGATTGCACTTATAAGACCATAAAGACCTTAGGATTCACTTAAGTCACAGGGTTACGGAGATGCAAACATGCAAAACGCCCTGCGCAAGCACAGGGCGTTAGATAGTATGAAAACGAAAGCCTATAGAAGATTTTCGTTAATTTCGACCGTGATTAACGGGCACCACCGCAGACGCAACCGAATTGCGGTTGGCAAAAGCAAGTCGGCATTTGGTGCGCGACAGCCTGGCTGACGGCGACAGCGGAACTGGCGGCAGCGATCAGAACGGCAACAGCGATTGTCAACTTCTTCATGAATTTACTCCTGAGACTCACCAAAACAACATTTGACGCAGTCTGGAGTTCCTTTTGAACGTTCGGAATTACAGCCCTGCCGCACGGTTTCAAGCGGATTAACCACTTTCATTACCGTTAACAGCCATTAACCACAAAAATTAAACTCGCACAAGACGCGAAGTTCCCGACCCTGCCTCCATACTTTGATTTTTTGCAATTAACTAGAATCCGCGACCGAAAAGTCACAGTCTTTTTAAGCGCCTCAGTGCGGTAATTATCACCGCGATTTCAACAGGACGTCGCGCATATCCGCGCTATTAATCAATGACATGGCTTCATCAAACGACATAAAGCGCGCCTCATCGGCATCATCGCCGGCGACCGGTTCCCCCGAAAGCCATTGGGCGCTATAGTCGACCAGAATGTAATGAAACTGCGGCTCTATTATCTCGTAAACGGCGAGCAATTCGCCGATTTTGGCCCTCACACTGGTTTCTTCAAACAACTCACGCAGGGCGGCGTCATGCAGCGCCTCCCCTCGCCGCACCTTGCCGCCGGGGATCGACCACTCCCCCAGACGCGGTGCGCGGCCTCGCCGGATCAGCAGCACCTCGTCATCCCGCCAGCAGACCACGCCGACCGCCGGAACCGGATATAAGCCGAACTGACCGGATTCCTTAGTTATTGTGTCTTGCACTTCCGGCCTCTCTCGCTTAACGCAACGCCAACGCATCTTTAATGAAGGTTTATCCGATGTCCACGCCCGCATTCGCCGAAGCGCCGCCTGTCTCGCCCGAAATTATCGCGCAGATCAAGGCCGTGGTTGGCGAAGCCGGTTACAGTGAAGACGCCATGCGGGTTGATCCGAAGCTGACCGAATGGCGTGGCAAATGGAAGGGCCATACCCCCCTCCTCGTCCTGCCGAAATCGACTGCGGAAGTCTCGGCAGTCGTCAAGATCTGTTACGACAATGGCGTGGCCATCACCCCCCAAGGCGGCAATACCGGCCTGGTCGGCGGGCAAATCCCTTTCGGTGAAATCCTGATCTCGCTGGAACGCATGAAGACCGTCCGCGACGTGGCGCCGACCGACGATACGATGGTGCTGGAATCGGGCCTGACTCTTTTGGACGCCCAGCAGATCGCCGAAAAAGCCGGCCGCTACTTCCCGCTCTCCCTCGCCGCCGAAGGTACGGCGACGGTTGGCGGCGTGATCTCGACAAATGCCGGCGGCACGGCCGTGCTGCGCTACGGTGTGACGCGCGATCTCGTTTCCGGCCTGGAGGTCGTCCTGCCCAACGGCGATATCTTCAACGGCCTGAAGCGCCTGCGCAAGGACAATACCGGCTACGACATCAAGCATATGTTTATCGGCGCCGAAGGCACGCTCGGCATCATCACCGCCGCCTCGCTTAAACTCTTTCCGATCATGAATTCGCGTTCGACCGCCATCGTGGCGTTTGACAGCGCGCAAAAGGCGATCGACCTGCTGGTCCGCGCCAAGCAGGAAACCGGCGGCCAGGTCGAGGCCTTCGAGTTGATGGGGCGCTACGGTTTATCACTCGTGCTCAAGCATATCCCCGACACGCGTGAACCGCTGGGCGCTGAATATCCGTGGTACGCCCTGATCGAGGTCGCGTCCGGCGATCCGGATGGCGCGGCCGCCTCAATGGAGCGCCTTCTCGAAGCCGCCTTTGAAGAGGAACTGGTGCTCGACGCCGTGATTGCGCAAAATCAAACCCAGGCCGCTGAATTCTGGCGTCTGCGCGAAGATCACTCCGCCGCCGAAAAGGCCGAGGGTGCTGCCTGGAAACACGACATCTCCGTGCCGTTATCACGCATGGCTGAATATATGGAAGAAGGCGCGAAAGCGGTTGAAGCCTTCCTGCCCGGCGCGCGTCTCGTGGCTTTCGGCCATGTCGGCGACGGCAATGTCCACTTCAACGTCATCGTGCCCGAAGGCATGGACGCCGGCGAATTCAACGCCCTGCGTGACGCCGGTGCCAAGGTTATCCACGATCTCGTGCATCAGTACGAAGGGTCTATTTCCGCCGAACACGGCCTCGGCCGCATGAAGACGCAGGAAGCCCTGCTCTACAAAGACCCGGTGGCGGTAGCGGCTATGCAGGCCTTGCGACTGGCGCTCGATCCGAAGCGGATCATGAACCCGCATGTTCTCTTCTAGAGCTCAAACGCCGGACTAGGCGTCCCCCACGCCTTTCGCGCAAACGTGCACGGCGCGTAGTCACGCTTGCCAAGACCTGACGGTCTTGGAGACCTACCCTACCGCGCGAAAATCGCATCGATAGCCGCCTGGGCCGCGCCCTCTTCCGGATCGTCCTTGGCGCGGATAACGCTGGCCACGGCCTTGAGCAGGTCGTGCATGGTGAAGGGCTTGGGCAGGAGCGCATCCGCGCCCGCCGCTTTCGCCGCCGCCAGAACGTGTAAGGCGGTGATGGTGGAATCCACGCCTTCCGACATGGCGACCACCTTGCAATGCTCGAAATCGCTCTTGATCTGTGCCGTGCCCTCAATGCCCCCGATACCAGGGATAAGTACAGCCGTCAGCACCACATCGATCAGGCCAAGATTGTGGTCAAAGAAGGCGTCTTCCATGTTGGCGGCGTAGGAGACCTTGTAACCGACCTGCCTGAGCACCCGGCAAATGTCATTGCGCAGGTCTTCATTATCCTCGACAACCAATATATTGTGATCCTTCGAGCGGGCGCGATGGTACGCATTGGTATCGGCCAGCAGGTTTTTCAGTTTTTCCGGATTAAACGGCTTGGCCAGGACGAAATCCGCCCCGGCGATGCGCGCCTGGTTCATGGCGGCATTGACCGCATTGCCGCGCCCGCCGCCATCCGACATGATGGCCAGGGGCGAATCCTGGGCTTCGCCGCGAATTTGGTCGATGATTTCGATGGTGGCGCCGCCGGAGTCATAGGCGTCAAACAGCAGCAAATGAAAACGGCTGCCTTTCAGCAGGCGCATCGCCATTTTCTGATCAAAACTGAGAACCGATGTCCACTTCTGCTGATGCAGCATCAAGGCAATGCGCTGCGCCAGATCACGGTTCTGATCCATTATAAGCACGCTGCCTAAACTCATTCCGAACCCTTGATACGGCGACTTTATTCTTGTTTCCTGATTTTAAGTAAAAACACTTAAAATCTCAATAACGACGGTATGGGCGCCTTTATTCGCATCGGGTTCCAAACCGAATACGGCGTTATCTTACAGGATGAAGTACGCACCTTCCTAACCCGGCAAACTTTATTCAAGCAATATTTATGCTTTACAAGAGGTAACCCAACGCCTCACAATCAGACGACGGCACAGGCCTCCCCAAGAACTGCATCGACCAGAAATGTCAGGTCCGGCGCCGTGAAAGGCTTCGGCAGCAAGGCATCGGCCCCCATATATTTGGCGGCGGACAGAACCTGCGCATTGTCCACACGGTTATCCGATCCGGCTGACATGGCGACGATGGCGACTTTCGGCCAGGTGGACTTAATGATCTGGATGCCCTCGATCCCCCCCATGCCCGGCATGAAGATATCGGTGACGACGACATCGACGTGGGCGATATCGACGCGATCGAACGCCTCTTCCATAGAGCGGGCCTCGCTGATGCGATAGCCTTCGACGGCCAGAGCCGAAGTCGAAATCTTGCGCACTATCCGGCAATCATCAACAACAAGGATATGCTTCGGCATCACCGGCGCGCGACGCATTTTAGCGGCTTCATCGAGAATAATAGCCAGGTCATCGGGCGCGAAGGGCTTGGGCAGGACGAAATCAACCTGCGCCCGGCGCGCGGCATTGAGCGTCGAATTTAGCGCAGCACCGCCTGCCCCGCCGGCGCTCATGATGGCGATCGGCACACCCGGCGCCAGGTCACGGATTTCCGGCAGCAGCGTCAGGGTATTGCCATCGTCGACATAGACATCGAGCAACAGCAAATCTACACGCGACGCCTTGAGTTGCTGGAAGACCATCCTGTGATCGAAGCTCAGCACCGCCGACCAGCCCAGCGGCGTGAGCATACGCGAAATGAGTTGCGCCTGAACGCGGCTATCTTCCAGAACCAGTACGGTGCCGACGGACATGATATGCTCCCTGTTGTTAAGGTCATACGCGAACGCGCCGATATCAGGACATTTTCCCGAAATCGGTTTACTGAACTACGCTTAAGCCACTGGAACGCGTACTGGCCTCTTCCTGAACTCCCGTCAGTCCGGCTTTATCATCACGCCATTCTATCGTCACGCCATTCTATTGTGCAGAATGCCGAACATCCTTATGTTGCCGGTGACGCGCACTCTAAACCGCAAAGCTTAAAAAAACCGTTCATGCTGACCCTTTTATCGCCCGCCAAGTCGCTCGACCTCACGCCATTCGATGGCGGCATCACCCCCACGGAGCCACGCTTTCCGGAGCAAAGCGCGAGATTACTGAAAAATCTCAAGCGTTTAAAGCCGAAGCATATCATGGAACTGATGGATATTTCCAAAGCCCTCAGCGAACTGAATTATGCACGCTATCAGGGCTTTGAAGACCAGACGCCGGGCGCCGCCGCCTTCATGTTCGATGGCGATGTCTATAGCGGCCTGGAAGCACGCACGCTCGATGTAGCGGGCCTGGCCTGGGCGCAGGATCATGTCCGCATCCTGTCCGGTTTTTATGGTTTGTTGCGGCCACTCGACCTGATCCGGCCCTATCGACTCGAAATGGGATCGCAACTGAAAACCGGCCGCGCGGACTCCCTGTACCAGTTCTGGGGTGATACCCTGGCCAAAAGCCTGACGGCCGAATTGAAAGCACAGGAGAGCGACACCCTCGTCAATCTGGCCAGCACCGAATATTCGCGGGCGGCCCTGACCAAGACTTTGAAAGCGAAGGTCGTCAGCCCGCGTTTTCTGGAGATCAAGGGCAATGAAGCCAAGATCGTCTCCTTCTTCGCCAAGAAGGCGCGCGGACTGATGGCGCGATACATGATTGACAACCGCATCGACCGGATCGACGGTCTGAAGGATTTCAGGGTCGCCGATTATCAATTTCGCAGCGATCTGTCGAAGGACGGCGACTGGGTGTTTACGCGTCCTCAGCCGGCTCTGGTGACGAAGAAGAAGGCCGCCTAACCGACGAATCCCGCCGCGCGACGGATACGATCATTGATCGCCTCGCCAATACCATCATCCGGTATAGGGGCAATTTCGATGACCGGCGGATTCAGACGGTCGGCTTCACGCAGAGCGCGGAACAGATGACTCGCCGCTTCATGCAGATCACGCCCGGCGCTGAGCTGGATAACCGGCCCTGTGTAATTCGTGGGCCCAAAGGCCAGATAAACCGCGCCGGCGGATGGTAAATCAATATTGATTTTTACCGGCGCGTCCGGCGCGTAATGCAAACTGAGGCGTCCTGGCGAGCGATGCCCCTCGGCTTCATCGGCCGCCAGAGGTCCGATCACACTTTCCACCTGCGCCCGCGTCACCGCTCCGGCGCGCAGGTATCGGGCTTCACCCAATAAACTGACAACAGTTGATTCCACGCCCACCGGACAATCGCCGCCATCCGGCGAGGCTTGCACGAAGGCGCCGGTTTCCTCGAAAGCATCCGCCTGCGTGGTCGGACTTGGCCGGCCGGAACGATTGGCCGAAGGCGCCACCACCCCGCCGCCGAAGCCGCGCAGAATATCCAGCGCCAGCGCATGAGCCGGCATCCGCAAGGCCACACTATCCAACCCCGCCCGCGCCAGGTCGCAAGCCATGCCAGCGTCCCTTACCGGCACCACAAGTGTCAGCGGCCCCGGCCAAAAGGTCCCAGCCAATGCGCGCGCCCGGTCATCAAACACGCCGATCCGTTCAGCCAACGCAACATCGCCCACATGAACGATCAGCGGATTGAAACGCGGCCGCCCCTTGGCCTCGAAGACCTTAATCACCGCCTCCGGATCATCGGCGCGCGCCCCCAGGCCATAGACCGTTTCGGTCGGCAAGTGGATCAGCCCGCCATCATGCAGGGCGTGCACCGCCGTGTCGACAGCACTCATTTCGACGCTTTGGCTTTCAGGTTGATGGTGACTGTCACCTTGGCCGGCACGGAGTCCGTCTTGGCCCAGTCACCCGTGCCGACACCGAAGGCCGTGCGATCAAGATCGACCGTGCCGGACATGGTGGCAACGCCGGAGTCAATATTGAGCGTGAATGGCAGGTCGAGCGGCCGGGTCGTGCCGCGCATCGTCAGCTTGCCCCTGGCGACAAAATGCGTGGCATCGGTTTTGGTGAAGCTGGCGGCTTCGAAAACGGCCTTGGGCGTGGCGGCGATATTGAAAAAGGCGTCGCTTTTCAACGTACCGTCCCGGTCGGCGTCGCCGGAATTGACCGAACTCAGGTCGATGGTCACCTTGACGTGCGACCGGTTGAGTTGTTCCGGATCGAAGGCGATACTGGTCGTGTAAGACCCAAATCCACCATTGATCGCCTCGCCGGAAAAGGTGGTGGAAAAGGCGATGGTGGTGGCGGACTTATCGACGGTCCATGTGGTGACCGCCACGGTTTCGGATGAACTGGAGGCCGAGGACGACACCTCTTGCGATACCGCTTCGGACACCACTTTGGATTCTGGCACCGCTCCGGCAACCACTTCCGTCTGCGGCGGCGGTGCGGTCTCACCTGACGGCAGCGGCTGGCCGCGATAGATGCCGAAACCCAGCGCCACAGCCAGGACCATAACACCGATCGGCAGCAACCAGCGATAGTTGAGGATCGGTCGCGGCGTCAGCCCCGGCACCATATGCTCGACCACCGTATCCTTATCGACAAATTGATGCTTGAGCGCCGCCAGGACGTGCAACGGAATCATGACATAGAATATCAGCTTGGCGAACAAGCCATGCACCGTCTCGAACGTTTCGTGGGCGTCATGCGTCTGCGGCACCGGCAAATGCGGCCACGGAATGCCGAAGAAGGGGATTTCACGCGCCGAGGTCGAGACCATCAGCCAGCCGGATATTGGCAGAGCGATCATGACGACATAGAAACCGACATGCAGGATCTTGGCGGCCCAAAGCTGCCAGCCTGGCATCGGCGGTTCGGGCGGCGCCTTGTAGGCCAGCCGCAAACCGACCCGCAGGAAGGTCAGCAACAGGATGAGGATGCCAATCGACTTGTGCAGGTTGGCGCGGTTGAGAAGGAATGTGTCCTTGTCGTCAAACCGCCAGCCCAGGAAAACCATCAGCAGGATAAGGAAAGCCATCAGCCAGTGAATATAACGGCTGTAACGGTTATAGCTGGTGGGGGTCAGTTCGCTCATGCGGGCATGTCTCCTCAGATAGGCTTGCATACACCATCAGGCATACAGGCGTCATGCAAAATCATATGTAACCAAATTAATTACAGTTTAAAAGTTGACGTTCACGTAAATTGAACTTGCGATCCTGTCATCACCGTCATAGACTGGCCGGAAAAGACAGGGAGTCGCAATGACCTACCGCCCCAGTATTAAAGATATCACTTTTTGCCTCGATCATGTGATCGGCATGGCGGACAGTTACGGTCATGACGCCTTTCCTGATTTCGATTCCGACCTGCGCGATGCGGTGCTCGGCGCCGCCGGGCAACTGGCCGGCGATGTGCTGGCGCCGCTCAATCGCGCCGGCGATCTCGGCGGCACGAAGCTGGACGGCGATCGTGTCGTGGTCGCGCCGGGCTTTCTTGAGGCGATAAAGACCTATGCCGAAGGCGGCTGGTATGGGCTGGCGGCCGATCCGGCCTATGGCGGTCAGGGCCTGCCGAAGATGCTGGAGCAGGCCTGTTTCGACATGTTCCACGGCGCCAACATGGCCTTTACCCTGCTGCCGACGCTTTCCCAGGGATCGATTGAGGCTATCCACGAACACGGCACGCAAGGACAGAAAGACCTCTTCCTGCCGAAGCTCATCGCCGGCCAGTGGTCGGGCACCATGAACCTGACCGAACCCGGCGCCGGTTCCGATCTCGCCGCCCTGACCACAAAAGCCGAACCCAATGGCGACGGCACCTTCCGCATCACCGGTCAGAAGATTTTCATCACCTGGGGCGAACACGACGGCGCGGAGAATATCGTCCATCTGGTACTGGCCCGCCTGCCGGATGCGCCGAAAGGCACGCGCGGCATTTCGTTGTTCCTGTGCCCGAAATATCTGGTCGATGCCGAAGGGCAGATCGGCGCGCGCAACAGCGTCAAATGCGTCGGGCTGGAGCACAAGCTCGGCATCCACGCCTCCCCCACCTGCGTCATGTCGTTCGAGGACGCGCAAGCCGAACTGATCGGCCCGCCCAATGGCGGGCTGGCGGCGATGTTCACCATGATGAACGCCGCGCGCCTGGCAGTCGGTTTTGAAGGCGTTGGCCTTGCGGATGCCGCCTGGCAGAAAGCACAGGCCTATGCGCTGGAACGTCGGCAAGGCAAGTCATTGATCACCGGCCAGGACTATGCGCCGATCTATGACCATCCCGATGTCCGCCTGATGCTGGCCGTGATGAAGGCCAAGATCGAGGCCGCCCGCGCCATCTGTATGCTGACCGCCGCCGCCATCGATGCCGTCAAGCGGGGCGAGGACGCCGAGCGCCATAAGCGCCGCGAGGATTTTCTGGTGCCGATCGCCAAGGCCTGGAGCACGGATCGCGCCGTCGAGGTCGCCTCCGCCGGCGTACAGGTGCATGGCGGCATGGGCTTCATCGAGGAAACCGGCGCCGCGCAATATTACCGCGACGCTCGAATCGCACCGATCTATGAAGGCACCAATGGCATTCAGGCCGCCGATCTGGTCGGCCGCAAGCTGGGCGCGGATGGCATGGCGGCCAAGGAGCTGGAAGCTGACGTAAAAGCGTTTCTGGACAGTGACTTGCCGGCAGAATTCAAAGCGGATTGTGAAGCGCTAAAATCGGCGCTTAAGATCTTCTCGACCGCCACCGATCATCTGCTGGCTCAGAAAACCGCGGCGCCGCTCGATGTCGCTACCGCCGCCACGACCTACCTCGCCCTGTCCGGTAATCTGATTGGCGGCTGGCTGCTGCTGAAAGGCGCCGTGGCCGCGCATAACCAGCTAGAAAACGGCGATGTTGCCTGGCTGACGGATCGTATCAAACTGATGCGCATCTTCTTCGCCCATGTCCTGAGCCATGCCCCTGCCCATCTGGCGGCAATCAAATCCGGCTATGATGCGCTGGACGGCCTGATGCTTAGCCTCGATTAGCGCCAAAACATCTGTGCTTGTCTGGTTTATCTGCAGATCCCTCTTGCTTAAACCTGAGATATTACAATCTGGCCCCCATCCATTGCAGAGCCAGGTTCGGCCAGGCGACATGGGTGCCCGCCGTATCGCGTAAAGCGAAGCCGTGCGGCGCCTGACCGAAAATATGGGCGTCGAGATCCAGACCAGCGTCGCGCGCCGTCAATATGAAGTTAAGCGCGTGTTCGACCGGCACGGATGTGTCATGCAGGGCATAGGCGAGAAACACCGGACAGGCCGGTACGCCGTGCGGTTCCGCCCGAATGCCAATGGGCCAGGCATCGTAAAACGTCTGTTTCTCGACCGGCGGATAGTCGGCCTTGCCCTTCGGCGCCTTGTAATCGCGGTGATTGGCGTTGATCGGCGCATAGGCGATGATAACGCCCGCCGCCGTCACGCCAGGTTGACAGGCCAGCGCCCCCGCCAGATGCCCGCCGGATGACAGCCCCATCAGGAATAGAGGGCCGCCAGATATGTGCTCCAGCGCCGCCAGACCATCCGCAAGCGCGATATCCGCCGGCCAGACCCCGCCATTTCCATTATCAGCGCCCGGCAGGCGATGCACGAGCACGTAAGCGCTATAGCCATTTGCATTGAGCCAGGCCGCCACCTCGACGCCCTCGCGGTCGGTCATGAGTTGCTGGTAGCCGCCACCGGCGCAGACCAGCACCTGCCCCTTCGGCTGCGCCACCACAAAGGCCCACAGTTCGGCGCGCGTCACGCTAGCCAGCTTGCGGTCGGGCCACGCGCCTTCGGGGACATTATCCGCGCCATTGGAAAGCGCAATGACGCGGGGCGATGGCGCAGCGGTCATTGCAGAGCCAGCACCACGACCGACTTCGCCGGCAGGGTGACGGTCAGCTTGCCGCCGGCGATTTTCGCGCCCTTGAAATCGACCGGCTTTACGGTTGCCGGCTGGCCGATGGCGTTCATGGCGTCCATCTTGTCGGCTGTCATCACCTGTCCGGAAACCTTGGATACTTTCAGTCCGCCCAGATCGATGGTCAGGCTGACTGCATCCTTCGGGTCCATGCCGGCGAAGCCGATATAGACCTTGCCGTCCTTGCCGCGCGCCGCCGACACATTGAATGCCGGCAGGGTCTTGTCGCCCTGGGTGAAGGTCGGGGCCGTCAAGTCAAGCGGCAGTTCGGTAGCGTCCTGGAAGGGCACGTACATCTGGTAGGCGTAATAGGTCGGGGTCAGCGCGATCTGATCCCCTTCCGTCAGGATCATGGCTTGCAACACGTTGATCGTCTGAGCGATAGCCGTCAGCTTCACCCGGTCGGCGTGGTGATGGAAGATGTTGAAATTGACCGCCGCCAGCACGCCGTCGCGCAAGGTGTTGAGCTGGTAAAGATGGCCCGGATTGGTGCCCGGTTCGACATCGTACCAGGTGCCCCATTCATCAACGAACAGGCCCACGCGCTTCTGCGGATCGTAGCTATCCATCACCGCAGAATGATCGGTAATCAGCTTGTCCATCTTCAGGGTGCCCGCGAAGGTATCGGCCCAGGCCTGAGCGTCGAAGCCGTTCGATGGTCCCTTCTTGTCCCACTTGCCGGTCGGCAGGGTGTAGTAGTGCAGTGAAAGCGCGTCGATCTGCTTCGCCGCATTCTTCATCACCACGTCGGTCCAGTGGGTGTCGTCGGAATTGGCGCCGGAGGCCACGCGTATAGTTGGATTATCAGCGCTGCGGTGATAAAAGCCGGAATAGCGGCGCAGTTCGTTGGAATAAAACTCTGGCGTCATTTCGCCGCCGCAACCCCAGGCCTCATTGCCGAAACCAATGATCGGCGTCTTCCACGGCTTGTCCTGACCATTTTTGCGACGCTCCTGAGCCAGGGTGTCGTCCCCCGAAGAGGTCATGTATTCAACCCACTCGCGCATCTCGGTCGGATTCGATGAGCCGACATTGATCGAGATATAGGGATCGGCCCCCACCTGCCCGACGAAATCCATGAACTCATGGGTGCCGAAGGCGTTGGTTTCATCCGAGCCGGCCCACCAGTTATTCTTGCGTACCGGACGCTGGTCACGCGGACCGATGCCATCGCGCCAGTGATATTCGTCAGCGAAACAGCCGCCCGGCCAGCGGATAACCGGCACATGGATGGCTTTCAGCGCCGTCACCACATCGGTGCGGATGCCGCGCACATTAGGGATTTTGGAATTCTCACCAACCCAGACGCCATCATAGATGCCACGGCCGAGGTGCTCAGAAAACTGGCCATAGATATAGCGGCTGATCTGCGGTCCCGGCTGGTCGGCGTGCAGGCTGCCGGTGGCCGTCAGGGTCTCGGTATGACCGGCGGCTGAGGCCAGCAGGAGCGCAGCACCGGCGGCGAAGGCGGTAAGGAGTCTTTTCATGGATAGGCCCTGTCGAATTGTCTGATTATTGCTTTCAGGAATTAGCGTATTTCGCGCCGTATGTCTCGACGGAATCGCCGATAAGCTGGAGATTTTCGATCGCCGCCAGTCCCCATTGCGCCGCGCCATTGGTGGAAATCCGCACATCCTCATCCACCGGATAAAGCACGGCCGGGCCATCGATCCGCTCAGTTTTCGGCTGCAAATTGGTGCGGAAGCGGCGGTTGTCGCCTTCGAGGAATTCCTGCCAGGCGCGCTCGGCCAGTTTCGGGTCTTTCATTTCCCGCGCCGCATAGGCCGTCATGCGCGAATGGGCGTCGCGCAAAGACCGGTCCTTCGGCACCACGCCCAGGAAGGCTTTTATCTCCTCGGCCGGTGCATTGTAATATTTGCAGTAGTCCAGCCAGACTTTTTTGTAGGCCGGCGCGTCCACCAGAGTCAGCAGTTCTTCGGTGATTTCAATCACGCCGAACACCGCATTCAGATGCGAGACATCGACCTTATCGCCAGGGCCGACGAATTTGCCCGTCTTGAGGTCATAGGGCGCGCCGCCGCAGAACCAGCCGTATTTCAGTTTGGCGATCGAGTTCATGCCGGCAAGTATACGATCACGCCAGCGCGTATCGCCGGTGCGTTCCCACTCGGTCAGCCAGGCGGCGACGAACGACGCCCATGACGTACCGAAGCTGCAATCGACCGTGCCGGCCACCTGCTCCCTGATGCCGATACCGCTGCCGCCTGCCGTGGCGACCTTGCGTTCGATGTAGACGGTTTTCAGGGTTTCGTCCGAGGTGACGAGATCGCGCATCAGGTCGCCGGTACGTTCATCGGCGGTCAGGTAATAATAAAAACGCTTGAAGGCGGCGTTCGACACGCGCGGCTGCTTCGAGGAGTCGCTCCAGTGCTGGACGCCGTGACGCGTGCCGAAGCCCTTATACGGCCCCAGATGCAGCACATCGACCTCGCTGGTGTGGCGGGTCATCGCCTCGGCCATGCGGAAGACATCGGCGCGGCCGGAGCGCAGGTAACCGTACCAGAACATCATGTCGGTCTGGAGTTCGGAATTGTCCCAGGCGAAGCCGCCGATGTCGTAGCGCCAGACGTGCCGGTCGGCGTCATAGGTGTGCATGACGTCACCATAGTTCCAGAAACCGTACCATTTCCGTTCGTCGACCTGCTTCAGGTAGTAGTCGAGCTGATAGGTCAGCCGGTTTTCGATCAGCGCCCGTGTCGGAGTCGAGGAATCCGGCAAGCTCCAGGCGCCGAACAGGCCGTCGATCAGATGCAGGCGTTCCGGCGTCACGGTCAGGCGCGGCGGGATGGAAACGGTCTTCGCCATATCGGCAAAATGCTGGCGCTCCGGCGTGGCCGCCAGCGCCCACAGGGTCAGTTCGCTGGTGCGCGCGACGCCATAGGGCCTGTTCCAGCCGGGTTCGAAATCCTCATAGGTGAGCAAAAGGCCGTCATTCTGCTTCTGGTAAGTATCCATGCCCCAGTCCGGACGCCAGGCGCGGATATCCATGGCGGGCGCGTCCGGCGACCATAGCCAGGCGGTTAGTTCCGCCATATCGGTCGCCGCGCCGCGGACGTCGAGACGGGTCGGCGCGCGCTGCCAGAAGTCCTTCAGACCCAGCGCCACCCCACCCTGCGGACTGCCGGCATACATCAGGCCCGACGCGCGATGGTCGGCGGCAGACTCGATAAAGGCGTGACCGGGTTCGGTACGCTTGCGGATCGTGTAGCCGTCCGGCGTCGTCTGCGCGCAGGTGAAATCGTTCCAATAGGGCGAGTTGGGCAGGTTGTCGCTGACGGCGAGCGCGATATCCGCCGCATCGACGTGTTTACCGGCGATCTGCGCCTCCCGCGCGATCTTGCCCGGATCACGGCGCAGGCCGGTCAGCGAACGCACCGCCTCCCCCCAGACGCCGTTCTCCTGGCCGGAAAAACGGATGTGACGATTATAAAGTTCGTCCGTCATCGGCGCCTGCGCCTTGATAGCCAGCCCACGGATAAAGTCCTTGGTTTCGTCACCGTCGAAAATGAAGCTGTGAACGATCCGCACCGCGTCCGATCCGGCGTAGAAGTAGAGTCGGACACTGAATGGCAGCCACTGCCGCGCGCCGTCGGTATGCCGGCCGTCGAGCTTGATCACCGTGCGCACCGGACCTGACTGTTCGAGCATCGCGGTAGTGACCTCGCCGTCAAAAGCCGTCTGTCTGAGATCGGGCTGCTCATCCAGCGAAGCGGCGTTTTGCGTCAGGGCGGAAAGGGTGACGGCGCCCATCGCGGGCTTGCCGGCGCGTGTCGCGGAGGTGATCAGCGCCTTGCCGGATTTCGGCACGGTCCAGGTCAGGTTGCCGGCGGTGATGGTGAAGGCGTCCGCCGACTGACTGACCGACAGGGGCGCCGTCGGTGCGACCGGTTTGCCGGGAGCCAAAGGATACGAGACTTGTGCGGCGGTTTGCGGGCCAATCGCATGAGCCGACCATTTCAGCGAACCGTCCGGCCAGTAGGCGATCGGCCACGACTGCACCGGCAGGTCGCCAAGCGTGAAGCCCGCCTTGGCGCCGACCGCCCCACGCGGCCACGGCACGCCGAAGGTCACGCCTTCGCTCAAGGATGGGGCCGTGCGATCGAGCCAGATGGCTTCCGTCACCGGCGTGGCCGTTGTGGTTTTAGCGGCGGCTTCCTTGGCGATCCCTGCCGAGGCGATCAAGCCCACTGCGGCGGTACGCATCATCAGTCCGCGGCGCGTCATGCGATTTTCCATTAAACGTCCCTCTTCATTATTTGCTGAATTGAACGCTGTGGTGTGGCAAATCCGGCGGTCACGATCGCAAATTTAATCAACTTCTCTCATTTTCGCGCACAATTTGTCAACCGTCAGACGCACGAAAAAGCCGCCGTCCCGAAGGACGACGGCCAGTCGTTTACGCAACATACTTTCTTATTAGTGACGGTAGGTGAAACCGACTTCCCAGCGCGAGCCGCCATAGCTGAGATATTCGACGCTCGGCGTACCATCGGAGAAGGTGCCGTACTGGCCCTGGGTTCTGGCGGCTGTGGTATCATGGGCGATATTGCGGCCCGAAACGTACAGTTCCAGTTCCTTGGTGAGCTTGTAGTTGATGCGCAGGTCGAGATATTTCGATTCGGCGCGATAGTTCGGGAAGCCCGGATTATAAGGCACCCGCACGGTCTGCGACGAGTCAAGGCCGATGCCGGGCACGTCATTGACGGCGTTGCTGCCGCACGATGAGATACATTCAAAGAAGGAATCACGGGTCTGATAGGCCAGACGCATGTTCAGGCGGCCGTCATCATACCACAGCGACAAGTTCTGGAAGTAGCCGGCGGCGTTCTTTGGCGGCAGCAGATTTCCGGAAATCTGTTCCTGGGCCGTCTGGAAGTTTTTGTATCCCAGCTTCGAATAGTTGAAATCAACACCGGTATATTTCAGATACCAGGGCAGATAGGTGAAGGCCATCTTGGTCGAGAACTCGATGCCGCGCTGGATGCCGCCCGAACCGTTCTGATAGGTCGGATAAACGAAGTGAGCATTCGCCAGCGATTCCCCGGTTACCGGATCGACCGGCGGTGTGCCGGAACTGGCGAACAGGCTGTCGCTGGTGGCGCTGGCGGCTTCCGGCGCCCCGATCAGGACGTTGTTATAGTAGTAGCCCAGGGACACCATCGTATCCTTGTTGATGTACCATTCCACGCTTTCATTGTGGTTGATCGCCTTGTAGGGCTTCAGGTCCGGATTACCGACGCGGCCGCAGCTCGGATCTTCCGCCTGGCCGGTCGGGTTGTTTTCGGCGATCGTGTAGCGTTCATCAATCGTGCAGGTGCCCGACGGCAGCATTTGCGTCACCGGCGGACGGGCGATGACATGGCCGGAATAATAACGCAGCACGACATCGGGCCGCACCCACAGATTGAGGTTGTAGCTCGGCGTCCAGTCTTCGGTCTGGCCGCTCAGGGTCGTGTTGATCGTAACGCTGGTTCCAGGTCCCTGGGCCGTGCTGTTGACCGGGTCATAACCCGGCGCCAGCGCGTAGTGGGTGATGGTCATCACGCCGGTGGCGTTGGTGGTGGTCTTTATGTAGCGGGTGCCCGCGTTGCCGTTAAACACCATGCCGTAAGGCAGGTCCTGCTCGAAATCGAACATCATGTAGAGGGCCTGCGTCTCTTCACGATAGGCCGAATGCGGCTGCTCATAGACCTGGCCGTCGCTGCCTTCACAGAACTTCATGCAGTCATAATTGTAGGCCGAGGTATTCAGCCCAGACGCCAGCTTCTGCACATCGAGCGTCGGGAAGGTGGACAGGATGCCGCCCTTATCCGGATAATCGCCGAAGAAATTATCCTTCGTTGTCAGCGCGCTTCCGATCAATTCGCTCAGTTGGTCCGGCGTAAAGGTCGTGACGCCGGCGTGGGTGGTCGGGTTGCTCAGAGCATCGTAGTTGGTGGCGATGGACGCATCAGCGACATAACCATAGTTACACGACTGCGTTGAGGTCGCCGTCGGTTCGCATGAGCGATAATAGGAGGTCAGGTTATTGGTCGGCACCACGACCGGCGCGACATAATTGGCATCCCCGACCTTGCCGGTCCCCGTTTGGACGGTATAACCGCCGCCGGCATAACCGCTGCCCACATGGGTACGGAATTGCAGGCCGGCCTGGACATCCTTGAGGAACGGAATCTTGCCTTCAAAGTCATAGGTGGAATCGAGCTTGATCATGCTTTCCCGGTCGTTCTGCATGATCGGACGCCAGGTCAGGGTATTCTGATTGCCCCACGCCGCCATCTGGTCCGCGGTATAGGCCGGCGCGGCGGCCGTCGTCGCCGTAGAACCGGTGGCTTTTTTCGCAACCTGCGTATAGGCCTGCGCGTAGTTGGCCGCATCGTAGAAATCGACTCCCGCGGGCATGTCGTAGGTCCACAGGCCCGACGGCGTAACGTTCATCGTCACGTCGCCATAGGTGAAGTTGACCGAACTGCGCAACTGGGCGCGCTGGAAGCTGGAATTCGACTGGCTGAGCAAGGCGTCGATCTTCAGCGGGCCATGATGGAAATTGGCGCCGACCTGCGCATAGGCACTCTTGACCTGCTGGTAATACTGAACCGCGTCGACGCCGATATTACCATCGTTCAGGGTCAGCGAGGTCGCATGGTGCGAAGCGTCGACCGTCGAACCGATGATATCGGTGACGACATTGCCGCCAACGCCATTGTCGTAAGAGGCGTAAGGTGTCGTGATATTGCCGATGCCCGGCAGAACATCACGCGGCGTGGTCGTCAGGTTCTGATCAGACCCCACTGTTTGGGTTTGCATGGCCGCCGTATTGAAACCGGGGCTGCCGAGATTGAGCGTATAGTCCTTGTTGTTCTGGTTCCGGTTGGCCATCGCCACCTTGGCGTAGACCGTCAGATCATCGTTGACGCGATAATCGAAGCGGATATCGGCAGCCAGACGGCGCTCGCGGTAATCATGCGACAGCAGGCGCACCAGCGACGGCGTATAGTCGTTCCACTGGTTCAGGCAGGACTGCAACTCATAGGCCGCTTCGTTCTGCGCCGAAGACGTGCCGCTGCCGGCCAGAACGGGGAAGGCCGCGAGACAGTCGGCCTTGGTCTGGGCATTGGCCGACTTGGTGACGACATCGAGCGGCGAATTGGATGAGTTGGCCAGCGGAATGTTCGAGTCGCCGATCGCCGCCGTTACAGCCGGATTATAGGTGAAGGTCTTGTCCGGCGACTGGTCGAGATCGACATTGCGGTAGTAACCGGCGGTGCCCGACGTATTGGGCTGCTCACTGTCGGAATTGTTCTGGATTTCGGAATAGTTGATATTGGCGATGACGCCGAGACGGCCGTCGAGGAACTTGCGCGCCATGATAGCGCTCCATTCCGGTGTCCATTTCTTGCCCAGCGTATTCATCTGCTGATCATAATGGAAGGAAACGAACGGCTTCTTGAAATCGAGGCCGGTGCGCGTGTTGATGTGGATAGATCCGCCGAGCGAGCCTTCGGTCATAGCCGCGGTCGTGCCCTTGATAACGTCGAGGCTCTTGACCAGATCGGCCGGCAGTTCGCGCAGATCGGCGCCGCGGGCATTGCCCGTACCGTCCACCAGCCCGCCCGACGTGCTAGACATGCCGACGCCATCGAGTTCGACACGCGTCGTTTCCGGCCCCTGCCCGCGCACGGACACGCTGGCGCCTTCACCAAATTCGCCGCGATCGAGCTGGATGCCCGGCACGCGCGAAATGGCCTCATTGATGTTCTTGTCGGGGAACGACCCGATATCTTCCGCCGCGATCGAGTCGGTCGCCGTCGGCGCGCGCTTCTTGCGGTCGATGGCCGATTGCTGCGAAGCGCGCGTGCCGGTCACGACAACGACAATGGCGTCGTCGTTCGCCGGCGTTGCGGACGCCGCTGTGGTCTGGGGCAGCGGCTGGGGCGTGGCCTGGGTTGTCGTCTCGGTCGCCGTTGTCTGAGCCGAAGCCACGCCGGCGCCGGCAAACAAAGCCACGAGCGCAAGCGCCGTTCCATTGCGCAAACGACGAGCCTGATGGGATGTCTGTTTCACTTTTAATTCCTCCTGCGCGGCTTTTCGCCGCCTGACCTGATCTTGTGTAACCGGGATCTGCGTCCCGGTGTGCGCCGGCCTGTCGTGACAACACGGCCGATATTCAAAATTGCGAACTGCCCGACCCGTTATTTGTTTTTGGCGTCTCTCTGCGACGCCTGTCGACCGAACAATGCTACTTGTCTTGATTGATTATGATGAGTCAAGATGCAATGCGCATTATTGCGCAAAAATTGTCTTACAAATGATCGAATTGATGCGTCTCCGTTACAAAAACATCACAGAAGACCGAAGCGACCACAAGACTGCCCATCAGGCCGCAAGAGGAAAAGATTCAACCAATAAAGCAGCAACATATTGAATGCATGTAATTTTACTCAGAAATACCATATACTGGAACCCGTCCATTCCGCTATGCTCAGGCACACAATCCCTTCATACTTCATGCGCCACATTTCAGACACAACGAGCAATTTCAATCAAATTCAACTCACGCCTTTGTCACCGCAACAGCGTAGGTATGGACCGGGCCGTGCATATTGGAGTGGAAAATGAGCCACTTGCCATCGGGCGAAAACCGCAGGTTCGGCTCCAGCCGGTAGTCGTGATCCTTCATATTGACCAGTTTTTCTGACCGCAAAACGCCCGGCCGCACCAAATCGGCGGCATTGGGCGCGCTGACGCCGAGATCCTCGATGATTTCCGGGCGGAACAAATAGATGTATTTGCCGTCCGGCGCATGGGCCACCATGTCGGAATCGCCACCATCGCCGGCAAACAGCATACCGTCCTTCGACACGTTGAAATGCACCGACCATTCGTTGCGCTCCATGTGATACCAGACGCGCTTGCCTGTTTTCAGGTCGATATAGGCCAGCCAGAAATCCTCGCCGCGCGGCGTCTGCAAATCATAGAAGAGTTTCGAGCCGTCCCAGTTGTAGAACTCATGCCCGGCGATCTCCATGTTCATGGCGCGCTTGTGCATAAGCTGCTTGCCCGTTCCATCGGTGCGGATCGTCCAGATGCGATCGACTTCGTGCCACGGCCCTTCGTGGCAATACATCAGAAGCCCCGGATCGGCCGGCGAGAACTGCATATGATTGAGCCAGTCGGTCGAATGGACCAGAACCTTGCGCGCGCCGGTCCTGATATCGATGGTGAAAATGTCCATCGGCACCTCGGCGGCCAGGCGCTGGGCCATGCGGTATTCCTTGGCGGCGGCAAACGACAGCGGCTTGCCATCCGGCCCAATGGCGTTATAGCCGCCGTCCGTACCGGCCACCTTCGGCCCCGGCTGCAACGGCACATCCTTATAGGCGTAGGAACCGACCAGAAGCGTATCATCGGCATTGACCGAGGTGACGAAACCCTTTTCCACGGCAGCGATTTTCGTCACGGCGCCGGTGTCGATATCGATGGCGAAAATATCATTGGTCGCCTGCGTTTTGTTGTCCTTGTCCGCCGAACGCGGCCGGGCATAGACCACGCGCTTCGACGCGCCGGTCTGAAACGCCGCCAGGTTGCCGGCATAGAGGTTCTTCTCCGTCAGGGTTTCCATATCGACCAGGCTGATACCGTCCGGCCGGTTCATCACCATCCACCTGCCGTCCGGCGAATAGGCCGGAAAGTTGAAATAGAGCGATTGGGTGTGATCGGTGTTGGAAATGCGGACGATGCGATGCCCGGTGTCGGCGTCGATCCATTCACGCGGCAGCGGCCCTTTCGCGGTATTTTTCGGGCCTTCCGGTAAGGTCTGGGCATTGACCGCACGCGCGGAAGCCGCTGTCGCCAGGGCGGCGGTCAGGAAATCGCGTTTGCTGATATAAGGGTTGATCATGACTCTGTTCCTTTTCCCGGCCCTGTAGCGCCGTTTTGATTTTGGACAGAATAGCCTTATTATTCACGCTCGCAAATGTTTAATTATGATCAATTGTGAAGCATTCGCCGAAAATGGATCGAAATTATTGTATAACCCTGCCCGCACCGTTCTATAATATGACGCGCGGTAGCCAGTGCGGCGCGATCTGCCGCCGTAGTCGATCACGGCGCTAAAGGTCCGTGCCTTTTCGGTGATCCTCTTAAAACCAATGACTATCCCGCCAGGCGATAAACCTCGAAATCGCTATAGGCGGCAACCAAAGGCGCCATCTGACGGAAACCGACATTGCCGTCCGTCGGCCAGTCCTTGCCGCCCCCCCGCCAATTGATCACCGGCAGGTCGTTGATGAAGAAATCAACGCCGGTGGCACGTTTTTGCAGGCGGATCTTGTATGGCAAGGTGGCGTCCGCCACGTCCGGCAGCGGATCGGCGGCCTGGGCCAGCAACTCAAATCCCGGCGCCCGGCGCAGATTGCACAGGTGAAACGCCCGCTCCGAAGGCCAGCGGCGGCGGAAATAGGCCATTTGCAGGGCCGACACATCGGACTGGGTATACTGATCATAGACGCCGGCGCGCGGCTTGAGGCGCTTGTCGAACAGGGAACCGGTCCCGCCTTCCGGCAGCAAACCCTGCGCGGCGAAGAACAGGATGCACAGGCCCGGTTCTTCCAGAGGCCAGAAATTCCAGCGAAATTCGACATTATCCGGGAAGACTTCCGGGCACCAGTAGACGAAGTTCGACGCCTGTCCGTCAGTCGCCGGGCGGGCATTGCGCAGGCGCATCCGTCCGGTATCGAAATCGACGCGCGCGTCGCCTTCCAGTACAAAGCCCTTCACATCATCAGGCGTGCGCAGTGGATTGTAATAGAGCCGTTCGGCAGGGGCAGCCACAGCACGGCCGGCCACCAGCGCCGCCGCACCGCCAGCGATAAACAGACGCCGGTCCATGATCAGACGATGCCGCCGTGCAGGTAAGGGTCGAACTTGCGCGTTTCGGCCTTCAGGGCGCGGTAAGAGGACGCGCGATAACAGGCGATCGGGTCGATGGCTCCGCCCTTGCGTACTCGCGCCATCGCCAAAGCGGCGCGCACATCGGTTTCAAATGCCAGCCGCAGGCAATTATGCGCCATGATGACGTCGTTATCGGCTTGATAGGCTTTCAGCGCGGCGCGATCGACGATCAGGGCCTTGGCATAGGCGCCGGCGATGGCGCGCGCCGAATTGAGCAGGCTTTCCATAGGGTCGGTGACATTATGCGACTGGTCCATCATATAGGCGGGACGGAAGCGGCCCTTAGCGCGCTTTTCGGCATAGACCAGTTCGTTGAACACCAGAAAGAGCTGGAACGGGTTGATTGAACCGGAATCGAGGTCGTCATCGCCGTATTTCGAATCATTGAAATGGAAGCCGCCCAGCTTGCCGAACTGCGCCAGGCGGGCCACGATCATCTCGATATTGACGCCCTGCGCGTGATGACCGAGATCAACGAGGCACTGGGCCTTTTCACCCAGGGTCTGCGCGCACAGGATGCTGGTGCCCCAGTCCTGGACAACCGTCGAATAGAAGGCCGGTTCGAACATCTTGTGCTCGATCAGCAGCCGCCAGTCATCCGGAAGACCGGCATAAACAACGCGCATCGAATCGAGATAGCGCTCCAGTGAATCGGTGAATTCGCTCTGGCCGGGGAAGTTGGAACCGTCGCCGACCCACACGGTCAGCGCCTTCGAGCCGAGCTTGCGGCCGATCTCGATACATTCGAGATTGTGCTCAACCGCCTGCTGGCGGGTGGCCGGATGGCTGTGGCTCAGTGAGCCGAACTTGTAGGAGCGCTTCTGGTCCTTCTGGTCCTGGAAGGTGTTTGAATTGATAGCGTCGAAGCCCAGGCCGTGCGCCTCGGCATACTGGCGCAACGCAATGTAATCGTCGGCCTTGTCCCACGGGAAATGCAACGACATGCGCGGCGTCAGGCCCGCCAGTTGCTGGACGACAGCGCAATCCTCTATCTTTTCAAAGATATTATTGGGTTCGCCGGCCAGCGGGTAACGGGAAAAACGTGTGCCGCCGGTCACCAGCCCCCAGCTCGGCAGGCCGACCTCAAGGGTCATGATCTTGGCGACGATATCCTCGATATCGAGGCCGATACGGTCAAGCCGGGCCGCCAGCGCGTCATAATCGGCGAGGTGCGCTTCCATGAGCCGCGCATTGTCGCGCGTGATGACGTCCTGCGGAATGCCCTGGAGCGTACCGGCGATGGCGACATAACCCATTCAGTCCTCCTTGTTCCGCCGCTTGTTCCGGCGTGTTGTCATACTTATTAACCCACAGCCCTTGCCTCAAGTCAAATCACCGTGTCGCTTTTCCTGTGTGTTTTAGCGCGTAAACGATGGCGCATGGCCGGCATCGACATTGAGGATATTGCCGGTCGATTTCGATGCCCGTTCACCGGCCAGGAAAACCACCGCCTCGGCCACATCTTCCGGCAGGACGGAGCGCTTGAGCAGACTGCGCTTGCGATAGAACTCCTCCAGCTCATCGACAGGCAGATTATAGGCGGCCGCCCTCTGGGCGCGCCATTCGCCGGACCAGATGGTCGAGCCTTGCAGCACTGCATCCGGATTGACGACATTGACGCGAATGCCGAAGGGCGCGCCTTCGACGGCCAGGCAGCGCGCCAGATGCAGTTCGGCGGCCTTGGCCGAGGAATAGGCAGCGGTTTCGGCCGACGCCGCCAGGGCGTTTTTCGAGACAACGAAGACAATCGCGCCGCCCAGGGCCTTCATGGCCCGGAAGGCTTCGCGCGACGGCAGGAAATAGCCTTCGGAAAGCACGCGGAAGCTGTCCTGCCAGAGTTCGAGCGAGGTTTCGGTGATCGGCGCGGCGCAGGCTGTGCCGGCATTGGCCACCAGTATATCGACGCCGCCGAAGGCTTCGGTACACGCTGCAAATGAGGCGGCAATGGCGGCTTCATCACCAACATCGGCGACGCAGGCCCGCACCAGGTCAGGCTTGAAGCGTTCGGACAGATTGCGCCGCACCTCTTCCAGACGCCCCTCGGCGATATCGGTCAGCATGACGCAGCCGTCCTGCGCCAGAATCTGTGCCGCCACGGCCCGTCCGATCGCGCCCGCCGCGCCGGTGATGTAGGCGACCTTGCCGGCAAAGGCCTTCGCCGGTGGCTGTCGCCTGAGCTTGGCCTCCTCCAGCGCCCAGTATTCGATGGCGAAGGCCTCGCGCTCGTCGAGCGCCTGATATTGCCCCAGCGCTCGCGCGCCGCGAATGACCGTCAGGGTGTTGCGCACATATTCCCCGGCGATGCGCGCCGCCGTGCGGTCCGGCGCGAAGGCCAGGGCGCCGGTGTCGCGGATCAGAACGACCACCGGATCGGGATCGCGCAAGGCGGGGCTATCGGCGGCGCGGCAACGCTCATAATAGGCGCTGTAGCGGCGGCGATAGGCCTCGACCGCCTCGCGCACATAGGTTTCCGCCTCCGCCCCGGCCAATGGCTCCGGATCGAGGATCAGCGGCCACGGCTTGGTGCGCAGGAAATGGTCCGGGCACGGCGCGCCCAGAGCCGCATCGGCCAGATAATCCGGGCGCGCCACGAAATCGATCACATCGGCGCCGGTCAGACGTTCGCACAGCTTATGCCGGACGATGCTCAGTAATGGGCGCAACAGGGTGGTCGCCCGTGTCAGCAACGCCGGGTTGCCACGCCCTTTCGCCGGCTCGGTCAGGCCGGTATTGATCGCATCGACGGCGCGGCTGATCAGCACGATGCTGGTGTCGTAGCACGCGCGGGACGTTTCTCCCCAGCAGAACAGGCCATGCCCTTCCAGCACCAGGCCGCGCCAGTGCGGATGGGCGCGCACCAGTTCACCGATACGCAGGCCGAGATCGAAACCAGGGCGCTGCCAGCCGATCCAGCCCACTTCGTCGCCATAGACCTGTTGCGTCACTTCACGCGACTGATGGGTGGCGGCGATGGCGACCACCGCATCGGGGTGCAGGTGATCGACATGCCGATAAGGGATAAAGGCGTGCAGCGGCGTATCGATACTGGCCGGACGCGGATTCAGCCCGAAGGTGCAGTGCGGCAACAGGCCCACCATGTCGTCTTCGGCGTCACGGCCCTGATAAAGCGTCTCCAGCGCGCGTACGCGGTCGAGATAGAGCGTGGCGAAGCCGTCGCGCTGCATAGAGCCGAGATCGCCGCCGGACCCCTTGACCCACAGAACCGCCACCGGTGCGCCGGTCAGCGGATCGAGATCTTCCAGCTTGGCGGAGGTATTGCCGCCGCCGAAATTCGTCACCGACAGATCCGAGCCGAGCAGGTTGGAGCGGTAAAGCAGACAATCCGCCTCGCCCAGATTGCGGGCGATATCGTCATCCCAGAGATTCCGGGGACGCGGCAGTTTAATGCCGGACTCGCTCCGTTGCGCCGGGGCGACGCCTGCGTCCGCTTCGCGTTGGTCTGCGATCGGCGCGTCCTGCGACAAGCTCATTGAAGTCTCCCGGCATCCGTGATTTAATATGTATGACAAAAGCGATATGCTTGAAACCGACGATATAGTCTAACTCGCCAAGTTTCAATCACTATCGATCAAAATAAAACACGCAGCAGTGCTCAGGGTTTCCGGGGTGAGACAGGAACGGAAAAATCGGGAGGGCCAGAATTGCATCGTTTTCGATGCCGGCCGCACCCACATCAAGGTGAGCGTCGTCACGCCGGCGGGCCGGGTTTTGGCCGAAAGGCGCATGGCCACCCCGACTTATGCCCCCCCCCTTTACACCGCCATCGACACCGATCTGATATTCGACTGGCTATTGCTGCAACTGACAGCCCTGTCGTCCTTCGGCATCGATCGCATCATACCCGTGGCCCACGGCGCGGCCTGCGCTTTCCTCGACGAAAACATGACGCTGGTCCAGCCGGTTCAGGATTACGAATCGGCCCTCCCGCCGGTTTTCGCCGCCGCTTACGCCCGCGCCCGACCGCGCTTCGACGAGACCCTCTCCCCGCCCCTGCCCATGGGCCTGAACCTCGGCGCGCAAATTTTCTGGCACGCACGCCGCGATCCACAGATGTTCAGCCGCGTCCGCTGGATTTTGCCCTATCCGCAATACTGGGCGTGGCGCTTAAGCGGCGCACTGACCAGCGAACTGACCTCCCTGGGTTGCCATTCAGACCTGTGGTCGCCGGTGCGCGGCGACTTCTCCTCCCTGGCGCACAACGAGGACTGGGCACGGCGTTTTGCGCCCTTGTCAAAGGCCTGGGAGGCAGCGGGCGTACTACTTCCGCATCTGGCGCGCGTCACCGGCCTGCCCGCCGATACCCGGGTCTGCATCGGCCTGCACGATTCCGGCGCCGCCCTGGCCTCACTGCTCGGCGGCTGGCAGACCGACGCCACCCTGCCGGCGTTACTTTCGACCGGCACCTGGTTCATCGCAATGGCGCCGGGGGCTGCGCTGGAAGGTTTGCAGGCCGAACGCGACTGCATGGGCGCCGTCGATGTTTTTGGTCACGCGGTCCCGTGCGCCCGTTTCATGGGCGGGCGGGCCTTTGAACTGATCACGCGCGGTCAGGCCGAACCGGATATCCGGCCAGAAATGCTGGTGGAGGTGATGCGCCAGTCGGCGCTCGCCTTGCCGAGCTTCCTTGACGCCGGCGGCCCTTATCCCGGCCTGCGCGGCGAAATCCGTGGCCTGAAAAATGACACGCCCGCCACACGAACTGCACTCGGCACCCTCTACCAGGCGCTTATGTCGGTTACCTGCCTCGGCATGATCCAGAGCGGGCGAACGCTCGTGGTCGAAGGCGTCGCCGCCAATAATCCGGTATTGTGCGGGCTGATCGCCGCCCTGCACGACGGACCGGTGCTGTGCAATCCGGCGTCATCCGGTGTCACTCAGGGCGCTGCCGCCCTGGCCTTCCTGGGCGAGCGTCCCATGCCGCGCCTGACGCACAGCCCGGTCGTTCCCCTGCTTGCCGATGAGATACAGGCCTATCGCCAACTCTGGATGGCGGCGATCGATGAACGCGTGGCGGCCTGATCTCGACAAAGGCTCGTTTTACCCCTATATGAAACGATCAGAAGTGATCACCGGAGTGCGTTCCACACGCATTTTGGCACATTTTTGCAACCGAATATTCACATATTACCGCTAAAGCGGACTTATAAAAACTCTACAGGACTTCAACATGCACCTTCAGGATCGCTGGAAGCGTATTATCGACGAACTGAACAGCGAGCGCGTCACCTCGGTCGAAGAACTGACCGAGCGGCTCGGCGTTTCCCCGGCGACAATCCGGCGCGACCTGAATGAACTGCACGAGTTGGGTCACCTGCTGCGGGTGCGCGGCGGGGCCACACGCGCCGACAGCACGATCCAGAATCCCCGCGCCGGTGACGATCGTCGCAGCGGCCTGACCGGGCAGTCAGCCTTCGCCGACAGCGTTATCACCAACGCCGCCGCCAAGCGCGCCATCGCCCGCCTGGCCCTCAGCTACATTACGCCGGGCCTTTCCATGATCATCGACGGCGGCACGACCACCTTCATGATGGCCTCGATGATGGCCGATGAACCCTATCATGTGCTGACGACCTCGGTGCCGATCCTGCAATGCCTGTTCGAGCGCCCGCGTATCAAGGTCACTGTGCCGGGCGGCGAACTGTTCCGCGACCAGAGCATCATCCTAAATCCGTATGACGACGGTATTCTCCAGCATTTCGCCGCCCAGCGCATGTTCATCGGCTGTCAGGCCCTGACGCGCAATGGCCTGTTGCAGACCGACACCCTGCTGGTTCAATCGGAACGCCGGCTGATGGAACGCGCCAGCGAAGTCATCGTTCTGGCCGATTCGAGCAAGATCGACGCGCCGGCCTCGCTGTCCGTCTGTCCGCTCAAGGATATCGACGTATTGATCACCGATGAGAATATCGATCCGTCCGCCGTCCGCTGGCTGAACGCGCATGATATCGAGGTGCGCATCGCCAAGATCGAGGACGGCGCCGCTGCGGCTTAAGCCATATGGAAAACCGGCGTCAGGCTGGTTTGCTGCGGTGAATTGTCCGGATTGGTCAGCATGATATCGGCCATATAGGCCCACCACTTTTTCATGAGCGGGTGCGCAGGCAAGGCGTCCATGCCGTGCGTTTCGTTGCGCTTCAGCACGCCGAACAGGGTGAGCGTCGTCTCGTCGAGAAAAATCGAATAATCGGAGACGCCGGCCTCATGCAGCAGGCTTGAAAGCTCCGGCCAGATGTCGTCGTGACGGCGTTTGTACTCCGTCTCGAAGCCGGGCTTGAGCTGCATTGTGAAGGCGATCGTTTCCATTCTGTATCCTATCTGGCAGGCGTGGGTTCCGGCCCCTGATCGGCTTGGGCGCGCATTTGCGGCCAGTCGGCGGGCGCGATGACGAAGGCGTGCGGATCGCCCGGCTGATCGGGTGAGCATACCGGCAGGTCGGCAGCGGCGGTCACTTTCAGATCAGGCATACTCACCAGATCATGCGCCACAAAACAGGCGATCATATAGGCGCCGTAAGCGTTATGATGGGTCTTTTCACGGTTATGATCGGCGAAGGCCAAAGGCGCCAGATCCGGCCCCAACGCTTCATAAAACTGCGTCGTTTGCCGCGTCAGGTCAATCAGCGGCACATCAAGACGCGTGGACGTGGTCCGCACGGCGTCATCATAACCGGCATGACTGTTTTCGATCCGGCCATTTTTGAAGGTGCGACGCGCCACCGGCGTCACCAGAACCGGTAGCCCGCCGCGCTGGCGGACATCGGCGACGAAGGCGGCGAGGTAAGCCGGATAGGCGCCATCAGGGGCGGCATAGGTACGTGGCCACTGTTTCTTTTCATCGTTGTGACCGAACTGAATCAGCACCACATCATCCGGCCGGACCTCGCTCAGCAGCTTGTCCCAGCGCAGCGAGGTCAGGAATGACTTCATCGTCTCACCGCTGCGGGCATGGTTGGCCACCGACATATCCGAACTTAAAAAGCGCGGCAGCATCTGGCCCCAACTGGCGTAATCGCCGCCGGCCTGATCGGTGACGGTGGAATCACCCGCCAGCAGGATACGTCGCGCCGTCACCGGTATGATGTTGATCGCGTCCGGTGTTTTCCCCGAAACGGTCAGAGTCAATTGGTCATCCCAGTTGTAGCCAGCGCCATCGCTGCCGCGCAGCCGGACCTGCGGCGCATCGGGATCGGTTTCCTGCCGCACCAGTGCGGTGTCGCGGACGTTGACGGTAAAGGTCAGTGTGCGCGCCTCGCCAGCTTTCAGATCGACCGGCCCGGCCATCAGGCGGCGATCCTCGGCCCAGATCGCCGTGCGGCTGGCCTTCGGATCGCCCAGGGTGACCGATACGCGGTAATCGCCCGGCACGGCGCGCAGGGAAAAAGTCTGTGCGTTCCCGCCGGGCAGGGAGACGAAGCCATAACCGCGTGAGTCGTCAGAGGCCATGTTCGCCGAAACAGTCGCGTCAGGATCTGAAAATGTAAAGGTTTGCGCCGAGGCGTGCATAGCGTTGCCTGTCATCAGCCCCATGACTATGGCCAGGACTTTGAGCTTGGATTGATCGATATTGATCAATTTATGACCACTTCTTGTGTTTCGGGGCGTAATTTTGATTGATTTTGATATTTTTCATTGATATCCCGGTCTGTCAATGGCAAATTCCAAGCCACCAAAAGTCAGGAACAGGGGAGAATTAAGGGTGAGAGCACGTTTGCGCCAATCCGTTTGCACGAGTGTGGTGGTTTTGGCCGCTCTGGCGACTGGCGCATGGGCCGATCCTCAAGCTCAGCCCCAAACACCTGCCACCCCGCAGAGCGGCGACGCCTTTATGGATACGATGGGCCTCACCAGCCAGAAAGCTGTCACGCCCGCTGCCGATGCCACATCCAAAACTGCCATAGGTCCGGTAGCACCCGTGCGCGGCGACACCACCTGGCTGATGTCGGCCTTCAATTCGACCTCGGAAAACACCCTCAGCCTGTTTTCCTCCTATGACGGCAAGACCTTCACCTCGCTGGCCTCGGAGGCCTATACGCCGGCGTCTGGCTTGCTGCGCGATCCGTCGATCCTGCACGCGGCGGACGGCTATTATTATGTCGTCTATACCACCGGCTGGAGCACGCCTGCCTTCGGCATCACCCGCAGCCGCGACCTGCACCACTGGGAGCACCTGACGGACGTCAAGCTTGATGTGCCGGGCCTCACAAATACCTGGGCGCCCGAATGGTTTCAGGACGCGGACGGGACCGTCTCCATCGTCGTTTCTCTTTCCAAGGGCGGCACAAAAGGCCCCTTCGCCGCCTATGTGCTGACCGCGACCGACGCCACCCTGACGCATTTTTCAGCGCCGCAGGCCATGCAGGGACTGGGCAATAATCATATCGATACCTTCCCGATCAAGGTCGGCGACCGCTATATTGTCATCACCAAGAACGAAACAACCAAGACCCTGGAACGCGCCTGGTCAAAAAACCTGACCGGCCCGTGGACCATCGACCGCACCGGCGACTGGGCGGGCTGGGGCGACTGGATCGAAGGTCCGGCCCTCGCACCAATCAAGAGCGCCGATGGAAAAGACGGCTGGCGAATCTATTTTGATGACTATCGCGGCAAGCGCTACTGGTATTCCGACAGCTTCGACGGCCTCGACACCTGGACGCCGAAAGCGGAACTGGGCGGCGTTTCCGGCGCGGTGCGTCATTTCACGGTCATCCGCGAGCCGACCGCCACGATCGAAGCCGCCACACGGCCCGAAGCGAAACCCGCCATCGAGACCTGGGACCGCCATTCCCTGATGATCGACGGCAAGCGCGTCATGATCTGGTCGGGCGAGTTCCAGCCGTTCCGCCTGCCCTCGCCGTCGCTGTGGCGCGACGTGCTGCAAAAGATGAAGGCCACCGGCTATAACGCCGTCACCCTCTATATCGACTGGGGCTATCACACCGCCGAACAGGGCCAGTATGATTTTTCCGGCGTGCGCAATGTCGAGCGCGCCATCCAGATGGCCGAGGATGAGGGGCTTTATGTCATCATCCGCCCCGGCCCCTACGTCAATGCCGAGTTGACAATGGGCGGCTTCCCCGGCTGGCTGGCGCGACAAAAGGCGGTGGCGCGCACCGACGATCCGGAATACCTGAAAGCCGTCGACGAGTGGCAGACCCAGATCGACGCCATTATCGCCCGTCATCAGATCACCACCGGCGGCGGCAAGATCATCGCCTACCAGATCGAGAACGAACTGGGCGACACTTCGCCGTCGCGCCAGCGCTACATGCAGCATCTGGCCGATAAGGTGCGCGCCGACGGCATCACCGTGCCTTTGTTCCATAATTCCGCCGGCCGTTTGCCAAACTGGACGCCGCCCGGCTCCACCGCCAGTTTCGCGGTCCCCGGCCCGACCGATCTTTACGCCTTCGACGGCTATCCCGGTGGCGGCTGCAACGGCACGCGTGACATCGGTAAGCCTAATCCGGTGCCGAACTGGGGGATGTACGGTGACACCACGCCGAATAAAGAAGGCATCGTCAAGGTCGGCGCGCTGGCCTCGCCCAATACGCCGGGCTTCGCCGCCGAGATCGGTGGTGGCTGGTTCGATTTCTGGGGCAGCCAGGGCACCTATGACTGCACGGCGCAACGGGTCGGCCCGGCATATGTCCGCACCACCTTCGGCTCCAGCCTGATCAACGGCTTGTCGATCCACAGCGTCTATATGGCGTTCGGCGGCACCTCGTGGGGCTGGCTGCCGGCCAGCGTCGTTTATAGCTCCTATGACTATGGCGCCGGCATAGATGAGGCCCGTCGCATTCGCCCCAAGCAACTGACCTTCAAGCAACTCGGCCAGTTCGTGCAGGCCGCCGAGCCGTTGCTCGCCGATCTCGACAAGGGCGCGCCGCTCGTCAGCGACAACCCGCGCGTCAAACTCTATCATGATGTCGGCGCGAAGGATGAAGGCGAACTGATTTTCGCCATTCATGAGCCTTCCAACGCCACCACGAAGGACGCCTTCGCTTTCGACCTGAAAACGCAGGACGGCAGCTATCATATCAACACCCAGCTGAACGGCCAGGACGGCAAGCTGCTGCTGGCCAATTACCCACTGGAACGCCAGCATCTGGTCTATACGACCTCAGATACCCAGACCCATTTCCGCCAGGGCGGCCGAGATGTGGCCCTGCTCTACGGTCGCGCGGGAGAAGGCGGTGAAACCGTCCTGCGCTATGCAAAGAAGCCGAAGATAGAGGTGCTGAAAGGCGTGGTTTCCAGCGCCTATAACGCCAAAACCGGCGACCTGAAACTCAGCTATACACATGAAGGCTACAGCCTTATGCGTATCAGCGCGCCCGGCCAGGCGCCGCTTTTGCTGTTCCTGGCCGATGATGCCACCGCCCAGCAATTCTGGCTGCTCGATACATCGAAAGGCCGCGTTTTGGCGCGCAGCCAGTCCCTGCTGCGGTCCGCCAGCTTCGATTCAGCCGATGAACCCGACCTGTTGCGCATCAAGGTAGATGTGTCGGCCTCGGATGACGGTACGATCGATATCTGGTTCGATCAGCCTGTTGCCGGGATTGAGATCAATGGGGCTGGCTTGGGCCTTGCAAAATCCGACACCGGCCTCCACGGCTTTGGTATCCAGCTTCCCATCGCGGTCACGCCGCCCGACCTGATGACACTCAAGTGGGAACGTCGCACCGGTTCTCCCGAAGCCAGTCCGGCGTTCGACGACAGCCAATGGCGCAAAGCCGACGCCACTTTTTCCACCGCCACGACGGCTACCCAACCACCCGCCGGGCAGCCGGTGCTCGATATGAGCCAGTACGGCTTCCATCACGGCGATGTCTGGTATCGTGGCCGCTTCACCACGGCCCCCGCCAGACCGGACAAGATTGATTTCAACTATGGCGGCGGCGGCGCCGGCATGATGCAGGTCTGGATCGACGGCCATTTCCTCGGCCAGGATGAAATTCCTGCCGGCAAGGCGCGCCCGCAAACGACCGCCAGGGCGTCATTCAGCCTGCCCCAACTGACGGCCGGCGATCATGTGATTTCGGTCATGGTGCGCAACCATTCGCACAATTGGGACCTGGCCGCCGATGACGAACACAAGGAAGCGCGCGGCCTGATCAGCGCTTCACTGTCATCGGCCACACCGATCTCGTGGAAGATCCAGGGCAATCGCGGCGGCGAACATCTCGCCGACCTGGTGCGCGGCCCGATGAACAATGGCGGCCTCTATGGTGAACGCGAAGGCTGGTATCTGCCCGCCAAGCGCAACGATACCGGCTGGACACAAGCCACACCCACCGGCGCGCCGCCGGCCCCCGGCACCTACTGGCTGTGCACACAGGTGCCGCTCGCCCTGCCGGAGGGCCAGGACGTGCAACTGGGCCTGCAAATCGGCGATCCGGCGAAGCCGCAATCCGATCATGTCAACCGCGCCCTGATCTTCGTCAATGGCTGGCACCTGGGCAATTTCGCCGCCAATATCGGCCCGCAGCATGTCTTCGTCATTCCGGCCGGCATACTGAATGCAAATGGCGACAACACCCTCACCCTCGCCGTCACCTCCGACGGCCAGCCGCAAAATGCCCTTGAACCGGTCAAACTCGTCGTGCTCGCCAATGTGCGCGGCGGCCTGACGGTCGAACCTGTTCCCTCCCCCTCCAGTACCCAGCGTTAAGCGCCAAGGCTTTCCATGACCAACCAGATTCTCAAACCCACCCATCCGCACCTGCTGCCGGACCTGCTGCAACACCATACCGCCGGACTTGACGCCGACCGTGACGATTACCGCGCCGCTATCGACCGGTTGATCGACAATCTGGTCAGTATCGAGGATGAAACCGGTGAATTCCTGCTGCGCCTCGAAGACGGCCGCGTCATCGATACCAAGGGCTGGCACGGCTTCGAATGGACGCAAGGGGTCGGCCTCTATGGTATGTACAAGCACTGGGAACTGACCGGCGATCCCAAGGCCTGGGACATCATGATCAAGTGGTTCGAGGACCGTTTCAAGGAGGGGATGCCCTCGCGCAACATCAATACGGTGGCGCCCTTCCTGACGCTGGCCTATCTCTATGAGCGCACCGGCAATCGCATGTATCTGCCTTATCTCGATGTCTGGGGTGAGTGGGTCTATAATGACCTGCCCCGCACCGAGGAAGGCGGCTTCCAGCACATTGTTTACAACTCGGTCAACGACCAGCAACTATGGGACGACACCCTGATGATGTCGGTCCTGCCGCTGGCCAAGATCGGCCTGCTGCTCAACCGGCCGCACTATGTCGAGGAGGCCAAGCGCCAGTTCCTCATTCATATCAAATACCTGACCGACCGCAAGACCGGCCTGTGGTTCCACGGCTGGACCTTCGACGGGCGGCATAATTTCGCCGAGGCCCTGTGGGGGCGCGGCAATTCCTGGGTCACCATCGTTATTCCTGAGTTCATCGAACTGCTCAACCTGCCCAAGGACGATGTGCTGCGCACCTTCCTGATCGATACGCTCGAAGCCCAGGTCAAGACGCTGGCCAAGGTGCAGGCGCCGTCCGGCCTGTGGCGTACCATCCTTGACGATGAAACCTCCTATGAGGAGGCCGCGGCCTCGGCCGGTTTCGCCTACGGCATCCTGAAAGCGGTGCGTAAGGGCTATATTTCCCGTGAATATGAGGCCATCGGCGTACGCGGCGCCAAGGCGGTGCGCGACCATATTTCGGCCGAGGGCGAACTGACACAGGTGTCGTTCGGTACGCCGGTCTTCAATTCGATTCAGGAATACAAGGATGTGCCCCTCACCTCGATGCCGTTCGGCCAGGCTATGGCCCTGCTGGCTATGGGTGAATTCATGTATCGCTTTATTTAAACCATAAAAAACGCAGGCAGGTAAACGAGTTGTCAGATTCATCCAACAAGACGGCGGCAATCCCGGAACGCAAGACGGGATGGCTGAACTACTGGGGCTGGGGCGCCGGCGATCTGGTCGGCGCCGGCATCACGGCGGTGACGTCCGGCTGGATGATCTATTTCTACACCACCTTCTGCGGCATCAATATCGCAGACGCAGGCGGCATCTTCGCCATCTCACGCTTTTTCGACGCCTTCACCTGCCCGCTGATCGGCTACATATCCGACAATCTGCGCCACACCTGGATCGGGCGTAAAATAGGCCGGCGCAAGATATTCCTGCTGATCGCCATACCCTTGCTGCCGTCATTCGCGCTGATGTGGGCGTCCGGACACACCTTTTACTACTATCTGTTTTCGTACCTGTTCTTCGAATTGATCTATAATTTCGTGCTCATTCCGTGGGAAACCCTGCCGGCGGAAATGAGCAAGAATTACAAGGTGAAGGCCCGTTTCGCCGGCGCGCGTATTCTGTGCGCCCAGGCCTCCGCTGTGCTGGCCTCGTATCTGCCGACCCTGATCATTAATCATCTCGGCAAGGATTCGGCCGGCACCTTCCTGATCAACGGCGCCATCTTCGGCGGACTGGCCTCGCTGGTCATCGTCCTGTCGGTGATTTTTACCTGGGAACGCCCCTATACCGAAGCGGAAAAACTGATCCGCCCCGCCCCGCTGAATGTCGCCCGCGCCCTGCTGATCCCGTTCAATATGTTCCGCGACCTGTTTTCGACCCTGCACATCCGCGCCTTCCGCCAGCACCTGGCCATCTATCTCGGCGGTTATATCTCACAGGATATTTTCAACGCCGCCTTCGCCATCTTCGTGGCCGCCGTGATGATGGGATCGACCCTGATCATCTCGCAGATGATGACCACCATGTACATCGTGCAGTTCATATCGGTCATGATCGCCATCCGCGTCGTCATGATGGCCGGGCCGACCCGCGCCTACGCTTTGGCGATCATCGCCTTCATCGCCGCCTGCCTGTTGTGCTACATCTTCTTCCTGCATCGTCCGGCGGGTTTCGGCGAGGCGATCGCCGGCATCGAGCATAACATCTTCGCCGGTTTCGGCCAGGTGTCGCCCATCGTGCTGTTCTGGCTGTTCGTGCCGGTCATCCTGGCCGGGCTGGGCCGGGGTACGCTGAATTTCGTGCCGTGGAGCGTCTATAACTACCTGCCCGATGTCGATGAAGCCGTCACCGGCCAGCGCCGCGAAGGCATCTTCGCCGGCGTCATGACACTGGTGCGCAAGCTGTCTCAGGCCGCCGCCATCTGGGGGACGAGCACGCTGATCGGCATGGGCGGCTATGTCAGCGGCGCGGCCACCCAGACACCACATGCGCTGCATGTGCTGGTGCTGGTCATGGTCGTGGGGCCGATCGTGGTCATGCTGCTGGGCCTCATTGTGGCGCTGAAATTCCGCCTGAACGCCAAGACTCACGCTGTCCTGATGGACGAGATCGAACGCCTGCGTAGCGGCGCCACGGAAGCCGCCAGCCCGGAAAGCGAAAAAGTCGTGGAAGACCTGACCGGCTGGAAATACGCCACCCTGTGGGGACGCGGGCGTTAGCCCAGTGTCACATCCTCGAAGAGCGTCTGCGGCCGCGCGTCAGGCGTGGTCGTGGTGACGCTGAAACCTTTCAGCGTCAGGCCGCGCACATGGCGCGCCCACAGACCATAGGCTGGTGTACGACCAAACATGCTCGGTTCCGGATAGGCGTCTTCGAGTTCCAGTGACTGGCGGGCCACATCGGCCGCCGCGCCGCCGCCGTCATAGACCAGACGCACATTATCCAGCGTCACATCCTCGATCGGATGCGCCGGCAATCCCATGATCAGCGCCGCGTAATCCGGCAAAATACCCTCAGCGGTCACGTCGCGGATAATGATATTGCGGATCGCCCCCGGCGCGGCGCCTTCCGGTGCCCGCAACCGCGCCCCCAGCCGCAGGAATATCGGCGCCGTGGTGATCTCACGCATCGTCAGGTTCGAGGCTACCACATCCTCAATCGTGCCGCCGTCGACGGTTTCCAGCGCCAGGCCGCGTGAACGTTCAAAGGTGCAGCCATTGATGCGGATACGGCGGAAATCCCCACTCGATTCCGTGCCGATCTTTATGCGGCCCGTCACGCGGTCGCGGTCGGGTGAGAACATCTGTATCCGCCCCCGCGTGCCATCGTAAAGCGTGCCGGCATCAAAGCCGCTGACCTGACAATTCTCGATCACCACGTCCTCGGTAGCGCATCGCGCGCCCAGGGCGAAGCTCGATTTCAACACAATGGCGTCGTCATTCGGCGTATTGACGCGACAGCCGCGCACCGTCACGCGCCGGCAGCCGTCGATATCGATGCCATCGCGATTGGAATCGATCAGCAGGTTCTCGATCACGAGGTCATCAACGCCAGTGGCCAGCACGGCGAAATGCCCACCGCGCAGAATGGTGAAATCCTGCAAACGCACGCCACGCGCCCGGCATAGCGCGATGGCCTTGTTGCCCAGCCCGGCCATCGCCGATACCTCCGGCGACAGTTCGGCCATTTCGGCGGCGGACAGGCCCTGCATACTGAGCGGAAACTCACCGGCCTGTTTGCGCCAGCGTGACCCAGGCCCTTCCCGCGTCAGGCCGCGTCCGTCGATCAGGCCTGGGCCGGAAATCGAAACATCCTCGACACCAATCGCGTGGATCAGGCTGTTGCGCCAATGGCTGTGGCCAAAATCCTGATAGAGATCGAATGGGTTCGGCTCGGCCGCCTCATACCGGCCGTCATGGCGCGCCGGGTCGGCCGCTTCCAATACGCATCCGGCTTCAAGTGACACATGAACATGGCTGCGCAAGGCCAGGGTAAAGCTGAGATAATGTCCCGAAGGCAGGAACACGATATCACCCGGAGTGGCTGCATCTATGGCCGCCTGAATGGCTGCCGTATCAAGCGTACCGCCATCGCCCGCCGCACCGAAATCACGCACATTCAACCGATTCATGATGCAGCCAACTTGATACAGAAGGCATAGACCGGTTCATCCGGTTTATGCGCGGGCAAGGTTAGATGCAGACCATCGGCGTCCCTGAACAGTCGCGCCCAGGTGTCCGGCTTCGGCATGGGCGCACCGTGAACTACGCCGGTATACAGATGTGATGCGGTCAAGCCGGTTTGCTCCCGATTATCTCTTGTCAAATCGTAATATCAATCATAAATGATCACGTAAACACATATTCGATCAACACAAGCAGGGTCTCATGTTCGGGATAAAGCCGTTTTGCACGAGCCTTATGGCGCTGGCCCTGGTCTGCCCGGCCGCCGGACACGCCGCTCAGCGCCACTTCGTTTTTGGCACCGAGGCAAAGCCGTCGCCCGATGTCACTGCCGTCAACACGGCCGCGCCGTATGGCTTCGGCACCGGTTTCGGCTTCGAGGGTGAAGCGCCCGCGCTAGAAGCGAACAGCGCCGGCGGACATCCGTTCTTTTTCAGTTTCGATGCCCCGGAAGGCAATTATACGGTCACGGTAACGCTCGGATCGGATGAAGCCGCCACCACTACGGTCAAAGCCGAACTGCGCCGCCTGATGGTCGAGACCGCCGATACCCCGGCCGGGGGCGAAGTCACCAAGACCTTCATCGTCAATGTGCGTACGCCCAACCTGCCGGGCGGTGGCCAGGTACGCCTCAAGGTGCCGCGCGAATCCGAAACCGAAGCGCGCGCCTGGGACAATCGCATCACGCTGGAATTCGACGGCCTGAACCCATCGGTACGCGAAATCACGATTGCGCCCGCCGATGTGCCGACGATTTACCTGCTTGGTGACTCGACTGTCTGCGATCAGTCCGGCGAGCCCTATGCCGCCTGGGGCCAGATGCTGCCGCGCTTCTTCAAGCCGACCGTGGCCATCGCCAACCACGCCGAGTCGGGCGAAACGGTCAGCGGCTCCAACGGCCGCTACAGATTCCAGAAAATCTTGTCACTGATCAGACCGGGCGATGTCTTCATCGTCCAGTTCGGCCATAACGACATGAAGGAACTGAAGACCGACCCACAGGCCCCGGCGAAGTACAAGGCCGGCCTGATCAACTGGATTAAACAAGTTCAGGCCAGGGGCGCAAAAGCCGTCATCGTCACCTCGATGAACCGACATAGTTTTGAAAACGGCGCCGTCACCGACAGCCTCGCCCCCTATCCGCAACTGGCGCGCGAAGCCGCCGCCGAGACCGGTGCGCCCTTGATCGATCTCAATGCCAAAAGCAAGATCCTGTATGAAGCGCTCGGCGCGCAAGGCTCTCTGGCCCTGTTCGAGCACAGCGCCGATGGCAGCCAGCGCGACGCCACGCACCAAAGCCCTTACGGCGCCTACGAACTGGCCAAGATCATCACCCAAGGGTTACGTGACGCGCATCTGCCCCTTGCCGATCAACTGATCGACGGCCTGCCTGATTTTGATCCGGCCCATCCCGACCCGGAATCGAGCTATAAGGTGCCACCCAGCGCCACACCGGCTGCCGCCAAACCCTTCGGCAATTAAGGAAACACTCGCATGATCGACCGCCGCTTTTTTCTGTCGTTGAGCGCCGCCGCCGGTACGGCCGCCTTTTTACCGCTGGCCGCAAAGGCCGAGACCGCCGATCTGTCGATCCAGGACCTGTGGCTGGGCGACCCACCGGGTGGCGAACGCGTGACAACGCCGGAAGAAGTCATCCTGCGCCATCCCGGCGGCGATCCCAACGACACCGCCTTCCTACATGTACGCAAGCCGTGGCTCCTGCTGCGTCGTCCGGCGAAACCCAATGGCGCGGCGGTTTTGCTCATCCCCGGCGGCGGCTATGTCCGCGTCGCCGTCAGCAAGGCCGGCGGCGATATCGACGCCTGGCTGGCCTCATTGGGCTACACCGTTTTCACCATGGATTACCGCCTGCCCGGCGATCCGTGGGCGGCCGGGCCGGAAGTGGCCTTACAGGACGCCCAGCGCGCCATCCGTCTGATCCGCTCACGCAGCCAGGAACTGGGTCTCGATCCCAACCGCGTCGGCGTCATGGGCTTCTCAGCCGGCGGCCACGTCACCGGCCTGCTGGCCACACGCTTCGACAAGCCGGCCTATACGCCGGTCGACGCCGCCGATACCCTCTCCGCCAAACCGACCGTGGCGGCCATGTGCTACCCGGTTGTGACCATGATGCAGCCCTACGCCCATCAGCAGTCGATGCACGCCGCTCTGGGGGCAAACCCGACCGACGAGGCGCGGCAGGCCAATTCGCTGGAACTGCATGTGCCTGCCAATGCGCCGCCCACCTTCGTCTGCGCCACCACCAACGATCCCGTCGTGCCGCACCAGAACGCCATGCTGATGTTCGATGCGCTTAACAATGCCAAGATACCGACCGAACTGCACCTCTATGAAGGCGCCACCCACGGTTTCCCGCTGAAGGACAAGCAGGGAAACCTGTTGCCCTGGGGGCCGCAGGCGCTGCAATTCATGCAGAAACACGGCCTCGATGCCGTTGGAGCACCCCAATCATGAGCAAAACCCGCCTTGGCATTCTGGCCGCCTTTGCCCTGTTTATCTCTGGCCACGCCCTGGCGCAAACACGCCCGCCGATCCGCGTCATCCTCGTCGGCGACTCGACCATGACCGACAAGAGCGGCTACGGCAAAGGCTTCTGCGCCCAGTTCATACCCGAAGTCACCTGTATCAATGCTTCACGCGGCGGCCGCAGTTCCAAGAGCTATCGCGTCGAAGGCCTGTGGGACCAGATCCTGGCGCAACTGCACGACAAGCAGGCCTTCAAGGCGACCTATGTGCTGGTCCAGTTCGGCCATAACGACGGCTCCAGCAAGCCGGAGCGCCACACCAATCTTGAGACCGAATTTCCGGTGAATATGCGCAACTATGCCCGCGATGTGCGCCAGGCCGGCGGGGTGCCGGTGCTGGTCACGCCCATCACCCAGCGCCATTTCAAGGATGGCAAGCTGATGCCCGACCTGCTGCCTTGGGCCACCGCGACCCGGCTGGTGGCGCGCTCGGAGCATGTCACCCTGATCGACTTGAATGCCGGGAGCCAGACAGCCGTGCAGGCCATGGGCCTTGTGGAGGCTAATACCCTCGCCGGCCAGCCGATTCCGCAGAATGTGCTGGATACGCAGGCCTCCGGCACCTCGGTTCCGGCCGTCTTTACCGACGCCTCGCAGGGCACTGGCAACACACAGGCGTTCGACTATACCCATATGGGGGCGAAGGGATCAGCCTATTTCGGCCATATGGTCGCCGACCTGTGGGCGAAAGCCGATCCCGCCATCGCGCCTTACCTCAAAACGGGCGGACAATAACGCACTTATGGCTTCCAAAACGATTTGGGAGCCTCTAAAGAGATTGAAAATGAAACATATTGATCGATACAGATCAGTATGACACCAATTGGAGACGACCCCATGTGCACCAGCCATTACGCGAAGACGCTTTACGCCACGCATCCGGACATGATGAAGGGCGCGGATAATGCCGACCTGCGCGACAAATACCTGATGACGGGCCTGTTCGCGCCGGACGCCGTGGTGCTCAACTACACCC
>NZ_DATJDZ010000024.1:0-2930 GCF_035497195.1 Asticcacaulis sp.
CTGTATCGGGACGTACATGAGTGTCGAAGGGCTCGATCCAATTTGGAATTTGTCCAGTCAGAACCGTCCCAAAAGATGCCCCAGACGAGCAATGGGAACAGTACCAATCCGAAAAGGATGAGCACGGCCAGGCACGCCAGGATCGCGCCCTCTCTGGTCGTCCCGCGCTTCAATCTGATGGGAGTCGCCAACCCAAACAGGGCAAGCATGAGCGGGGCCCCCAGGATCATCCAATGCCAGTAGAACTGGGTTCGTGCGGGATAGGCAGAACATGCCATCAGTTTTCTGATGAGGGGCACCGAACCGAAATCGACGATCGTGGGGAAATGGTTGAGCGGGAAAAAGGCCAGCAGAAATGAGAGCGCTGCGTACGTGGCCATGACCGCGTATGTCCATTTCCACGGAGAGTCGGAGCGCGCCAGTTTCATCTTTGACATCCCAGTACGAAGACAAAGCCATTTGCAGAAGCGGCGGCTAACCAGGCGGCGCCCCTTCCGCTTCCCTGATCGGGTTCAACCTTCAGCGAGCGGCCGAATGACGCGGCATGGATTCCCGGCAGCGACGACGCCAGCCGGAAGGTCGCGCGTGACCACGGAGCCCGCGCCGATGATGCTGTGGTCGCCAATCGTGACCCCGGGCGTGATCGTGACCGAACCGCCTATCCACACGTTGTTGCCGATGGTGACCGGCTTGGGGAGCTCCCAGCCATCGAGACGGCGCGCGATATCTTCGGCGTGGTTGGGGGTGTAGATACCGCAGCGCGGCCCGATCAGGCAGTCCGCTCCGATGGTTACCGCACCGCCGCCGATGACCATGAAATCGGCATTGATAAACGTGCGGTCGCCGATGACCAGGCGCGCGCCGTAGTCGATCCGGATCGGCGGACGGAAGTCGATGCCCGCGCCAGCGCCGGGAACGAGCCCGTGGAAAAGACGCATCGCCTCCTCCGCATCGTCGTAGTAGATGCGATTGATCGTCGCGCACGTCGCGTTCGCCTCGCGCGTCAGCGCCTGCAGGGCGGGCGATGCGCGATAACGCATCCAGTCGCCCGCCACCATGCGCCGCAGATCCTCATCCGTCTCGAGTAGCGCGGCCATCCTGTCGTCAATGAACTGCGCCTGGTGCGTCACGGTGACCCCTCCTGCCTGTCTTCAACACTCAATCCAAACCGCGACACGTTGGGAAGCAATGATATCGAACTCATTTACCCGCCCCGAAGCCGTAGAAAACAAGCCTCGAAAACAGGCCAAGCTCCGTGGTCACGGACGGCACTCGACCCGGCCTCTTTTCTCGAAAGCGAATCAAGCCCGGCGCCCACGATCGACGAATTCCCAGACCTTCGAGATCACCACCGAACCCTCGCCGACGGCCGAAGCCACGCGCTTTACCGATCCGCTGCG
The DNA here is from genome assembly GCF_035497195.1 of Asticcacaulis sp. Lineage (GTDB taxonomy): Bacteria > Pseudomonadota > Alphaproteobacteria > Caulobacterales > Caulobacteraceae > Asticcacaulis. The sequence goes on from NZ_DATJDZ010000024.1 coordinate 1,401, forward strand.
CACGTCGCCCACCGTAAAGATGCCAGGCAGCGAGGCGGCGTAGGGCGAGTCGGCGCCGGCAGCCTCACCGGTGAGCACGAAGCCTTTGTCGTCCAGCTTGACCAGGTCCGCCAGCCACTCGGTATTGGGGGCGGCGCCGACCATGATGAAGAGCGCCCGGGTCGGTACCGTTTCTTCGCGCCCGTGCGCGGTGTTGCGGATCGTCACGGCATCCAGATGATCGCTGCCGTGCAGCGCGCTGACTTCGGCACCGTATTCGATCGTGATCGTCGGCTCCGCTTCGAGCCGGCTCGACAGGTAGCTCGACATCGATGCCGCCAATGATCGACCGCGCACCAGCAAGCGAACCCGGCTCGCGGTGCGGCTGAGAAACATCGCCGCCTGGCCGGCCGAATTGCCGCCGCCGATGATGATCGCCTCCGTGCCCTTGCTGTAGCGCGCCTCGATGTCGGTCGCCGCGTAATAAACGCCCGCGCCCTCGAACTCGGCCAGCCGCTCGATCGGCAGGCGGCGATATTGCACGCCGGTCGCCACCACGACAGCCCGGGCGCGAATCCGCCTGCCGTTGTCGAAGGTGGCGCAAAAGCTGCCGTCATCCAGCACCTCCAGTTGCGCGACACGACGCGGCATGGCGAAACGCGTGCCGAACTTCATCGCCTGGATTTCGCCCCGCCACACCAGGTCGGCACCGGAAATGCCGGTGGGGAAACCCATGTAGTTTTCGATCCGGCTCGACGTACCCGCCTGGCCGCCGATGGCGATGTCTTCCGTCACCAACGCACAGAGTCCCTCCGCACCGGCATAGACGCCGGCCGCCACGCCCGCCGGCCCACCGCCGACGATCAACACATCGAAATCCTCGTCATCGACCAGATCCAGGTTGAGCCCGAGCAGACGCGCGACCTTGTCCGGCGTTGGATCGATGACAATCGCATCCCGCCCAAAAATGACGGCGGGACGATCCGGCGCCAGCGAACACGTGGCGGCCACGGCGTTCGCCTCGGCGCTGCCAAGCTCAAACGAGCTGTAGGGAATACGGTTGCGGGTGGCGAATTCGGCGATGCAACGGACATCGCGGTCGAGCTCCTCGCCGATCAGCACCAGCGTACTGTGGCGTTGCTCGATCTGACCGCGACGGCGCGCGGAGAAAACGCGGATGATGATGTCCGACATCTCGGGGATCTGTGACATCAACGTCAGCATCGTGGCACGTGGCACCTCGATCACGGACGTATCGCACACGGCGCGCATCGGCATGGAGAAGCTGCCGCCGTTGAGGAACGAAATCTCCCCCATGAACTGGGTCGGCCCCAGCGTTGATGGCACATGACGCTCATCGGTGTAGGCGTTGACGAGCTCGATTTCGCCATCAACGACATAGATGAAGCGATCGGCCAGTTGTCCCGGGCGCGCGAGGTAGCTGCCGGCCGCGTAGACCGCCTGCGTACCCGCCTCACGCAACGCGGCAACGTGCGCGGGCGCCAGCGGGGTACGCTGCATGACGCGCAAATCGTCGCCGATCGATTCCAT
>NZ_DATJDZ010000025.1:0-11817 GCF_035497195.1 Asticcacaulis sp.
GTGAAACAGATCGTGCAGGAAGGACGACGGTGCTTGCTCGGACACATCTGGCCTGTCCGGAACTCTCTCATCGGCATCAGATGCCTGCTGCTCGAGAACGGAACCGACCACATAGTGACTGACCGCCCGGAGCGCCCAAACAGCGTGCTTCGGACCAAAGCCCGCCGCGCAGAGAAAGCGTATTTGTGTCTCGGCAGCGCCAAAATTCGGTTCTGTCGGTCGAGTGCCGGCATGGATGCGCGCCCCGTCGCGATAATAGAGCAACGCCGTTCTGAAACTCTGGGCGTTCTCTTTCAGGAATAGCCGCCAGTCTTCGTTCTCTTCGGGTAGCGAGCGGGTGTGGCGTTCCGTCAGCATTGCCTCGGCCAGTGCGTCAAGCAGCGCGCGCTTGTTCTGGAAATGCCAGTAAAGCGCAGGCTGCTGAACCTTGAGGCGTTCAGCGAGCTTTCGCGTCGTCAGGTTGTCCATGCCAACCTCGTTCAGCAGCTCCAGCGCCGCTGCGATCACGGTGCCCTTGTCCAGTTTGGTCATTCACGTTCCTTCGCCAACGCTTGACAATTTATCACCGATAAGTTCTATGTCCATGTCCTTATCATTGATAAAGTCGCTCGCATTGAGCGGCGCTGGAGTTTCAGGTGCGCAGCTCTGCCATCATCGCCCTGCTGATCGTCAGTCTCGACGCCATGGGACTCGGCCTCATCATGCCGGTCCTTCCGACGCTTCTGCGCGAGCTTGTGCCGGCGGAGCAGGTCGCTGGTCACTATGGTGCTTTGCTGTCACTCTATGCGTTGATGCAGGTCATCTTCGCGCCCGTGCTTGGACAATTTTCAGATGCTTACGGTCGGCGTCCGGTGCTTCTGGCTTCCCTTGCGGGGGCCGCAGTCGATTACACGATTATGGCATCAGCGCCGGTCTTATGGGTGCTCTATATCGGCCGGCTCGTCTCCGGCATCACGGGCGCAACCGGAGCTGTAGCTGCCTCAACCATTGCGGATTCGACGGGGGAAGGTTCTCGCGCACGCTGGTTCGGCTACATGGGGGCCTGTTATGGGGCAGGCATGATTGCCGGGCCAGCACTTGGTGGTATGCTCGGTGGTATTTCTGCCCATGCTCCGTTTATCGCCGCTGCCCTTCTCAACGGCTTCGCGTTCCTGCTAGCCTGCATTTTCCTCAGGGAGACTCGTCGCGGCGATGGCGAGACCGGAAAGCCGGTTCGCATCAAACCATTCGTTCTGTTCCGGCTGGATGATGCATTGCGCGGGCTAGTGGCCCTTTTCGCAGTTTTCTTCATTATTCAACTGATCGGCCAGGTCCCTGCGGCCCTATGGGTCATATATGGCGAGGATCGTTTTCAGTGGAACACCACGACCGTTGGCTTGTCGCTCGCGGCGTTTGGAGCAACACACGCGATTTTTCAGGCGTTTGTTACCGGCCCTCTTTCAAGCCGGCTTGGAGAACGGCGCACGCTACTGTTTGGCATGGCTGCGGATGCGACTGGCTTCATTCTTCTGGCTTTTGCCACGCAGGGATGGATGGTGTTCCCGATTTTGTTGCTGCTTGCCGCCGGAGGTGTTGGCATGCCGGCCTTGCAGGCAATGCTTTCAAACAATGTCAGCAGTAACAAGCAAGGAGCTTTACAGGGAACGCTTACAAGCCTCACCAATCTAAGCTCTATCGCGGGACCGCTTGGCTTCACGGCACTCTATTCTGCCACCGTAGGAGCATGGAACGGTTGGGTTTGGATTTTCGGCGCGATCCTCTATTTAATATGTCTGCCAATACTACGCAGACCTTTCGCAACTTCATTGTGATTGAGTCATGGCGAATTGGTATGCGTAGACTTACGAGAAATGACGGATTAAATCCGTTGAGCAATCATCTCCTTTCGGGGCGAGTGCCAATGATGACCTTAGTTCACACTCTCGCTGTCGCCGAATATCTCAACTTCCGTCACGCCGCCAATGCGCTCGGCGTTGCACAGTCCAGCGTCAGCGCCCGCGTGAAGGCACTGGAAGAAGACCTCGGCATCCTCTTGTTCGAGCGTCATGCGCGCGGCGTTCGGCTGACCGAGGCCGGACGCCATTTCGTCGAGCGGATAGCCGTAGGTATTGACCAACTCGACCATGCGGTGAAAACCGCCGGCATGGCGGCAGCCGGAGAAAGCGGCCGGCTTCGTATCGGTATCCATGCCCTGATTCCGCATAGCTTCCTCGCAAAGCTGATCGGCCAATACCGCAAGGATCACCCCGATGTTGAAGTCGAGATCGCCGAAGGCCCGGCCCGTGAAGCGGTGGTGCAGCTTCGCGCCGGCAGGTTGGACGTGGCGTTCGTCGCGGGCACGCCCCAACCACCCGACTGCCATTCCCGTCGCACATGGACCGAACCGCTCTTGGCGGTGCTACCGGAACGGCATCCGCTCGCCAAGCGGTCAGCCGTCACATGGCCCGATCTGGCAGGCGAGACGTTCCTTGTCCGGCATGGCGGCACTGGACCGCAGGTTCATAGCCATATCATGCTACGCCATGCCGAGCGCTGGCCTGCGCCGTCGATCCTGCGCTTCGACGTGGGGCGTGGCACCCTTTTGTCCTTGGTCGGACAGGGCTTCGGCATCACCATCGTCGGCGCGGCCACGGCGCTGTTGCCGACAAACGGCATTGTCTTCTTGTCCTTCGCCGACGAGCCGGAGCCGGTCGCCTTCTCGGCTGTCTGGTCGCCGTCCAACCGCAGCGCGGCGCTTCGTAACCTGCTCAGCCTCGCCAACGACATGGGCCGGCAGGTCTGCACGAATTCAGTACTGCCACGGATAGCGAGGGCGTGAGCCGAAGTGGTCGCGGAAGCACCGTCCGGGACTGTTATTGCCATCGCCGGAAAGCGACACTTGCATTAACGCCGCCAAAGCCGAATCCGTTGGAAATGGCATGTTCCATGAGAACAGGCCGTGCAGATTGGCGAACCAGATCGATACCTACGGCAATAGGATCGGGGCTCTCCAAATTTCTCGTTGGGGGAGCGATTTGATCCCGTAAGGCGAGTATCGTGAAGATCGCCTCAATGCCGCCAGCGGCACCGAGTAAGTGCCCCGTCGCTGACTTCGTGGCGCTTACAGCTACATCATGATCGCCAAAAACGGATTTTATCGCGGCTATTTCTCCTCGATCCCCTACGGGGGTGGAGGTTGAATGAGCGTTCAGATGTTGAACATCGTTGGGCTTCAAACCGGCACTTTGTAGCGCGATTTTCATTGCACGGGCCGCGCCTCGACCGTCCTCTGGACCGGCAGTCACATGGTGTGCATCAGCGCTTGTGCCGTATCCTACCAATTCGGCTATGGGTTTGGCACCCCGAGCAAGGGCATGTTCCAATTCTTCTATGACGATCAGACCCGCCCCTTCGGACATTACGAAACCATCGCGCTCGGTGTCGAACGGCCTTGACGCCATTTCAGGTGTAGTATTGTAGCCGGTAGATAGTGCTCGCGCGGCAGCAAATGCCCCGAGACTAACCTTGTCAATGCACGCTTCTGCTCCACCGCACAGAGCGATATCGGCTTCGTTGGAGCGTATCAGCCGCGCGGCGTCTCCGATGGCCTGAACGCTCGCAGCGCAGGCGGTTACAGGCGTGCCAATTGGGCCTGTAAATCCATGCCTGATGGTAACGTGTCCTGCTGCAAGGTTGGCAAGAAACGACGGCACGGTAAACGGTGAGAGCCTCCGTGCTCCCCGTGTATCCGTTATGCGAACTGCCGAAGCGATAGCAGGAAACCCGCCTATACCAGAGGCGATAATTGTCGCCGTGCGCTCACGTTCGTAGTCGCTCGTGGGATGCCATCCTGCCGTTTCAAGAGCCTCCTTCGCGGCCGCAAGTGCAAACAGAATGAAGCGATCCATTTTTCGTTGATCCTTTGTGTCAACGATTAAATCTGGATCAAAACCGGCTTCGGAATCTTCAATCAGGCTGGGAACGATTCCCCCGATTTTCACCGGTAGATCATTGGAGATTTCATCAGGCAAATTCCTGATTCCCGATTTCCCGTCGAGGAGTCTTTTCCAGCTTATTTCAGTGCCAGAACCAAGGGGGCCAACTAAACCCATGCCGGTTACAACAATTCGGCGCATTGGATTATTCCGTTTCTTTTTCTGAGCTTATTCGCTTCATGCGATTTATGACGCGCATCGTTTCCTCTGTTGCGGCGGGGCCTGCCAGAAGAACGGTGTTTTCGGGAGTGATTGCTTCTCCTGTATTCGCGTCGATGATAACGGCGGTCCTCTCCTGTCCGGTTTTCTTGTCACCAAGGCGCATGGCTATTTCATTGGGCGCAAGGTTCCGGTTCCCCCATGCGAACAGGGCGATTGCTACCGGATAGAAATCTCGCCCCTTGTCGGTAAGGACGTATTCAAATCGAGGCGGATGATCATTGTATCGTTGCCTTTCAAACAGTCCTTCCGCCGTGAGATGCTTCAATCGCCTCGCCAAAATGTTCGCGGAAATACCGAGATTCTTCTCGAATTCATCGAATTTGCTAAGCCCTTGGAAGGCGTCTCGCAGGATCAGGATGCTCCACCAGTCACCGACGCTTTCCAGCGCTCGGGCTGCGGGACACTCGAATGACAGAAAGCTTGTTCGTTGCATGACACATCCATAATGGTGTAACTTCCATCATGCAAGTCACCTATGCGCAGTAGGCGACATAGTAGGAGGGGTAATCCAATGCGTCATTCTAAGGGAGCCAAGCACCTGCGTCTGCTACGGCGTGGAACAAAGCACTGTAGTGGCATTTGAGCGATGCGGCGGCGATCAGCACCGATGGATGGTTGCCCATGGGGTATGCCGACCACGCTCGGATCGCGTATCCCCCTCGCATCGCTGATCCAGACACTCGCCGTCGCCGAATATCTGAACTTCCGCCACGCCGCCAATGCGCTCGGCGTGGCGCAATCCAGCGTCAGCGCCCGCGTGAAGGCGCTGGAAGAAGACCTTGGTATCCTTCTGTTCGAGCGTCACGCGCGCGGCGTCCGACTGACCGAGGCCGGACACCACTTCGTCGAGCGGATAGCGGCCGGCGTCGATCAACTGGACCATGCAGTGAAGACCGCCGGCATGGCGGCAGCGGGAGAAAGCGGCCGGCTTCGTATCGGTATCCATGCCCTGATCCCGCACAGCTTCCTCGCAAAGCTGATCGGCCAATACCGCGAGGACCATCCCGGCGTTGAAGTCGAGATGACGGAAGGGACAGCTCGCGAAGCGGTGATGCAGCTTCGCGCCGACCGGCTGGACGTGGTGTTTGTCGCGGGCACGCCCGAGCTGCCAGACTGCCACACCCACCCGATCTGGACCGAACAGTTGGTTGCCGTGCTGCCGGATGGGCATCCACTCGCCGGGCAGTCGGCCGTCACATGGGCCGATCTGGCAGGCGAGACGTTTCTTGTCCGGCATGGCGGCACAGGTCCGCAGGTTCATAGCCATATCGTGCTGCGCCATGCCGGGCGCTGGCCCGCGCCGTCAATCCTGCGCTTCGACGTGGGGCGTGGCGCGCTGCTGTCCATGGTCGGACAGGGCTTCGGCATCACCATCGTCGGAGCAGCTACGGCGCTGCTGCCCACGTCCGGCATCGTCTTCCTGCCTTTCGCCGATGAGCCAGAGCCGGTTGCGTTCACCGCCGTCTGGTCGCCGTTCAATCGCAGCGCCACCCTGAAAAACCTGCTCAACCTTGCAAACAATATGAGGCGTTGCGGCGATTCGCCCGGCCAGTTGCGCAGCGGCGATCACCCGGCCGGATGGCGGTGAACGCAACCCGTCCTATTTGCCGCCGATAGTATCCGGTAGCCCTCCCGCACCCCCTTTCCTGTTGCCTGTCCGGTTTTGCCTACTCTCTGATCGGCTCCGTTTCTTTTGCCGACTGGAGCCTGCATTGCGCGGAGGCCGAATCCTTTGGGGTCAAATCGCTGTCGTCTTCACCATCGTTCTGGTGATGGTGTGGGCAGCGACGCAATGGACGGCGTTCCGCCTCCGCTTCCAGCTCCAGCTTGGCAATCCGTGGTTCGAGCTGGCGGGCTGGCCGGTCTATTATCCGCCGGCCTTCTTCTGGTGGTGGTTTTCGTTTGACGCCTATGCGCCCGCAATCTTCGTCGAAGGTGCCATCATCGCGGCGTCCGGCGGTTTCATCGCCATCGCCGCCGCCATCCTCATGTCGATCATCCGGGCACGGGAGGCGCGCAACGTCGCCACCTATGGTTCGGCGCGATGGGCGGAGGATCGCGAAATCCGCGCCGCCGGTCTGCTCGGCCCCGATGGCGTGGTGCTCGGCAGATACGACCGGCACTATCTGCGCCATGACGGGCCGGAGCATGTGTTGTGCTTCGCCCCGACTCGCAGCGGCAAAGGTGTCGGGCTGGTGGTACCGACGCTGCTGACATGGCCGGGAAGCTGCATTGTCCACGACATCAAGGGCGAGAACTGGACTCTGACGGCCGGCTTTCGCGCCCAGCATGGCCGCGTCCTGCTGTTCGATCCCACGAACGCCAGATCGTCCGCCTACAATCCGCTGCTCGAAGTGCGGCAGGGGGAATGGGAAGTCCGCGACGTGCAGAACATCGCGGATATTCTGGTCGATCCCGAAGGCAGTCTCGACAAGCGCAACCATTGGGAAAAGACCAGCCATTCGCTGCTGGTCGGCGCGATCCTGCATGTTCTCTATGCGGAGAAGGACAAGACCTTGGCGGGCGTCGCCAACTTCCTGTCCGATCCCCGCCGTCCGGTCGAGGCGACCTTGCGCGCCATGATGGATACGCCGCATCTCGGCGAGGCGGGCGTTCATCCCGTCATCGCGTCGTCGGCCCGCGAGCTGTTGAACAAATCCGAGAACGAACGGTCGGGCGTGCTCTCCACCGCCATGTCGTTTCTCGGCCTCTACCGCGATCCCGTGGTGGCGCGGGTGACGGCGCGATGCGACTGGCGCATTGCCGATCTGGTCGGCAGCCGCCAGCCCGTCACGCTCTACCTTGTCGTGCCGCCGTCCGACATAAACCGCACAAAGCCGCTTATCCGCCTGATCCTCAACCAGATCGGCAGGCGGTTGACCGAGGAATTGACCACCTCCGGCAAGCGCCATCGGCTGCTATTGATGCTGGACGAGTTTCCGGCGCTCGGCCGGCTCGATTTCTTTGAATCGGCGCTCGCCTTCATGGCGGGCTACGGAATCAAAGGCTTCCTGATCGCGCAGAGCCTCAACCAGATCGAGCGCGCCTATGGCCCGAACAACGCGATCCTCGACAACTGCCACGTCCGCGTCAGCTTCGCCACGAACGACGAAAGGACGGCGAAGCGTGTTTCAGACGCATTAGGCACGGCGACCGAGCTGCGCGACTCCACCAACTACGCAGGGCACCGCCTAGCCCCGTGGTTAGGTCACTTGATGGTGTCGCGGCAGGAGACGGCCCGGCCGCTGCTCACGCCGGGCGAAATCATGCAGCTTCCACCCACCGACGAAATCGTCATGGTCGCGGGCACGCCGCCGATCCGCGCCATCAAGGCGCGCTATTTCGAGGATGCGCGATTGCAGGAACGCATCCTGACCCCGCCCGATCTGGTCGCCGCTCCGCTGGCGCCCAGCCCATCCGCCGATGATTGGTCCGGCCGCGTGGTCGCGGCGGAAAGCCGTTCCGCGACGTGCGGAAGCGAGGCCGAAGGCGATCCGGCCAATGCGGGCATCCGCCGCGAGCCGGAATTGCCCGAGCATGAGGAAATCGTCGCCCCGCCGCCATCCCCCGAACAGGAGTTCGAGTTTCTGGACGACGAGCCGGACGTTGACGCGGCCAAGGCCCGCGCCATGCGCCAGCGCATGAGGATGGTGGCGCGGCAGGTGGCGATGAACCCCGATGATGGAATCGACCTTTGAGGATACGCCCATGGCAACCAGAACCCGCCTGAATCTCTATTTCGACCCCGCGCTCATTCCACAGATCGAGGCGATGGCGCTGCGCCGCTCGGTGGCGCTGCGCCGCAATGTCTCGAAATCCGCCATCGTTGAGGCGGCGGTCATGTCCTACCTGTCCGGCGATTCCGCCGACCAGCTTGAAGCCGCCATGTCGCGCCGCTTGGACAAGCTCGGCCGCCAGATCGACACGCTCGACCTAGATCTCGCCGTCCTTGGCGAGGCGGTCGCGCAGTTCATCCATTTCTGGATGACCCTCACGCCGCCGCTTACGGGAGCCGCACAATCCGCTGCCCGCGCCAAAGGCGCGGAGCGCTTTGAGGGCTTCATGCAGAATCTCGGACGGCGTCTGGCGACGGGCGACAGGTTCCTCAAAGAGCTGTCGCGTGACCTCGACTCACTTCCCGACGATCCGTTGCCGGACGAGTCCGAGAGCAACGGCGATCAAGAATAAGTATTCGGACCCATCCTATTTACCGCCGTTCGCCGCCGATCACCGCACGCAGCTAGATACTTGTTGAACCGGCCAGATTTCGGCCTCTCTTAATCGACCCCGATCCGGGGATGGCCTGTCGCGTCCCCGCAAGAAGCCGGGGCCGACATGACCACCAACCACCAAAGACCGGAAGCCATTGCGCGCGGCGCACGCATGTTGCGCACCGCGCTCGGCCCCGCCATTGCCCGGCTGCTCGAAGACCCGGCCGTGGTCGAGGTGATGTTGAACCCGGACGGGCGGTTGTGGATCGACCGCCTGTCCGAAGGGCTTTCCGATACGGGCGAGCGCCTGTCCGCCGCCGATGGCGAACGCATCGTTCGGCTGGTCGCGCATCATGTCGGCGCGGAGGTTCATGCCCGCAGCCCGCGCATCTCGGCCGAGCTGCCGGAGTCTGGCGAAAGATTCGAGGGCCTGCTGCCACCCGTGGTCGCCGCCCCGACCTTCGCCATCCGCAAGCCCGCCGTCGCCGTGTTCAGCCTCGACGACTATGTGGCGGCGGGGATCATGTCCACCGATCAGGCCGCGACGTTACGCGCGGCCGTTTCCTCCCGCGCAAATATCCTCGTGGCGGGCGGCACCAGCACCGGCAAGACCACGCTGACCAATGCGCTGCTCGCCGAGGTGGCGAAGACGGCGGATCGCGTCGTCATCATCGAGGATACGCGCGAGCTGCAATGCGCCGCGCCCAATCTAGTGGCGATGCGGACGAAAGACGGCGTGGCGACGCTTTCCGATCTGGTGCGTTCCTCGCTGCGCCTGCGCCCCGACCGCATCCCCATCGGCGAGGTGCGCGGATCGGAAGCCCTCGACCTCCTGAAAGCGTGGGGAACGGGACACCCCGGCGGCATCGGCACCATCCATGCAGGCACCGGCATCGGTGCGCTCCGTCGCCTTGAACAGCTCATCCAAGAGGCTGTCGTCACCGTCCCGCGCGCCCTGATCGCCGAGACAATCGACCTTGTTGCTGTCCTTTCCGGGCGCGGTTCCGCGCGCCGGCTTGCCGAGCTTGCCCGCGTCGAAGGGCTGGGGCCGGACGGCGACTACCGCATCACCCCCGCAATCCAAACCAGCACAGGAGAATCTTCATGATCCGCACGATTTCGCGCGGCTATCGCTTCGCCGCGACCGCCGCATCCACCCTTGCTATCAGCTTCATGCTCGCCCCGGCCGCCCATGCGTCGGGATCGTCGATGCCGTGGGAGCAACCGCTTCAGCAAATCCTTCAGTCCATTGAGGGACCCGTCGCAAAAATTATCGCGGTGATAATTATCATCGCCACCGGCCTGACCCTCGCGTTCGGGGACACCAGCGGCGGCTTTCGCCGTCTGATCCAGATCGTGTTCGGCCTGTCGATTGCTTTCGCCGCGTCGAGCTTCTTCCTGTCGTTCTTCTCGTTCGGCGGCGGGGCGCTCGTTTGATGGCCGTCGCGTTCGAGCAACTGGACGCCGTGCCGGGCTTCACGGTCCCGGTTCACCGGGCGCTGACCGAACATATCCTGCTCGGCGGCGCTCCGCGCGCCATCGCCATCATGAACGGAACGCTGGCCGGAGCCGTGGGCCTCGGCCTGCGCCTCTGGCTGATCGGCATCGCCATCTGGGCAATCGGCCACTTCGCGGCCGTATGGGCGGCAAAGCGCGATCCCCTCTTTGTCGAGGTCGGGCGGCGGCATCTCCGCATCCCCGGTCATTTGGCGGTTTGAGGGTGCAGCCATGATGAACCTTTCCGAATTCCGCCGCACCGCCGCGCGCCTCTCTGATTATCTGCCATGGGCCGCGCTGGTCGGTCAGGGCGTTGTGCTCAACAAGGACGGCAGTTTCCAGAGGACGGCGAAGTTTCGCGGTCCCGATCTGGATTCCGCCGTCGCGGCCGAGCTAGTCGCCGTCGCCGGCCGCATCAACAATGCCGTGCGCCGCCTCGGCTCCGGCTGGAGCATCTTCGTCGAGGCGCAGCGCAGCGAAGCCGCCACCTATCCCGACAGCACCTTTCCCGATCCCGCGTCGGCGCTGGTCGATGCCGAGCGTAAGGCCGGTTTCGAGGAAGCGGGCGCGCATTTCGTGTCCGGCTACTTCCTCACCTTCCTCTGGCTGCCCCCGGCCGAGGAAGCCGCCCGCACTGAGGCATGGCTCTACGAGGGCCGGGAGAAAACGGGGGTGGACCCGTGGGAAGTCCTGCGCGGCTTCATCGACCGCACCGACCGCGTGCTGGCCTTGCTTGACGGCTTCATGCCCGAGTGCCGTTGGATGGATGACGGCGCGACGCTGACCTATCTCCATTCCACCATCTCGACCAACCGGCATCGTGTGCGCGTGCCCGAGGTGCCCATGCACCTCGACGCGCTGCTCGCCGACCAGCCCTTGACCGGCGGGCTGGAGCCGCGCCTTGGCGACGCGCATCTGCGCGTGCTGACCATCGTGGGATTCCCGACCGCGACGACGCCGGGCCTGCTCGACGAAATGAACCGGCTGCCGTTCCCATATCGGTGGAGCACCCGCGCGATCCTGCTCGACAAGACCGATGCAACCCGGCTGCTGACCCGCATCCGTCGCCAATGGTTCGCCAAGCGCAAGAGCGTCGCCGCGATCTTGAAAGAGGTCATGACAAACGAGGCGTCCGCGCTTGTGGACACCGACGCCGCCAACAAGGCGCTCGACGCCGACATGGCGTTGCAGGAGCTTGGGGCGGACGTGGCGGGCATGGCCTACGTCACGGCGACCGTCACCGTATGGGATGCCGACCCGCGCGTGGCGCAAGAGAAGCTGCGCCTGGTCGAGAAGATCATTCAGGGCCGCGACTTCACCGCCATGCCCGAGAGCGTCAACGCGGTTGACGCATGGCTCGGCAGCCTCCCCGGACACGCCTACGCGAATGTCCGCCAGCCGCCTATCAGCACTTTGAATCTCGCCCACATGATCCCGCTTTCGGCGGTGTGGGCGGGGCCGGAACGGGACGAGCATTTCGGTGCGCCCCCTTTGCTCTTTGGAAAGACCGAAGGCTCAACCCCGTTCCGGTTATCCCTCCATGTCGGCGACGTAGGCCACACCCTTGTCGTCGGTCCCACGGGCGCGGGCAAATCCGTGTTGCTTGCCCTCATGGCCTTGCAGTTCCGGCGCTATGCGAGATCGCAGGTCTTCGCCTTCGACTTCGGCGGCAGCATCCGCGCCGCCGCGCTCGCCATGGGCGGTGACTGGCACGACCTTGGCGGCGGGCTGACAGAAGGGGACGAGGCGTCCGTTTCGCTCCAGCCGCTTGCCCGCATCCACGACACCTATGAGCGCGCATGGGCGGCGGACTGGATTGCCGCCATCCTCATGCGCGAAGGCATCGCCATCACGCCGGAGGTCAAAGAGTACAAGGCCAAGCGCCTTCAGCCCCACTTCATCCGCGACGCATT
>NZ_DATJDZ010000026.1:0-2540 GCF_035497195.1 Asticcacaulis sp.
ACACCCGTTTTTGTTGGCATGGACACTGTGCGGTGGGTCGGAACACTCCTTCAAATAATGCACTGACGATCGCTCAGCGCTCTCTTTTATCATCCGAGGAATTCGTTTCAGCGCGCCGCCGCGCGGAAAGATGAGCAACCGGCAAGTGCCAGCCGCGTCTGATCGCCATGTAACGAAGGCCGAAGCACAAAGTCCCTCCGGCCAGAGCTGAAACGCCGTAGGAAAGACCGAGCATATGGCCGACAACAACGGTCGACGCGCCGGCCAGTGCTGCGACGGCGTATAGATCGGAACGCAGCACCTGCGGAATCTCCGCGAGGAGAACGTCGCGCGTCATGCCGCCTCCGATGCCGGTCAACATGCCCAGAAGTGCCGACATAACCGGACTCAATCCGAACTCGATCGCCTTTTGTGCACCCGCAACTGCAAAGAACGACAGTCCCACGGCGTCGAACAGAAGCACGGGACTGCGCAGCCTATCGACGCCTGCATATGAGAAGAAGGTGATGAGCCCGGCTAAGACCGAAACCAGCAAATATCGACCATCGGTCAGGGCCGCGGGTGGCACCGCGCCAATCAGTAAGTCGCGGCCGATCCCGCCAAAATTTCCTGCCACGAAGGACAGGACAAGGATACCGAAAATATCGAGTCGGCGATTAACCGCGGCAATCGCCCCGCTAATCGCGAAGACGAAAGTGCCCCCCAAGTCAAGAATATGCACGAACGTTTCAATGGTGATCATGACGGCTCCGCCCGCAAAAACTTAACGTGTTAAGTCGAAAGCAAGAAATGGCACCGGGACAAATCCGAAGTATGAGCTGCCACGGCGTCGCGTATTTCCGCACAATGCTCTTCCACGGTAGCCTTTGACCCAAAAGGCGTCAGGTCGCGCCAAGCCATGCCAGCGCGCCGACAACCAGCGCCTCGACGCCTGTTTCTAAGGTTGGATGCAGGACCGGCGCGAATTGTGGGCTGTGATTGACCGGGAGTTCATTCAGCTTACCCGCCGCCTTCGCCTTGGCGTAGCTCTGAGGATCATTGCCGCCCACGAACCAAAACACCGAAGGCACTTGCCATGCGGTGCCGAAACAGCCGAAATCCTCACTGGCCGGAGCAGGTCCCGTGTGCTTCACCCGATCGGCGGAAAAATGGCCGCGAAATGCCTCGGCTATACGGTTGCTCGCGGCCTCGTCATTCACATTCAACGGGTAACGGTCGAGTGGTGTAATCTCCGGCTTGCGCGGGGCGCCCGAGGCTTCGGCCTCGGCATTGACGATCCGCTCGATCGCCGCAAGCACATGCTTGCGCACGCCTGCATCGAACGTCCGTACATTGAGCTTGATGACGGCTTCGTCGGGAATGACGTTCTCCTTCGTGCCGGCCTGCAACATGCCGACCGTGACCACCGCCGCGTCGTTCGCGGCAACCTCGCGGGACACAATGGTCTGGAGTCGCAGGACGACAGATGCCGCCATGACGACGGGATCAATGCTGGCCTGTGGCATTGAACCGTGCGCACCACGTCCGAACAGACGAATTTGCAAACTGTCCGCCGCGGAGGTGATCGGTCCGGCGCTTCCGGCGACGGTGCCGGCGGGGCCAACCATGACGTGCTGGCCAAGCACGACATCGGGTTTGGGAAAGCGTTTGAGCAGGCCGTCGTCGATCATGGCCTGGGCACCCTGCGCGGTTTCTTCACCCGGCTGAAAAACGGCCATTAATGTGCCCTTCCAGGCGTCGCGCGCCTGCGCCAGCAGCGTAGCTGCACCGACCAGCCACGCGACATGCATGTCATGGCCGCACATATGTCCTACTGGCACGGTTATCCCTTCAGCGTTCGTCGCTGTGATCTTACTGGCATAGGCAAGGCCGGTGTTCTCGGCGATCGGCAGCGCATCCATGTCGGCACGCAGCATCACTGTCGGCCCTTCGCCATTGCGGAGCAGCCCCACTACACCCGTCTTGCCCACTCCGGTCGTCACCTCGTAACCAGCTTTAATGAGCCCGTCGGCGGCGATGTCCGCCGTTCGCGTCTCTTGCATCGACAGTTCGGGATGGGCGTGAATGTCCTTATAAAGCGGTTCAAGGTCGGGTAGCAGCTTGCCCAGGTTCGTCAGGACAACGGATGCGCTATTGAGGGAGGTATGCTCAGCCATGACGAACTCCTTCTGATGCTTACCGGTGGCTAGTATCCGACTGTGAAGCGTCGGCGGCTGTGTGCATGCTGTTCAAGTTCATCGACCATCGCGATCGCAAAATCTTCCATCGAAATGTAGCTCTTACCCTGAGCATAACGGAGCAATTGGTCGCCGCCGAGCCGAAAGTGTCCCGTGCGCTCACCGGGTGCGAAGTCTGCGGAGGGTGAAAGGAAGGTCCAGTCGAGATCAGACCCCTCCTTAAGTCTTTCGAGAAAACGCGCGCCAGCCTTAGCTTCGGCCTTGAACGCCTCGGGAAATCCGTCCGTATCTATCAACATCTTGCCTGATGCGACCTCAAGGCTGCCGGCTCCGCCCACAACGAGAAGTCTTTTGACACCCGCT
>NZ_DATJDZ010000027.1:0-323792 GCF_035497195.1 Asticcacaulis sp.
GCCGGAGTTCGACAGCACGATCACCACATCATCGGGCGTGATCATGCCGAGGTCGCCGTGCGAGGCTTCGGCCGGGTGGACGAACTGCGCCGGCGTGCCGGTGGAGGCCAGCGTCGCGGTGATCTTGGCGGCGATATGGCCCGACTTGCCCATGCCCGACAGGATGACCCGGCCCTTGACGGCGTACATCACTTCGACCGCCCGTACGAACGATTCCGACAGCGAACCGGCAAACAAAAGCAGGGCCTCGCCCTCCGTGCGCATCACCCGCGCGCCGGTAGCGAGAATGGCTTCGGAAGTGGATAAAATCGTCATGTCCCGTCTGTTCTTAAAAAAAAGTCCGCACGTGACTCGACAAGTAGGCCAAAGTCCTGATTGAATTTATAAAAAGCGGCTTTATGGGGTGAGCCGCGCTTTACTGTCAAGCGAAACGCAACCGGCGGTTCATTAACGCGAGGCTTCGATTCGCGAAATATCCGGATTGACCATCCAGTCGTCGCGCATTGTATCGAGATTGGGATTGGTGAAGCGGTCTGGCCGCTTGAGCGTAGTCCCCCAGCGGCCCCAGAAGCGCTTGACGTCCTCGGTTTCCGAAATGCCGGTGCGGCTGATGCCTTCATGGTGGATCAGTTCGGCGCGCGGTTCGATGAGCACCGAATAGCCCTTCGCCTGGGCGCGCAGGCAGAAATCGACATCGTTGCAGACGACCGGAATGCTTTCATCGAAGCCATCCAGCGCATCGAACAGGGCGCGCGTGGTCAGAAGGCAGGCGCCGGTTACAGCGCTGACCTCACGCGGATAATCCATGATCCAGCGCAGGTTGTCCTCAAGTCCGGAGCAGAAACGGAACAGGTGGCGGGCGCCGCCGCCATAGGACACGAGGTTGATGCCAAGGTGCTGCATCGTCCGGTTGGGATAGCGCAGCATGGGGCCGATGATGCCGGCGCCGCTGTCTTCCAGAGACAGCACCAGGCGGTCGAGCCAGTCGGCCTTGATCGATTCCACATCGTCGTTGAAATAGAGCAGGTAGTCGCCGGTGGCGTGGCGCGTGCCGAAATTATTGAGCGCCGACCAGTTGAAGCCTTCGCCTTCCCAATGAACGACCTTGAATGGCCCAAGAGATTGATAAGGTTTCAGGAAGGCCTCGGCCGCCACAGGGTCCGCCAGATTGTTGGTGACGAGAATGACCTCGATATCACTATAGGCGGTCAGGTCGGTCAGGCCCTGGAAGCAACGCTCGACGATATCGAGGTGACGCAGGCAGGTCGGGATGATCAGCGATACCCGTGGGCCAGAGGCGCGCACCGCGGGAAGCGCCGGCGCATCTTCCGGCGCTGAGGTGTTCAGGGGGCGCGAACACAGAACATTGGGAATGTGCGCCACGGCTTTCGCCTTGCCGCCGATCGACCCGAGCAGATCGTGCTCGGTTGTGATGTCGCTGTTGGCCACACCAAGCAGCACCGGCCGCGCGACGCCCCACGGCTTGCCGATATAGTTCGACTGCGCCAGAAAATACGGCGACCAGCCCGGCTTGAAGCGCGGACGAGTCCGCTTTCCGCTCAGAAGGCTGTCTTCGTCAGCATAAACAAATTCGGGCTTTTCCGTCGTCTCGAACGCCGCGCCGATATAGGCCAGCGCCCACGGCAGCAGGCTGTCGCCGGCGTCGAGCACAGTGACGACATCGCCGCGGGCTTCGCGGGCAATCGCCTGCCAGATATCGGGTGTATGGCCGATCCAGCGATAGTCCGTGGCGGTTTGAGGCGGACCGTCGCCGGCGACAAGTATCTCAAAGCGTGTATAGGTTTGGGCGGCGATCGAGGCCAGGGTGGCCTGAAGCGCTTCGGGTTCGCTGTCCGCACCGGCGATAATGGCGACAGTCACCAGCTTATTCGCTTTTTTCTTCAGCGCTGCGCCCTGTTTGACGGACAGGTTTTCGGCCGTTTTCATCCAGTGGTCATAGCGCACGCTGCCGACATAGGTGAAATCGCTGCGCCATTCGCGGGTCTGGCCATCCCTGGCAAAGGCGACGAGGCGGCTGACATGCCGGCCTTTGGATAGCTTGGTCACATCCGTCTGGAAGAAGAAACCGGAACGTCCGGCATCGACGATTTCCGGATGGGCGGCGTGGACATCGGGACGCAGGATACCGTAATGCGGCTCGCCGACACGTTCCTCGTCGATATACAGCTCAAGACGCTCGATCCCCGCAGGGGCGATGACCCAGCCCTGTACCGACAGAATATCCGAGATCGCGCCGGCTTCGGCGACGGTCGGTGAATCGATATTGCCGATAATGCCGCTTTCGCCCGTGGTGGGCGCCGGCAGGGCGGTGGCCTTGGGCTTTTTCGGCGTCGTCTTGCGCTTTTCTTCCAGTTCGGCCAGACGGGCAGCATAGCGGGCGCCGGTGACTTCGAGGTTGAAATTGTCGAGGATATAGCGCTGACCGGCTGTCGCCATCGTCTCACGGAAGTCAGAGTCCTCAGCCAGACGCAGCATGTGTTGGGCGGCGTGGGTGATGTCGGGATCGGCCCAGACCTGTTCATTGGCCAGCAGGTAGGCGCCGCGCGGGATCGGCACCAGCTTGTAATCAACCACGCAGGCCGTGCCTTCGTGCGCGAAGTCGAGCGTGCCGGAATAATTGGTGACGACCACCGGTTTGCCATAGGCCATGGCCTCGGCGACGCAGCGGCCGAAGCCTTCCGAACGGTGCAGCGACACAAAGGCGTCGGCAGCGTGGTAAAGGCCCAGGACCTCGTCGCGCGTCAGGCGCTGCTGCATGATGGTGATGCGTGGATCATCGTCGATCTCGTCGAGCAGAGCTTGCCACAGACTGTTGCCCTTGCCGACATTCATCGCCTTCAGCAGCAGGTGCGCTTTGGCGGTGGGGGAGGGGAAGGCGGCGCGGAAAGCGCGCACGGCGGCGATCGGATTCTTGCGGTCGAGGTGCGAGGCGGCGTCGAAGATGAACAGGAAGGTGAAGGCATCCTGCGGCAGGCCATAATAGGCCTTGGTGTATTTGGCTGCATCCACCTCCGGCACGCTGACGGCCAGCGGCATGGTGACGACCGGCACCTTGGCGCGGCTGCGGAAGGCTTCCGAAACAAACTCTGAAATCGCCCAGACCTCATCGACGATATTCAGCGCCAGATCAAATTCCGGCGGCGCTTTTTCCAGTTCCCAGGCCCAATAGCCGATATTGTAGCGATCCTCGAAGAAGGCCTCGCCGACATTGAAATAGAGGAAGGGGAAGATGTCGGCATTGACGTGGAAAACATTGATATTAAACGCCGCCTCGTCCTTTACCCAGTGTTTCACGCTCAGGTCGCCATTGCCATGGCCGGCGGCGTTCTGGTTGATGATGACAAAGGGCGTATCGGTCGTGTTGACAGCGCGGGCCACTTCGCGGACATGCTCACCCATGCCGAATTCGCCGTAGGCATAGCCGACAAGATTGGCGCCGAAGGTATCGGATTTCTGCACCGTCGCTGTGCGGCCTTTCAGCAGGCCCTGCGCCTTCAGCAGATCGTTAGCGACATCACGAACGGTGCCGCCTTCGGATTTCAGGCTGTACAGCAGGTCTTCAGGGAAAACAGCGGCGGGCAGATGATATTCCTCGCGCGCCTCCATGACGAACCAGGTGCCGAAATTGAAGCGGCCGTTGTAATCGCGGACGTCGAGCACGGTTTGCAGGTCCATCCGGCTCGACCAGACATAGGCCATCAGATTGGTAAAGGTGAAATTGTCGAAGGCTTCGAAACCGGCGGCGGGCGCGTTGAAATAATCCACCAGGCCATCGGCGCCATCCCGAACCTCGGACGTTTTCGCCGCCGGCTTGTCCGTTGGTCCCTGCGTCAGGCGCGCCCGCGCCGAAGGCGGCGCCAGGCGGTATTCGCGCTTGCCGCAGCGCAGGTAGTGGCTGAACGGATCTGTCCCCGCCTGATAAACATCCGGATAGATGGCCAGGTACTTATCGACCGAGAAAGCCGGTGTCGGGTCGAAGCCGCGCTTATAGCCGGCGCTCAGATAGTCACGCAAAAGCTTGGCGTCGCTGAAATCATCATTACCGACCTGGCGGGCATAAAAGACCGGATCAAACTGACCACTGGCTTTCAGCAGGAAATAATCGCGGGCCGTTTGGTAAGCCGCGCGTGGGCCGCGTGTGGCGGCGATCCTGGTGAGCCAGCTCAGGTCGCGGCCAATAAAGGACTTGATCACCCGCGCCGACTTATGGCTCTCGGCCCTGAGCGCCTGCACCATGGCGCGTTGTGAGGCCAGACCGTCATTGAGCGCGGCGATCAACCGGTCATATTCGCCAAAGCGCTCGGCATGAAGGCGCGCCTGCTCGGCGAAGGCCGTCTCAAGCGCGGCGAGTTCCTTCTGAAGCTTTTTATACTCAGGCTCCGTCTTGCGCGTTCCCGTTGTTGCGGTCTTTTTCGGAGCGGTTACCATGAATATTTTTCTGAAGTTTCAACAATAAAAAGATTTTGGATGTACCGGCAAAGGCGTGGGGTCGTCAATCGCCTGACGACTTATTCGATCGCGCGGAATACCCAGTGCGGGTAAATCTGCTCGGACAGCCGGCCATCGCGCCGCACCACATATTCTTCCACGGCCGCCGTCGCGCCGATGCAGCTCGCCTCGGTGGCGTCATCGAAAACATAATAGCCCTTCGGCACCATATAGTCCCTGATCACATCATAGGCGTAGGCCACCCCGCTATAGATATCGGCATCTATATGCGCCAGGGCGAAGCGCTTTCCAGGCAGCAGTGTGGGCGCGGTATCCTGAAACAGGCCTTTGACGTAAACGAGATTGGTAAGGCCCAGCGCGTCGCGCGCCGCCTCGACTTCACTGAGCAGGGAATCATTGAAATCACCCGCCTTGTGGGCGTCGAGGGTTTGATCCGTCTGCGGCATCCCTTCATAGGTATCGAGCGCATAGACCGTGGCGCCGGGCCGGAACTTTCTCGCCAGCAGGGCCATGAAGATGGCGCCGCCGCCGCGATAGGAGCCGAACTCGATGATGTCGCCGCTGTCGATCGCCGGCAGGAAGAACTTGAACAGCAGAAACAGGTTACGCACGCGCGACGGCTCAATGATGCAGCGCCCCTGAACGGGTTCATAGGCCGCCTGAAAGTCAGTGTCCCTGTCGACGCGGGCGTAAAGGTCATCATATCTCAGGCCCCACGCGCGCTGATAACCCTCACGGATATTGCGGCCTTCGAGCCAGCCGCCGATTTCGCGCATGGGAGGCAGATAGTTTGCGCCCCTGTCAGACATCTTGGCTATTTTTACCGGGCCGGATGCCAACGTCGTGGCCGCCCGTTTCAGCCCCGCCAGACGTTCGGGCGTCGCCAGGGCCGGCATGGCGCGCATTTCGGCATAAAGATCGAGATAATCGTCAATTGAGAGGTCGGCATTCGGCAGGCGGCCCTCGCTGAAACCGTGATTAACAAAATGCGCTAACGGATCGACGCCATTTTCCCGCACATCGTCGTAGAACCGCGTATAAAAATCCGCGTCAAAGGCCATGCGATCGCGGACGAACGCCTCAAGACTGGCGGTGGTGGCGCGTGTTTTCAGTTTCCCGAGAAATGACATCAAAGCTCCCTTTCATCGGAAAACAGGTCCGTCTGGCCACTGAAGGCCTTCAATGCCGATTGATCGGCACGGTATTGGTTGTAGTAGACCCGCTGGCCGGGTTCCGGTTGCGTCTGGCCCGGCAGGCGGCCACCCGCATTCAGTTCGGCGGGGGTGCGCTTGCGGATGATCAGTTCTATCCCGCATTCGCCGATCGGCGTGAGGGTCTGGTCAAAGCGCGGCAAGTCGTAGCGATAGGTGTGATCGAGCACTTGCAGCTTGCGCAGGTCAGCCGCCGGACCAAGATCGCGCACCAGGTCGAGCACATTGATCGACGCCTCTGACCAGGATGTCGCCTTGAGAATGGTGAAGCTGACGCGATGCCCTTTGTTATGGGTGCTGGGCCAGATACCCTGCTCGTACATGTCCTCATCCGGAATGGTAATGACCAGGTGACCGCCGGGCTTGAGCACGCGGAACCAGTTGATCAGGCCCTCGCGCGGATCGTTCAGGTGTTCGAGGCAATGGCTGGAGAAAACGAAATCGAACGTATCGTCGGCTACGGAGGCCATGAACTGAGCGTCGCCATCTTCCATATCCCAGGTGCGGACCTTGCCCATCAAGGGAAAAAGCTCGCCATAGAGGCTCAACGGATCGGGCTTGCCACCGATATCGACGCCATCGCCGATAAGGTATTTACGCATATAGTTGGAGTCATCGAGACGACGGAGGATGGATTTGCTGTTTTCTTTCATGCCTTTATCCTCACTGGAAAACACCCTGCGCGTCAATGAATTTCACCAGATCCCCATCGGTAAAAAGACATCCCTTTATACCCGCGGCCCTGGCGGCGGCCATATCGCTCGGCTGGTCGCCGATCAGAACAGAGCGGGAGAGATCAATATTATGCTCTCGCGCGGCGCGCTGGATCATGCCGGGATTGGGTTTGCGATCGGGATGATCAGGTACCCGATATCTGTCGATTGTGGCATCCGCATGATACGGGCAATAATAGAAGTTGTCGATAAAGGCCCCCTGGGCGTTCAGTTCCGACTGGATATGTGTGTGCAAAGCCGCCACATCCGCTTCATTATAAAATCCGCGCGCGACGCCTGACTGATTGGTCACGACAATGACCGCCATGCCGCGGTCATTGGCCCGCCGGATCGTATCGATCGCGCCATCGATCCATAGGAAATCATCGATCCGGTGGAGATAATTGATATCCTGATTGATGACGCCGTCGCGATCGAGAAACAGCGCCGGGCGTTTCAGCGCCGGCAGTTCCCGGCGCGCGCGTTCCAGTGTATCTGGCAGGCCGATATCGAGAAAATAACCATCCGATACCTGCGCGCCGAGGCGGCCCTGCGCCGCCAGTTGCGGAAACAGGTCGGCTTCGATGGATGACGACCCTTCCGGAAGACCGGCAATGGCTTCCCGGCGCAGCGCATAAAGACCGCCATTGATCAGGCCCGGTCCGGCGGCGGGGTCTTTCTCGCGGAAGGCGACAATGCGGCCTGACTGGACATCAACGCTGCCGAAGCGGCCTGAATCGGGCACTTGCCGCACCGCCAGACTGGCCATCAGGTCTGGCTGACTGTTGAGGCCATGATCGAGCGCCCGCAGGTTGGTGTCGAACAAGGTGTCGCCATTGGCGGCCACAAAGGTTTCGTCCAGCCGGTCGAGGGCAAAACGAAAGGCGCCGCCGGTTCCCATCGGTTCGGGTTCGATGATAACTTCGATCTGCGCCCCGCCAAAGCTTTTGCCGTGATAGCGCGCCTTTACCTGCTCGCCCATATGGCCGGCCAGCATCAGTACCCGATCAAAGCCTTGTCTGACAGCGGATTGCAGGAAATAATCGAGGAAGACCCGGCCTTCCGATATCTCCATCAATGGCTTGGGAGACTTGGCCGTATGTGAGCCAAGACGCGTGCCCTTGCCCCCGACCAGGATGACGAGCTGTCTGGAAAAACGCATACCTTTATCGAATCCTGTTGCGGCGCGGAGATCGTGTTTGTAGGGCATGAAGGACGGACTGACCAGTCCGAAACAGGGGCGAGTCATGCAGAGACATATAGATATCCGAAGGGCGCAGACTGAGGCGCGGGTATGGCTGTTTGAGACGGCCGCGCCCCTGTGGTCCACCGCTGGCATCCTGCCGGACGGTATGTTCGCCGAACGCATTGATCAGGCCGGCGCGGCCGTGCGGATGGATCGCCGCCTGCGCGTTCAGGCCCGGCAGATTTACAGTTTCTGTGCGCTCGGCCAACTGGGCTGGCAGGGGCCGTGGCGCGACATCGTTACGGGCGCGCTCGATATCGTGCTGGAACGCGGGCTATTGGCGAATGGCCATTGCGTCCATCTTTTTAATGATGACGGTGAGGTGATCAGCACCGCGCAAGATCTCTATGACCACGCCTTTGCGCTTTTCGCGCTCGCCCACGCTGGCAAGACGCTCAGACGGGAAGACGCGTTGGCAGCTGCCCGGCGGATGCGCGCGGCGATGGCGTCATGGCGACGACCGGAAGGCGGTTTCTGGGAAGGCGAACTGACGCCTTGTCCGCCTTACCGGCAAAATCCGCACATGCACATGTTCGAGGCGGCGCTGGCGAACGGCTGGAGCGATCTGGCCGATGGCCTGCGCCACCTGTTCACCACGCGCCTGTGGGATGCGGACAGCGGCGCGGTAACGGAATATTTCGACCGGAACTGGCAGCGGTTGCCGGGAATTGACGGCGCGATCGTCGAGCCGGGCCATTGCCTGGAATGGGCCTGGCTGCTCGACCCGTTCGACACGAAACTGAGCGATGGCCTGACGGTTTTCGCGCGCCGCCACGGCATAGATGCGGCGCGGGGCGTGGCGATAAATGAGATCAGTCTTGAGGGTGAGATCATCGACGCCTCGGCGCGGCTGTGGCCCCAAACCGAACGCCTGAAGGCGGCGGTTATCCGCTATGCGCGCCTGAAAACGGAAGTGGAAGCGGCTGAAATTATCGCCGCCTGGCAGGGACTCAAGCCGTTCCTTGATACACCGGTGCCCGGCCTGTGGTATGATCGGATGCTGGCGGATGGCCGCTTCAGGGATGAAGCCGCGCCGGCCAGTTCGTTCTACCACATCGTCTGCGGCCTGAACGAACTGATCCGGCTTGAACCTTAAATCACGTAGTCCAGGCCATCGCCCAGGAAGCCGTGCGTCAGCATATAGGCGACCACCTGTTCCGCCAGGGCTTCCGGTGTCTGGTTCGTGGTGTCGAGCGTCAGTTCCGGATTTTCCGGGGCTTCATAAGGGCTGTCGATGCCGGTGAAATTCCTGATCTCGCCGGCGCGGGCCTTGGCGTACAGGCCCTTGACGTCGCGTTTTTCCACGACCTCCAGCGGCGTCGCCACGTAGATCTCGATGAACTCACCCGTGCCCAGCAATTCGCGCGCCATCTGGCGTTCGGCGCGGAAGGGCGAGATGAAGGAGACTAGCGTCACCAGGCCGGCATCGACCATCAGCTTGGAAACCTCGGCGACCCGGCGGATATTTTCCACGCGATCAGCATCGGTAAACCCTAAGTCCTTGTTCAGGCCATGGCGCACATTGTCGCCATCGAGCAGATAGGTGTGGTGGCTCAGGGATAGCAGCTTCTTCTCGACCAGATTGGCGATGGTCGACTTGCCGGCGCCAGACAGACCGGTGAACCACAGCACGACCGGCTTCTGGTTCTTGGCGCCGGCGCGCGTGGCTTTATTCACATCAAGCGCCTGCCAGTGGACATTGGTGGCTCGCCTGAGACCGTGTTCGATCATGCCGGCGCCAAGCGTCAGGTTCGACACGCGGTCGATGACGATAAAGGCGCCCATTTCATGATTGTCCGCATAGGGATCAAAGGCGACGGGTTCCTGCAAGGCGATATTGACTAAGGCCACTTCGTTGAGCTTGAGCGTCTTGGCGGCCAGGTCTGCGAAGGTATTGACGTCGGTCTTGTGCTTGATTTCAGTCACTGAGGCCGAGACGGTTTTCGCGCCGATCTTGATCAGAAGGGTGCGGCCGGGAATCAACTCGTCTTCGCTCATCCAGATCAGACGGGCCTGGAACTGGTCGGAAACTTCCGGGCGGGCGTCGATGGCCGAGAGCACGTCGCCGCGTGAAATATCGATCTCGTCTTCGAGCGTGAGGGTAATGGCCTGGCCGGCGGCGGCCACGGCCAGGTCGCCATCATAGGTGACGATCGATTTGACCTTCGAGCTTATGCCCGATCTGGCGACCAGCACGTCATCGCCGGGCCGGATCGTACCGGAGGAAATGGTGCCGGAGAAGCCGCGGAAGTTCAGGTCCGGGCGATTAACCCACTGAACCTGCAAGCGGAAAGGCTTCTGGCTCTGATCCTGATCTATCTGAACGGTTTCCAGATGCTCGACGAGCGTAGGGCCTTTATACCAGTCAAGCTTGTCGCTGCGGCTGAGCACATTATCGCCATAGCGGGCGGACATCGGAATGGCCTGCAGGGTCTCGAAACCGAAATCAGCAGCAAAGGTTTTATACGCCGCGACGATCTCATTGAAGACGTCCTGGCTGTAATCCATCAGGTCGATCTTGTTGACCGCCAGCACGACGTGCCTGATGCCCAATAGCGACACGATAAACGAGTGTCGGCGCGTCTGCGTCAGTATGCCTTTGCGGGCGTCGATGAGGATGACGGCCAGGTCCGAATTGGAGGCGCCGGTCGCCATGTTGCGGGTATATTGCTCGTGGCCCGGGGTGTCGGCCACGATGAACTTGCGCTTGTCGGTCGTAAAGAAGCGGTAGGCGACATCGATGGTGATGCCCTGTTCGCGCTCGGCCTGCAGGCCATCGACCAGCAGGGCCAGGTCGATATCATCGCCGACCGTACCGTGCTTTTTTGAGTCCTTCTCGATGCTGGCCAGCTGATCCTCGAAGATCAGCTTGGTGTCATAAAGAAGACGGCCGATCAGGGTCGACTTGCCGTCATCCACCGACCCGCAGGTCAGGAAGCGCAGCAGGTCTTTCTTCTCGTGCGTGGCCAGATATTCGACCAGGGCCTTGGTATCCAGGGCGTCTTCCATAGCGATCGCGTTCATCTTAGAAGTACCCTTCGCGCTTTTTCTTTTCCATCGAGCCGGCTTCATCGTGGTCAATCAGACGACCGGAGCGCTCGGAGGTACGGGCCACCAGCATTTCGGCAACGATGGCTTCCAGTGTATCGGCTTCGGATTCGACGGCGGCGGTGAGGGGGTAGTCCCCCAGGGTGCGGAAGCGCACGGATTTCATTTCCGGCACTTCACCGGGGTTCAAGGGCAAGCGATCGTCATCAACCATGATCCACTGCCCGCCGCGCTGCACAACCGGGCGTTTCCTGGCGAAATAGAGCGGCACGATGGGGATGTTTTCCATCAGGATATATTGCCAGATGTCCAGCTCGGTCCAGTTGGAGATCGGGAAGACGCGGATCGATTCACCGGGCTTCACGCGAGCATTGTAGAGGTTCCACAGTTCCGGGCGCTGGTTCTTCGGGTCCCAGCCGTGGTTGGCGGTGCGGAAGGAGAAGATGCGCTCCTTGGCGCGGCTCTTTTCCTCGTCGCGGCGGGCGCCGCCGAAGGCCGCGTCAAAGCCATGCAGGGTCAGGGCCTGCTTCAGCGCGTCGGTCTTCATGATATTGGTGAAAACGTTCGAGCCGTGGTCGAACGGATTGACGTTATTGGCCACGCCTTCCTGATTGGTGTGGCTGATCAGGTTCAGGCCCAGGCGCATCGCGGTTTCGTCGCGGAATTTGATCATCTCGCCGAACTTCCACGTCGTATTGACGTGCATGAACGGGAACGGCGGTTTGGAGGGATAGAACGCCTTCATCGCCAGGTGCAGCATGACCGACGAATCCTTGCCGATCGAGTAGAGCATGACAGGGTTTTTGAACTCGGCCGCGACCTCGCGCATAATGAAAATCGACTCGGCTTCGAGTCGGCGCAAATGCGTCATCCGTTCAGGCGTAACCGTCATAATATCTCTCGCAGCCGTATGTCGGCATCGTTTGGAGCGGACGTTCTAGCCATCCGGTGTACGGCTCACAAACGTTTAAGCCTCGCCTGATTGTTCAGCAATCCTAATCTATACCGGTTTCCGAATGCTTTCATGGCCAAACGCCACGAAATGCGGATTGGCATAGTCGCCATCATTGTCCTGAAACCGCTTGCCGTATTTCAAAGGTTGTCCGTCCAGCGTTTCCACCCTGCCGCCGGCGGCGCGCAGGATCGCATCGCCCGCCGCCGTATCCCACTCCATGGTGCGGCCCATGCGCGGGTAGATATCGGCGCGCCCCTCGGCGATCAGGCAGAATTTCAGCGATGATCCGGCGGCGACAAAATCGGCCACTGTATAGGCTTCAAGATAGGTTTGCGTTTCCGCACCGCCATGCGAACGGGAACCGACCGCGATCAGGCCACCTTCCGGCTGGCGCACCTGAATAGCGCGCGCCTCGCCGATGACGCCATCTTTCACCTCGGCCATAAAGGCGCCCTTGCCGGCCGACCCCCACCAGATTTTACCAAGCGCCGGGGCATAGACCGCGCCCAGAACCGGCCGGCCGTCCTCGATCAGGGCGATATTGACGGTGAACTCGCCGTTTTTCGAGATGAACTCCTTGGTGCCGTCGAGCGGATCGACCAGAAAGAAGGTGCCCGCCGTGGTCGGAAAACGGCCCGCCGCCGCTTCTTCCTCGGCAATGACCGGAATACCGGGCGCGATATGCTTCAGCCCGGTCAGTATGATGGCCTCGGCCTTTTGGTCGGCTTCGGTGACGGGCGAGGCGTCACCCTTCGTCTCGACAGCAAAATCGGTGGCGTAGATACGCATGATCTCGGCGCCGGCCGCCAGCATGATCGGGTTCAGGTCCAAAAGAGCCTCCACTTGCCTTATACCTCCCCAACTTTTTGGGGTTTGGCGCCAGCGAAAGTATAGCTTTCGCCAGCCATGGGACCGCGCGCCCCTATGGCGCGGGGTGGTGGGGGGTCTTACTTGTCTTTTCTCACCCGACGCAACCGCTTATTCGGTTTCACTTGTCACCTTCGCAAATCTGTAGCTAACTTCCGCTTTCTCAGGGGAGGCAAAGCATGTCCATTCGTCATCTGATCGCCGGTATGTCCGTGGTGCTGGTCCTCAGCGCCTGCCAGATGCCGAACCGCGCGCCGTCTGCCTATGATCAGGCGAAGGCGGACCTGACAGCCCCCGTCGCCGACATCCAGGCGCATATGAAGGCCGGAAAATACACCTCCGCCGACCTCACCCAGGCCGCACTCGACCAGATCAAGGCCAAGAACGCAGACCTCCACGCCGTCATCACCGTCAACCCAGATGCCCTGAAACGCGCCAAGGAGTCCGATGAAGCGCGCAAGGCCGGCAAGACCCTCGGCCCCCTCATGGGCATTCCCGTCCTGATCAAGGACAATATCGAGACGGCGGACATCATGCCGACGACGGCCGGCTCCATGGCCCTGGCGGCCAATATCACGCACCGCGATGCGCCGGTGGTGGCTAACTTGCGCGCCGGCGGCGCCATCATCCTCGGCAAGGCCAACCTGTCGGAATGGGCCAATATCCGTTCCACCCGGTCGGTCAGCGGCTGGAGTGGCGTCGGCGGGCTGACGGCCAATGCGATCGATCACGCCCGCACCGCCTGCGGCTCATCGTCCGGTTCCGGCGCCGCTGTGGCGGCTGGCCTGGCGCCCCTGGCGGTCGGCACTGAAACCGACGGCAGCGTCACCTGTCCGTCATCGATGAACGGGCTGGTCGGGCTGAAACCAACTGTCGGGCTTGTGTCGCGCACCTATGTGGTGCCGATCTCGCATTCACAGGATACGCCGGGACCAATGGGGCATTCCGTGGCCGATGTCGCCGCCATGCTGACCGTGATGGCCGGCAGCGATCCGGCCGATAAGGCAACCGCTGAGGCCGACGCGCACAAGACCGATTACGCCGCTGGACTGACAGACTACAGCCTGAAAGGCGTTCGTATCGGCGTGTTGCGCGATATCAGCAGCGACGCCAAGACCAATGCCGTCTTCGAGACGGCGCTGAAAGCCCTGACCGATCAGGGCGCCGTACTGGTCGATATCAAGGACAGCTCGGTCAAGGGACTGGGCGATGCCGAAATGACCGTCATGATGACCGAACTCAAGGCCGACCTGAACGCCTATCTGGCCTCTACCCCCACGGCGGTGAAAACGCGCACCCTGGCCGATGTCATTGCCTTCAATAAGGCCAATGCCGCGCAGGAAATGTCATACTTTGGGCAGGAACTCTTCGAGCAAGCCGAACAGACAAAAGGGCTCGATGATTCGGCCTATGTGTCCGCCGCCTATCTCGCCAGAAACGCCTCGGCGGCGCGGATTGACGGCCTGCTGGCAACAAACAAGGTAACGGTGCTGATCGCCCCGACCTATGGCCCGGCGTGGTTGTCAGACCTCATTTATGGCGACCAGTATAATGGCCCCTCGGCGACACAATTGCCGGCCACTTCCGGCTATCCCCACCTGACCGTGCCGATGGGCGCGGTGCAGGCCCTGCCGGTGGGCCTGAGCTTTATCGGTCCGAAATGGAGCGAAGCGCTGTTGCTTCAGACAGGTTATGCGTTTGAACGGGCCCGCAGAATTAATTTGGATTAATACCCGATCACCTCTTTACTAAGTTAGTGTCCTGTCTAAACGCCATTAAGCGCCAAGAGGCTCTTTGCAAATTTCTGAACAGTGTCACGCAATAAGGCTATCCGCGTTGACCTGATGGGTGGACGGCTCGCCAATGTTGTGACCTTTGACAGCCACACTATGGCACTTAGATGCCGGGAGCGGGAGCAGTCCACGCCACCAGGTCAGCCCGAGAAGTCCATTTTTTATTTCGTGATCGAGACGGATTTTTCTGACTAGATCATTTTACCGTTTCGCCATATAGTTGCCGACGGAGGCAGCACATGCGTCTCTGGGGCCGTAGTAAGCCCGTTCTGTAAGTGGTTTGATGCCGGCCATTTCCGGCACGATCTCCTTTGACCCTATTTGGTCGGGTCTCTAGTTGCGTTCCCTGTCAACATCAAATAAGTGCCTGATTTGTTGTATTTTCTGTAATTGACATTGAAGGCTTCGGACACAGTTTCGCGTTTGCCGGTTGTCCCGTCATCGATAGTTTCCATTTTTTTGCCTTGCAAGCGAGATCATTAGTCTCTCCGTAGTCACGTCGTCCTATGGGCTGGCGACGGCTACATTATGATGTTCAATCAAGGAACAAACAGGCGGGACCAATAGGAGCCGCGGCCTCTATGCGGAACACGAATGCGCCGCCGACCACCCGACCAAACGTCACTCACCCATCTGCCGTCTTGCTGCAAGACCCCCGGCTTCAGATCTCACCGGGGTTTCCGTTTAAGCGACGACGATCCGTTTGACGGCGCTTAATTTCGAGGGCTGAGGCGCCAGTTCCTGCTTGAGCTTTATTCGCTCGTCGGAGCTGATGACCTTTGGCCGGAATCGGTCATTGTCGACCCACATGCGATGCATGATAATTACAAGCTTTCGGGCGACGGCAATACGGGCTTTCGAGAAGCCTATTCGCTTAGCCAGCCTGACACCCCAAGCCTTGAGCGTAGTCCACTCCTGCGACACGCTGAGCAAAACGGTGGCCGCGATCACCAGGGTTCGCCGCGTAGCTGGATCTCCACGGCGAGAGATTGCACCCATCATGTTGAACTCTCCTGACTGGAATTGCTTGGGTGTCAGGCCAAAGTAGGCGGCCACGTCTGACGACTTTTGAAACCTGTGCGGGTCATCTATGGCCGCATAGACAGAAAGGGCAGTAACCGGGCCCACGCCCGGGATATCCATAAAGCGCCGAACCATCTCGATGCTGCCGGCGATCTCCTCGATCCGAGCTGTTAGCGGCACGATCTTGGCGGCGGCCTGCTCGTAGAGCTGCAATGAAGGCATTACGAACTCTTTGACGTGAACCCCATTACGTTCGGCTTGATCAAGTGCATCGATAGTGCGCTTAAAGAAGGTTTCA
The DNA here is from genome assembly GCF_035497195.1 of Asticcacaulis sp. GTDB lineage: Bacteria > Pseudomonadota > Alphaproteobacteria > Caulobacterales > Caulobacteraceae > Asticcacaulis. The sequence continues at coordinate 15,625 of NZ_DATJDZ010000027.1, forward strand.
GGAACTACCGAACCTCGCTCGACTATGACCCCGAAAGGCTTCAGAACGCCTGAAATGTGATTTTCCAAGCTTACCTTTTGAGTGACCAAGTGGTCACGCATGGCCAATAGGACGCGTGTTTCCTGCGACGCCTGGGACCGAATTTTGACAACTCGAAGGAAGTCTTCTCCACCCATCCGCAAGAGTTGCGCCAAGCCTCGCGCGTCGTTCTTGTCAGTCTTATTGCGATAGGTCGCGAGGAAGCGGTGCGCCTGGAAAGTTTCCATGCAGACAACTTCAAAGCCAAATCGGACGAGACCCGAATAAAGCCAGCTACTCATCGTTCCGGCTTCAAGCCCAATCTTCAATAATTTTCCATCCTCGATCCGATTTCCCAACCAACCTCGGATATCGAGAGGGTGGGTTGAGCTCTTCCCCTCAACGATCTGTTTTCCATCATGATCGATTACGCAGATCGACGTCATCTTCTGCGAAACATCGAGCCCCACATAGTAATCCACTAAACCTGGCATAGCGTCCTCCAAATGAAATGACGCCTGCCACCTTATCTCATCCAGGCTAGGTTGGGGGCGCAACTACATCATAGGAGCCTATGGCGTATGCAATAGGCTCGTCCGAAGGCCATAGGGACCGTCTTACAGCGGTTTACTAACTCCCCGATCACCAGGACTCGAAGCTCACCAGGCGGCTAACCCGCTTGGCGTCTTCGACTTGCAGAAGGGGTTAGACATGCGTATTCGTAAAATAGTGCATCGTGCAGCCGATGCTTGTGTAACGATTGCCGGACGTAATGCCGTAGATATCCGCCTTGGCGGGCTGATGAAGCAACGCCGTAAGCATTTGGGCCTTACCAAAAGAGGCCTTGCCGCCCAGCTGGCGCTCACCAAGGACGACATCCGCAAATACGAGCGCGGCGAAATTCCGTTCCGCGCCGATATGCTGGCGGTGCTTCCGATTGCGCTCAGGGTCCGCGTTCCGTTCTTTATCGACCCGATTTCCGGTATGGTCCGGAAGGGTGGGGTGGTGCGGCCATGAACGCCATTTCACATCTCCTGCCGGCCGGGTACATGACCGGCCAGTTTGACGTTGCCGGCCACGTACTGGCGTCGTCCCCTTCGCCGGAGCGACTACTGGATCTGTTGCTGCTGGCGGACCAGCACGAGGCCGAGAACGAAGGCCATGCCGCCCCTCGGCCCGGTCATTGGGACCAACTCCGTGATGAGGCTGGTGCCGAACTCATGCAATTGCTGGACGGCAATCTTGAGACAGATCATCTCGGCTGGCGAGACCCGGACACAGACTGGCAACCCAAAATGTTTCGCCACGCCCTCAACTCCATAGCCAAAATGGACAACGGCGGACTCCTGACCCTGTTCATCCAGGCATCTGAAACCGCCTATCTACGCGAGGCCGAACCGATGCAAGCGCGATGGGGTCGGGTCGCAGCCCAGTGCCGCGAAGAAATCCTGCGCCGGGTGGCGGCACCCAAGCCGCCAGCGTCCTTGAACACGGAACCGGAAGCCAGTGACGAGGCAGACGAGGCTGAGGATGGTGATGCTGATGCTGATGACTACGTGTCTCTGCGCCAAGTTTTGCGGGTGGCCGAGGATGCCTTCGAATCTGAATTGTCGGACGCTAAATTGCTCGACCTCTACGTCCTTGTACACAATTGCGGCGCCGGGCCTGACGATGAGATTTTTGACGAAATCCTCGATCCCATAACCGAGATGCTGCAACAACGAATCGACCAGGGCAGCCCGGACCTGGCGCAAATTCAGCCGGTGGAAGGATTCGACTATCCTGACCACCACGCGCAGGCGCTCGCGGCCGTCCTGACCGGGCGGCTTTCCAACAAAAACTTGCTGACGATCTACCGTATTGCTTGGGATTGCGAATCGGATTCGCCCTGGATGCCTGTGGCGGATCTGTGCCGGGCGCAAATCTTGCGTCGTATGAAGCCATTGCCTGCGCCGCCCGAAGATCGGCACTGGAGATCTTTGGAAGATTGGAAGCGCGCTGAACTGGTGCGGCGGGTCGAGGCGCATGACCAGGGAGGCTCCGATGAAACGCAAGCCTGACAAGCGCCTCATTGATGAGCTGCCAGATGTAGATGGCCCACCGCCTGGCTATGGACAACGGCAACTCGCGATCATCGAAAAACTATTCCAGCGGGACATGCCGGACGGCGAGTTGATCAACCTCTATTTCCTCGTCCATGACTGGAATGACGATTGCGCCTACACCTTTGGTGAACGGTTCAAGCAGATTGAGGATGTGCTTATCTCGCGCATGTCCGGTCGTAAGCCAGACGACCCTGAGACCCGTAAACTACGTGGTTTCGATCCGGAAGATTATCGGAAAGCCACTGAGGCTATCTGCGCTGGAAAGTTGACGAATTGGCAAACGCTCGAACTTTACGCGATTGCCCAAGCCAACCGGATAGACAAAAAGATCGGACACAGGTGGCAAGCGATCATGGACCTTTGCCGTAATCAGATACTTCGGCGCATCAAGACGGTTCGGATGCGCCTCGCTAAACATGCCAACGACGAGACCGCGCCTCATCCCGGCAATCGGCCTGCCGAAATTGAAGCCCGACATGCTGCCAATGAGAATTACGGCGAGCGTATCAGGACATGGCGGGTAAAAGTTGGCATGTACGAGCGGGGTTTGGGCGCCGCGCTGTGCCTGACAGAAAGGGACATCATGCAGGCAGAGGAGGGAAACCCGGTAATTGATCCCCGGATGATGCTCCTGCCCTTGATACTCGCGGACGATTATTGCCAGACGTATGAGGATGACAATCGTTCTACTCCGGCGACCTATGTGACGCAGTTCTACGAAGCGACCAGGCGAATGGCGCCTAAGGTGCGGGCGATATGGCTTCTGCACCATGTCGATGGCCTGACGGTTGCCGAGATTGCCGAGTGGCAGGGTATCAGCACATCCATGGTCAGCCAGCGCGTGCGGGAGGCTGAGCGGGACGTGGCGCGGTATGGTCCCCAGCCGCCCAAGCCTACAGCACGCAAGCTGCGTGGGCCACGACTATGAAGCCGACAAGCCCGGACTACGCAGCGTCAATTAGACGATACCGACATCGATTCCTGGAAGGCGCGCTTTGCGGCTGGTGCGTCTTGAGGTTCACGCTCCTTCAAGAAGGCTAATAGCTATCGTGTCAACTACCAATACTTGGTATATAAGTTGTCGTTCCGTGGTGATCATCGTATCAGCACTCCACCACATTGACCGCTAAACCGCCGAGGCTCGTTTCCTTATATTTGGCGCGCATGTCCTCGCCGGTCTGGCGCATGGTCTCGATCACCGCATCCAATGAGACGATGTGATGGCCGTCGCCATTGAGCGCAAGATAGGTGGCGTTGATCGCCTTGATGGCGCCCATGGTATTGCGCTCGATGCACGGCACCTGGACGAGCCCGCCGATCGGATCGCAGGTCAGACCGAGATTGTGCTCCATGCCGATCTCCGCGGCGTTCTCGATCTGTCCGGGCGTGCCGCCGAGCGCCGCGCATAGTCCCGCCGCAGCCATGGAGCAGGCGACGCCGACCTCGCCCTGGCAGCCCATTTCGGCCGCCGAGATCGAGGCATTGGTCTTGTAGAGAAAGCCGATCGCCGCTGCCGTCATCAGCAGGGTGCGTGAACCTTCTTTCGTGGCGCCGGGCACAAAGGTCTCATAATATTTGATCACCGCCGGCAAAACGCCGGCCGCGCCATTGGTCGGGGCTGTGACCACGCGGCCGCCGGCGGCGTTTTCCTCGTTGACCGCAAGAGCGTACAGGCTGACCCACTCGAAGATATGCGACGGATCGATGCGCGGACCACGCGCCATCAGGGTGTCGCGCATGGCCTTGGCGCGGCGCTTGACGTTCAGTCCGCCGGGAAGGATGCCGTCCTTGGCGCAGCCACACTCGATGCTGGCCATCATGGCGTCGCGCACCTGGTCGATGAAGGCGTGGGTCTCGGCCTCGGCGCGAAAGGCCAGTTCATTGCGCGCCACCACCCCGGCGATCGACAGGTTTTCAGCCACGCAGATCGCCAGCAGTTCCTCACCGGATTTATAGGCGTAGGGCAGGGCGATATTGCTCGAATTGGCGACCACGGTGTCGCCGGTGATCGCCCCGCCGCCGATGGAGAAATAGGTGGCGGTGAGCGGTTTGCCGTGCGGATAGGTCGCCTCGAACACCATGCCGTTGGAATGTTCGGGCAGGAACTCGCCCATCATGAAGTGCAGGTCGGTCTGCGGATCGAAGACGATATCGTAAAGACCGGCCAGTTTCAGGCTTTGCGTCGCGCGGATTTCGGTGACCAGCGGCGTGATCTCTTCCGGATCGATACGATCCGGCAACCAGCCGGATAACCCGACCAGAATGGCGGTGTCGGTGGCGTGGCCCTTGCCGGTCAGGGCCAGAGAGCCGTAAAGCTGGCAGACGACCCGCGAGGGCGGACCATAGCTGGCGGCCTGCTCGGCGAAATGCACCGCCGCCCGCATCGGCCCCACCGTATGCGAACTGGAGGGGCCGATACCGATGGTGAACAGATCGGTGACGCTCAAAGCCCACGGTGTTTTGGGGGCTGAAGTCATATGAAGGCTCTTTCTTGCGGACGATATCCTGAGATATCTAGCAGACTTGCCATCGTGCGCGCGGGCCGATTATCTGCTTATATGTGGCATTATTGGCGCCACGTTCCCACAAGCCGCCTTTGCGGTCAATCTGGTTTCAAATGTACTTAATTAATGAACGGCGCTCCAGCGGCTATCGGGCAAGGTGATGTCGACGCTTTGCGGCAGGTCGTCGGAGGCCTGGCCGAGCCGGACATGATAAACGCCGCCCTTGATCACCCAGCTATCGGTGGCTTCGTCATAGGTCGCCAGCAGCTTCGGATCGACCTTCTGGCTGAAGGCGGCGCTGCCTCCGGGCGTCAGGTCGGCCTTGTGGAAGGCGACGAGGCGCTTGGGCGCTTCCCAGCCGGCGGCCTGCCAGTCGGTCGGGGAAACATAGACCTGCATCACCGCGGCGCCCGCCACGCCGCCGCTGTTTTGCACGGTGCCGCCAACGACCAGATCGGAACCGTCAAGCGCGGCTTTTGGGGCGGAAACGGCGAAAGTGGTGTAGGAAAGGCCGTGGCCGAAGGCGAACAACGGTGTGTAGCCCTTTACGTCATACCATTTGTAGCCGATGGCCGCGCCTTCGTCATAGGTGATGCCGACCCTGATGCCATCCGGCTTGTGGAAACCGGGAATTTCGGCGTGGGCCAGTTGTGCATTGGAGGCCGGGAAACTGATCGGTAGGTGGCCGGAGGGATTGACCTGGCCAGTCAGGATATTGGCGATGGCCTGGCCGCCGCGCGCACCGGGATAGAAGGCTTCCAGGATGGCGGGCACCTTACCTGCCCACGGCATCAGGATGGCGCCGCCCGATTCGACCACCACAATGGTTTTCGGATTGGCCTTGACCACGGCGGCCACCAGCGCATCCTGATTGCCGGGCAGTTCAAGCGGATTGTCGAGACCTTCGCCCATCCACTGCGTCACGAAGACGATGGCGACCTCGCTCTTCTTCGCCAGGGCCGCCGCCTGCTTGATATTATCACCGCTGATATAGGTAATGCTAGCATCGGGCTTGGCGGCCTTCAGCGCCTCGACCGGGGAGGACGGCATGAAGACGACCGGCCCCGGCCAGGTTTTCGGCTCCAATCCCGGCACGGCATTACCGCCGACCGGCGTGACGCCTGAGGAACCGCCGCCGGCCATCACGCCCTTGTCGGCATGGCCACCGATTATGGCGATGGATTTCACGCCGGCCAGAGGCAGCAGGCTTTTTCCATCTATGGCGTCATTCTTCAGGAGGACCAGCGAGGCTTCGGCGGCCTTCTGCGACACATTGGCGTCGGCCTCGAAATCGATCGGGCCGACTTTCACCGGATTATCGACCACGCCCTTGGCGAACAGCGGCCACAGGATGCGTTCGGCCATGTCGTCGATGCGCGACATGGGAATGGCGCCGCTGGCGATATCGGCTTTCAGCGTCTTGGCCGAGAAGAAGGCGCCGTGATGACCGCAGCACGGATAGCCGGTGAACTGGTCGAGACCGGCATTGGCGGCTTTTGCCGAGGAGTGGACGGCGCCCCAGTCGGACATGACATAGCCTTTGAAGCCCCAGTCCTGCTTGAGCACCCGGTTATTGAGATAGTCGTTCTCGCAAGCCCAGTCGCCATTGACCAGATTGTAGGAGCACATGACCGAGCCGGGATTGGACAGGTCATAGATCATTTCGAAAGCCAGAAGATCGGACTGGCGCATGGCCGGCTTCGAGATGGTGGCGTCAACTGTGGTGCGCTGGCTTTCCTGATCATTGACCGCCCAGTGCTTCATGGTCGAGACCATATGCTGCGACTGGATGCCGTTGATCAGGCCGCCAGTCATGCGTCCGGTCAGCAGGGGATCTTCGCCGGTATATTCAAAATTACGGCCATTGCGCGGTTCACGCGCCAGGTTGCCGCCGCCGGCCAGAAAGATATTAAAACCGGAAGCCCGCGCCTCGGTGGCGATCATGATGCCGCCCATCTCGGTGATTTTCGGATCGAACGAGGCGGCGGTGGCCAGCGATGAGGGCAGGGCGGTGCGCTCCATGCCGGTGACGCGCACGCCGATCGAGGCGTCGGTCTGCCATTGCGCCGGAATACCGAGGCGCGGGATGCCGGCGATATAACCCGCAGACCCCTTGATATGGTTGGCCGCCACATCGGCCTTGATGGCGGCCGAGACGATATCGTCCGGCTCCTTCATCAGTTGTTCGGGGTCGGTATAGCCCATGACGAGCCCGAGCTTTTCATCGAGCGTCATGGCGGCCACGGCGGCGGCGGCGCGCTGGTCGGCGGGCTTGGAGGTATCGGCCCACGGCTGCACGTCTGCCAGCGCGGACGTGGACACACAGGCGAGCAGGGACGCAGTAAGCAGACTCGTAACGGGCAGGTGTTTCATGGTAGCTCCCTCGATGATTATTTTATCGTTGGGCGGACGCTACAATGGAAGCGCTCTCAGGAAAAGAGCGAATTGTGAGGCTGCCGAAGTCAGAGCTTGACCGAACTCACCTCGTCGATGGCGCAGATGATATGGTACAGCGAACTGGCGGGCGCCGGTTCGATCTCGAACGTGCCATCGGGTTTCATGCGATCACGATATAATCCCTCAATCTCGGTACTGAGGTAAAGTTGCAGGCCGGAGGTCGCCAGGATCAGGCTGGCGATGGCGGCTTCCTTTTCAGCGTCCGTTTTCGCTGACAGGGACAGGGCGGTAAACGCCTTCATGCGCTCGGTCTGCGACCACAGGCGGGCCTTGGCGTCCTTGACGGTGAAGTCGTCCCATAGCTCGAACATCGTCACATTGCGTTTGGGGTCGGTGCCCGCCACCTCGGCGATGTCGATCAGGCGCCGGGCCGTTTTCACGTAGCTGTCCTTGCCGGTCATTTCCGCCCAGCGCAGGAACAGCCAGGCCCATTCGAACTGGTGGCCCGGCTCAACGATTCGGCCAGCCTCGCCCGGCATGACATTCCAGTCGCCGTCGAAGAATTCGCGCAGGGCGCCGGTTTCCGGATGCAGGAACTTCTCGACGCACAAGTCGGCGATCTCGCCGGCGATTTCGCGCCACTTGTCGTCGCCGCCGGCCTCGATCCACGCCAGACAGGCCTCGAACATGTGCATATGCGGATTGGCCTTGAGCGGCAGGGTGCGCGGATTGGCTTCCTCGAAGCCGCGCACCGGATGGGAATAGTCGGCGAGGATCTTGTCGCGGATGGCGACACCCGCCGCTTCCAGGGATTTGTCATCCGGGCGGACGCGCCAGGCGCTTGCATAGGCCAGCATGGCAAAGGCGTGATCGTAGAAGTCGAACTCGCCGCGCACCACCGAACCATCCGGCTTCAAAGTGGCGTAGAGCATTCCCGTTTCCGGATTGTGCGCCGGACCGGAGAGCCATTTCAGGCCCTGGTCGATCGGGCCGTCCGTGTCGCCCGAATAGCCCATGCGTTTGGCCAGGGCATAGGAAAAGACCTGACGGGCGGCCACGCGGGTACGGCGGTCGATATCGTCCGGTTTGCCGTCGAGATTGATCTTCTCGTAAAAACCGCCCTTTTCCTTGTCGCCGCCGATATCCCACCACAGGGGCAGGGCGTGATCGAACAGCCACTGGCGCAGGGATTGCTGTTTGCCGGCAAGGGTATTGGCGAGCGTGGACATGAGGTCGGGTCTCACAAAATGAGGTCAATATGGAGCGGGTTCAGGGCTTAAGGCAAAAACGCGTAAAAATACAGTTGGGTTTGCAGGTGGCGGCAAGTTAAATATTTCAAAAATACTTATTTGTTTGCCAAGGCTGCATGTTTACCTGCCGTCTCTTTATATGTACGCAACGGCCACGGCATCGAAAAAATACGCCCCGGCAGGCGATGGAAAAGACTATAGACTGCCTGTGTGGGGAGTGAGGACGAATAAATGTCTACTAAAATTATACCTGTTATCATGTCCGGCGGTTCCGGTACGCGGCTGTGGCCGTTATCGACCCCCGCGGCGCCGAAGCAATTTCATGCGCTGGCGACAGCCAACAGCATGATCCAGGAAACGGCGCTGCGACTGGTCGGCGACGAATATCTGGCACCGGTGGCGATCTGCGGGCGCGGACATTGCGATCTGGTGGTGTCGCAATTGGGCCAGATCAACAAGGCCCCGCAGGCGGTGATCCTCGAACCGTTCGGCCGCAATACCGCCGCTGTCGCCGCGATGGCGGCCTTGAGTGGGCAGGAAAGCGATCCGGACGCGCTGGTGCTTCTGGTGCCGGCCGATCACGTCATCAGCAAGCCGCAAGCGTTCCACGAAGCGGTAATGGCCGCCGTCGAAACCGCGAAATCACGCATCGTCACTTTCGGCATTACGCCGGCCCATCCCGAAACCGGCTTCGGTTATATCGAACGCGGCGCGGCTTTGAGCGCTGGCATTTTCGAAATCAAAAAATTCTGGGAAAAGCCCGATCTGGCAACGGCGACGACATATGTTGAGGGCGGACGCCATGACTGGAACGCCGGCATATTCCTGTTTTCGCCGGAGGTCATGCTTGAAGAACTGAGCCTCTATGCGCCCGAAGTGCTGGCGGCGTGCGTCGACGCCTATAAAAGGGCACGGCGCGACGGCGTGATCATCAATCTCGATGAAGAAGCGTTCTGCCAGGTGCCGTCTATTTCGATCGACTACGCCGTCATGGAAAACACCCGTCGTTCGGCGGTGATTCCGTGTGATATCGGCTGGGCCGATGTCGGTGGTTTCGCGGAATTGTGGCGGCTGGGTGAAAAAGACACCAGCGCCAACCACGTCAAGGGTGCCGCTATCCTCATCGATGCCGAAAACTGCCTGATCCGCAATGATGCCGGTCCGGTGGTGGCGGTAATCGGCCTTAGCGATATCATGGTTATTTCAACGCCTTCCGGAATCCTGGTTGCCCCCTTGTCGCGCGCCCAGGATGTCAAAAAGGCCGCCGAGGCCGCCAAGGCGCTGCTATCTTAGCTTTTTGGGGTGACGGGAGCGGCGGGGTCTGGTTAAAGAGGCGGCATGAAGAAAAAGATCATCAGGTCGCGGGCGCCGTTGCGGCTCGGTCTGGCCGGCGGCGGCACGGACGTTTCACCCTATTGTGACTCCTATGGCGGCGCCATTCTCAATGTCACGATCAACAAATACGCCTATGCCAGTCTGACGCCGCGCGACGACGGCCAGGTCGTATTTAATTCGGTCGATCTCGGTTGCCAGGAAGCCTTTCCCGCCGGGCAGCGGGTACCTGACGATTCGCGCCTAAAGCTCCATCGCGGGGTCTATAACCGCATGATCGCGCAATATACCGAAGGCAGGCCTTTGGCGGTTACGGTCACCACCCATGTTGACGCACCACAGGGATCGGGCCTGGGGTCATCCTCGGCCCTAGTGGTGGCGCTTGTGGCGGCGTTCTGCGAACTCCTGTTCATCCCGCTTGGCGAATACGACATGGCGCGGCTGGCCTATGATATCGAGCGCGCCGATCTCGGTTTGGCGGGCGGCAGGCAGGATCAGTATGCCGCGACTTTCGGCGGCTTCAACTTCATGGAATTTTCCGCCGATGAGCGCGTGGTCGTCAATCCGCTGCGCATCAGGCCGCATGTCCATAATGAGCTGGAATCCTCCATCCTGCTCACCTTTACCGGCCAGTCGCGCGAGTCGGCGGCGATCATTTCCTCTCAGTCCCAATCGGTGACGGCCGGCGGTGCGTCGCTGGAAGCGATGCATCAACTCAAGATCGAGGCCGGGGAAATGAAGGAGGCCCTGCTCTTCGGCAGCATAGATCGGGTCGCCGATATTCTGCGCAGTGGCTGGGAAGCCAAGAAGCGCACGGCGGCGACGGTGAGCACGCCGGAGGTCGAGGCGCTGTTCGATGTCGTCATGCGCAATGGCGCAAAGGCGGGAAAACTGTCGGGCGCCGGCGGTGGCGGCTTCGCCATGTTCATTGTCGATCCTGATGTCCGGCCATACCTGCAAACGATCATCGCGGAAAAAACCACCGCCCGCCCGATGGTCTGCAATCTGCTGGTGGAAGGCGTCACCACCTGGACGAGCGCCGGATAGCCGGACTACCGGGTGCGACAAGATTCCCAGTGGATTTACGCGTCAAATGGCTCTACTCTTGACGGTTTAACAAGGATGCTCAGCCGGAATGCCGGAAAAACATCACATGCCAGATCGTCAGGTACACTCCCTGCTTCCGCGTCTCGATCCGGAAGAAGCCGGCTATCTCGGCGAGGAACTGCACAGCCTGCGCGAACTGGTCAGCCGGGGGGATACCCTGGCGATCGCCGGCGGCGCCATCATGGCGTGGTGGGGTGTGGTTCTGGCCATCGCCAATGCGCTGAAAGCTTTGATCGCCGCCAACCTGTTGCCGGCCGATCTGCCGATTGGCTGGGGCACCATCCTTCTCGGCTGCGGCGGCGCCTTCCTGATCTCGCATTTCAGCAAGCGCCGCTACTTTTTCCGGTCGTGGCGCAGCCAGTCGATCTCGACGACCTGGGTATTCGCCGGCATCGGCATTTTCGTCTTCCTGCTGGGCAGTCAGTGGACACGGGTTTCCGAACCACATATCACCATGGCTTTTCTCGCCATTGTTTTCAGTCTCGTGCTGGCGGTGATGGCGACGTCGAGCAACCAGTCCTGGCTTCTGGGCATGGCCGGCGGCTGGATGCTGACCGCCTGCGCCATGTTCGTGCTCGATAGCCCGATCGATCGCTACGTTATTATGACCGCCTCAACCGTCTGTTTCATGACGGCGCCCGGTCTTGTTCTGCTGCGTGCCGAATGGCGCGCCCAACCCAAGATGAGGACCACATGAGCCTGTTCGCCCACGAAAGCCTGGAAGAGGTCATCCACGGCCGCGCCCGCCTGGCAATCCTGGCCTTCCTGTCAACGGTCGGCAAGGCCGATTTCGTCACCTTGCGCGGAGAAATCCGTATCAGCGACGGCAACCTGTCGCAGCACCTGAGAAAGCTCGATGACGCCGGCTATATCCAGCTCGACAAAACCATGTCGGCTGGCAAGCCGCGCACCATCGCCAAGCTGACCGTATCCGGCCGTGACGCCTTTTACGATTATCTCGATCATCTGCAAAGCCTGCTGAACGCCGTGCCGGGGCGTGGCGCCGAGGTATAACCCCGGTCCAAAAAAAAAGACGCAAACTGTGATCGCTTATTGTTGATAACCACGCTTTTTAAGTGTAGCAATACCGGAGCTGAAACGTAGGCGCGATCCGTAAATGGTGTGTGACTACCAGCTAAAGTCTGTGCATAACGGGCTTCCGTGCGGCTGTGCGGTCCGAGTCGTCAGGATTCCGGGGGGAATAGGGGGCGGCATGGGCGGCGAAGCTATCGTCTCAGGGCGCTCTGGGGGGACTCTGAGACGATCGCACGGTATTACTGCGTGAAATTCGCCTGCATTGCCCGGTACTCGGCCACGCGGCGGGCGCTCTCTCTGGTGCGGTAGTGTGTCAGGGCCACCAGCCCCAGGGCCACGCGGCCTTCGTTGTCGCTGAGGGTCGGCGCGAGTCCCTTGATATAGATATATCCGGCATAACGCGTGGCATAGGCTTCAGCTTCCGCCATCGCCGATGTCTTCAGATCGGCCGGCATGACGCTCCAGTTGGAGAAAATATAAGCCAATCGCCAGTCGTGGGCGTCCGGTGACAGCGGGCCGACCGCATAGGAACGACGCAGGGTGGCCAGCACGCGGCCGGACAGAGCTTCGTCTTTTTGCTGATAGGCAGAGGCCAGCAGCAGCCAGTTTTCGGCGCGGCCGGGGGCGGTGTTCACTGTCTTGCGCGCCAGATCTATGCGCCGGTCGTCATCGGCCGCGGCCAGGGTGTGGGCGTAGAAGGATTCGGAAAATGGCAGCAGGGCCGGCATGGCGTCCGGCAGGGCGAACTGCAAGGCCGCCACAGAACCAAGCAGGGCGACGGCCAGCGCCGCCCCGGCAGGGCCATATCTCAAGGATTGCGTCCATAACATCGTCTGGGTCATGGACACCGGAATAACAGATTTAGTGGTTGTAGGCCATACGCATGATGGGCGCCGGAACCGGCGCAAGCGACACCCAGCCGAGATCGTCACCCGGCGCCTGGCGCGATACCCAGCCATAACCGGTCGTTTGCCACGGCCTGACCTTGAAGGCGAGGTTGTCGAGAACGAAGTCGCCTTGCTTTGTGGCGACCACCAGAACGGCGTGGTCTTCGTTATAACGGGTGCGCACGATGGCCAGGCTGAGGGCGGCGGCGGGAATGCCTTGCGCGATCAGCAGGCGGCGCTTGACCAGCGCGAAGTCCTCGCAGTCCCCGCGCGCCCCGCGCGTCAGGGCGGGGGCCTCCCAGTAATCATTGGTTTGGTAGACGCGGGCATCGGTATCAGCGATCAGGCGGCGGTTGACGCGGTTATTGACCGCCTTGAGCGTCGCCATAGCGGGGGCGTCCAGATCAATGCGTACATAGTCGGGCGTGGCTGCTGAGCGCGGCATGGCGTCGGTCGGGCGGTTGCCGGTAAGGCGCGGCCATTGCGGCGCATCAACGGCGCCCGGCATGGGGTCACGTGTGGCGGTCGTGGTCAGGTGCGTGAAGGCCAGTTCGTATTTCTCGACAAGGGCCTGCCGGGCCAGGGAAACGATGCGCGCCGCTTCGGGCCGGGCGGACTGCTGACAATCCTCGGGCGAACGCGCGCACATCTCAAGAAAGGCTGTCGGTGCGGCGATCTGCCGTCCGGCGGGCAAAAAGGCGATTTGGGCGGCGGGGCGATCGGCGGCGGCGGTCGAACCGGCACCAAAAGCAGCCGTGATGGTAAACAGTGCAAGCAAACTGACTTTTGTGGAGTTGTTTATACAGGCCATAACCATCACATCCTCTTTGCGGTTATGGTATCCTCTCAAACAACATTCAATTTCCGGATAAAAAGTATCGTCAACAACTCATGTAAAGGTATGGTTTACATAAATTAAGATTATAATTTAATGATGCGCGTCGCCCCCTTCACTGCAGGCTGTGATTTGCGCGGGCTTTTTTCCCACACCGCTGTGCAAATGATTAAAATCGGACGGCCTGCCCTTGAGTGTTGCATTGCGGAAGAATAGACTGTTTCCGGGTTTCGGGATTAATCACACACTCATGCTGGCAGCACTCAAGTCTTTTTTCGGGACATCGAGGTCAAAACCTGAGCCGCCGGCGTCGCGGATCGGGCGGCTGGTCTATGCGATCGGAGATATACATGGGCGTCTCGATCTGTTCGAGCGCATGATCCAGCATATCCGCGCCGATGAGATGGCGAGGACTGAGCGTCCCCTGATCGTCCTGCTGGGGGATTATGTCGATAGGGGGCCGGAGTCTTCCGCCGTCCTGTCACGTATACTGGAGCTCCAGAATGAGGTGTGGTGCGACGTTGAGGTGCTGCTCGGGAATCACGAGGAATCTCTGCTGAAGTTCCTGTACACGGCGCAGCATGGCCCGGCCTGGAACGATTATGGCGGTGGCAGTACGCTGGGATCATATGGCGTAGCCTTGCCTGCGTCCCGTACCGATCCGGCACAGTGGGAAGAGGCGCGCCAGACGTTCGCCGCGGCCCTGCCCGAAGCGCATCTGGCGCTTCTCAAGACCATGAAGTATCTGCTGAAGGTCGATGACTATGTGTTCGTTCATGCGGGTGTCCGGCCGGATCAGCCGCTGGAGGCGCAAGGGCCGGAAACCTTCCTGTGGGTGAGAGGGGCTTTCATGGCGTCGGAAAAAGCATGTGATTTCGTGGTGGTGCATGGCCATACGCCGGAAGACGAGCCGGCCGACAAGCGCTGGCGCATCGGTATCGACAGCGGCGCTTATGCCACTGGCGTGCTGACGGCGGTCCGGCTGAAGGATGTTTCGCGCCGTATCATCCAGGTTCGCCTGTAGTTTACCTGTCTGGTCATATCTTCTGGCAGGCCCTATTTTCTGGCATGGGTTTTGCAGTCTTGCTGGTCAGATAGGCTGTAAACGGCATATGTAAGCGTATATAGCGTAAAATTGGGACAACCTCCTTTAAATTCTTGAGAGGCGACGTGAACAGATTGCAGGTATTTTCGATCCGGCTGCGGCTGGCCCTGATGGGGCTGGCGCTCACGGCAATGACCCTTTTCGGCACAGGCGGCGCAGTGCACGCCCAGGTGGCTGATGCGCCGGTCGCCGTTCCGGTAACGGCGACAGCGAGTGCTGGGTATGAATACAGGCTCGGTTCGGGTGACAAGATTCGCCTGATCATTTTCGGCGAGCCGGATCTGAGCGGTGAGTTTATGATTTCGGGCGACGGCGTGGTGTCTCTGCCGCTTATCCGCGAAGTCCATGCGGCCGGCCTGACGGCGACGCAGTTGCAGATGAAGATTGAGAGCGCCTTCAAGGAAGGCTACCTCAAGGACCCGCGCGTCAGCATCGAGGTGCTCAGTTTTCGGCCATTTTACATCCTCGGTGAAGTCAACAAGCCGGGCGAATATCCTTATAGCAACGGTATAACGGTTGTGAACGCCGTCGCCCTGGCGTCAGGCTTCAGTTACCGTGCCAATCAGAAAAAAGTGTTCATTCGCCATGCCGGGGCGACGGCCGAAGAGGATGTGCCTCTGACATCCATGACGCTGGTGGCGCCAGGCGATACGATTCGCATCGCCGAACGTTACTTTTAGGTATCACTTTAGGTGTAATCGCTTTGCACCGAAGGCGGTTTAGGCTAATGAGCTTGAATCGATAACAGTATTATGATTTCGTTTTAGCAAGTGCGGGAAGAGATTCTTCTCGCCGCCGAGGGGACTCGAAGACAATGAAAAAGATCATCCTGGGACTTGGCGCCGCAGTCGGCCTGTCGGTCGCCGCCGTCGCTGTCGCCGCGCCTGCCGGTCTTGCGCCGGCGAGCGTCGAAAAAGTATCGTCCTCTTTAGCGATGAAGCTGGTTTCGACGGCGAACCAGGCGGAAGAAGCCGCTTTCGTCGCCCTGGGCAGCGATGCCGCCGCCATAGCGAACGCCACGGGTAACGGCCCGTCGGTCGCCGGTGAAGGCGCCAGCCAGCCTGGCCAGAGCGCTCACGCGACGGCACGTGACGCCGCGGCCTCGGAAGATGTCATCGCCCTGATCGTCGTCGCCATCGAAAACGACATCAAGGCCCAGGTGGCCGCCGGGGTTCCTACCTTAAGCATCTCCACGGCCCTGACCCGCGCCTCCAATACACCGAACCTGTCAAAGAACGTCGCCGCCGCTTTCGGTCGCGTCCAGGGCGACCTGACGAAGCTGTTCGATCAGACGGCGCCCGGCGCGATTAATGGCCGCGGCAAAGGTTACAGCCTGCCCGTCGCACCGAATGGCGCACCGGCAGGGGCTGGTTATCGCGCGGGTTAATCCGGCGCATTTTTGTTTTAGTTCCGGCCCGCGTCCGCAGGGCTTTTTCCAATAACTTTGTCAGTATGACGGGGATAAATATGAAATACGGCACATCGCTGGTGGTGCTTTCCGTTGCCTTGCTTGCAGCCAATGCAGCGCACGCGCAGGATTCCAATTTCGCTCGTGACCGCAATATCGCGGTGACCGAGCGCATCCCGCCTGAATATGAACCGCGGGGCTTGCGCTGGGGCGTATTCGACGTATCCCCGTCGCTTGATATCGATGTGAGCCGCAACGACAACATCTATTATAAAGACATAAACGAGGTTTCGGACACCTATTCGGCCATAACGCCGGCTGTGCGCATCGCTTCGGACTGGGGCCGCCATCAGTTGACGGCCTCGGTGCGTTCGACCATGACGAACTATGCCGACAACGACAACCAGAACACCACGAGTTGGGAAGCGGCTGTTGGCGGGCGTCTCGATATCCACGGCCGTAGCAATTTGTTCGGCGGCCTTAGCTACAGCGATGGCTTCGAGGCGCTTTACGAGCCGGCGAGCCAGACCGTTTCGACGTCTCTGATCAAGCCGATTGAATACAAGGCGTCCGTCGTGAACGCCGGTTTCGTCGCGGAAGGCAACCGTCTGCGCTTTACCGGTCAGGCAACCCTGACCGATATAAATTATGAAAACGCCATTCTGGCCGGCGGCCCAATCTCTCAGGATTACCGGGATTACAGACGTGTGGAATATGCCGGTCACGCCGACTATGCGTTGAGTCCCGACACGGCGCTTTATGCTGCCTGGATTGGAAATACACGTGATTATGATGACCAGACCATAAACCGCGACTCGGACGGCTACGATGTGGCTATCGGCGCCAGTTTTGATCTAACGAACCTTATCCGTGGTGAAGCGCAGCTTGGCTATCAGGAGCAGACCTATGACAATCCGGCGTTTGAAAAGGTGGACGGGGTGTCGTTTTTGGCGAACATCCAGTATTTTCCGACCCAATTGTTGACTGTTTCCGCCAAGACGGCCCGCACGATCCAGGAAACGCCACAACTCGGCGCGTCCGGCTATACATCGACGGCCTCGGAGATCGGGGCGGATTATGAATTGCTCCGGACGCTGGTTCTCAGCGCATCCTATGGTTATACGACCGACGAATATAACGGCGTCGATCGTACCGATGACCGGACGACTTTGTGGTTAGGGGCCAAGTATCTTGTCAACCGCCACATCGTCATTCGCGGCGGTTATACCTACAGCGAGAACAAATCCAAGGGCGGCGACGCGATTCCGGGTTACAAGGACAACGCATTGAAGGTTTCTTTAGGTCTTCAGTATTAAGGTGTAGGTCTCGGATAAATTAATCCGGGCTCCTGTTCAATCTCACGATAATCTGGCACAATTTATGATCTCGGATAAACACTCCACTGAAACCGATGTGTCGGACAGTCTGCTGCCTTCACTCGACCTGGCCGCCATTATTGCGGATTTCAGACGGTTCAGTCGATTCTTCGCGGTTATTTTCGGATGCGTTTTCCTGCTGATTATCGTGCCTGTGCTGATGCAGGTGCCGCGGTACACGGCGACGGCCAGCGTGATGATGGACCCGCGGACCATGAACACGACGTCGGATCAGGATGTTCTGTCCGGATTGCCGCCCGATGCGGCGACGGTTGACACCGAGGTCGAGATACTCAAATCCAATTCGCTGGGTGATCGGGTTTTGCGCTCTTTGCAACTGGATCAGGACCCCGAATTCAATCCATCGCTTAGCGGCAGTCATTTCTTCGGTTTGATCAAGAACACGTCGGATAGCCATCGCTTGACTCCTTTGGAGGTCCAGGCCCGGCACGAGGATGTGCTCAATAATGTCCTGGATCGATTAACGGTTGAGCGTTCGGGCGCGACCCGGATTATCACGATCTCCTTCACCTCGACCTCACCGGAAAAGGCGGCGCGGATCGCCAATGAATGGGCGCGTCTTTATCTGTCGCAACAGTTGGAGACCAAGTTCCAGGCCACCAAGGAAGCCAATGACTGGTTGAATTCACGCCTCGGCGACCTGCGCACGCAGGTTGAAGCGGCCGAGACGGCGGTGCAGCAGTACAAGATTTCGCATAATCTTCTGGCGGTTTCGGCCGACAATACGCTTGGCCAGCAGCAGATCACCACGCTCGATCAACAATTGGCCGGTGTGAAAGTGGATCGGGCCGAAAGCGAAGCGCGCCTGTCGGTCGCCAGGCGGCAGCTGCATACCGGTTCGAGCGGTGAAGATGTCGGCGAAGCGATGAATTCCGATGTCGTCAAGAACCTGCGCGCCCAACGGGCGCAGGTCAGCCAGCGCCTGGCCGATCTCCAGTCACGCTATGGCAGCAAGCACCCGGATATCATCAAGGCGAATGACCAACTCGCCGATATCGACGCTCAGATTCGCGCCGAAATCCAGCGTATTCTGTCGAATCTTGAAGCGCAGGCTGAGATCCAGCGTCAGCGCACAGCGTCGCTCGCCGGCAGCGTGGCGCAGGCGAAGGGGCAACTGGTTGGCAACAATCAGGCGATGGTCAAGCTTAACGAACTGCAACGCAATGCCGATGCCGTCACCACCTTGTATCAGTCCTATCTGGATCGTTTCAAACAAACCTCATCGCAGGAAGGCATTGATCGCTCCGACGCCAGGATCGTATCGAACGCCGCCCTGCCTACCGGGCCGAGCGCACCGAAGATTCCAATCTCCCTGGCCCTGGCCTTCATTGGTGCGCTTGGCGCGGCTACAGGATCGGTTTTGATCCGTCGCGCGCTGGACAGCGGCCTGACGACGGCGACGGATGTCGAAACCATCCTGCGCCAACCGCACCTCGGTAATATCGCCGATCTGACCTCGACACTGACGCGCGGTCAGAAGGCGACGCCGGCACAATATGTGGTTGATAAGCCGCTATCGGTTTTTTCCGAAGGCTTCCGCATTATGCGCGCCGCCCTGATCTATTCGCGTATCGGTCATGAAGTAAAGGTTATCGCGGTAACCTCGTCCCTGCCGGGCGAAGGCAAGACGACGACTGCCGTCTGTCTGGCGCGTGTCATGGCGCTGTCGGGGCAATCTGTCGTGGTGGTCGATTGCGACCTGCGCCGTCGCTCGATCAACCAGTACATCACCGGCCCCGTCGAAGGCGGCTTACTCGAAGTCCTGGCCGGTAAGGCTGAACTGAACGATGTTCTGATCAAGGACGATCTGACCAACGTTCTGTACCTGCCATTGGTTGAAAGCGCCTATACGCCGAAGGATGTTTTCGGCTCCGAAGCGATGGATATTCTCCTCGATAAGCTGCGTGCCAGCTTCGATGTGGTGATCCTCGATACGGCGCCGGTGCTGGCTGTGGTCGATACCCGTATCCTGGCGCGTAAAGCCGATGTGGTGGCCATGCTGGTTCGCTGGCGCAAGACGCAGCGCAAGGCCGCCCAAGCCTCGCTCGATCTGCTCACCGAAACCGGCGCCCATGTTTGCGGTGTTGTGCTTACCCAGGTCAATGTCAAGGAACAGGCCAAGTACGGCTATGGCGACAGCGGCTATTACTACGATCAGTACAAGAAGTACTATCAGGAATAGCCCCCTTGTCCCTGCGTAAAGGGGCGCAGGACTATGGGTGTTGCAAGGCAAATATCTGATGAAAGTCGCTATCGTTCACTATTGGCTGGTCGGCATGAGAGGCGGCGAGAAGGTTCTCGAATGCCTGTGCGAATTGTACCCGGACGCCGATATCTTCACCCTGGTGGTGGATCGGAACAAGCTGTCCCCGACTCTTCTGAAGCACAAAATCACCACTTCTTTTCTGCAAAAAATCGGCGGCCGGCGCTTTTACCAGAAGATGCTGCCGCTGATGCCGCAGGCCCTGGAATCCTTCGATCTGTCGGGGTATGACCTCATCCTGTCGAGCGAGGCCGGACCGGCCAAGGGCATTATTCCGCCGCCGGATTCCGTACATATCTGCTACTGCCATTCGCCGATGCGCTATATCTGGGACCTCTACCCGCAATATTATCGCAAGTCCGGCTGGTTGGCGCGCCTGGCTATGCGCCTGACCTCAAGCTGGCTGCGTGCGTGGGACGTAACGACCTCGGCGCGGGTCGATCATTTCATCGCCAACTCGGCCTTCGTGGCCAAACGTATCGGGAAGTTCTACCGGCGCGAGGCCACGGTTATCCATCCGCCGGTCGATGTATCGCGTTTCGAGCCATCCGACGCACCGGAGGACTATTACCTCTGTGCCGGCCAGATCACGCCTTACAAGCGTATCGACATCGCCATCGAGGCCTGCACGCGCCTGAACAAACGGCTGATCGTCATTGGCTCAGGGGCGACTAAGGAAATGAAGCGCCAGGCGGGACCGACCATCATCTTCCTCGACAAGATCGATGACCAGGCGATGGCGCACCATTTCCGCAACTGTCGGGCGCTGCTCTTTCCGGGCGTGGAAGACTTCGGCATCGTGCCGCTTGAGGTTATGGCCAGCGGCCGGCCCGTTCTGGCTTACCGGCGCGGCGGGGCGGTCGAAACGGTCGTCGACGGCCAAACGGGTCTGTTCTTCGATGTGCAGACCGCGGAGAGTCTGATGGACGCTATGGTCCGGTTTGAGACGAGGCCGGATGATTTCGATCCGGCTGCTATTCGCCTGCACGCCCAGGGCTGGAACCGTGATATCTTCAAGGGCCGGCTGCAAACCTTTATTGAAGCGCAACTGCGGGATGTGGCATGAACTTGTCAGCCAAACCGAAACATGACAGAAAGACGTCTTGGTACGCGCACCCGGACACCATCGTTTTTCACCTGAACCGTAAGGGATTATAGGGCAGATGGACTATATCCCGATAGCGATATTCTGGGGACTCGCTGTGATCGGCCTGTTTGGCAATAGGTCGCTCCTCATCTATCTTTTTTTTGCGACCATGCCTTTTGGGTCTTTCGCCGTCTTCCCGACGACCATGACGATGGGCCTGACCTTCACGCCGACGCCGATCGTCGCCTGTCTCCTGTTTTTGCGAACATTCCTGACGGGCAGGGCGATCAAGTTCGGCCTCTCCGCCCTTTTCGCACCCCGGGGGCTGGTGTTACTGACGCTGTTCTGGGCGGTCGCCGTCCTGGTGACGATATTCAGCCCGCGCTTTTTCGCGGGCAGCGTCATAATCGTCCCGATGAAGCTGACACGGTATCTTCAGTCCGAATTCCTGGAGCCGACGACGCAGAATATTTCTCAAATCATGTACCTGACCATTTCGGTCATCACGGTCGTGACGTTCGCCCGTCTGATGCTCGACGCCAAACAACAGCAAGAGGCGCTTAAAGCGCTTTGCGTTGGTGGAGCGATAACGATCATCACCGGTGTGCTGGATTTTGCGAGCCATTTTGCGCCATTGGAATGGCTGCTTGAGCCTTTTCGCACGGCCAGTTACGCGTTATTGACGGACGTAACGCTTGAAGGCGGCACAAGGCGTGTCGTTGGCCTGATGCCTGAAGCGTCCAGCTACGGCGCCCTGTGCACCCAGTTGCTGACATTGCTGTATTTCCTGCGACATGCCATCACCGATTCCTTTTACCGCAACAAGGTGGTTCCAATCGTGGCGGCGTTGCTGCTGCTGTTTGTCTGGCTGTCCACGTCGTCTTCGGCCTATGTCGCTCTTGTTGTTTTCGGCGCCTTCGCCGGGCTGGACTTCCTGTGGCGCGCCAAGAAAGCAAGGCGAGGCACCAGGGCCGGACGCGAACTGGAACTGGAATTCTGGACGGCCTCCGCCGTGGCGGCGATCGTATTTATGGCCTTCATCGCCCGTCCGGAAATTTTCGATTCGATTTTCAGACTTTTCGACCAGATGGTTCTCAAGAAGACACATACTTCTTCTTTCGAGGAGCGTTCTTTCTGGACCCTGACCTCATGGCAGGCCTTGCTTGATACCTATGGTCTGGGAGTCGGCATGGGTGGCACGCGGGCGTCCAACGAGATCGTCGCCACTTTGAGCAATACAGGCGTCTTGGGCGGACTGCTCTATTACGGCTTCGCGCTGCAATCCATGTTGCGGCGGGCCTATCCGGGGGATGCTGTCAATGTCGCGCTGGTTTCCGGCCTGCGCTGGTCTTTCCTGCCCGGTTTGACGGCGGGTATTCTGGCGGGCACCTCGGCGGATTTCGGTCTGAAGAATGCCTTCCTGTTCGGCACGATGTTCGCTGCCGCCATCGTTTCCTGGCACAACCGGCGCAAGAGCACTGATGTCGCGCCGACGGGCACCGAAGGGACGCGAAAGGTATCCGCGTGACGCCTATATCACCCTTGCCGGCGTAAGGGGGAGGCTCTTTTGCGGATGGGCCTTCTGATGCCAGGCCCATGCCGAGCCGATGATATCTTCCAGTGACGAATAATGCGGGGCAAAGCCAAGAACGCTGCGCGCCAGAGCAGGTTGCGCCACCAGAATGGCCGGATCACCTTGACGGCGCCCGCCCGTGACGGCCGGCATTTTACGGCCGGTAATGCGCTCAATCGCCGACAGGACCTCAAGCACCGAATAACCGGTGCCCTGACCCAGATTATAGGCGCCACCGGCATGACCATCAGCCAGAAGGCGGGCCGCCGAGATGTGGGCCTCCGCCAGATCCTTGACATGGATATAGTCGCGGATCGCCGTACCGTCCGGCGTCGGAAAATCGCTGCCATGAATGATGAATTCATCAATGTATCCGAGCAGGTACATCAGGGCGCGCGGAATGATGTGGGTTTCGTTGTCGCGGAATTCACCAATCTCGCCGTCGAAATCGGCCCCGACCGCATTGAAATAACGCAGCGCGATCGAGCGGATACCATAGGCGGCGCTGTAATCATTCATCATATGCTCGCAAATCAGCTTGCTGCGGCCGTAAGAATTGATCGGGTTTTTGGCGCAGGTTTCATCGATCGGCACGATTTCCGGCTGTCCGTAAATGGCACAGGTCGATGAGAAGACCAGGGAACGGCAGTCTGTCGCGCGCATGGCTTCGAGCACGGACAGTGTGCCGGTGACATTGTTGCGGTAATAGCTGGCCGGATCCGTTACGGAATCCGCGACGCTGGCCAAGGCGGCGAAGTGCATGACGCAACTGGCGTTATAACGGCGGATGGTGTCGCTGAGCAACGCCGTATCGAGCAGGTCGCCCTTTACCAGGGGGCCGTATTTGACAAAGGACTCATGGCCGAGGGACAAATTATCATAGGTCACCGGCTGGATGCCTGCGGCGAGCAGTGTTTTGCAGGCCTGGCTGCCGATATAGCCGGCGCCGCCCAGAACAATGATGGATTCCATGAGATGCGTCCGCTTTACCAAATAGGGCTGATAGTTATATAACTTACTGATTATATGATTAAAATTAACATTCAAATAATTTTCGGTTTTGAACCGGACGGGTATCGTCCGGTTGTGATCCTAAAGCAACAATTCCTTGGGAACAGGGATATTTTCCACCTCGGCAATTGTTCGCAAAAGCCGGCGTGCGGCGCGGTCCCAGGTGAATTTTCCCGCCTGATGCAGCCCTTTCGCACGTATGTCGTCTCTCATGGCCTCATCTTTTACCAAACGTGAAATCTGTTCGGTCCAGGCGGTGGCGTCGTGCGGATCGGCAATCAGCGCCGCATCGCCGCAGACTTCCGGCAGGGCCCCGCATGGCGCTACAATTGACGGGCAGCCGAGCAACATGGCTTCCAGCGGCGGCAAGCCGAACCCCTCCGTCAATGACGGGCAGGCGAAGGCGACCGCCCCCTGCATCAAGGCCACCATTTCTGCGTCTGATATGCGTCCGAGAAACAATACGTTTTCAGGAACCCCATACCCGATGGCTTGAAAGTCCGCGGCCGTTGCGCCGCCGAAAAGCGCCAAGGTCGTGTGTTTCAAAGCGGGATCGGCAAAGGCTTCCAGAAGGACACGGATATTCTTGTGAAACTGGGTATTCGCCAGAGACAGCACATAGGGTTTGTTTTGAAGAGCATAACGCCCGATCGTTGTGTCATCCGGTATGATGCGCAGGATATGATCGCAGCCATTGGGGATGACGCTGATCTTTTCCGCGGGCGCCACGCCGTAACGCACAAGCTCTGATTTGGAAAAGGCGGAGACGGTCAGGATATGTTTGTGATGCCGGCCAATCAGGGGATGGGTAATTTTATACCATGTCCGAAAGGCGAAAGAGTAAGAGGCGGGCATCGAATAGACCTGCGCATCATGCAGCATTGTCATGGCGTTGCGCCTGACCAGAGGCCCCGCATTGCACAGGCTGACGCACAGGCCGCCGGAGGTCAGGCGGGGCAGGTCGAATTGTTCCCAGAAGACGCCCGAAAGGCGCCCGCCGGTCTTGCTGTGCACCAGGTCAAGTTTCGGCTGACGGCGGATGTCTTTTGGCGTGGCCAGGGTCAGGTCAAACGCTGCGGCGAGCGCCGGTTCCGCAGAAAGGAGGCTGTCCACCGCGACGATCAGTTCTTCGGCGACACGATGCACACCCGCCGGCGAGGCGGTGAGGAACCTGCCGTTAAAATAAGCCCTGCATGGCGTCGGCGGGCTGCTTTTTGCGAGTAAAGACTGGGGGCGCCTTTGCATAATCTTGGCATCAAAAGAAAAATTATCGGCGTTCATCAGATTTGCGGGTTTTGAATGGGGCAAGGGTGCGGTTTTGTATTGATTACACTAAGCACGCGGACCTTTATATATGTTTAGCCTGATTGTTTTTGCACAAATTCTTTCCCGCGCCATATGTGGCAGAGAGGGCTTTTTTGCGCTTTACGCGAGAAGGGCCTCGTACTTCGGCACGGCCTCCTCTAAGATCGGGTAAAGCTGGTGAGGGAACGCATGGGGATTCATAAATATTCTGCCTGGCTGTGGCCGGGGTTGGTTTCGGTGGTCGTTTTGACGGCCTTCGCCATACGCGGTTCCGACCTGCCGGCCGCCGCGACGATGCTGGCGGCCCTTTTCGCCGCCTTGACGGCTGCGGCCTTCATCCTGCCGGTTGCCGAAAATCCGGCGCTTGCTCAGCGCAAGGCCGTCAAATCCCTCCTGATCGCTTTTGCGATTTTTATCGTTGCGCTTGCCCTATCCACGGCTTTTGTCGTTTATGATCCCTCGGCGGCGTGGCTTGCGGCTATAAAACTGGGCGGCGTTATCTGCGCCTTTGCGCTCGGCCTGCGCTGCTCGCTGACGGATGATCGGGCAAAAAGATTATTCGAGGCCCTGCTGTATGCCGGCGGAGCCTGGGCGGTGGCGTCCATCGTCATGTTCATCCTCGATCCGGCCGGCATCTATGGTTTCGAGAAATTCGGCGCCGGACGCCTGACCGGCGCGTTCAGTTCCCCCAACAGCGCGGGCACTCTTTTCGGCGCCCTGGGCGTCATGGCGCTCGGTCGCGTCGTTAGTCGTATGCTGACCCGGCAGGAGCCTCAGATCCTCGAACGTATAGATCCGGTGATGGCGGGGGTTTGCGCGGTCAGTCTGGCGACCCTGATGCTGACGGTTTCACGCGGCGCCATCTTCTCGACGATGATCTGTGCGGCGGGACTGTGCGTTCTGCTGCTGCACCGGCGCCTGTCCGTCCCTAAACTGGCGGCCATCGGCGCGGCGGCGCTCGTGGGGTTGGCCGTTATTTTCGCCACGCCCCTCACAAGCGTTATCGGGCGGTTTGACGGCATAGACGGTGATGCACTGGAGCGGGCTACAATCCTGAAAAGCCATTTTAGCTTCGCCGCGCATAAGTCGTGGCTCGGTTCGGGCCTGGGTTCATTCAATACGGTGAACGATCATATCGTAACGGCTGAGGATTATCCGGCGTTGGCGGTCATGCGGGCCATGCACAATGTTTATCTTCAGTGGTTCGAGGAAACAGGCATTGTCGGACTTGCCGGGCTGGCCCTGCTGAACCTCGCGGTCCTGGCGCCGATGGTTTCAGGCGCGCGCCGGCGCCATCAGATGGGCGGACGTATCTGGGCCATACTGGCGGGATATCTGGTGTTCCTGCTGCATGGCTTTACCGACTACGCGTTTCAGGAGCCGGCGCTGGCTATGTTTGTAGCTCTGTTGCTCGGGTGTGGCTTCGCTATGGCCGGCAATACGGCAGCTGCCCGTGGGACATTGAGCCACGATCGGGGAACCACGACCGGGGAGGCTTGATTTCAGAATACCAGGTGCAGGAGCGCGTACCAAAAAGCAGCGCAGACGACCGACATGCCGATGAGCGTCCAGCCGAAAGGAATCTTGGTGACCTGCGCCGCGTCACGCCCGTGTCTGGCGCCCCACGATTGTTCGAGGCTGGCTTGCAGGGCAAGGGCAGGCGAGTGGTGTGGGGTCATATCGGCACGGGCCGCCATCAAGGTTACGGAATCGGAAGCCGTCTCCCGCACTTCAGGTAGCATTTGTGCCGTTTCAGGCTTTGCCTTCAAGCGCGACATGGGCTTCTCACTTCAACACGTTATAATATATGGCATCATGACATTTAATGCTTAAGGCTTGCTTTCAGTAGTTGGTTAACGAAAGGTTGGGGGCATTTAAGGCGTGCTGTGTATGTGTAAATTGTATTGTATGAATATGAAGCAATATTTATTTTAATAATTGCAAATTCGTGGTTAATGTTATGTATATTTGGGTGGTGTTGAAGTAATTTTGTGAGTTATACGGAAAATTGGTAGTTATTTTTTGTTTATTAATGGAAATTTGATATCATTACTTTCGTGGCAAGGGCTGGCATGTTTCATGCATATCTCCGGGTTCACCTGCGAAGCCGGAGTTCAGGCCTTTATGTCGATCTAGTATTTGTGGTATTAAAATACCATAATATCGTTGTGGCAAAAAAGGCCAATTTGGGGCAAAAAATGCGCGAACCCTATATGCCGCATCACTTGCGCCTTGACTCCAGCGACGTTACACAAGCTTAATTTCATGCGGATTATAAGTCGATTGGAAAACCTGATGTACTATGTAAGGGGGCAAAGCGTTCAGATTGACGGCAATGCCGACCTGACCTTGCAGTATGCGATCATCGAAAGGTCGCGTCCGTCTTTCCGTGCGTTCCAGACATTGCGCAAGCGCTCTTCGGATATACTTATCCGCACGCTCGATATCGTTATAAGCCTGTTGGCGTTGATTTTCTTCGCGCCGGTGCTGATTTCCGTCGGGCTGATGGTCAAGGCGCAGGATGGCGGTTCGATATTCTATGGCCAGACCCGTATTGGTTACGGTGGCCGCAGCTTCACCTGTTACAAGTTCCGCAGTATGCTGGTGGACGCCCAGATTCGCCTCAAGAATCTGCTGGCCACCGACGCCGCCGCCCGTGCTGAATGGATACGTGACCATAAACTGAAGCACGACCCGCGGATTACTGGTTTCGGCCGTTTCATCCGCAAGACCAGCCTCGATGAGTTTCCGCAACTGTGGAACGTGCTGAAGGGCGATATGAGCCTGGTTGGCCCGCGTCCGATCGTCCATGACGAAATCTGCAAGTACGGCCGGACCTTTGTTCGTTACGCCTCGGTCAGGCCCGGCATTACCGGCTTGTGGCAGGTTTCCGGTCGCAACAATGTCAGCTACAGCCGCCGTGTGGCTATGGATCGCCTGTATTGCCGCCGCCGCAACCTGTGGCTCTACCTCTATATCCTGGCCGCCACCGGTCCGAGCATCCTGACGCAGCGTGGTTCCTACTAGAGCACAATCACTGCATCGGTCCGATGTCTTCCGGTCGCCCGGTCCCGGAATGGCGCATTGAACCACATCGCCGGGAAGAGGGCGCCGTCCTCTGGGGGTCATGCAGTCTCAGTGAAAAGACACAAAAATGTGTGGGCGCGATGGGGGTGATCTGTTACGACGCGGCATGACGATCACCCTCTTTATCGATGCCGACGCCTGTCCTGTAAAGGACGAAACCTACAAGGTCGCCGCCCGTTATGGGGTGAAAACCTTTGTAGTATCAAATAGTTTTATCCAGATCCCCCAGTCGCCGCTGATCGAGCGGAGGATCGTCGAGGCCGGGCCGGATGTCGCCGACGACTGGATCGCCGAACAGGCGGTGGCCGGCGATGTGGTGATCACCAACGATATTCCGCTGGCGGCGCGGGTTCTGGCGAAGGACGCCCACGCCATCGCACCCAATGGCCGGGCCTTTACGCCTGATTCGATCGGCGCCGCACTGGCCAGCCGTGCCCTTATGGAACATATCCGCTCGACCGGAGACATCACCGGCGGCCCACCGCCTTTTTCCGCCGCCAATCGCTCGCAGTTCCTGCAAACCCTCGATCAGGTCATCATGCGTGAGAAGCGCCGGATGCGATAATCACGCAATCAGGACGATTGTTGCGGATCGCATATGCAATGTGATTAAAATTGATACGATCGCTCTTGAAATATCTCGCATTGCAGCATATTATACGATTGTTCGACGCTTTTCAGCGTTGATGCCCTTCCTGGGCGTTTCCTCCCTGTAAACTTGGCCGCGCCGTAGTGCGCGGCTTTTTTTTGCCTGCAACTACACAGGCAGGGCCTGGGTATTTTTGACCTCTTCGAGCACGGCATAGGTCCGGGTTTCGCGTACGCCGGGCATATCGACCAGCGTAGTGCCGAGGAAATGCCGGTAAGCGGCCATATCCTTGACACGCACCTTGATCAGGTAGTCGAACCCGCCGCCGACCATATGACATTCCATGATTTCCGGCCGGCGCATCACGGCGCGGGCGAATTCCTCGAACAGGCCGCTTGTCGTGCGGTCAAGCAGGACCTCGACAAAGATCATCAGGGCGCAATCCAGCTTCACAGGATCGAGCACCGCCATAGTGCTGAGAATGTAGCCCTTGCTGCGCAGCCGCTTGACGCGGTCAAAACAGGCCGCCGGCGAGATATGACAGGCTTCAGCGAGCGCCTGGTTGGTGATCCGGCCGTCTTCCTGAAGGGCGCGCAGGAGGCGGCGATCCATTTCATCAAGCATGTAAATTCCTTCGGAAAAATAGCCTTTTTTGCAAATTATCATCGGCTATATAGGAAAAAATACCAAGCACCTTCGGCCATATCCGAAATATACAGGATATATAACCTGTAGGGAAGACCGCCATGAAAATGCAAGGTGCGCTCGATTTCGCCCGCTCGGAAATGATCGCCCTGTTGCGCGCGGTCGAACCGGATGTTCTGGAAAGTCTGCTGCCGGCGGCCACGCTCGATGCCGCAACGCGCGCGCGCGTCCTCGGCCAGGCCGGCTTGATCCTCAATGATCTGCGCGCGGCGCAAAAGTCCGGCTGGATCAACCGCTTCCTGCATGAATACCGCCTAAATACCCAGGAGGGCGTGGCGCTTCTGTCCTTGGCCGAGGCTTACCTGCGCGTTCCCGACAGCGCTACAGCGGACCTGCTTATCCGCGACAAGCTGGGGGACGCCGACTGGAAAGCGCATTCCGGCCAGTCCGATTCCAAACTGGTCAATTCCGCCACTTTCGGATTGGTCCTGACGCGCGCATTGGTTGCCGACGAGGGCGGCGCTTTGAAAGGGCTTCTGGCGCGCGCCGGCGAACCCTTTATCCGCGCCGGCGTCGCCGCCGCCATGAAAATGATGGGGGGGGTCTTTGTCATGGGCCGCAATATCAACGAGGCGCTTGACCGTGCCGCCAGGCCGGAGAATAAAGGCTTTACCGCCAGTTTCGACATGCTGGGCGAGTCTGCCCGCACAACCGAAGACGCCGAGCGCTATTACACATCCTATGAGCACGCGATCGCGGCTGTTGGCGCGTCGAAAAAGGTGCCGGGCCACAATATCTCGGTCAAGCTGTCGGCCCTGCATCCGCGTTATGAGGTCGCCAATGCCGCCGCCTGTGTGCCCGAACTGACCGAAATGATGACGCAACTGGCGCGCCAGGCCGCTGGCCTCGGGATCGGCTTGACGGTAGATGCCGAGGAAACCGAGCGTCTGATGATGTCGCTTGATATCATCGAGGGCGTGGCGCGCAATCCGCAGCTTTCCGGCTGGGAAGGCTTCGGCCTGGCCATCCAGGCCTATGGCAAGCGCTGCCGACCGCTGGTCGGCTGGGCGCAGGCGCTTGGCGCCGCCACCGGCAACAGGCTGATGGTCCGGCTCGTCAAGGGCGCCTATTGGGATTCCGAGATCAAGAAGGCCCAGGTCGACGGCATGAGCGACTATCCGCTTTTCACGCGCAAGGCGGCGACCGATGTCTCCTATCTCGCCTGCGCCCGTGACATGTTTGACGCTTCGCACATCTATCCCGCCTTTGCCGGCCATAACGCCCTGACCGTCGCCACCCTGATCGACTGGGCCGGCGAGCGCCGTGACTTCGAGTTCCAGCGTCTGCACGGCATGGGGGAGGGCCTGCATGAGCGGCTGGTCTGCGAGGAGGGTTTCGCCTGCCGTACCTATGCGCCAGTGGGGGGGCACCGCGAATTGCTCGCCTACCTCGTGCGCCGCCTGCTGGAAAACGGCGCCAACAGCTCATTTGTTCATCAACTCGCCGACACCGCCATCACGGAGGACATGCTCTTGGCCGACCCCGCAACCCGTATCTCGTCCGTTCAGGGCCGTCCGCATCCTGGCATCGCCAAGCCAGCCGACCTGTTTCCCGGCCGCATCAATTCGGCGGGCCTTGACCTGAACGACGCCGCGACGCTGACAAGCGTATTGACCGTGGTTGCCGAGGCGCACCCCGTCCACGCCACGGCGCTTGTCTCCGGTCAACCGGTGACCGGCGAGGCCCGTCCGGTGATCAATCCGGCCGATGGCACGATGGTCGGTACGGTCATCGAGGCCGTCGCTTATGATGTCCGCCGCGCCATTGCCGCCGCCACGGCTGCCGCACCGGTCTGGAATGCGCGTCCGGTGGAAGAGCGCGCCGCCTGCCTGGAACGTCTGGCCGATCTGCTGGAAGAGAACCGTCCGGAACTGCTGCGTCTGGCCGTCCGCGAAGCCGGCAAAACGATCGGTGATGCCGTCGCCGAGGTGCGTGAAGCTGTCGATTTCTGCCGCTATTACGCCGTGCAGGCCCGCTCTGGTCTGGCACAGGAAATCCTGCCGGGACCGACCGGCGAACGCAACGAACTGCGCCTCGTCGGACGTGGCGTCTTTGCCTGCATCTCGCCTTGGAATTTCCCGCTGGCCATCTTTCTCGGCCAGATCACGGCAGCACTCGTTACTGGCAACGCCGTGGTCGCCAAGCCGGCGCCGCAGACGCCGCTCATCGCTTTCCGCGCCATCGAGCTGGCCTACAGAGCCGGCATCCCGCCGGAAGTCCTGCATTTCCTGCCCGGCGGTGTCGAGATCGGTGACGCCATCATTTCACACACTGGGATCAATGGCGTGGCCTTCACCGGCTCCATGCCGACGGCGCGCACCATCGCCCGCAACCTGCTGAAAGACGACAACCGCCCGATCGTGCCGCTGATCGCCGAAACCGGCGGACTGAATGCGATGATCGTCGACTCCTCGGCCCTGCCGGAGCAGGTGGTGGCCGATGTCATCACCTCGGCCTTTCGCAGCGCCGGCCAGCGCTGTTCGGCCCTGCGCCTGTTGATCGTGCAGGAGGATATCGCCGACAATCTGCTGAAAATGCTGACAGGGGCAATGAATACCCTGGTGACCGGCGATCCGGCCGATATCCGTACTGACGTTGGGCCGGTGATCGACGCGGCGGCCCGTGATAAACTTGAAGCCTATCGCCAGTCGGTGAAGGATAAGTGGGTTCATGCGCTGGAAAAACCGGCGGGCACGGGCACTTTTGTGCCGCCAACCCTGATCCATCTGGAACAAGTTGAAGACCTGACGACGGAATGGTTCGGCCCGTTGCTGCACGTCGTCACCTGGAAGGCCGGCGAACTGGAAGATCTGGTCGGCCGCATCAATGCCCAGGGCTATGGCCTGACCATGGGGGTGCACAGCCGCATCCGCTCGACCGCGGAAACGGTAAGCAAGCTGGCGCGCGTCGGCAACCTCTATGTCAATCGCTCGATGATCGGCGCGGTGGTCGGCTCGCAGCCATTTGGCGGCGAGGGCCTGTCCGGCACCGGCCCGAAAGCTGGCGGCCCGCATTTCCTGATGCGTTTCGTCAGCGAGCGCACCATCTCGACGGATACGACCTCGGCCGGCGGCAACGCCACCCTGCTGTCACTGGCCGAAACGGATATTTGAGCCTAGTGGCTGAACCTCAACTGGATCAGTTTCCTGGCGATCGGTTTCGGGGCCAATAGTGTCAGTATGCTCCAGGCGAGCAGAACAACCCTGTGTTTGCGCGACATGGCGTCAAATGTGAAGGTCGTTGTGAGTGTGTCCTTCAGCACCTGATATTTGTTATCCCACGGAAGGGGATGCAGCGCCGGACTGAGCGTCACCGAAGGAATCCGGTGTTGAAGGACATGCAGGTTTTTGCGGAAAGTGGCATCGGGTATATCGATGCCAACAGTCTGCGCAATGCGTTGCGAGTACAGGAATCGCGCGTAGCCGCGCGCGACCTCACGGGCAAACTGGCCTTCCTTAGCGAACAGGTTACTGTCATTGCCGCCGTGAACACGATATTTCACCAAGGGTTTTTCGACGGTCACGACATCGCCGAAAAAGGGCGCCGCAGTCACCAGTTCTGAGTCAGGGGCGTCGCCACAGGCATTGTCGAGCGGAAAAATTTTGTCGAGGAAGGCGCGCGCATAAACGTTCCCCGAACCGGGCGGTGTGGAGTAGGTGGTGAGGCGGACGGCCCAGTCGCTTATTTTTTCAGGTGTTGGCGGGGGGGTATAGGTAGGGAAACACGAACCGGTCGGTCGTCCGTCGCTGTCGATTCGTTCCATTAGAAACTGCACCTTGCTGGTGCGCGGGGTGGAGACGCGCGCCACTTCTTCGGCAATCGAAGGATCGAGCAGATCGTCCGCGTCGAGGAAAATAATCCAGTCGCCGGTGGCTTTGGCAAAGCCGACATTGCAGGCGATGAGCTGCCCGGCATTCTTTTGCAGGATAGGGAGAACGCGGTCGCCATAGGCGGCGATAACCTGCCTTGACTGATCCGTGGAGCCGTCATCGACAACAATGACCTCGACGTCGGGCCATCTGATGGCAAGCGCACTGTCTATGGCTTTGCCGACAAAGCGTTCGTAATTATAATTCGCAATTATGATGCTGAACTTCAACTTGCCGACCTTTTGCAGTCTTACCGAACGACCATCTGGTCCGTTGCCGCCTACATTTCCAAAATTCGCTGCGGGTCCACCTTACCCCTGGCCGCGTCGCCCAGGGCTATCAGATTGCCGACCAAGCGGCCACGACGGTCAACCCAGGGTTCAGGCCAGAGTGACCGGGCCATATTCATCGCAATGTGTCTGGAAATCTGACCGAATGCCATGGTGGATTCAATGCTGCCCTTGCGATTCAGGTAGATCAGGTTGACGATCTGGCTATATCCCATGCGCTTGCCCGGTGTGCGGCCCTTTTTGCTCCCCTGGTGAACGCCACGTATCCGGTTGCAATTCACGATCGGGCCCAGGCGCGCCATGCGGCGAGAAAAATCGACATCTTCCCACCAGGCGTAAAGGGGAAGGGTTTCATCAAATTCGATGCCCGCTTTCCGGGCCACATCGATGCGCACGGCCATGTTGCAGCCATAAGCCGAATAGGACGGCTTCAACTCGCAGACCGGAAGCGGCGGCAGGGCTTCGATGATGCTCACGGCTTCATCCAGGCTTATGCCCTTGCCCTTGATGCCGTCGGCGACCACATCACCGGTGGCCATCAGGACGTCAGGGTTGTTTGCATAAAGACTTTCAAGTTCAGCCATAAAAGTGGCTTCAGGCAGGAAATCATCATCAAAAAAGATAACGATATCCTCGTCAGCCATTTGTCGCAATATGGCGTTGCGCTGCGCCGGCAAACCGCGCGGTCCCCGGACGACGTGGGTCGGGCTGGGAAAATCCTTCAGGCAGGTCTCATCCAGGTCAGCGTCGCTGGCGGGGCAAATATAAAGAGCATCGGCGGGGCGCGTCTGGCGGCGAAGATACCCGACCGTCTCGGACAATCCTTCACGGCGTCCGGCTGTGGCAATGGCGATCGCTATCTTCATTCGGCACCTGCCGCACCGAAAATAACCGACTGTACCAAGGTAAGACGCATACTGAACTCCGAAGCTGCCGGGGTGATGAATAAGACGCTGACAAGGGTCAGTGCTTGTTTTTCTGGCTTGTTTCCTGACGCGGTTGCAAGAAACGGACCACAGAATCTGTCCGGCTGATGCCGGATGAAATACCGTATCAGGCTGGACGCTCCCGGCCTATACTTTTTTGACGGCCTGCCCTTTTCTGATGATGTTTCCAGCCATTCGGACCGCCAGGCTTTCGTAGCTGTCGGGACAGCCGGCCAGCTTCCAAAGCGCCAGATTTCCGGCGGCGAAGAGGATGCCGGCGCCGGCGCCTACCCAGATCAGGTTTAAAAAGAGGTAGAGCGCAGACTCCTGGGCGCTGAATGTCCTCAAAGCAAGCAGCAGGAAGGCTGCCGACGGCAGCATCGCCGCGACCGGACGTACAAGCGCCAGAAGTTGTGTTTTCACGGACAGGCCGATCAGATGCCTGACGATAAAAAGGCAGGTGACGAAGACAACAGCGGACGAAATGGCGTGCCCGATAAGCACGCCCTGCAAATGCAGGGTGGTCGCCAGAACCACGATAAGTGGCACCTTGACCACGAACTGCACCATCAGGTTGACGAACACCATGCGCGTCTGGTTCAGCGCCATGGCCAGCGGAGGCAGGATGGTGGAGGGCAGCATGGCGATCGCCGTAAGGGCCAGCCATGCCAGAATAGGGGCCGTTTCCAGCCATTTCGGCCCTAATATGAGCCGTACGATCGGCTCTGACAATATGGCGATCATCAGCAGAATAATACCGACCAGTGATAAAATGCCGGCATAGACTTTCAGATAGATGCGGGCCAGGTCCGTCTTGGCGTGTGTGGCCACAAAGGCCGAGTACAACGGTCCGGAAAGGGGCGCGACGATGGCCTGCAACGGGATGCCGATCAGGTTGTCGGCCGCGGTGAAACGACCGAAGGTCATGGTGTCGACAAAACGCGGCAGGACGATCTTATCCACCTGCCAGTTAATCGCCGATAAGACCTGGCCGGCGGTGTTCCAGCCAACCATGTCGGCGAAGAGGCGCCATTGGGAAAAATCGAACCGGATACGCTGCGGGGCAAAAATATAGGAGGCGATCATCATAACCAGTGTGGTGGAGACCATGCCGGCGGCAATAGCCCAGTAACTGTGGGTGGTGATGGCGAGCGTTGTGGCGATTACCAGTGAAGCGGCCTTGCCGAATATTTCGAGCGCCACATTACGTCTAAAGTCGAAGACGCGGGCAAATTCGGTCAGGCGCTGGCTAACCAGTCCGCGCATGGCCGGGGCTGTGGCCAGCACACATTGCAGGGCGATAAGCCGGGGTTCGTGATAGACTATCGACAGCGGCCATGACAGGACGGCGAGGACGGTGACAATGGCCACCGAGCGAAGAACTGCCATGGAGAAGGCGGTGTCGTACATCTTGTCCGTAGGCTTTTCCACATTGAGCAAAACGGCAGACAGGGGCAGTTCAGACAGCGCCTCCACCACCTGGACCGCGATCAGGGCCATGGCGACGACGCCGAAATCGGCGGGGCCAAGAAAACGCGCCAGAACGAGCAGGGATATGAAATCGAGCGCCTTGCCGGCCAGTTTGCCGCCAACTGTCCAGGCGCCGGCCCTGGCGGTGCGTTCGGAAAGCGGACGGCTTTCGGATTTACTCATGACGCTGCTCTTACTGTTGCGACAAAAGCCGGCGGAGATAGAAGAGGCGCAAAAGTCATATATCGCTGCGTCCGGGGTAAAGACTCATTCGGTCAGGCGTCTCCGGAGCCGGAGTCCATGCGCTTCTCTGTCATCTTTCGGTTCGCCTGACAAGTTTCACCGGATGCAAATCAACCATCGGCCGTTTTCGAATACTGGCCCTTATCTTGCATAACAGACCTGCCTGTGCTTGGATACCGGCAAGGGCGATGTCGCGGGCTGGTTATAATAAACGACAGGCTGCGGTATTGAAAAAACTGCGGCAGCAGGGGCAGAGAATGCGGAACGAGCGAAAGTCATCCGAAAGTATAGATAAAAACGGCGGCCCTGTGGGGAGCGTTTTATTTTATAATAATCTGGCGCGGTTCGCCGATAATATCGCCTTGATAGAGGGCGACCGCCATATCACTTATGCTTCACTGATCGGGGATGCCGATGCTGTCGGTGCGAGGGTCGGCCCTTCACGCCGCCTGGTGTTTCTTGAGGCTCGCAATACCATCGAGGCGGTGACGGCCTATATCGGCTGTCTGCGGGCCGGCCATGTCGTGCATCTGTTCGGTGAAGGCGAAGAGGCCCGCGTAAAAGGCCTGATCGAGATTTACCGCCCCCATGCCGTCGTCCGTCATGAGACGCCTGGTCCGTCCGTGATCGAGCGGCGTCACGATGACGAGATCGCCCTGCATCCCGATCTCGCCTTGCTATTATCGACATCTGGTTCCACAGGTTCGCCAAAGTTCGTCAAACTGTCGCACCACAATATTCATGCCAACGCCACGGCCATTGCCGAATATCTGGAACTTGACGCCACGGAACGGGCGATCACGACGCTGAAATTCAACTACTCGTATGGTCTGTCCGTCATTCATTCTCACCTGGCCTGCGGCGCTTCACTCATTTTGACGGAAAGCTCGGTCACAACGCCGGGTTTCTGGCCGATGTTCGAGGCGCAGGGCGCTACCAGTTTCGCAGGCGTGCCCTACATTTTTGAAATGCTCGACAGAACGAGCGACTGGGCCGCCCAGCCGAACCTGCGTTATGTCACCCAGGCTGGCGGGCGTCTGGCGCCGGATATCGTGCGCCGGATGGCCGAGCTTGGACAAGGCAAGGGCTGGCGGTTCTTTGTCATGTATGGCCAGACCGAGGCGGCGCCGCGCATGACTTATCTGCCGCCGGAGCACACTATAGACCACCCCGACAGCATCGGCCGTGCCGTGCCGGGCGGTGTCCTGTCCCTGATTGACGAGACGGGAGCGACCATCGTGTCGCCCGAAACGGCGGGTGAGTTGATCTACGCCGGGCCGAATGTCATGATGGGCTACGCCGAGGGGCCGGGCGCGCTGGCTACGGACGAAACACAGGACAGCCTGAAAACCGGTGATATCGCTATCAGGCTGGCCAACGGGCTTTACCGTATCGTCGGGCGCAGTTCACGTTTCATCAAGCCTTTCGGCATCCGCCTGAATCTCGACGAATTGCAGGCGCAGGTACGCGAACGGGCCGCCGGGACGATCTGTACGGGCACCGACGAGCGCCTGGTCGTCGCGGTGCCCGGTGGGCTGGATGATCAGGGGGCTTTGGTTGGCTGGCTGACGGAAACCTATGGCCTGCCGGCGTTCCTCATCGAAATTTTGTCCGTGGCGGAGATACCGTTGTTGCCGAGCGGAAAGCCGGATTACCAGGCCCTGATCCGCCTGGCCGCCGAAAAGCATCCACCGGCGAACGCGGTGAACGAAACGGCGGCCAATGGCCGGTGGGATAGCATCACCACGATTTTCACGACCCTGACCGGCGCCAAAACAGTCACCGGCGACAGTACGTTTATCACCCTGGCCGGCGATTCCCTGTCCTACGTCGTGACCTCCCTGGCGGTCGAAGAATATCTCGGTTTCCTGCCCAATGACTGGGAAACAAAATCAGTGGACGTCCTTGAGGCCTTGCGTCACGCTGATGGCGACAAGGACGTCGCGGTGCCGCTGCATTTCCTGAACACCGGACGGGTGCTGATGCTGTTTCTCGGCATACCCTTTCATGCCGCTATGGTTTTCAATGCCAAGGCGGATATGATTATATCCGCGCCGGAGCGCTCCTGGATAGCGACCGTGATCTTCATGTGTCTGCACGCTTTTCGGATGTTCGCTTATTTCTTCATCAGCGGCTATTTTTCGATGCTGATCCTGAAGCGGACGACGGCGCTAAACTGGTTTACCCAGCAGGCCAAACGGCTTGGTTTTCCCCTTATACTGGGCGGGCTTATCCTCGTGCCGCTGGAGGTCATGGCGGTCGCCATTTCACCCGTCCGGACCGGCTTGCCGCCGTGGCAGTTCTGGGTGCAGCAAATGACCTCGCCCGGTCCGCAATGGCTGTCCCACAGGTGGTTTCTGGCGACGCTGCTGGTGGTGGGGGCCTTCATGGCCATCCTGATCACGCTGCACAGGAAAGGGCGGTTTGGTTTGCTGCCGGAACGTTTCCTCGACCTGATCGACAAGAACACGGCGGTATGCTGGTGGCTGCTTGTCGCGGGCCTTGCACCGCTGGGACTGGCCTCGACCGTCGCGGCCAAGCTGGTGGGGAATTGGGCGTTTCTTTTCGAGACATTTGAATACCGGACAATTATAATGTATGCGCCCGTTTTCTTCGTTGGTTCGTTTATGTTCCTGAGGCCCAAGGCCTTCGAATGGTATCTCAAACCTTCCCTGTTCACGATCGGACTGACGGTGGTGCTGACGGCGGCCTTCGTTATTCTGGCCGATTCAAAAACGCTTCCGCTGATGGTATTGGAACAGCTTAACGTCTTGCCGGTCGGGATGCTGGCGACGCGGGTTTTCCTCAGCGCGATGCACCGCTGGGCGAACAGCACGCATCCGGTTATTACCCGGCTGCTTGATGCGTCCTATGTCATTTATATATGGCATATTGTATTCGTGTTGCTGTTCAACGACCTGTGGATATCCCTGCGCCTCAATCCGCTGGTGGCCATCACGCTGACGACGGTGGGCAGCTTCGGTTGTTGCTGGCTGGTCTATCTGGTTGTTTGCCGCTCACGCCTGCTCAGCCTGATCTTTAATGGCGGGCCGTTGCGCGGCGCCTGACGCCGGTTCGTTCCGATTTGTCAGGTTTCTGGTCGAGCTTCCGGCATAACGGTCGTGCCTGGCGTCTCTTTGAAACGGAAGCCGATTTCAGCGGATTGGGTAGGACGCCCTGTTGCAGGGCCAGCCAGGGGCGTATTGGCCCTGATAAAGGAGAGTAGTTCTTTCACGGCCTCGCCCTGGCTCTTTTTCGTGGTCAGGGCGTGATCCAGGTCAGGCAGTATGGTGATCGAAATGCCTCGCTGCCGGGTGAGCCAGCGGCCCCGGGCGCCGAAGTGTTCGAGACCTTCCAGTGAGCGGTCCATTGCACCTGCAAGGATATGGATATGGGCATTGCGTGCGGAGGCGCGTACGAACAATGTCCGGGCGGCCTGCGCCGCCGGCCGGGGAAAGAGCGCCCGCTGCAAACCGGCCAGACGCGAGACTACGATTGTATGCCAGCTTTCACGCACGATACGCATCCATTTACGGGCCTGTACGGGCGCGCGCAGATAGACGGACCGCATGGATTCGACATGCGCCGCCCGGTCAAGATCCCGGCCGGGCTCCCAGACCAGCCAGGCGTTTATGGCCACGGCACGGTTGATGCCACTGTCTTCCACAACGGCGCGCACAGCGTGAAAACCGCCAGTACAGACACCGGCGGTGGTGACTTCGCCGAACCCACGTTCCGCCAGCAGGGCGGCAGCGGCGCGCATTTCTTCGGTGCGGTTCGTCTCATAGACGTGGACATCGCTGCCCTCGCTTTCGCCCAAACCGGCGAAATCGAAACGGAGCGCGGCAATGCCTTCGGCCGCCAGAAGGCGGCTGGCGCGGGTTGAGAAATTGGCCACGCCGGCTCTCGGATCGCCGCCGGTATTGCCAAAAATGACAGCCTGCACGCCGGTCTTTCGAGCCGGCAGACAAAGAACTCCGCGCAGACCCGGCCCGAAGCACACCCGCTCTTCTCGCCAGTCGCTGGTTTGCAGAGTGCCAGCCGCAACGACCGGAGCAACAGACGATGACGGCAAGGCAAGCTGCTTTTCAAGCCATTGCAGCGTCGAATTAAACAGTTCGGCCGGGGCCTGGTTGACGTAAGAATCCTTGAAAAATGCCGCGTAGCCTGCAAACTGTGTCGATTCCGCCTGGGCGCCAAAAGCGGCCAGAAGCCTTTTGGCGCCGACGGGGCTGGCCAGAAGAAGAGGCGGCCATGTGACGCCTTCCTTGATTATGTTGACGGATTCCAGTGCCTGAATGGTCGCCGCCGATAGATAGAGGCCGTTGCATTCGATTGTCTCCTCATCGAAATGGGCGCCCGCCTGCATGGCGTAGGCCAGACGCAGTTCTTTCAGCCACACCTTGCCTGTAGACAGCGGGTCCCACAGGATAAGACCGTCCGGTTTGACATCTTCTGCCGTGACGCAGGCCAGGGTTGCGCCGATACGCAGGCCGCACACGAACAGTTGCGCCGCGCCTGTCTGCGCTCTGAGAAAATCAGCCGCCTGCCTTACGCCCTTTGTCCAGCTGGCCCATTGGTCCGCCGCATCATCGAGACCGAGAGAGTCGCCTTCGCCAAGCAGATCATAGCGCAGAACGATATACCCACTGGCGGCAAGACGTTCAGCCCACTGGAAAAGTGCGCGGTAGGTCCAGCGGGCGTCCCGGCCGGCCGGCGCACAGATAATGATCGCCGCTCCATTGCCGCCCTGGACAGACGGACGATGCAGGCTGCCACTATGCCCGTCAAACACGACCGGGATGATTTCGGTGGCCGCGCCCGTTGC
Source organism: Asticcacaulis sp. (assembly GCF_035497195.1). GTDB lineage: Bacteria > Pseudomonadota > Alphaproteobacteria > Caulobacterales > Caulobacteraceae > Asticcacaulis. The sequence goes on from NZ_DATJDZ010000027.1 coordinate 56,251, forward strand.
ACCGCTCATTGATCTGCTCCTGTTGTCTTAACCGTTAGCTCAATTACCAGAGGTAATCTAACCAATTAATTGACATATATATGATTGCGGAAGGCCCGTTATGGGAAATAGGCTTTTTTCGGCCGTCTTGACAATTCAAAAGTGTATTTTGAGACGTTGACGTCACAAATACACCCGAAGACTGTATTGCGGTATGGTATCATATTAATGTCATTAAATCCGTGCGCAGTCGGTCGCGCTCATGTTATGAGTCTGAAAAATCGGGTAAAATCAGGAGGACAAAATGTGGACTCGCAGGCATCTTTTAGGCAGCGGCCTAGCGGCGGCAGGGGCGTTCGGGCTTATCCCCGTCGCCGGCGCACAAGCGGTATCGCGCTCCACGGTGACTACCGGCCCTGACGTAAATGTCGAGATTACCGACGGCCGGCTGAGGGGCGGACACAGCCGTTGCGCCCTGGCCTTCAAAGGCATTCCCTATGCCGGACCGGTGACGGGCGCGGGGCGTTTCTGCGAAGCGCCGCCGGTCGTACCGTGGACCGGTGTGCGCGATGCTACGCATCTCGGCGCGCCTTCCCTGCAAAAAGCGCATTCGACCTATGGCGAACAGGAGCCGGCCTATGCCGAGGACTGCCTGGTGCTCAATGTCTGGACGCCAGCGGTGAATGACGGCAAGAAACGCCCGGTGATGTTCTATTGCCACGGCGGTGGTTTCGCCAGCGGATCGGGCGGATCGACGGCGCAGGATGGCGCGCGGTTGGCGGCGGTTTATGATGTGGTGGTGGTCGCCATCAATCATCGGCTGGGCCTGTTGGGCTATCTCTATCTCGGTGAACTGGGCGGCGCGGATTGGGCGACCTCCGGCAATCAGGGGATGCTCGATATCGTGGCTGCGCTGCGTTGGGTAAAGACCAATATCGCGGCCTTCGGCGGCGATCCGGAGAATGTCATGATCTTCGGCGAATCCGGCGGCGGCTTCAAGGTTGGCACGCTCCTGGCCATGCCGGCGGCGAAGGGCCTGTTCCACAAGGCCAGTATCGAGAGCGGTGCGGCCCTGCGGCGGATGCCGAAGGAAATGGCGACGGAAACCGCGCGGCGTGTGCTGAAAGGCCTCGGTATCGCGCCGAACGCGCTGCACAAGCTGGCCGATGCTCCCGCCGAACAGATCCTGGCCATCCAACTGGCGGCGGAGCAGGGGCAGGGGGCGATGACGCTCCCTTCGGATGGATCATCTCCCGTGCCGCGCTCAGGCCTCTTGCATACGGCGGGATATCCGGTTCCCGGCGGTTATGGTCCTGTGGTCGATGGCATGGTTCTGCCACATGATCCGTTCGATCCGGTGGCCTCGCCGCTGATGGCCGATGTGCCGCTGATTGTCGGTCATAACCGCGAGGAAGCCACCTTTTTCAATATGGGGCGGCCAGATACTTTCACGCTTGACGAGGCCGGATTGAAGGCCCGAATGGCGATTGAATTCGCCGGCGACGCCGACAGGCTGCTGACCGTTTATCGCGCGATCTACCCAAAAGCGACACCAAGCGAACTGTACATCGCCATTGCCTCGGCGCGCTGGTTTGGGGCGGAATCAGCTACGGCGGCGGATCGCAAATCGCTGCAACCGGCGCCTGTCTATCGCTATCGTTATGATTATGAATCCAACTATCCGATACCGGGCACGAACACGACGCTCAAGGCCGGTCACGCCACCGAAATAGCTGCGATGTTCTTCAATACGGATCAGCCAGGTCTGGAAGGCACCGGTCCCGGTGTGGTGGAGGCCTCGAAGCATATGAGCGCCTTCTGGACGAGCTTTGCCCGTGACGGCAAACCGTCGGCGCCCGGGCAGCCCGACTGGCCGCGCTACAACACCACGGATCGCCCGGTCATGCTGATCAATTCAACCTGCCATGTCGGGAACGATCCCGAAGGCGCGGCGCGCAAGGTCTGGCAGGAAGAGGTCGCGGATTGAGCCGTTATATCCTGGCCCTTGATCAGGGGACGACCTCAAGCCGGGCCATTATTGTCGATGGTGGCGGCAATATCATGAAAATCGCGCAAAAGGAATTTCGCCAGGTTTTCCCGCATGGCGGATGGGTAGAGCACGATGCGCGCGAAATCTGGAGCACCCAGATGGGCGTGGCGCAGGAGGCCTTGACGGCTGCCGGATTGCGGGCCAGTGACATCGCCGCCATTGGCATCACCAACCAGCGCGAAACGACGGTGATCTGGGATCGCGTCACCGGCCAGCCGATCCACAACGCCATTGTCTGGCAGGACCGGCGGACGGCGGGCATCTGCGATCAGTTGATTGCTGAAGGGCTTGAACCGCTGTTCGAGCAGAAGACAGGCCTGCGGCTGGACGCCTATTTTAGCGGCACCAAGATCAAGTGGCTACTCGATACGGTGCCGGATGCGCGGGCGCGGGCGGTGCGCGGTGAACTGGCTTTTGGCACCATCGATAGCTGGCTGGTGTGGAACCTGACCGGCGGGGCGCTGCATATCACCGACGCCAGCAATGCCAGCCGGACCCTGCTGTTTAATATCCATAGCGGGGAATGGGATAATGAATTGCTTGCGCTGCTCGACATTCCGCGCGCATTGCTGCCGGAGGTAAGGGCCAACAGCGAGGTCTATGGCGAGACAGCGCAGGGCCTGTTCGGTGCCCGCATCCCCATCGCCGGCATGGCGGGTGACCAGCAGGCAGCGACCTTCGGGCAGGTCTGCCTTGAGCGTGGCATGGCCAAGAATACCTATGGCACCGGCTGTTTCATGCTGATGAATACGGCGGGCGAGGCGGTGCCCAGTCAGAACAAGCTGCTGACGACCCTGGCCTGGCAACTGGGCGAGACGCGCACCTATGCGCTGGAAGGCTCGGTATTTGTCGCCGGCGCGGTGGTGCAATGGCTGCGTGACGGCCTGGGGATCATCCGGTCGAGCGGCGAGGTCGAGGCGCTGGCGGCATCGGTGCCGGACAGCGGTGGGGTGTGCCTGGTGCCGGCCTTTGTGGGGCTTGGCGCGCCGCATTGGGACAGCTACGCCCGCGGCACGATCATCGGCCTGACACGCGGCAGTACAAAAGCACATATCGCCCGCGCGGCGCTGGAAGCTATAGCCTTCCAGTCGGCCGAGGTGCTTGACGCGATGCGATCGGATTCTGGCGTCATCTTGAGTGAATTGCGGGTTGATGGCGGCGGCAGCAACAACAACCTGATGATGCAGTTCCAGGCCGATATCCTCGGCGTGCCGGTCGTGCGGCCGAAGATCACTGAGACGACGGCGCTGGGGGCGGCCTATCTGGCCGGGCTGGCGGTCGGCTACTGGTCATCTGCCGATGAGTTACGGGCACAATGGCAGGTCGATCGCGTTTTTGAACCGGCCATCAGCATGGACGAGCGCACGGCAAAGATGGCGCGATGGCGCAAGGCGGTCAGCCGCAGCGCGCATTGGGAGGATGGTGTTTGAGCGATCCGCGTCCCGCCCTGCTAGCCAGGGCGACGGCTGATATCCTGTGGGATGTCATCGTTATCGGTGGCGGTGCGTCCGGCCTCGGCACGGCGCTAGAAGCGGCCTCGCGCGGTTACAAAACCCTGCTGCTGGAAGCGCATGACTATGCCAAGGGCACGAGCAGCCGTTCGACCAAGCTGGTGCATGGCGGGGTGCGTTATCTGGCGCAGGGGCATATCCATCTGGTGCATGAATCGCTGCATGAACGGGGTTTGCTGAAACGAAATGCACCGCATCTTGTCCATGATCTCGGTTTCCTGATTGCCACCTATCAGTTCTGGCGCTGGCCTTTCTATGGTATCGGCCTCAAGCTGTATGACCTGCTGGCGGGCAAGTTCAATCTGCACCCCAGCCGTCCGCTCGGGCGCAAGGCGACGCTGGCGCATATTCCCACTCTGAAACGCGCGAATCTCAAGGGCGGCCTCCTCTATTTTGATGGCCAGTTCGACGACAGCCGGCTGGCGATCACCCTTATGCGCACACTGGAAGATCAGGGCGGGGTGGCGCTCAATGCCGCACCGGTCACCGGCTTGCTGAAAACCGGGGGCAAGATGACGGGGGTACGGTTTACCGACAGCGAAACAAGCACAACGCAGGAAGTGCGAGGCCGCGTGGTGATCAACGCCACGGGCATCTTCGTTGATGCGGTTCGGCGACTGGATGAGCCTGATATCGCCCCTCTGCTGACGCCGAGCCAGGGCGTACATATTGTTGTGGACCGCCGCTTTCTGCCGGGCGATACGGCGCTGATGGTGCCGAAAACCGCCGATGGCCGGGTGCTGTTCGCGGTGCCGTGGCATGACCGGACCCTGATCGGCACCACGGATACGCCGGTGCCGGAAATCAGCCTGGAGCCGCGTGCACTGGAGTCCGAGATTAACTTCATCCTGAAGACCGTGGGCGAATATCTCGATCCAGCGCCGCAGCGTTCGGATATCCTCAGCGTTTTCGCCGGCTTGCGGCCTTTGGTGAAGGGCGGCGCCGCAGATACCAAATCCTTGTCCCGTGAACATCAACTGGTGGTTTCCGACAGCGGCCTGATCACCCTGATCGGCGGCAAATGGACCACCTATCGCCGCATGGGCGAGGATACGATCGATCTGGCGATGAGCGAAGCCGGCCTGCCGCCGCGAAAAAGCGTAACCGCCGAACTACACCTGCATGGCTGGGCGGAAAATGACGGCATTTATGGCAGCGACGGAACCGCCGTCGAGGCCTTGTCTGGCGCGAACACAAAACTGCATCCGGACCTGCCCTATAATGAAGCCGAGGTCCGCTGGGCCGTGCGCTTCGAGCAGGCGCGCACAGTTGAGGATATCCTGGCCCGGCGTCTGCGCGCCTTGCTGCTGGATGCGGCGGTGAGCATGGCCATCGCGCCGCGTGTCGCTGAAATCATGGCGACGGAACTCGGCCGTGATGCCGACTGGCGGACGGCGCAGGTTTCGGCCTTCATAAACCTGGCGTCAGGCTATTTATCCAGCCCGAACCAGCGGGCGATATAGAGTGACGCACAGATGCCATTGTTCTGACCGACATTTCCGCTGCCGCAGTCTTCCGTGCCTGTCCCAGGTTTGATGGGGAACTGATGGGCTGTGCCGATGACATCATAGACTTCAACCTGGCTGGCGCCATACACCCTGTGCGGCTTGCCGCTTACGGTGTTGCTGGTTTGCGGGGTCTGGGTGAGGCCGTGGACATTGGTCCACTGTTCCATCGTCCAGGTGGCGTTGATCGGATTGATCACGCCGTCATCGACGCCCTGCCATATGGAGACGCGGGGCCACGGACCGCTGTAACCCGGACGGGCGGCGCGTACCTTGTCGCCCCACTGTTTCGCGGTGAGGGTGAGGTTCCCCTTCAGACAATTGTCAATGCCAGGTGTGCTTCCGGTGCATTGGTAAGGGACGCCGGAAACCGGCGCGCCAGCGGCGAAAACATCCGGATAGGTGGCCAGCATGATATTGGTCATGGCGCCGCCGGCCGAAAAGCCGGTCACAAAAATGCGCTTCGGATCCGTATTGTAATGGGTTTGCACCCAATTGACCATCTGGATGACGGACAGGGGTTCGCCGGCATTGGTCATCTGATGTTCGGGCAGATAATAGCGGAAGCAGTCGTCCGGTTGGGCCGTGGTGGTCTGGGGGAAGATCAGGATGAATTTCATCTGGTCGGCCCATTTCGACCAGCCGGTCTCGTTGTCATATTGCGAGGCTTGCGAGCCGCAGCCGTGCAGGAAAACGACAACCGGGCGGTTAGCGGTCAGGCCGGCGGGCTTATATACGAACATATCAAGCTGGCCGGGATCGCTGCCGAAATTCGACACCTGGGTCAGGACGCCATCGGTCGGTTCCGCGGAACTTGTCGAGGCGGAGGAGGAACTGCTGCTGGAGGCAGAGGACGAAGACGAACTGCTGGACGATGACGAACTGCTGGACGAGGAAGAACTGCTCGACGAGGAACCGCCGCCGGAAGACACCGAGCCGCCCGATCCGCCGCCACAGGCAGCCAGAAGAACCAGTCCAAGACCAAGCCCGGCGATGATGATGTTTTTCCCGATGGACATGCCGCTGAATTCCCGCCGTTTTTCGAAATGTATCCGCAGAAGGCATGCCCCGGCATAGCCACACACTGCGAGATCATTTACCTATGGGCGAAAAAATAATGTCTTTCTGATGACGCCGTTCGCCACGCCCGCTGATTCTTCTGCCGGATAAGGCTATATCGCCATATCCGGTTGTTTCAAGATGTATTTGAAGTGGGCTGCCGGATCAAGTCGCCAGCATATTGCCGACGCCGATGATCACGGTCGAGATCACCAGGGTGCCGATGCCGAGCCAGACCATGAACTGGGTCTTGTTGGCGGTGCCTTTCCATTCCTTGAGCGCGAAGCCCCACAGGGTCGAAAACAGGATGATCGAGGCCATGTGCAGGGTCCACGACGAGAAGCCGTACTTGCCCATCTGGCTTTCGCCCATTGTGTAGAAGAAGAACTGGAAGTACCACAAAGTGCCGCCGAGCGCCGCCAGCAGGTAGTTGGCCAGCAGCGGCGTCTTGATATCGGAAGCGGCGGCTGTCTTGCCGGTCCATTCGCCGGCCGATTTGTTCTTGAGGATCAGCCAGGCGCACCAGATGAAGTTGGTGGTGAAGCCGCCGGCCAGCACCACGCACAGCACGGGCAGTCCAACCCACAAGGGGCCGGTTCCTGCAGCGGCGGTCGCTTCGCGGATCGGACCGCCGGCATCGAGGCCAAAGGCGAAAAAGGACGACATGACGCCGGAGAACAGGGCGATCAGGATGCCCTTTTTCAGGTGGAACTCACCGCGATCCGGCACTTGTGCATCGCCGGACACATTGGCCAGTTGCTTTTCCTTGGCGCCGCCGGCCAGGGCGACGATGATGATGCCGACAACGACGACGGCGATGCCGAGGAAGGTGATCTGACCGCTGGAGGTCGAGGCCAGGGCTCCGAGGGTGCCGCGGAAGATCGGCGGCCCCATCGTGCCGATAACCGTCGTCAGACCGAGCGCCACCGCCATGCCGAGCGACAGGCCGAGATAGCGCATGGTCAGGCCGAACGTCAAACCGCCGAGGCCCCAGCCGGCGCCGCACAGATAGCAGATCAGCAGGGTGTGCGATGGCACGGAGGCGAGCACATTGATCAGGTCCTTGCTGCCGATAAAGGCGCCGATCCAGGGGGCGAGAAGCCACGAGAAGATGCCGCCGGTCAGCCAGAAGATTTCCCATGACCACAAGCGGATGCGTTTGTAGGGGACATAGAAGCTGGCGGAAGACAGGCCGCCTAGCCAGTGAAATAAGACGCCTAAGAGCGGGTTGGGGTTCATCTGTGTTTCCTGAATGTTGTTATATTTTATAGATTTGCTCAGCCGTTCCGGCGAATAGGGCGTCCCGTTCGTCGTCGCTGAAGTCTTTGGTTATGTCGTCGTAGGCGTCCAGCGCCTTGCCGTAGGTATTGAACAGTTTGTCGGTTGGGAAGTCGCTGGCGAAGGCGCAAGCGTAAGGGCCGAATGTCTCGATGGTTTGCAGGATTAGCGGGCGCACGGAGTCCATCGTCCACTGGCGATCGACAAAGCCCATGCCGGAAATCTTGACCGCCGCATGGGGCAGGGCGGCCAGGGCGGCCAGCCCCTCGCGCCATTCGGCCAGGTCGGCGTCAACCGGCATCCCCATATGATTGAGGATGACGGGAATATCCGGATGCTTCGCCGCAAGCGCCGCCGCCTGTTTCATCTGGTTAGGGTATATTTGCAGGTCGAAAGAGAGGTTATATTTCGCCAGCAGGGCATAGCCGCGCGCGAAGGCGTCGTCATCGAGCACGTTGCGCGGCGTATAGGTGCGCTTTGGATCAGCGTGCCAGTTGAGGATGTGGCGGATACCGCGCACATTGGCGTTCTCGGCGTGCGCCGCCAGAAGCGGTTCGACATCCGGATCATTGAGCGCGGCGAAGGCGATGATGGCGTTGGGCTTGCCGCCGTCATCGGCCAGGGATTGCAGCCATTCCGTTTCCGCCAGCGCGTCATCGGCATGGGCGCCGGCGTCGATATGAACGATCTTTTCGACCGGGTAGCCGGCGGCGTCTACCAAATAGTCAGCCAGCGTGTAATCCGTGGCGATGGCCTCGACGCTGCCATTCGGACCATCATCGGCAAAGGGCGGGGTCAGCCACGGATAACGTAGCTGCTCCAGTTGCCAGAGGTGGACATGGGTGTCCACAAATCGCTTTATGGCCATGTCCTCTCCCCTTTAATAGGTTGTGCGTCCGCCGGAGGTATCGAAGACAGAAGCGGTCGTGAAGGAACATTCTTCCGAGGCCATGAAGGTGACCATGGTGGCGCTCTCCTCGACTTCGCCGAGGCGGCCCATCGGGATCTTGCCGCGCATGTAATCGACCTGCGACGGGGGCAGTTGCGCGAGAATGGGCGACTCGAACGTGGCGGGCGTCAGGGCGTTGACGATCACCCCCTTCTGCGCCAGTTCTTTGCCAAGGCTCTTGGTCAGGCCGATCACGCCCGCCTTGGAGGCCGAGTAGGCCGAGGCGTTCGGATTGCCTTCCTTGCCGGCCACCGAGGCGACATTGACAATGCGGCCATAGCCATGATCGAGCATGAAGGGGATGACCTCGCGGCAGCAGTAGAACAGGCCATTGAGATTGATATCCATCACCTTCAGCCAGCTATCGACCGGGAATTCCCACACCGGCACGGTGGCGCCGGTAATGCCGGCGGAATTGATCAGGATATCGATCTTGCCGAGGGCGTCGGCGCTGCTCCTGGCGGCGGCGGAAACGGCTTCTAGATTGGAGACGTCGACGGCGAATACAGCGATGGCACCGGTGTCAATTTTGGCGGCTTCCAGTGCTTCGGCATTGAGGTCCCACAGGACGACCTGGCCGCCCTCGGCGACGATGCGGGCGGCGGCGGCCTTGCCGAGGCCCGAAGCGGCCCCGGTGACGATGGCCGTGCGGCCCTTGAAACGATCTGCGTACATGTTACTCAATAATCTCCAGGCCCGCCAACGAGAAGGGCACGACGGTCTGTTTCTGTTCACCGAGCTTGGAAACGCCCAGGTGCATGGTGTCGCCGTGTTGCAGGTAAATCGGATTGGGCTTCTTGCCTTCGCCGACGCCCGGCGGGGTGCCGGTGATGACCAGATCGCCCGGCTGGAGGGTCACGAAGCGGCTGATATAGGCCAGGGCTTCGGCGACCGGGAAGATCATGGTCTTCGTGTTGCCGGTCTGCATCCGCTGGCCGTTGACATCGAGGAACATGTCGAGGTTTTGCGGATCGCCCAGTTCATCGGCGGTGACCAGCCAGGGGCCGGTCGGGCAGAAGGTATCGCAGCCCTTGCCCTTGACCCATTGCGAACCGCGCTCCTTCTGAAAGGCGCGTTCGGACACGTCATTGACCAGCACATAACCGGCGATGTGATCGAGCGCGTCTTTCACGTCGACATAACGGCAGGTCTTGCCGATGATGAAGCCCAACTCGACTTCCCAGTCCATCTTGGTCGAATCCAGCGGCTTCATGACGTCATCATTGGCGCCACAGAGCGAGGAGGTCGCCTTGGTGAAATAGATCGGCTCAGGCGGCACCGGCAGGTTGGATTCGGCCGCATGGTCGGCATAGTTGAGACCGACGGCGATGATCTTGCCGATATTGGCCACGGGCACGCCGTAGCGAGGCTGGCCTTCGACGACCGGCAGGGCGTTCAGGTCGGCGGCTCTGAGTTTTGCCAGTTGCGACAGGCGGACTTCATTGGCGGTGATATCGCCGACGAGGGCAGACAGATCGCGGATGCGGCCATCGGCATCGACGACGCCGGGCTTTTCCTGGCCCTTGGGACCGTAGCGGCAGAGTTTCATGGGTTAGTCCTTTAGGTATTGCAACTCGCCTTCCCCTCTCCCCTCGTGAGGGGAGAGGGGAAGGTATGGATAAACGGTTCGTGTGGTTCGTTGTTAAATTCTAATGCGTGTACGGGCGGAACAGCTTGACGTCAGGGTTCAGTTCGACCCCGAAGCCCGGCTTATCCAGAGCTGAGACATTCAAACGGCCATTGACCGGCACCGGTTCGCCCAGCAATTGCGGGTGGAACATGGGGGCTACATGATCGGCCTTGGGCGCCATCATCAGGAATTCGGCGAAGGGCGAATTGTGGCGCGTAATGACGAAGTGGTACGAATAGACCGAAGAGCCGTGCGGCACGACCATGATGCCCCTGGCGTCGGCCATGGCCGAGATTTTCAAAAGTTCGGTGATGCCGCCGCACCAGCCGACATCGGGCTGGATGAGGTCGCAGCAGTCCATTTCCATCAGCATCCGGAAGCCCCAGCGGGTGGCCTCGTGCTCGCCAGTGGTGACCAGCATTCCCGGCGGGACATTCTTCTTCAGTTGCTGATAGCCCCAGTAATCGTCGGGCGAAATCGCTTCCTCGATCCACTTCAGGCCATGCGGGGCGCAGGCATGGGCCAATTTGGTGGCGTAGTTTACGTCCAGCGCCATCCAGCAATCATACATCAGCCAGAAATCATCGCCGCACTTGGCGCGCATGTCGGCGAGGATTTCGACATTCTTCTTGAGACCTTCATCGCCCTCGATCGGACCGTGCAACAGAGGCAGCTTGCCACCAATAAAACCCATTTGCTTGGCGAGATCCGGACGGGCGCCGGTGGCATAGAATTGTAACTCATTACGCACGGCGCCACCGAGCATATGATAGACCGGCTCGCCGCGCAGGCGGCCCATCAGATCCCACAGGGCCAGATCGACGCCGGAAATGGCGTTCACCACCAGACCCTTGCGGCCGTAATATTGCGAGGCGAAATACATCTGGTCCCAGATGGTTTCATAGTCGAACGGGTCGCGGCCTTCGAGGAAGCGGGCGAAATGCTTTTCGACCATATAGGCGGCCGGTTCGCCGCCAGTGGTGACCGCAAAACCGGTAGTGCCGTCTTCGCACTCGATCTCGACCACCAGGGTGCCGAGCACATTGATGCCGAAGGATTTGCGGCTCTGGCGATATTCGGGATAACGCCCCATCGAGGTGGCGATGTGGTTATCGATCCAGTGGCCTTCGCCCTGATCGTGATAGTCGGCGCCGCCGCCGCCTTCGCCGCCCTTGATAACGCTGGCGCGCACTTGCTTGATCTTAGAAAAATTCCGCATTAATCTCACCATTTGGGATAATTTGCCATATCCCGTTATCCCTGCATCGATTTTGGGCTGGATGGCTTGAATTCATCCCATACTTTAGATATGAGCATTAAATAATGAAACAAACCGCGTCAATGAATAATTTACCGGAAACAGAGGCGGGCGCGGGCAAATCCCTCGCCGGTGCGCAGACGCTTGTGCGCGGCCTCGACGTCATGATGGCGGTCGCCGCCAATGCCCGCAGCCTGCCGCAATTATCCGAAGTGCTGGGCCTGACACGATCAACGACGCATCGGCTGGCGACGACTCTGGTGGAGCAACGCTTCCTCAATTTCACGCCCCGTGTCGGCTATTCGCTTGGCCCGAAACTGCTCGAACTCGGCCATCTCGCCTCGCGCCAGATGAACCTGCCGCGAATCGCCCATGATCACCTGCTGGCCCTGTCGCTCGATACCGGCGATACGGTCCACCTCGGCATTCTCGACGGCGAACGCGCGCTCTATCTCGATAAGGTGCAGGGCAGCCGCCGCATCGAAATCAGTTCGCGCATCGGCGAACGCCAGCCCCTGCGTTCCACTGGCATCGGCAAGGCCCTGCTGCTTGACGCGACCGAGGACGAAATGGCGGCGGTCTATATGCGAGAAAGCCGCGAATGGCCGGGCTACCGCGTCGATTTCGAGACCTGGATGGACCGGATGCGCGATTACGCCGCGCAAGGCTACGCCTACGATCTCGAAGAAAACGAGGATCGCATCCGCTGCGTGGCCGCGCCGATCCGCGACGCCGGCAACAAGATCATCGGCTCGATCAGCGTCTCCTCGGCCGCGCAATATATGGATGACGCTCGCATGACCGCGCTCACCGAACAGGTGCTCGCCACCGTCCACGCCATTTCGCATGAATTCGGCTGGAGCGAAAATAACCTCAAATCATAAGGGCTTAAGATGCTTTTACAGGGACAACGGATTCTGATCACAGGCGGATCGCGCGGCATAGGCCGGGGCGCTGCCCTTGAGTGCGCGAAGCATGGCGCCGATATCGCCATCAATGCCTCCGCGCCGTCGGAATCCGTCGATAGCCTTGTAAAAGAGATCGAAGGCCTGGGCCGCAAGGCGGTCGTCTATATCGGTGACGTGTCGCTGCCGGAAAGCGCGCCGGCCTTTATCGAGGCGGCGGTCAAAGGTTTGGGCGGGGTCGATCACATGGTCTCGAACGCCGGCATATGCCCGTTCCACAGCTTCCTCGATATGCCGGTGGAAGTCGTCAAACGCACGGTCGATGTCAACCTGATGGGCACCTATTACATGTGCCAGGCGGCCGCCAACCAGATGGTGAAGCAGGGAACAGGCGGCTCGCTGATCGCCATCAGTTCGATCTCAGCGCTCGTCGGTGGCGAGATGCAGACCCATTACACGCCGACCAAGGCCGGTATGCACTCGCTGATGCAATCGACCGCCATTGCGCTGGGCAAATATGGCATTCGCTGCAATTCGGTGCTGCCGGGGACGATCGAAACCGACATCAACAAGGAAGACCTGGCCGATGTCACCAAGCGCGACTATATGGAAAAGCGCATTCCGCTCGGTCGCCTGGGCGAGCCAGCCGATATTGGTAAGGTCGTGGTCTTCCTGGCCTCCGATCTGGCGGGTTATATGACCGGCGCCCATGTGCTGGTCGATGGCGGCTTGTTCGTCAATCTGCAATAGACGGTATTTATGGAAAATAAATTCCGCAATAAATACAATCTGTTTGTATTTATTTTCAAAAACGGAAATAATTTTCAGAAAAATTGACCTTTGGGCCATGTGGTTCATACTCCTGAATACGTTTCCGGAGATATCCCATGGCCCATATCGCCTTTGATCGCTATGCCATTGATGCTGAATTGCATCGCTTTATTACCGATGAAGCCTTGCCGGGTTCAGGCGTAAGCGCTGATGCCTTCTGGCAGGGATTGGCGGGATTGCTAGCGACGTTCAGCGGGCGTAATGCCGCGCTTCTGGCGCATCGGGATGATTTGCAAGCGCGGATCGACGACTGGCATAGTGGTAACGCTTTTGATGCCGCGGCCTATAAGGATTTCCTGCGTGAAATAGGTTATTTGCAACCGGAACCGCCGGCTTTTCAGGTTTCCACGCAGAATGTCGACGATGAGATCGCCCGGCTGGCCGGTCCGCAACTGGTCGTGCCCGTCTCGAACGCCCGCTATGCTTTGAATGCCGCCAATGCCCGTTGGGGCAGTCTCTATGATGCGCTCTACGCCACCGACACTATCGCGCCATCCGTTGCCACGCGGGGTTACGATGCCGAACGTGGCGCCCTGGTGCAAAAACAGGCGCGGGCGTGGCTGGATCAATTCGTGCCTCTGGCCGGCGCAAGCCACGCCGATGTGACAGCCTATACCGTCTCCGATGGTACACTGGTCGCGCAAACACCGGATGAGGCTATCGGCCTGCAAATCCCTGCCCAATTCGCCGGCTATACTGGTGCGCCCGATGCGCCCAAATCGGTCCTGTTGCGCCATAACGGACTGCATATGGATATCCTGATCGACCGGAATAGTCCGGTGGGGCGTCACGATCCGGCCGGTGTCGCCGATATTGTCATGGAGGCCGCATTGTCGGCGATCATGGATATGGAAGACAGCGTCGCCGCCGTCGATGCGGCGGACAAGATCGGTCTTTACCGCAACTGGCTGGGCCTGATGACGGGCGATTTGAGCGAAAGCTTTGAAAAGGGCGGGCAGACCCTGACGCGCGCCCTCAATCCGGACCGCACCTATACCGCACCGAATGGCAGCGGACTGACCCTGCACGGTCGCAGTCTGATGCTGTCGCGCAATGTCGGCCTGCATATGTATATCGACATGGTGCGCGATGCGGAGGGCAGGGCGGCGCCGGAAGGTCTGGTCGATCTGATGGTTACCGCTCTGATCGCGCGCCACGATGCCGGCAATAACAGCCGCAAGGCTTCCGCCTATATCGTCAAGCCGAAGATGCACGGACCGGAGGAGGTCGCCTTCGTCGTCGAGACCTTCGCCTTTGCCGAACAGGCGCTGGGCCTGCCGGCGAACACACTGAAAATCGGCATCATGGACGAAGAACGCCGCACCAGTGTCAATCTGATGGCCTGTATAGAGGCCGCGCACGAGCGGGTTTTCTTTATCAATACGGGCTTTCTCGACCGCACCGGCGACGAAATCCATACCTCAATGCAGGCGGGGCCGATCATGCGCAAGGGCGATATCAAGAACGCCAGGTGGATCAAGGCCTACGAGGACGCCAATGTCGATATCGGCCTGTTATGCGGCCTGCCGGGACATGCCCAGATCGGCAAGGGCATGTGGGCCGCGCCGGATATGATGAAGGATATGCTGGCGCAGAAGATCGGCCATCCGAAGGCCGCCGCCACGACCGCCTGGGTGCCGTCACCGACGGCCGCCACGCTCCACGCCCTGCATTATCATATGGTCGATGTCGCGGCGGTTCAGATGGAAACCGCCAAACGCCCGCGCGCCTCGGTCGATGATATCCTGACCCCGCCGCTGGCCGATCGGAACTATTCGCCGGAGGAGATCGCCGAGGAACTGGACAACAATCTGCAAGGCTTGCTGGGTTATGTCGTACGGTGGATCGACCAGGGCGTCGGCTGTTCCAAGGTGCCGGATATCCACGATGTCGGCCTGATGGAGGACCGCGCCACCTTGCGGATTTCCAGCCAGCATGTCGCCAACTGGCTCCGGCATGGCCTGATCAATGAGACAACGGTGCTGGCGCGGCTGAAGCACATGGCCCAGGTGGTCGACCGGCAAAATGCCGGTGACCCGGCCTATATCAACATGGCGCCGGGCTTCGACGGCATCGCTTTCAAGGCGGCCTGCGATCTGGTTTTTCAGGGCGCGTCACAACCCAACGGCTATACTGAATTCATCCTGCACAAGCGCCGCCGCGAAGCCAAACAGGCAGCAATGGTGCCTGCTTAGGTCAGCAGATGGCCGCCAATCAGTTGCGTAATCCTGTCGGCGGTCGCGCGGACGTGCGTGCCTAGTTCGGGCAAACGATCCGGCGTCAGGCGCGCCGAAGGACCGGAGAGCGATATCCCCGCTCGGGCCTCGCCAAATTCATTAAACACGGCCGCCGCGATGCAGCGCATCCCCGGATTGGCTTCCTCGTCATCGATTGACCAGCCGCGCCGGCGGATCGTCTCCAGCTCGTTGCGGAGTAACTCAGGATCGGTAATCGTCGCCGGCGTGAAGCGGGCAAGAGGTCGGCCACGCAAAAAGGGTTCGATCCGTTCCGCCGGCATTTCCGCCAGCAGCGCCTTGCCGATGCCGGACGCATGGATGGCGCGGCGCTGGCCAATGCCGAAGAAAGCGCGGATCGGCTCATGACATTCGACCTGCGACACGAAGACGACCTCGTAACCATCAAGCATCGCCATGTTGACGGTTTCGCCGGTCGCTTCCATCAGGTCTGTCATGGCGGGGCGCCCCGCCAGCAAAATCTTGTTGCGGCGCTGGAAGGCCATGCCGATACGCAGGGCCTCTATGCCGATCGACCATTTCTGGCTGACCTCATCGACCGTCACCAGATCATGATCTGCCAGTGTGCTGAGCAGGCGGTGGGTCGTCGAAGGCGGCAGGGCGGTCTTGTCGGCCAACTCGGTCAGGGTCAAGCCATCATGATCGGAGAGCGATTTCAGCAGGTCGAGCGCCTTTTTCAATGACTGATTGGTCTTTGCCTCCGGCTTGTCCTCACGCGGGCGCCCGCGTAGCCGCCGTCCTGTAAGCGAAGTCATGAACACTCCTTATGAGGCAATAGCGCAGTATATTGTATCCGGAAGAATGGAAAATGGAAATGGTTTTCAAAACGCTGGCCCGTCAAGTCGAATCGCCACGCGCTCAAAAGGCATATGGTGTTATTTTTTTATGTTTGTGCAGTGCAACTTTTGCGACTCTGTGGCATATCCGTTAAAAGCTCCTCATCGGAATAAAACCAATGTCAATCAGTGTTCGCCCTGCTGTCGTTAGCGATCATCGTTTTCTGGCTGAAATGATGTATGAATCCATGCTGCCGGTTGTGGGCCACGGTATGTTCGATGCTGCCCTGGAGGGGACAGGCGTTGACCCTGTGTCCTTTCACGAAGCCCTGCTGTTGAACGAAGCCAGCAACTGGGGGCAGCTTGACAGCTTTTTTATCCTTGAAGATGACGACGGGGCGCCGGGCGGCGTGATGGGCGCCTATTTTGCTAATCAGCCGGATTTACGTCCGCTGACAGCCGAGGGTTTCGAGCGCGTTGCCGCAAATTTGAACTGGTCCAAGGAAACGGCGCAGGGATTTTGGCGTAAATATGTATCGTTTTTCGGCTTTTTTGGCACAGCGCCGCAATTGCAGCATCCAGGGGAATATTTGTTGGAATTCGGCGCCGTTCGCGCCGACCTGCGCGGGCGTTTGCTCTACCGCCACATGGTTAAGGCGCACATCGAACGGGCGAAGGCGCGTGGCTACAAATCCGTTGGCAGTACGGGCGTTGCCGGAAATCTTGTCGTGGAACGCGCCATGGGCAGGCTCGGCTTCGAGGTCAGGGCGCGCTTTGGCCCGGAGTATTATCGCGGTCTTTTTCCGGGCATGGTCCGCCTGGTTTATGATATACCTGAAGATTGAAGGCCGTTTCTTCAATTGTATGAGTATTGACTCCCGTGGCCGTATCGTGATCGATAGGCTTATGGACACGCGCGGAAAGCGCGGTCGCAGGGAGTTGCCTCATGTTGACATTTTCACGCCGCACCGCTTTGGCGTCCGCCGCCGGACTAACGGCCGTCGCCGGCTTTACCGGCAAGGCACTTGCCTCTGGCAAGGCCGATGTGGCCGCGGTCACACCGTTTTCCCTGTCGGCCGTGCGGCTGAAACCCTCGCTTTTTCTGACCTCGATCGAAGCCAATCAGCGCTATCTCCTGTCGCTCGATCCTGATCGCTTTCTGCATAATTTCCGTCTCTATGCCGGACTTGAGCCAAAGGGCGCGCTTTATGGCGGCTGGGAGGCGCGGGGTATCGCCGGCCATAGCCTGGGCCATTATCAGTCGGCCCTGAGCCTGATGTATGCGCAGACCGGCAAGCCTGAGTTCAAACGACGCGCGCTCTATATTACCAGTGAACTGGCGGCCGTGCAGGCGAAAAACGGCGATGGCTATGCCGGCGGCACCAATGTCGACCGTAACGGCAAGACCGTCGATGGCAAGGTGATCTTTGAGGAAATCCGCCGCGGCGATATCCGCACGCAAGGGTTCGACCTCAATGGCGGCTGGGTGCCCATCTATACCTATCACAAGGTCCTGGCGGGCACGCTGGACGCCCATCACTATTGCGATGATCTGGCCTCGCTTCAGGTCGCCCTGGGGCTGGCCGATTATCTTGGCCGGATTTTTGAGGGCCTGTCCGATGCTCAGCTTCAGGAGATCTTCCGGGCCGAACATGGCGGCATCAATGAGTGCTATGCCGAACTCTATGCCCGCACCAACGACAAGCGCTGGCTGACCCTGGCCGAACGTATCCGCCACCGCGCCGTGCTTGATCCGCTGGCGGCGGGCCGTGATGAACTGGCCGGCAAGCACGCCAATACGCAAATTCCCAAGGTCGTCGGCCTGGCGCGCCTGTACGAAGTGGCGCCGACCGACCAGCACCGTCAGGACAGCGCCAAGGCGGCGTTGTTCTTCTGGGAAACGGTGACCAAGGATCACTCCTATGTCATTGGCGGCAATTCGGAATACGAACATTTCGGCGAGCCGCGCAAGCTCTCCAAACGCCTGGGCCAGCAGACCTGCGAGGCCTGCAACAGCTATAATATGCTGAGACTGACGCGCCACCTGTACGGCTGGTCGGGAGACGCCCGCTATTTCGATTTCTTTGAGCGCGCTCACCTCAATCACATCATGTCGCAGCAGGACCCGCAGACCGGCATGTTCACCTATTTCACGCCGCTGGCCTCTGGCTATGGTCGGGTGCATTCCTCGCCGAATAATGATTTCTGGTGCTGTGTCGGTTCGGGGATGGAAAGTCATTCCAAGCACGGCGAGAGCATCTGGTGGCGCAAAAACAACCGCGTGCTGGTCAATCTCTATTATGCCTCGACCCTTGATTGGGCGGAAAAAGGCGTCAAGCTAGACATGGATACGGAATTCCCGTTGAAAGAGACGGTATCCTTGCGCGTCAGCCAGGCCCGGTCGCCGTTTGAACTGGCGCTGCGCGTACCGGGTTGGTGCGCGGCCCCAAAACTGACGGTGAACGGCAAGGCTGTGCCCGCCCAGGCGCAGGACGGTTATCTTGTCCTGACCACACTCAAGGCCGGCGATGTCATTGGTCTCACTCTGCCGATGGCCGTCCATGCCGAAACCATGCCCGACGATGACCGGATGGTGGCCTTCCTCAATGGGCCACTGGTTCTGGCCGCCGATCTGGGGCCGAGTGACAAGCCGTGGGAGGGCTTCGATCCGGCGGTCGTTGCCGACAGCAATGACGGCGTATTGGTGCGGGCAGGCGAGACCTTCAGCCTCGGCACACACGGACAGCCGGACAAACTGGTGGTGAAGCCCTTCTATGGTCAGCACCATAACCGCACCGCTGTCTATTTCCGCCGCTTCACGCCCGCCGAATGGCCGAAAGCGGAAGCCGGCTATCGCGCCGCCGCCGCTGAAAAAGCGGATATTCTGCGTCGCACGGTCGATTCCATCCGCCTGGGCGAACAACAGCCGGAAACCGATCACGCGTTTGAGGGCACGCCCAACACCGCCGCCGTCAGCCACATCGCTGAGCGCGGGCGCATGATCAACAAGGGCTATTTCCAGTTTGTCATGGCCGTAAAGCCGGGGCCGCTCGATTTACAGGTCAGCTATAATGGCAGCGATCACAACAAAAGCTTCAACATCCTGATCGACGGTCAGGTGCTGGCGCATGAAACCCTGCCGGGCGAGGCCACGGTAGCGCGCACAGTCAAAACCTATCCGATGCCCGATCTGGCGGGCAAGGGCAAGGTGACGGTGCGTTTCGAGACCCCCACCGATCAGTGGACGACGGCCTATGAGTGCCGGATCATCGCCCGAAAGATCGAGACAGCCTAGGCTTTGTGATAGGCGGCGACGCGTTCGACTTCTTCGCGTGACCCCAGCACTACGCCTATGCGCTGGTGCAGGGCGTCAGGCTGGATATCGAGGATCGGATTGACGCCATCAGTCGCCGCACCGCCGGCCTGTTCGATCAGCAGGGCGATGGGGTTGGCCTCGTACATCAGGCGCAGCTTGCCGATACCCTTACGGCTGTCGACCGGATACATGAAGATGCCGCCGCGTGTCAGCACGCGGTGGACATCGCCGACCATCGAGGCCAGCCAGCGCATATTGAAATCGGCCTCACGCGGGCCGGTCTTTCCCGCCAGGCATTCGTCGATATAGCGGCGGACCGGCGGCATCCAGTGGCGGTGGTTTGACATGTTGATGGCGAATTCGCGCGTGCTGGCCGGGATGGTCATCTGCGGTACGGTCATCAGCCAGTCGCCCGTTTTCTGATCCAGCGAAAAGGCGGATACACCGGCGCCCAGAGTCAGAACCAGGGTGGTTTGCGGGCCGTAGATGGCATATCCCGCGGCTAGCTGCCTGCGGCCCGGTTGCAGCACATCCGCTTCGGTCACCTCGCCCTCGGGGGCTTTCAGGATGGAGAAAATGGTGCCGACCACACCATTAACATCGACATTGCTGGAACCGTCAATCGGATCGAAGACGAGCAGATATTCGCCACCCGACAACGGATAAATCTCTTCCATTTCTTCTGAGACGAGCGCGGCCACATGGCCGCCCCAGCGTTTGGCATCTAACATCATGTCATTGGCGATGACATCGAGCTTTTTCTGCACCTCGCCCTGAACGTTTTCCTGTTCGAGCGCGCCGGTCAGGCCGTCGATGGCGCTGGTATTGACCGCATGGCCGATATCGCGGCAGGCGTCGGCGACGGCCTTGATCAGTTGACGCAGGGAGTCTGGGGCGGATTGTTCGGCAAGGAAACGGGAGAGGGGCGTGAGCATGGCATCCAGTGTGGCTTGTTATTGTTGCCGCGCACCATAGCGAAATTCGCAAAACACGCTACCCCGCTTACATCGATCAGGCGATGTTAAGGTTAACTATTTCCCGTTTTGGGCGTATTCCACAAGAATTATTAACCTGTTGTTAACAAAGAGTGGCGGGCTGTCCCGAAACCTGATTACCTGCCAATGTAATCAGGAGCTGTCCCATGCTGGCCAGGATCAAGCGTCTCGCGCCCTATTTTCTCCTCGGCCCTGTCAGTGGTCCGCTGGTGGCCGGCATCGTGCATAATATCCGTGGCGGACGCCCGGTTCTGGGGGCCATGTATGCGGTCCTGCTGCTGGAATTCATCTACCTGCTGCCGGTATTGTCCGCAAAATATATCCCGACCCTCATGCACTGATCTCAATCCGGCTTGCCGCAAGCGGTCGGACGTACCACAGTGATCTCCCTGATTCCTTGCGAGAGAGACACATGGCCTTGCGTGACGTCACCGGCGCGGTCGATTTCGGCCACCTCGAAGCCTATACCCTGAATGACGCCGTGGTGATGGAGGAGGTCTTGCGCATCTTCCAGCAACAATGCGAGCTATGGTCACCCTTGCTGACAACGGGTCACGCCGGCTGGCGCGATGCGGCCCATACCATCAAGGGCGCGGCAGCGGGGATCGGCGCGGGACTGCTGGCGGCGGCGGCGGAAGCGGCCGAGCGCGGCGACGCCGAGGGGGCGGATTTCCGGCTGGAAAAGATCAAATCGGCCATGAACGCCGCCCAGCATGACGTGGCGGCCTATCTTCACGAACTGCAACTGAGGTCTTTGCGCGGTTAAGCCTGGCTGACGCAAAGGGCTGGCATTTATGGCTTGGCATTTCGGGGCCGGCTCTTTAAACGCACACGCAAGACCTTATCTTTCAGTGAACCAGAGAGCCGGCATGAGCGACGAAGAGCTGCATATCATCTGTACCGACCGCGAAGGCGTGGTCCATACCCTGCCGGCGCTCGAAGGCTGGCGGATCATGGAAATCATCCGTGACAACGGTCTGCCGATCAAGGCCGAGTGCGGCGGCTGCCTGGAATGCGCCACCTGTCATGTTTATGTCGCCGATGCGTGGCAGGACAAGCTGGTGCCGAAATCCGACGAGGAAGATGAAAAGCTCGATGAAGCCTTCAATGTGAAGCGCAATTCACGTCTCTCCTGCCAGATTCTGATGCGCGATGATCTAAACGGTCTTGAGGTCACGCTGGCGCCTGAAACGGACTAAGTTACGAAATGTCCGGGGCATTTAAAGGGGCAATCAATGCGTTTTAAAACTCTGCTGGCGTCTTTGCTGATCGGTTCGGCCCTGGCTGGCGGCGCCTGGGCCTGGGGCTCATCGGGCCACCGCATGATCGGCGAAATGGCGCTTAAATCGCTGCCGGACTATATGCCGACCTTCCTGCGCACGCCGCAGGCGGTTGCCGATGTTGGCGAATATGCCCGCGAGCCCGACCGCTGGCGCGGCGCCGGCAAGGTTCACGACAACGACCGCGATATCGCCCATTTCATCGATCTGGATGACGACAGCAATACGCTGGCCGGCATTTCGCTCGATAACCTGCCGGCCAATCGCGCCGATTACGAGGCGGCCGTTCGCGCCAAGGGCATTGAGCCGTACAAAGCCGGTTACCTGCCTTACGCCACGGTTGACGCCTATCAGCAGGTCGTCAAGGACATGGCTTTCTGGCGTGTCCTGACCTTTGTCGAAGCGCGCGAAACCGACAGGGCGAAGAAGGCCTGGTACAAGGCCGATCTCGCCCGCCGCGAACAATTGACGCTGCGTGATATTGGCATCCTGGCGCACTATGTCGGCGACTCGACCAATCCGATGCACCTCAGCATCCACTATAATGGCTGGGGTGACTTCCCCAATCCGAACGGCTTTACCACGGAGAAGGTCCACTCACCGCTTGAAGGCGCCTATATCCACGATACCGTCAAGGAAGACGATATCAAGGCGGCGATGGGGGACTATACGCCATGCACGGCGCCGATCATGACCTGCGTCACCGCCCGCTTCAAGCCGAGCTTCGCCAAATTGGTGCCGATGTACCAGATGGAAAAGGACGGCGGCTTCGGGGCTGGTGATCCGCGGGGCAAGGCCTTCATGGTGGAGCGCCTGGGACGTGGCGCCGGCGATCTGCGCGACTCGCTGCTCGATGCCTGGCGCGATTCCAAGACGATGCAGGTGGGTTACAAGACCGGTAGCTATGATGACTTCGTTGGTGGCAGGATCGCCGATCCGTGGGAAGTTCTGTATGGCGACGATTAAGCAGTTCGGCCATTTTGACCCGTCTCTGACCTACAGACCACGCACCGGCGGCTATGGCATACTGGCGCGGGACGGCCTGATCGCCTGCGTTCGCATTGGTTATGACAATTACAGCTATGATTTCCCCGGCGGCGCGGCGGATGGCGATGAGACGCCGGCGCAGGCGGTGGTGCGCGAATTCGGCGAGGAAACCGGGCTGGTGGTCGAGGTGGTCCGTCCGGTTGCCGACCTGATGCACTATATCATCCACGAGGATGGCACGCCCTATAACAACCACAGTCATATCTTCGAGGTCCTGCAAACCGGCATTAATCCGGCGCTGAAATGTGAGGTCGATCATGAACTGGTCTGGCTCAATCCGCTACAGGTGATCACCAGCCTGAAAAACGAAGGCTATGCCTGGCCGCTGATCCTGTGGTTGCGTAATAAATAAAATTTACCGAACGATTTTATAAATTCAATCCATTGGATCGAATGAAGGTAAGCGGTTAGAAACGGAGCAATCAGACAGACTGAAAGCCGCGTTCATGACCGACATCGCCACCCGACAACCGGCTCGCCTGCCGGAAATTTTTCCCGGTGTGGTTATCGCGGCGCTGATCGGCGGGCTGGCCTTCGGGCTCCATCAATTACCGCATATGAATGTGGTGTCGCCGGCGATCCTGGCGGCCGTCTTCGGGCTTTTCCTGGCCCATGCGGTCAAAATACCGGAAAGGATGGAGGCGGGCATCGCCTTTTCCTCACGCAGCCTGTTGCGCTGGGCAGTCGCCTTGCTGGGCTTGCAGGTCAGTTTCGGACAGATCGCGGCCATCGGCTGGACCGGGTTTGCCGTTGTGGCCATCGGTCTGGCGGTCAGTTTCCTGACGATCCGCGCGCTTGGCCGCGCGCTTGGCGTGGCGCCCAAACTGGCCGAACTGATCGCGGCTGGCACCAGCATTTGCGGCGCTTCGGCGGTGGCGGGGGTCAACACGGCGACCGGCGCGGAGGATGAGGACGTCGCCTACGCAGTGGCTATGGTCACTTTGTTTGGCACGGCAGCCATGCTGCTCTATCCGCTGATTGATCATCTCCTGATGCTGGATTCGCGCCGTTATGGCCTGTGGGCCGGGGCTTCGATCCACGAGGTGGCGCAGGTGGTCGGCGCCACGGCGCAGATCGGGCCGGAGGCTACCCAAACCGGCACGGTCGCCAAGCTGACGCGCATCCTGTTGCTGGCGCCGCTGGTGATGGGGCTGCGTTTCGGCCGGCGGAAAGCCGCGGTTGGAAATGCCGGCGTGGGGATGCCCTTGTTCGTTGTCGGTTTTCTGGCTCTGGTGGCGGTGAACAGCCTGTTTGCCCTGCCGCATGAACTGACGGCCCTAGGCGGGCAGGTGTCCGGGTTCCTGCTGGCCGTGGCCCTGGGGGCGATGGGTTTGAAGACACATGTCGCCGCCTTGAAAGCGAAGGGCTGGGCGCCGCTTGTGCTCGGCGCACTGGGGACGCTGTTTATCTCGCTTTTTACACTGGGCCTGACCCTGGCTTTCGCCTAAACCTGAAAGATGACTTTAGAACAGTTACGCATCTTCATCGCCGTTGCCGAGCGCGAACATCTGACCCGTGCGTCGGAAGTGCTCAACCTGACGCAATCGGCGGTCAGTTCGGCCATCGCGGTACTGGAAGCCCGTTACGGCACGAAGCTGTTTGACCGCATCGGGCGTGGCATCGCGCTCACCGAAGCCGGGCGTCTGTTCCTGCCGGAGGCGCGGGCGGTGCTGGCGCGGGCGCGGGAAGCCGAACAGACCCTGCATGAAGTGACCGGCGGTCTGCGCGGGATATTGAAGATCGCCGCCAGCCAGACGGTCGCCAATTTCTGGCTGCCGGAACGGCTGGCGCGGTTTCACGCCGCCTATCCTGGTCTGACCCTGGAGCTTGAGATCGGCAATACTGACCGCGCCGTGGTGCAGGTTTTGGCGGGTGAGGCGGATATCGCGGTGGTGGAGGGGCGGCCGGACGATCCGCGCCTGGCCATAACCCCGCTGACCGGCGACAAACTGGTGCTGATCACGCCGGTCGGTTTTGCCTTACCGGACAGGCTGACCCAGGCGGACTGGGCCGGTTTTCGCCTTATCGTGCGCGAGGCGGGGTCGGGCACACGGCATATTCTGGAAGATTATCTCGGCGGAATGGATTTAAAGCTCGATGCCGGCAATATCGTTATGGAGCTGCCATCGAACGAGGCGGTGCGCGGCGTGGTCGAGGCCGGACTGGGTGTTTCGCTGCAATCCGAACTGGTGGCGCAGCGGGCGATCCGGGCGGGTTTGCTACAGGGGCGAGAGATCGGCCTGCCGCCGCGATCCTTTTATCTGGTCCGCTTGAAAGAGCGCAGCGGCACTCGCGCGGAACAGGCTTTCATGGATATTTGCAAAGCTTAAGGCCGCTGCAGGATGAATTCGTCATCGAGCGTCTGCCCGACCGCGAACTGGTATTCTCCGACCCGTTCGAAACCGCAGGCGTTGTAGAGTGCCTGCGCCTTGTGGTTCTGGCTCCACACGCCGATCCACTGGGGATTGCCGGGATAGGTTTCGGTCATCCAGTCGATGGCGATGGTCAGCAGCCACTTGCCGAGTCCCTTTCCCTGCTGGCTGGAATGGACGTAAAGGCGCTTCAGTTCGCCCGCGTGCTTCGGATCGGCATCGGGGTGGGGCAGGCCGACCGGCCCGCATTGCAGATAGGCCACCGCGTCATCGCCGTCATAAACGATGCGCCAGAACTGCGCCGGATCGGCAAGATCTATTTCCAGTTGCACAGGCGCATAGGATTTGATCAGAAAAGCACTGAGGTCTTCCGGCGGATAGAGATGGCCGAAAGTCTCTTTGAAGGTTTCTATCGCCAGTTGCGACAGGGCCGGGATATGGCGGGGGTCGACGGGAAGAATGCGCATGGTCGCTTGATAGCCTGTGTGCGTGACCTAGGCAAGAAACCCCACCACCACGCGGGCAATGCCCGCGTGGTCCTCCTCCCCACCAAAGGTGGGGAGGTATAGTTTAGAATGCCGCCCTGTTGGCTTCAAAGAAGGCGCGCAGGGTTTCGGGTTTGCGGCCGGTCAGTTTTTCGACATCACCGGTCAGGATATCGAAGCCGCCTTCGCGGGTGGTGGTGTCGAACGAGACCAGCATGGGGATGAGGACTTCCGGCACGCCCGCCGCCTTCATGCCGCCGGCCAGTTGTTCGTCGGTCAGGTCGACCACGGCCAGCGGCTTGCCCGCGATTTCGGACGCCAGGGCGGCGATCTGTTTGGTGGTGAACAGTTCCGGGCCGGTAAGCGTCAGGATTTCGTTGGTCGAGGGCTTGCTGAGCGCGGCGGCGGCCGAGCGGGCGACATCGGCATGAGAAACATGCGCCTGCTTGCCTTCGCCAGCGGAGGTATAGAGCGTGCCCGAAGCAAAGGCGCCGGGCAGGCTCAACAGCAGGTTTTCCTGATACCAGGCGTCGCGCAGGACCGTATAGGGGCGGCCACTGGCGATGACGGCCTTTTCCGTGCCGGCATGATCGGGGGCGAAGATGACGGCCGAGCCTTCGGGCTTTGGCATAGAGGTGTAGATGATTTCGGCGCCGGCGTCCGTGGCGGCCTTGACGGCGACGAGGTGTTGCCTGAGACGTTGGCCGGAACCGAGCGAGTCGGTCGAGATGATCAGGATGCGATCGACGCCTTTGAAGGCGGCGGCCAGCGAAGCGGCGTCATCGAAATCGGCGGTGCGGGTTTCGGCGCCCTTTGCGGCGAGATCGGCCAGTTTGGCGGTGTCGCGCGAGGCAGCGATGATGTGATCTTTACCGCTTTCCAGCAGCAGGCTGACGACGTGACGGCCGAGCTTGCCATTGGCACCGGTGACGAGCAGATTGGACATGATGGTTCCTTTGTGATATATGGTTACTAAATGAGACTTGATTTAAAATAGAGCGTTGCGCCGGTCTGTAAAGACGGCAGTTTGACGGGAGATAGTTACCTTGAAGGAACCACATATTACGCCTGTCCTGCGCGAAGCAATGCAGGGAATCATGATCCAGGTCGGCGGGAAGGTCGACAGCAGTAAGTGTCCGGTGCGCGATGTGCTCGATCATATTGGTGATAAGTGGTCGAGCCTGCTGATGGTAGCGCTCGGTGCTCGCCCGCATCGTTTCGGCGAACTGAAACGCGCCGTGCCGGATATCTCGCAACGTATGTTGACCCAGACCCTGCGCGATCTGCAACGCGATGGGCTGGTCAGCCGGCATGTCTTCCCCACCTTGCCGCCCTCGGTCGAATACCGCCTGACGCCGCTCGGCGAATCGATGATGCCCGCTCTCATGGGGCTGATGAAATGGGCCGCCGATCATCATGATCAGATCCGTCACGCCCGGCTGGTCTATGCGGAGGCCCAAACTGAAGCCGCCTGATAACTGCTTCCGGCTTTGCCCGGCCAAGCGGTAACACTTTGAATTTTTATTTTTCAAAGCCTACGCTGATATAGTTGAATTTGAAACGAGTTTCGACAGCCCGTTGGACCGCCGAAACCAGCGGAGGGTGCCATGACGGGACTATTGTCAAAAGTGGAGGCGGGCTGGCCCGCGAAGGTGTTGGGCGTGGTGCTGGCGGTGATCGGGGTGATCCTGATTGTCGGTGGCGTCCAGTTGGCCATGCTGGGCGGCAGTTGGTATTACCTGCTGGCCGGTTTGGCGCTGGCGGCATCCGGCGGCCTGATCTTTACCGGGCGGGTGCTCGGCGCCTGGGTCTATATCGCCACCTTTATCCTGACGGTTTTGTGGGCTTTCAGCGAGTCCGGTCTCAATGGCTGGGCGCTGGTGCCGCGTGTGATCGCGCCGCTGGTGCTGCTGCTGTTCGTCGTCGGTCTTCTGCCGTCGCTTCTGCCTGACGAGGGCAAAAAACGCCGCTGGCAGGGCTTTGCCGGCATCGCCGCGTTTGTCGTTTTGCTGGGGCTGGCGGTCGGTATCACTAACCGGTCGGGCGTGCAGTCTCCGGTAGCCGAGGCGGGCAACACCCTGGCCTTCGATACTGCGGCTGCGGCCGGTAGGGAATGGCCGACCTATGGCGGCGGACCGAGCGCCCAGCGCTATGCCGACCTCAACCAGATCAATGCTGATAACGTCAAAAACCTCAAGGTCGCCTGGACCTATCGCACCGGCAATCAGCCCGACAAATGGGGCGCAGAAACCACACCGATCAAGGTCGGTGATACGCTTTATGGCTGCACCGGCATGAATGAGATGTACGCGCTCGACCCCGCCACCGGCAAGAAGCGCTGGAGTTTCGATCCCAAGGTGCCGAACGAGGCCATTCCCTATACCGCCGCCTGCCGGGGGGTTACCTATTACAAGGTGCCGGCGGCGGCTCCCGGCAGCCCGTGCGCCGAACGGATATTCGAGGGCACGCTCGACGGCCGCGTTATCGCCGTCGATGCGCGTAATGGCCAGCCGTGTCAGGGCTTCGGCACCGGCGGGCAGGTGAAGATCACCGAGGGCATGGGCAAGATTATCCCGTCGATGGTCGCCATCACCGCCGCGCCGGCCATCGTGCAGGGGGTGGTCGTCACCGGTCATCAGGTTCAGGACGGCCAGTACAAATGGGCGCCTTCGGGTGTCATTCAGGGCTATGACGCGATCACCGGCCAGCTCCGTTTCGCCTGGGACATGATGCGCCCGGACCGGACCGGCGCACCGCCGCCGGGAGACACCTATATACGGGGCACGCCCAACATGTGGACCACCGCCACGGGCGATGAGCAACTCGGCTATGTCTACCTGCCGATGGGCAATTCGGCGGCGGACTATCTCAGCGGCCAGCGCCGTCCGGCGGAGAAGATGTATTCGTCAGGGCTTGTCGCGCTCGATGTCAAGACCGGCAAGCCGGTCTGGGTGTTCCACACGGCGATCAATGATGTCTGGGACTACGACCAGGGTTCGCAGGTGTCGCTCGTCAACTTCCCGGTGAATGGCCAGATGGTGCCGGCGATCCTGCTGCCGACCAAGCAGGGCGATTTCTACGTGCTTGATCGCCGCACCGGCAAGGCGCTGACCGAGGTCGGCCAGATGAAGGCTGAGGTCGGTGGCGTCGAGCCGCAGGAACGCAGCCCGGTTCAGCCCTTTTCAAAGTATCAGAATGTCCGTGAGAAGGACATGACGGAGGCGTCGATGTGGGGCATGTCGCCGATCGACCAGATGATCTGCCGCATTCAGTTCCGCAAGGCGAGCTATACCGGTCCCTATACGGCGCCGACGCTTGACCGGCCGTTCATTGAATATCCGGGCTATAATGGCGGCTCGGACTGGGGCAGCGTGGCGGTAGATCCGCGTCGCGGGGTGGTGGTCGCCAACTACAACCTGACGCCCAACTATGACCGCCTCCTAACCCGCAAGGAAGCGGATGATCGCGGCATTTACGCTGTCGGCGATCCGAGGAACACCGGCAAGAGCGGCGCCGAAGGGGCCGGTGCGCAGGAAGGCGCGCCCTTCGCCATCGATGTCAATGCCGGCTGGCTTCTGCCTTTCACGGGTATGCTGTGCAAGCAGCCGCCTTACGGGGGCATCCGGGCCTTTGATTTGAAAACCGGCAAGACCCTGTGGGATCACGCCTTTGGCGATGCCCGTCGCAACGGCCCCTTCGGCATCCCGTCATTGCTGCCGATCACCATTGGCACGCCGAATAATGGCGGGCCGGCGGTGACGGCGGGCGGGCTGATCTTTATCGCCGCGACGACGGATAATCAATTCCGCGCCATCGATATCCGCACAGGCAAGACCCTTTGGCAGGCTACCCTGCCGGCTGGCGGCCAGGCCAATCCGATGATCTATGAGCAGAATGGCCGGCAATATGTAGTTATCATGGCCGGCGGGCACCATTTCATGAAGACGCCCGAAGGTGATTACCTGATCGCCTACGCCCTGCCGGAAAAGAAGTAAGCCAGAAGCCCGTCCGGAACCGGTGGTTTCGGCGGGCGCTCATGGCTGGTTAATAAATATAGCTGGATCGTTTACTACGTGTGATCTCTATTTTTTAAACATATGATGGCAAGACTGCTGACGGGCGAAATTTTTATGGGGCCAGTCATGTCTGCAAAATCCGGGCTGTGGAACAGGTTCCAAAGCCATACGGGCGGTAACGTCGCTATCATTTTCGGTTTGAGCGCCTTGTTTCTGGTCGCCATAACCGGCGGCGCCATCGATTTTTCACGCATCAATGACGCGCGCAACAAGATGCAGGATGCTGCGGATATCGCCGTCCTGCGCGGCGCTCTGACCGCCAGTCAGGGCGATGATATCTCCGGGAAAGCGGCGCAGCAGGCCTTTGATGACAATTTCGATGATAAAGATGTTACGCTGGGCGAACATAGCCTCAAGAAAACCGTCGTTAGCAATGTCTCGAAACTGAACTATACGGCGACGGCGACGATCAAGCCGATTTTCCTTGGCCTGGTCGGTCTGGGCACGCAGACCCTGACGGTCAGTTCCACCGCCCAGTCCGAGATCAATCCGTTCGAGCTGGCGTTCGTACTCGATGTCACCGGTTCGATGAACGATAACAGCAAACTGACCAACCTGAAATCGAGCGTCACTTCGGTGCTGAATTCATTGCTCGACGCCAACGGCCAAAACAGCTCCAAGGTCAAGGTCGGCGTGGTGCCGTTCAATACGCAGGTGCGGATGCCGACGAGCGCGACCAACGCCTATGTTGATTATACCAAGTGCTCGACGACTGAAAATAAAGTTACGGGCCGTTATTACGCCTGTCTGGCCGCATATCAGGTCTATAACGCGATATGTAACGACGCCAAGTCCAGCAACAAATCCAGTTGCCTGTCAAATGCAGCGTCAAAAATGTTCTACATGCTGGATAATTCCGCAGGCACATATTCAGCGACGGCCAGGTCATATGAAAAAATCGCCAAGAATAATTACACGCTTTATACCTCTACGGTCACGGTCACCATCGATCCGGCAACGCACAAAATAACGTCCGCGCCTCCTGAATATTCGGCAAATAAGAATCAACCCGATTATTCGGCCTATACCAACTACAACCCGACGGATTACACACCCTTCTCGCCGATAAAAACCAATTATGCGAGCAGTTGGACCGGCTGCCTTGTGGATCGCGGTCAGCCCTATGATACCCTGGCAGACGCCTACAATGCCGATATCCCCGACAGCGCCTATCCGGCTGTGGACTGCAACAGTTCGTCGCCTAAGGTGATACAGGATATGAAGACAAGCATCAGCGAAACGAAAACCTACGTGAATGGCTTGACGGCCAATGGCAGTACGAACATCACCATTGGCGTGCAGATGGGCATGGAATTGCTGTCTCCGGAGGCGCCCTATACTGAAGGCGTGGCCTGGGGCGATCCGAAGATGGACAAGTATATGATCCTTGTCACTGATGGCGAGAATACGGGAGATCGTTGGTACGGTCAGAGCCAAAGTAGTTCCATCGATGCCCGCACGGCCCTGGCGTGTCAGGCGGCGAAGGATAAGGGGATCACCGTCTTTGTGGTTCGCGTGATGGAGGGTAACAGCAGCATGTTGCAAAAATGCGCCAGCAAGACGATCTATTACTACGATCTCAAATCGGCGTCGCAACTGAATGCCACGATGGCGGATATCTTCATGCGGATCGGCAAACTCAGGATCGTGCAGTAAGTCTCACCTGAATGAAAAAGCCGCCGAAAGCGATTTAGCTTCCGGCGGCTTTTTTATGCTTTGTGAAGCGCTTCCCAGCCTTCGACGAAGGCCCTGGCCTTCTTGTAGACGATCTCCGGCGTATCGCCCGGCTTGAAGACCGCCGAGCCGATACCGAAACCGGCAGCGCCGGCCTCAAGGAAATCCTTCATATTGTCAGGCGTGACGCCGCCGACCGGAAAGACCGGAATATGCTTCGGCAACACCGCCTTCATCGCTTTCAGGCCGGTGGTGCCGGCCAGTTCGGCGGGGAACAGCTTGATGGCGTCGGCGCCGGCATCGATCGCCGAAAAGGCCTCGGTCGGCGTGAAAAAGGCCGGGAAGGAAATCAGGCCGAGCGCCTTGGCGCGGCGGATAACGTCCGGATTAGCGTTGGGCGAAATGCAGATTTGCCCGCCGGCCGCATGAAGCGTCTCGACATCGGCGACTGTCAGCACCGTACCGGCGCCGACAATGGCGCGCTTGCCGAGCGTCTGAACCAGCCGCTTGATCGAGTCGAACGGATCGGGCGAATTGAGCGGCACTTCGACAATACGGAAACCGGCCTGTACCAGCATTTCACCGACATCGAGCGCTTCCGCCGGACGCAGGCCGCGCAGAATCGCCACCAGGGGCAAGGTTTTCAGGGCGTCCTGCCACTGTTCCATTAACGTCATAATACCAGTTTTCCTTCATGGGCGATGGCCCACAGACCCGCCGCCGCCGCCGCATCGCCATCATGGATGGTGATATCGGTAAAGCCGGTGTGGGTGAGGGCGCGTTTGTAGAGATTGCTGAGGGTGCCGTCGCCGACAATGCCGACCGGGCGAATGCCGTGGCGGATGCTCTCGGCGCGGATTTCCGAGCCGATCAGCAGGCCGGACATATAGGACGACAGGCTTTCCGGCTTGATGTGGCCGAACAGGCCTTCGGTGCGCACGGAAAAGATCAGCGACAGGAAGGATTTATCGGTCATGGCGCGATCAACACCCAGCTTGAAGGCGGTTTCATCGTCCTTGTCATTATCCATCAGGTCGCCGAGAATCGAGTGGCGTTTGAGGACCTGGAACATTTCGCCGGTCATATAGGAACTGAAGCCCTCGATGACGTTTTCTTCCACCACGGCCCATTTGGAGTGGGTGCCGGGCAGGACGAACACGCCGTCGCCTAAGCCAAACAATTGGGTTTCCTCGCCGCGCATGACATTGAGCAGGCCCTCGTGATCGGCCGGGGCGCGAAGGCCAGGCACGATCTTCACTTTCAGTTTTTCGGATGGCGCATCGACCAGATGGGTGGCGATGTCCTTCAGGCTCGACGGGCAGGCCTGATAGGGCGCTTCGACCCAACCGGTACGCGAGCCGACCATGCCGGAGAGCAGGATCGGCAGGTCCGGGCGGTCGAAATCGCCCTTCATGACCGACAGCAGGGCCTGTTCGAAGGTCAGGACGCCGAGGTTTCTCAGGCCGATATTAGCGGTGTGCTTGGCGATGATCTGGCCATCGGTGCCGAAAAGGAACAGGCGGAAATTTGTAGTGCCCCAGTCAGCGGCTATCAGGGCGGGTGCAGCGTAGGTCATGTGATCAATCTTCATGGAATCCGATATTTACGCGGCGGGTTTAGCATCACGCGGACACCTTATCCACCGGAGTTTTACCGGCGGTACGCGGAGGCGTTCAGAAGGTGTTGCAATCCATGTCCGGTGGTCACGGATCAGCCCTTGAACTGTTGGGGGGCAAGGCCGGTGTGGCCACGCAGCAGCGGCGCGGGGATCTCGAACAGGGTGCCGCCTTCGCGGTCTTCCGGCAGGCCTTCCGCCGCTGAGGTGACGAACACGCGGTCGAGCGTATCGCCGGCGAAGCAGAGCGAAGTGATCTGCTTGGCGGGCAGGTCGATGGAGAAATCGACCGTGGCGTCGGGATTGAAGCGGGTGACGCGGCCAGGGCCCCAATGCGCGATCCAGATGCCGCCTTGTGCGTCGGTGGTCATGCCGTCCGGGCCACCCCAGTCTTCCGGGAAGGTCAGCCACAAGGTCTTGTTGGCCAGTTCGCCGTCGATGACGTCGAAGACGTAGATTTCGTTCTTGCCGGTATCCGTATGATAGACGGTGGCGTGGTCGGCCGAGAAGGTCGGCCCGTTGGCGATCTTGTAGGGGCCATCGACCTCCTGCCACGAAAGGTCGGTGTTCAGGCGGTAAAACGCGCCGGAAACCTTGGTGATCGGCTTGTGCATGGAGCCAGCCCAGATGCGGCCAAGATCGTCGGCCTTGGCATCGTTCAGGCGGTTTTCCGGTTCGTGCGGATAGGGCGTGGCAATATGCTTGATCGTCAACGGTTCAAGCGTGACCTCGGCGAAGCCCGACATCAGGCCAGCGATGAAGCCGCCTTGCGCGCGTTCGATTACCCAGCCGATCGGTTCGGGGAAGTGCCAGGTCTTGCTTTCGCCGCTGAGGTAATAGGCGTGCAGGTTGTGCGACAGGATATCGACCCAGTAGACGCATTGATCGCGTTTCGACCACAAAGGCCCCTCACCAAGAATGGCGCCGGGAGCGGAGCGGCGGAGAATGGCGGTCATGGTTCCTGATCCTGTTTTTGTCTGAGTTAAGGCGTTTTAGGATAAGTGGTTGGGAAAGAAAAGCAAGATACCCCACCACCATTGCGCAGCAATGGTGGTGGGGTATCTTGCTTAGGTTCTACCATTCCCGCACGTAGCCATCCGGGCCGCGCCACGCCGGATTGCGCCACGGCGGGCAGTCCTTGGCCATTTCGCGCACCTTGTCCTCGTCGATCTCGACACCGAGGCCGGGGCCTTGCAGGGCTTCGACATAGCCATCCTTCACGTCGAACACTTCCGGGTTCTTCATGTAGAACAGCAGGTCGTGGCCGTTGGTATTGTAGTG
Source organism: Asticcacaulis sp. (assembly GCF_035497195.1). GTDB lineage: Bacteria > Pseudomonadota > Alphaproteobacteria > Caulobacterales > Caulobacteraceae > Asticcacaulis. The sequence goes on from NZ_DATJDZ010000027.1 coordinate 90,378, forward strand.
GATGCCGAGTGACATCTCCTGAATGACATGGTTCGGCGTCGAAATCGCCAGTTGCATACAGGCGCCCAGGGCCAGCGGCCCCAGCGGTGAATGCGGGGCGATGGCGACATCATAGGCTTCGGCCATGGCAGCGATGCGCTTGCATTCCGAAATGCCGCCGGCGTGGCTGAGGTCTGGCTGGATGATATCGACGCAGGCCTTTTCAAAGAAGGGTTTGAAATCCCAGCGGCTGTACAGGCGCTCACCCAGGGCGATCGGCGTGGTGGTCAGTTTCGACAATTGCTCGATAGCCTCGATATGTTCCGAAAGCAGCGGCTCCTCGATGAACAATGGCCGCAATGGTTCCAGTGCATGGGCCAGTTGCTTGGCCATCGGCTTATGAACGCGGCCGTGGAAATCCATGCCGACATCAAGGCCAAGGCTTTTCACCGAAGTGAAGCGTTCGATCACCTCATCGAGCACGCGCGGCGAATCGAGCCAGCCCATGTCTTCCGAGGCGTTCATCTTGACCGCCTTGAAGCCCTGCGCCAGCCGCGACTTGCCGGCGTCGATGACATCAGACGGCCGGTCGCCGCCGATCCAGGCATAGACCTGAACGCGGTCGCGCACCTGGCCGCCGAGCAATTGCCACACCGGCACGCCGAGACGGCGGGCTTTCAAATCCCACAACGCCTGATCGAAGCCGGACAGGGCCGACATCAGCACCGGGCCGCCACGATAAAAACCGAGGCGATAGAAGACCTGCCACATATCTTCGATACGGTCGGCGTCATGGCCGATAAAGCGTTCGCGGATTTCGGCGAAGGCGGCCTGTGTCGCCTCGGTATGCCCTTCCAGCGAGGCTTCCCCCCAGCCGACGGCGCCGTCATCGCTTTCGATCCGCACAAACAGCCAGCGCGGCGGCACGGCGAAGGTTTCTATCTTGCGGATTGTGGTTTTAGCGGCGATTGTTGAGAGAGGCGCGGAGGTATCCATATGTGTGTCCCGAAATTATCGTATAATTGACCTAATCCGTGAGGCGGAGCGGGTCAAGTAAATTGTATGATAATTAGATGCGCGGGACGCGAATTTCCGCCGGATTCCAGTAGATTATTTTTAGCGTTTATCTTGACGTTCGCGTAAACAAAGCGCATCTATGCGTCATCAAAAAATGCCCCCAAAGCAGAGGAACCTGTCCATGCCCAGTCCGGAAAATTCAGCCTATATCTATGATCATGTGCGGTCGCCGCGCGGCAAGGGCAAGAAGGACGGCTCGCTGCACCAGATTACGGCGCTTGATCTGTCGGCGCAGGTGCTGCGCACCCTGGCCGAGCGCAATCAACTCGATACGGCGATCGTCGATGATGTCTCGTGGGGTTGCGTGACGCCGGTCGGTGAGCAGGGCGGCGATATCGGCCGTGCCGCAGTGCTGGCCGCCGGTTATGCCGAAACGGTTCCTGGCGCGCAGGTTAACCGCTTTTGCGCATCAGGGCTTGAAGCCGTCAATATCGCCGCCGCCAAGGTGGTGTCCGGCGAGGCGGTCATGGCCATCGGCGGTGGCGTCGAGTGCATGAGTCGCGTGCCGATGGGCTCAGACGGCGGCGCCTGGGCCATAGACGTGGCGGCGGCTTTCCCGAGCCACTTCGTGCCGCAGGGCGTATCCGCCGACATGATCGCCACCAAGTGGGGCTTCTCGCGCACCGATGTCGACGCCTATTCGGTCGAAAGCCACAAGCGCTCGGCGCAAAGCTGGGCCGAGAAGCGCTTTGCCAGATCCATCGTGCCTATCAAGGATCAGATGGGCATTATTGCCCTGGATCACGATGAAACCATCCGCCCGGCGACCGACATGCAGACCCTGGGTGGTCTGAATCCATCCTTTGCCGCCTTCGGTGAAATGGCTTTCGACGCGGTCATCAACCAGCGTTATCCGGAAGTCGAGCGCGTCAATCACGTCCATACGCCCGGCAATTCATCGTCGATCGTCGATGGCTCCGGCGCGGTGCTGGTGGGATCGTTAGAGGCTGGCAAAATCACCGGCCTCAAGCCGCGCGCCCGCATCCTCGGCACGGCTTCGATTGGTTCTGAACCCTCAATCATGCTGACCGGCCCGTCCTACGTCACCGAAAAGGTGCTCAAGAAGCTCGGCATGGGCATCGGTGATATCGACCTCTACGAACTCAACGAAGCCTTCGCGGCCGTGGTGCTGCGCTACATGCAGGTGCTCGATATCCCGCACGACAAGATCAATGTCTGCGGCGGCGCGATTGCGATGGGCCATCCGCTGGGCGCGACCGGTGCGATGATCTTGGGGACCGTCCTCGATGAGCTGGAACGTTCCGGCAAATCAACCGCGCTGGTGACGCTGTGCGTCGGCGGCGGCATGGCTACGGCCACCGTGATCGAGCGCGTTTAAGAAAAGCAGGGAGAGACACACATGGAAAACTTCAAAACCGATCTCGACGCCGACGGCATCCTGCTCTGCACCTTCGACGTGCCCGGCAAGTCGATGAACACCTTCACCAAGGGCGCGCTGGCCGATCTGGCCACTATCGCCGAACGTGCCAAGACGGATGCCGCCGTCAAGGGCGTGGTCCTGACCTCCGGCAAGACGACCGGCTTCTGCGCCGGCGCCGATCTGGAAGAAATGCTCTCGGGCGCGTGGGAAGCTAAGGGCGGCGCAACAGATGAGCAATCGGTCCTGAAGGCCAGTTTCGACGCCGCTTTCGAGATGAACCGCGTCTATCGCCTGCTCGAAACCTGCGGCAAGCCGGTGGCCGTGGCCATCAATGGCTTGGCGCTCGGCGGCGGGCTGGAAGTCTCGCTCGCCTGTCATTACCGCGTGCTGTCGAACGGGCCGAAAGTCCAGATCGGCCTGCCGGAAGTCAAGATCGGCCTGTTCCCCGGTGGCGGCGGCTCGCAGCGTCTGCCGCGCCTGATCGGCGTCCAGGCGGCGCTGATGGCCATGTCGGAGGGCAAGTCGTTCAAGCCGGCCGAAGCTCTGGCCGCCGGTATTGTCGATGAAGTCACCGATGACGACAAGGTGGTGGAAGCTGCCAAGACCTGGATCAAGACAAAAGGCGATCCGGTCGCGCGCTGGGACAAGAAGGATTTCAAGATCCCCGGCGGTGGCCCTTACCATCCGGCCGGTGCGCAGATATTCATGATGGGCAACGCCCTGATCCGCAAACAGTCCTATGGCAATTATCCGGCCGTCCTCAACCTGATGCATTCGGTCTATGAGGGCCTGCAGGTGCCGTTCGATACCGCCATCCGGATCGAGAGCCGCTTCTTCTGCAAAACCCTGGCGACGCCGCAGGCCAAGGCGATGATCCGCACCTTCTTCATGTCGATGCAGGCCATCGGCAAGGGCTCCGGTCGTCCGGCCGGTGTGCCGAAGACGGACGTCACCCAGGTGGCCGTGATCGGCGCCGGCATGATGGGGGCGGGCATCGCCTATGTCAGCGCCCTGGCCGGCATTAAGACTATCCTGCTTGACCGCGATCAGGCGTCGGCCGACAAGGGCAAGGCGCATTGCGAAGACCTGCTAAAGAAGTCGGTGTCGCGCGGCAAGATGAGCCAGGAAAAGGCGCAAGGCGTGCTCGACCTGATCACCGCCACGCCGGACTATGCCGCCATCACCGGGTCGGATCTGGTGGTTGAGGCCGTGTTTGAAAACACCGATCTCAAGGAACAGGTGACCAAGCAGGCCGAGGCGCCGCTCTATGCCAATGGCAAAGAGGCGCCGATCTTCGGCACCAATACCTCAACCATCCCGATCTCGCTGCTGGCCGGTGCTTCCTCACATGCCGAAAACTATATCGGCGTCCACTTCTTCTCGCCGGTCGACAAGATGATGCTGGTCGAGATTATCCGCGGCGAAAAGACGTCAGACGCCACGGTGGCCAAGGCGATCGACTACGCGCTCAAGATCAAGAAGACGCCGGTGGTGGTCAATGACTCGCGCTTCTTCTTCGCCAACCGCTGTTTCATTCCCTTCACCGCCGAAGGCATGATCATGTGGTCGGAAGGCGTGGCGCCAGCGCTGATCGACAATGCCGGCCGCATGACCGGCATGCCGCGTGGCCCGCTGGAAATGATGGACGATGTGGCGCTCGACCTGCTGACCAAGATCACCTCCGAAACTGCCAAGGCGATGGGCGATGCCTATCAGCCGATCCCCGGCGAAAAGGAAGTGGCCCAGATGGTCGCCGATGGCCGCCTCGGCCGCAAGAACGGCAAGGGTTTCTACGACTATCCGGAAGCCAAGGGCGCGCCCAAGACCCTGTGGTCGGGCACGCTCGACATGTTCCCTGTGACGATGGCCGAGGCCAATCCGGCTGAGGTCGAGGAACTGAAGAAGCGCCTGCTCTATGTCCAGGCCGTGACGGCGGCGCGTTGCTTCGAGGAAGGCGTCATCACCGATCCGCGTGAGGCCGATGTCGGCTCGATCCTTGGCTGGGGCTTCGCGCCATGGTCGGGCGGGATTATCTCGCTGATGGACTCGATTGGCATTGCGCAGTTCGTCGCGGAACTGGATCGCATGACCAGGGCCTATGGTGAGCGCTTCGCTCCGCCGCAATTGCTGCGGGACATGGCCGCGAAGGGGGAAACCTTCTACGGCCGGTTCGATAAAAAGGCTACGAAAGCCGCATGAAACAAAAAGCCCCGCAGATATTTTCTGCGGGGCTTTTGCTGATCAGTCCCACTGACCGGTGTCCTCAGTTCTTATGGCTTGCGCTTGTGGGCGTTTCGCGGTTGAAGAGATCGTATACTCTCCCGCCTTTTTCGAGTGCCTGATATGCCCAACAGCCCAAAAGAGACCACCCGCCTGACCAGCGCCACGCTGGGCCGCAAGAACTCGCGTCGCGCGGTCAATACGGCCGTGGAGCGCGGTTCTACCGTGCTGTTTGAAAACGCGGAAATGCTCTATAATGACGACATCAAGCCGACCTATGGCACGGATGGTCTCTCGACGCAGAACGAACTCTGCCGCCTGATTGCCGAACTGGAAGGCGCGCAGGAGTCGTTTATCCTGCCGTCTGGTCTGGCGGCGCTGACTCTGCCGATGTTCGCCTTCCTTGCCGCCGGCGACGAAATCCTGGTGGTTAATTCCTGCTACCGCCCGGTGCGCCGTTTTCTAGACACCCAGATGAAGCGTTTCGGCGTCATCACGCGCTATTATGAGCCGCGCCTGTCGCCGGAAGAGGTGCTGGCGCTGGCCACGCCGCAGACGAAGATGATCTATGTCGAAAGCCCCGGATCACTGACCTTCGATATCCAGGATATTCCCGGTATCGCTAGGCTGGCGAAGGCGGCAGGCATCCTGACCCTGTGCGACAACACCTATGGCGCCGGCGTGCTCTTCAAGCCACTGGCGCATGGCGTCGATCTTTCCATGCAGGCCCTGACCAAATATGTCGGCGGCCACTCCGACGTGCTGATCGGTTCGGTGTCGGTCACGGACCCGAAGCTCGGCAAGGTGTTGCACGATAATATCAAGGCCTGGGGCTTCTTTACCTCGGCCGACGAGAGCTATCTGGCCTCGCGCGGCATCCGCTCGCTGCACCTGCGCCTGAAGCAATCGGGTGACAGCGCATTGAAGGTCGCCAAATGGCTGGAAGGCCGCCCGGAAGTGCTGAAAGTGGTCCATCCGGCGCTGGAAAATCATCCGGGCCACGAGATTTTCAAGCGCGATTTCACCGGCGCCAATGGCCTGTTCATGGCGCTGTTCAAGGGCAATGGTGACAAGCAGTCACAGGCCTTCCTCAACAAACTCAAGCTGTTCGGCCTGGGCTTTAGCTGGGGCGGCTATGAGAGCCTGGCCACCAATTCCGAACCGCAGATCCGCGGCCGTACACGCCTGAGTGACGAGCCTGATCCGTATCTGCAAGGCTCGGCCGTGCGGTTTTACGTGGGACTGGAAGACCCGGATGATCTGATTGCCGATCTAGAGCAGGCTTTGAGCGTATTTGCATAAATCTCCTACCCTGTGAAACGGGGGAGGTGGCGAGCTTGTCTCGCCGGAGGGGGCTATACTTACAAAACGGCCCCCTCCGTCGCCGACTGCGTGGCGACACCTCCCCCGCTTCGCAAGGGAGGAGAAGGTCTTAAAGGCCGTACGGCTTGGCCTTGGCGGCGAAGGCTTCGTTAGCGATATGAAACTCGGTCTTCAGGCGGCCGACCAGATCTGCCACCGGCAGGACTTCGTGGATTGACCCGACGCCCTGGCCGGCAGACCAGATGGTTTTCCACGCCTTGGCCTCGCTGTTCAGTTCCTCGGCCATGTCGATCTTGTGGTGCGGGTCTTTTGCCGCCGCTGGATCGAGGCCATTCTGGATCAGGGAGGGCGTCAGGAAGTTGGCGTTGATGCCGGAAATCGCGTCGGTATAGGTGATGTCCTTGGCGGTCGTCTCGACTAACATCTCCTTGTAATCGTCGCCGGCGCGCGCCTCTTTGGTGGCGATAAAGCGCGTGCCCATATAGGCGAGGTCAGCGCCGGCCATCAAAGCGGCCGCCACATCACCGCCGGTCGAGATGGCGCCGGAAAGCAGAATGGTGCCGCTGAAAAACTGGCGGATTTCATTAATCAGGGCGAAGGGGTGCTGGTTGCCGGCATGACCGCCGGCGCCGGCCGCCACCAGGATCAGTCCGTCCACACCGGCATCGGCGGCCTTTTTGGCGTGGCGGGCATTGATGACATCATGAAAGACCACGCCGCCGTATGAATGCACGGCATCGACGATATCCTTGACCGCGCCGAGCGAGGTAATCACCAACGGCACTTGATGCTGGACGGTGATCTGAATATCGGCCATCAGGCGCGTATTGGTGTTGTGGACGATCAGGTTGACGCCATAGGCGGCATCATCGGGGCCGAGCGCCGCCTTGATCTGCGTCAGCCATTCCGCATAGCCTTCCGTGGTGCGCTGATTGAGCGCGGGGAAGGTGCCGATCATGCCGGATTTGCAGGTGGCGATAACCAGTTCGGGGCCGGAGACAAGGAACATCGGTGCGGCGACCGCTGGGAAACGCAGGTTTTTCGTAAGCGAAGCGGGGACAGTCATGATGTTTCCTCTGTTTGGGGCAACTCATCATAAATTGACGTTCGCGTAAAGTTGAAAGTGTGAGGCTGTCGGTCTATATCCAGCGTATGAGCCATTATACCGATAACCTGACCCAACTAGGCGGCGATGCTCGTCCTGTCGATGATCCCGCCCAGGCGACGCTTGAGCGCGTGCCCAATCCGCATAGCGATGTCGATTATGTCGCGCGCTTTACCGCGCCGGAATTCACTTCGCTGTGCCCGGTGACCGGACAGCCGGATTTCGCCCATCTGGTCATCGACTATGTGCCGGGTGACTGGCTGGTCGAGTCGAAATCGCTGAAGCTGTTCCTGACCAGTTTCCGCAATCACGGCGCCTTCCATGAGGACTGCACCATCTATATCGCCAAGCGCCTGAAGGAACTGCTTGATCCGCGCTGGCTGCGCATTGGCGGCTTCTGGTATCCGCGCGGCGGCATTCCGATCGATGTCTTCTGGCAGACGGGTGAAGCGCCGAAGGGAGTCTATGTGCCCGACTTCGGCGTGCCAACCTATCGCGGACGGGGATAGGTGCAGATGAGGGGGCTTTGGGGAAATTTCTGGTTTCGCACTTTGATCGTGATGATAGCCGGAAGCCTTATTGTTTGCGCCTTTCACTATACAATCGGCCGGGTAGGTTTCTCGCTGATCGGTAAGGCGGTCATACCGTTATTGGCATGGGCGGGTACGGAAATTTATATCGGGCGTAACCGCTGTTCCGCACCGCCGCTCCTAAGCTATATTCTTTTTATAACCGGCTGCGAAATATCTCTTGTTCGGCTATGGGAACTTGCCTTTAATAGCGCGGTTTTGGCGTATGCCGGCCATCTTGACAAAGCGGCCATGCCATTGCTGATTACACTGGTGCTTTCATTACTGGCCGGCTTCCTGCCTGCAGCAATATATGGCTGGATTTGGCAAAGATGGCTGCGTAGACCGGATAATTTGAGCGAAATCACGAAGCAATTTTAGCCTTCCCACCAGCTAACTCGACTATCATAATCCGGACGTTCGCGTTCCAGCGGCGCTTCGGTGGGCGTTCCGAGGAAGATCCAGCCGGCGACATTTTCGCCCTCGGTCAGGCCCAGCAGCGTTTTCGCTTCGTCGTCATAGGAATACCAGTCGGTGATCCAGTTGGCGCCGTAACCCAGGGCGCCGGCGGCGATCAGCAGGGTCTGGCAGACGGCGGCGGCGGAAAGCTGCTGTTCCCAGAGCGGCTTCTTGTACGGAAAGACCGGGTTGGAAATCACCAGCAAAGCCTCAGGGGGAATCGACAGCTTTTGCAGGGCGCCCACGGCCTGGCGATCATCGCGGCTCTCGGCCAGGGCTTTCAGTTTTTCTACCAGCTTCGCCTTGCTCTCAGGCGTAAAGCGCACGATCCGCCACGGACCGAGCTTGCCATGATCCGGCACGCGGAAGCCGATCCTGATCAGCAGGTCCATTTCCGCAGGTGAAGGGGCGGGCAGGCCGAGCGTCGGTGCGGGGGCGCTGCGGCGATGGAACAGGGCATCCAGCACCTCGACGGACTTTTTTTGCGGTACGGGCTGGCCGAATTCGATCGGTGACTGGTCAAAATCAGGGAGGGACATGCTAAGGCTTTCAAAATCGAATCTGCCCCGACCATATAGGTGATGCGCGATGGATAAAACACCCAAGCTGCCGGTCTGGGACAGCGAAGACCGCGCCGATGTCCGTCCGCAATGGCAAAGCGTGACGTCGGAAACGGTCTTTCAGAACCCGTGGATTCGCATCGAGAGCCATGACGTGATCACCCCGACCGGCCATCCGGCGCATTACGGGTTGGTGAAGTTCGCCAATCGCGCCATCGCCGTACTGCCGCTGCACGATGACGGCACGGTGTCATTGGTCGGTCAGGCGCGGTTTGCGGTCGATGCCTATAGCTGGGAGTTGCCCGAAGGCGGCGGGCCGTTCGATGAAGACCCGCGCACCGCCGCCTTCCGCGAACTCAAGGAAGAAACCGGCCTTGAGGCAGCGCACCTGCATGAAATCCTGTCGTTCGATATGTCCAACTCGGTCACCAACGAGGTCGCGGTTTGTTTTCTCGCTACGGGCCTGAGCCAGAGCGATCGGGCGCCGGATGAAACCGAGGCTTTCGAATATGCCCGCGTACCGTTCAAAATTCTGCTCGACGCGGTGATAAAAGGCCAGGTTCGCGATGGCTTAACCGTTGTCAGTGTATTGCGGCTACACCATATGGCTGTCACAGGCGAATTGCTCCCGCATCTGCGAGATGCTATACTCAGCTAGAATTTTTTGAAGGCGCTTCTCATGGCTCAGATTTTCGAGGTCATCAATCCGGACGACAAGCCGATCTGGCTGTGCCTGCGTCAGGAGGCGTCCGACGCCCTGACGGCTGAACCAGGTCTGGCCTCCATGCTCTATTCCACCATCCTGTCGCATGATGACCTGGCCAGCGCGCTGTCCTACCATATTGCCCGAAAGCTGGGTGACGACGCCATGCGCGGCATTACCCTGCGTGAAATGGTGCAGAAAATCTACGCCGACGATCCGAGCCTCGTGGAATTCGCCGAAGCGGACCTGCAAGCGGTTTATGAGCGTGATCCGGCCGCCAAGGGTTATATGCAGGCCTTCATGTATTTCAAGGGTTTCCTGTCATTGGAAATCTACCGTGTGTCGCATCGCCTGTGGCAACAGGGGCGCTTCACCATGGCGCATTTCCTCCAGAGCCGGGTGTCGGAACTGTTCCAGATTGACATCAATCCGGCGGCGCGCATCGGCAAGGGCGTCTTCCTTGACCACGGCACCGGCATCGTTATCGGCGAAACGGCGGTGGTGGGCGATGACTGCTCCATCCTGCAAGGCGTGACCCTGGGCGGCACCGGCGCCGAACGCGGCGACCGTCACCCCAAGATCGGCAAGGGCGTTCTGCTCGGTGCCGGCGCCAATGTGCTCGGCAATATCACCGTCGGCGATTACGCCAAGATCGCTTCGGGTTCGGTCGTTTTGAAGCCAGTGCCGGCCCACTGCACGGCGGCGGGCGTGCCGGCCAAGCTGATCAATTGCAAGACCTGCGACGATCCGGCCCGCCAGATGGACCACACCATGCCGGATATCGATCTCGACTATTCGATCTGAGGTCAGCGGTCAAAACGCGGCCCCAAAACGCGGACATTGTGGAAAACAGGCGTTTGCATTTGCGCCCGGCGGTCAGGGGCTTTAAAGCTGCCCACACATAAAGTTTATCCTCAGGCCCGGCGAATTGTGCTTAAGTTTGCGCATCATCCGGCTGCGATGAGGATCGCAACCGCAAATTTATTCTGAGGCCTATCATGACCCCCGCCGAAATCGCCAAGGTTCAGGACTATCTCTTCAAGACCTTCCAGACCAAGGGGCTTGAGATCAAGCCGCGCAAGCAGAAGGATTCCGCCGAGGTCTATATCGGCGAGGATTTTGTCGGCGTGGTCTATGTCGATGAAGACGAGGCCGGCTCCTATCTTTTCGAGATGGCCATCCTCAAGGAAGATCTTTAAAAAATGAAAAAGCCCGGCGATCATCCGCCGGGCTTTTTGTTTACATATCCGCGTAGGGGTCGTCGTTCTTCTTGCGACGGCGCTTGACCACCGGCTCTACATCCGGCGGTGTCGGGGTGGCGGCGCGTTCATATTCGGCGCGGGCCTTGCGTACCTTCGATTCGGCGCGGCGCACCTTGTGCAGCTTGAATTCCTCCCCCAGCGAACTGACGATCTGCGAGAACATCGGCAGGTATTGCGGGAAGCGCGTCGCCATGAATCCGGCGACGATGGCGGCCACCGTCGCCAGCACGGGCGAAACGCCGGACAGATTGTCGATCAGGTTGGAAATGCTGCCGACGGTCGATTTCGAGAAAGCCTCGTCGATCAGCGACTGGCGGCGCTTTTCCTTGTTGTGCGGCAGGGCCTTGACGATCAGGTAGATCGCGATCGGCAGCAGGAAAATACCACCCAGGGCCAACGGTCCCCACAGATCGCCCAGCAACCTCACCGCCAGGCTGTAAAGGCCGATACTGACCCAGATCAGGCCGATAATGGCGCTGGCCAGCAGCAGGACAAGGCCGATGATTGAGGATTTCAGGTTTTCGAGCTGGCTGGAGAAATTGAACATCAGGCTTCCGGGGCGTTGTGGGTATGATCCGAATTAATGGCACAACCATATAAAGGCACAATATGAATAAAGCACCCTTTGTTGTGTCCGGAGGGGCGTGCTAGAGACAATTTCTGTTCAAAAACAAGGGTGGGACATGCTCTTTCTTCAGGCGATATGGCATTCAGCCAAGGTGATATGCGCCGGGCTTTACTGGCTGCTGTCGCTGGCCTTCCTGTGGGGCGGGCTGATGCAACTGGGCAAGGGTGGCGCCACCGGTCAGGTCTGCATCGCCTTCGTCGCCTGCCTGTTTTTGCTGCGTTTCGTAGTGGTAAAACGCTATGTCTCCGCCGGTGTTTTTAATGTCGCGGCGTCCGCCGCCTTCTTCGTTTTTATCGTTATCCTCGACGCCAAAGGCATGACCGGTATCGCTTAAGCGGTCTCTTTCAGCGCCGCGCGGATGGTCTCGACCATCTGGTCGATATGGGGCCTTTCGAGGATCAGCGGCGGCGACAGGGCGATGATGTCGCCGGTGACGCGGATCAGCAGCCCCTTGTCGAAACAGCGATCGAAGACCTCCAGCGCACGAGCGGTCGGTGCGCCGGGACGCGACTCAAGCTCGATGCCGCCGATCAGGCCGAGATTGCGGATATCGATGACATGCGGCGCATCACGCAAACTATGCACCGCTTCCTGCCAGTAGGGCGCCATGTCGTTGGCGCGGGCGAATAACCCTTCTTCGGCATAGACCTCCAGCGTAGCGATGCCGGCGGCGCAGGCCAGCGGATGGCCGGAATAGGTGTAGCCATGAAACAGTTCGATCGGCGCGTCGGCAGTCTGCATGAAGGTGTCGTAGATCCGATTGGATACCGCCACGGCGCCCATGGGCACGGCGGCATTTGTAAGGCCCTTGGCCATGCACAGGATATCGGGCGTCACACCGAAATAATCAGCGCCGAAGGCCGCGCCCAAGCGGCCGAAACCGGTAATCACTTCATCGAAAATCAGCAGGATATCGTGCTTGTCGCACAAAGCGCGCAGGCGCTGGAGATAGCCTTTCGGCGGCACCAGCACACCTGTGGAGCCGGCGACCGGCTCGACGATAACAGCGGCTATGGTGGAAGCATCGTGCAGGGCGACCAGGCGTTCCAGATTGTCGGCCAGGTCAGCGCCATGCTCTGGAATACCCTTCGAAAAGGCGTTGAGCTTCGGATCATGGGTATGCGGCAGGTGATCGACGCCGGTGAGCAGCGAGCCGAAATACATGCGATTGCGCACGATGCCGCCGACCGAGATGCCGCCGAAACCGACGCCGTGATAGGCACGTTCGCGGCCGATCAGGCGGGTTTTCGAGGCATGGCCGCGGGTGCGCTGGTAGGCGAGGGCAATCTTCAGCGCCGTATCGGCCGATTCCGAACCGGAGTTGGTGTAGAAAACGCGTTTCAGGTCGCCGGGTAATATGCCGGCCAGCTTATGGGCGAATTCAAACGCCAGTGGGTGCGCCATGTTGAATGTCGGGGCGAAATCCATGATCGCCGCTTGTGCCTGGATCGCCTCGGTGATCTTTGCCCGGCCATGTCCGGCATTGACGCACCAAAGCCCGGCGGTGCCATCGAGAATCTGGCGGCCGTCGGCGTCGGTATAGTGCATGTCCTTCGCGCTGACCAAAAGCTTGGGCTTGGCCTTGAAAGCGCGGTTGGGCGTGAAGGGCATCCAGAAGTTTTCGAGCACGGGCGTCATGTTTTCAAGTACAGGCATCATGGGGCGGGGTCCGGTTTGCACAGATATCAATGGTTAACCCGCGCAGTTTCATTACGGTTTCCGGATGAACTATGCTAGGCTGGAAGATAGATCGCCGAAGTGTGATCACAAAAATAGGCCTCATGCAATGGGGCTGCAAAGAGGTTTGGTGAAATGGTCGTCGTCAGTCTGGAAAGCGTATCCGGCGGAAGCCTGAATGAGGCTAAAATCCACGATCAGGTTTACGATGCCCTGTCCGAAGCCCTGATTCAGGGCAAGATTCCGCCGCTCAAGCCGGTAAGCTTACGCACCCTGGCGCATAATCTCGGCGTGTCGCCTATGCCGGTGCGCGAGGCCGTGCGGCGGCTGATCGCCGAAAAGGCGCTGGAATTGCAGCCTTCCAACAAGCGCCTGCGCGTGCCGGACCTGACGGAAAAGCGCCTGATGCAACTGATGACGGCGCGCCAGTGGGTCGAGCCGGAACTGGCTTATCTCGCTACGGCGCGGGTAACAAAGGATGTTATCAAACGCCTGCGCGAGGACGACGCCGCAGTGATGACGGCGCTCGGCAAGGGCGACGTCTCGGCCTATATGCAGGCCAACCAGGATTTTCATTTCTCGATCTATCGTCTGGCCGATGCCGATCTGTTCTATGACATGGCGCGGACCCTGTGGCTTCAGGTCGGGCCGTTCATGCGCGTGGTGTTCGGCCGCATGGGCACGGTGCATCTGCCGAAAGATCACCACCAGGATATGATTCGTGCGCTGGAAACCGGCGATGCTGAGGCGGTAAAGACCTCGATGGCGGCGGATATCCATGAAGGCATGGAACTGATGCTGGACGCGATCAAGGCGCAGGTTGCGCCGGAGCCGAAGCGGAGACGGCGGGGATAGGAAGTCAGAAACCCCACCATCACGAGCCATTCTTTGCACGTCAACGTGGTAGTCGGCGCCGAAGGCGTGGTGGTGGGCTTCTTGCTTTAGGGATTACAAAACTGTGCCTTGACAGCATACAAAGTGGCATTGTCTAATTGTGATCACAAAACCGCTTTGAGGCCGTCCCATGCCGATTTCCGCTCCACTCAGCCCTGCCGATACACTGGAAGGCGTGCTGGCCGCATTCAAGGCCCTGAACCTGCCGGATAAGGCTTTCATAAATGGCGCTGAAGTGGCCGCCATCTCCGGCCGGACCTTCGATAACTACTCATCCCGCGACGGTAAGCTGATCAACAGGATAACCGCCTGCGATGCTGCCGATGTCGACTATGCCGTCGATGCGGCGCGGAACGCCTTCGCGGATGGTCGGTGGCGCGGACTGGCGCCGAAGGTGCGCAAGAAAATCCTGCACAAACTGGCCGATCTCATGAACGAGCATTCAGAAAACCTGGCTCTGCTGGAATGCCTGGATACCGGCAAACCCATCGCCAATACGCGCGGTTTCGATATCGGCGCCGCCATCAATACCGCGCGCTACTATGCCGAGGCGCTCGACAAGATCTATGGCGAGGTGGCGCCCACGCCTGAGGATCGTCTGTCCTACGTAGTCCACGAACCGCTGGGCGTGATCGGCGCTATCGTACCGTGGAACTTCCCGCTGCATATGGCGATGTGGAAGGTGGCGCCGGCCCTGGCCATGGGCAATTCGGTGGTGCTGAAGCCCGCCGAAAATTCCTCGATGACCGCGCTCTATACGGCGATGCTGGCGCTGGAAGCCGGCGTGCCGGCGGGTGTGTTCAATGTCGTTCCCGGTCTGGGCGGCGAGGCGGGGGATGCCCTGGCGCATCATATGGATGTCGACATGATCACCTTTACCGGCTCCGGCCCGGTGGGTCGGATGCTGATGCGTGCCTCGGCGGACTCAAACCTCAAGCGCGTGTCGCTCGAACTGGGCGGCAAATCGCCGCAGATCGTTTTTGCCGATTGCGATGATCTCGATGGCGCGGCCGCCAATGCCGCCTGGGGTGTTTTCTACAATCAGGGTCAGGTCTGTACGGCGGCCTCGCGGTTGCTGGTCGAGGAGTCGATCAAGGACGTCTTTGTCGCCAAGGTCATGGCCATCGCCAAAACCATCACCGTCGGTGATCCCTTCGATCCGGCCACGCAGTTCGGCGCCATGATCTCGCCGCGCCAGATGAATACCGCGCTCGACTATATCGAGAAGGGCCAGGCCGAGGGCGGCAAGCTGCTGCTGGGCGGCGAGCGTGCCCGTAGCGAAAGCGGCGGCGCGTATGTTGAACCGACCATACTCGATATCGTTTCGGATAATATCCTGGCGCAGGAAGAGGTCTTCGGGCCGGTTCTGTCGGTGCTGACCTTCAAGGATGAGGCCGACGCCTACCGCATCGCCAATGACACCATTTATGGCCTGGCGTCCGGTGTCTGGACGGCCAATATCGGCAAGGCCATGCGCGCCGGCAAGGCGCTTAAGGCCGGGCTGGTGTGGATCAATGGCTGGGATGCCTGCGACATCACATCGCCGTTTGGCGGCGTAAAACAGTCGGGCTTCGGTCGTGATCGCTCACTTCACGCCCTATATAAATATGCCGACCTCAAGGCGGTTTCGATCAGTTTCAAGGCATAAATCATGCAATTAACGGCTTCACAAAAGGCCCTGTTGAAGGGCTTCATTTTCGACGATGCGGCGGCTGACCGTTTTGCCGTGCTCAATCCGGCCGACGGCTCGACCCTCTGCTACGTGCAGGCACACGGGGCGGCCGAAACGAAGACGGCGATTGATGCCGCCAGCGCGGCCTTTCCGGCCTGGTCGGGCCTGACCGCCAAGGCGCGCTCGATCATCCTGAAAAAATGGAATGATCTGGTACTGGCCCATCTCGAAGACATGGCCATGCTGGTGACGCTGGAGCAGGGGCGGCCGATCCGCGAGACCCGCGGGGAGGTGACCTACGGCGCCTCCTTCATCGAATGGTTCGCCGAGGAAGCCAAACGCGCCTATGGCCGCACCATCCCGGCAACCATGCCCGGCAAGCATTTGCAGACGATCAAGCAGCCGGTCGGGGTGTGCGCCGCCATCACGCCATGGAACTTCCCGATCTCGATGATCACCCGCAAGGTGTCGCCGGCCTTGGCCGCCGGCTGCACGGTGGTGATCAAGCCGTCGGAAGAGACGCCGCTCTCGGCCCTGGCGCTCTATGCCCTGGCGAAGCAGGCGGGCCTGCCTGAGGGTGTGATCAGCATTATCACCAGCATCCACGCGAAGGAGGTCGGCGAGGTCATGACCTCCGATACCCGCGTCAAGAAGCTCAGCTTCACTGGCTCGACCCCGGTCGGCAAGCTGCTCTATGCCGCCTGCGCCTCCACCATGAAGAAGGTGTCCATGGAACTGGGTGGCAATGCCCCCTTTATCGTCTTCGATGACGCCGAACTGGACGCCGCCGTAGAAGGGGCACTCGCCTCGAAATACCGCAATTCCGGCCAGACCTGCGTTTGCGCCAACCGTATACTCGTCCAGGCTGGCATCTATGACCGCTTCGCGGCGGCTCTGGTCGAGAAGGTGAAGACGATGAAGCTGGAGCCCGGCTGGCGCGAGGCGGCGACGCTTGGGCCGCTGATCAACCAGAAGGCTGTCGACAAGGTGAAACATCTGGTCGATGACGCGGTGGCACAGGGCGCGAAGGTTGAGACTGGTGGCGCGGTCGATGACCAGGGTTCGCTGTTCTATCAGGGCACAGTGCTGACGCAGGTGAACCGTCAGATGGAGATTTTCGACACCGAAATCTTTGGTCCGGTGGCGCCTCTGTTCAAATTCGACACCGAAGAAGAGGCTATCCGCATGGCCAATGACACGCCGTTTGGCCTGGCGGCCTATGCCTATACTCGCGATATCGGCCGCGCCATGCGTGTGGCGGCGAAGCTGGAATACGGCATGGTCGGCATGAATGACGGCGTGATCTCGACCGAGGTGACGCCCTTCGGCGGTGTCAAGGAATCCGGCATCGGCCGCGAAGGCGCGATCGAAGGCATGGAGGAATATCTCAGCGTGAAATACATCTCCTATGGTGGTCTGGGGGCGATTTGAGCCGTTTTTTACCCCCTCTTGAAAAACGCATGACGCGTTTTCCAAGCTCCCCCTCCAACAGGGGGAGATTTTTTCGTAGATCCTCCCCTCTTGGAGGAGAGGTGGCGAAGCCGCTTGCGGCTTTGACGGAGGGGTAAAATGTCCGATCTCCAGTCCTTTCTCGCTACACAGCGTGAAATTTTCACCGCCAATCACGATGTATCTCGGACCTGGGCGCTAAGCGCGTCCGCCTGGCGCGGCGGTGTGCCGATGCACTGGATGCGTGACTGGGCGACGCCGTTTCCGCTATATGTAGAGTCGGCAAAGGGCGCGAAACTGACCGTAGTCGACGGTTACGAATATGATGACTTCTGCCTCGGCGATACGCCGTCGATGTTCGGTCATGCCCGGCCGGAACTGGCGGCAGCGATCACCAAGCAGGCCGGCGAGGGCGTCGGCTTCATGCTGCCGACACCGCTGGCCAATGAGGTCGGCGACCTGCTGCGCGAGCGCTTTGGCATGGCGCAATGGCAGGTGGCGACCACGGCATCGGACGCCAACCGCGCCGTCATCCGCTGGGCACGCGCCATCACCAGGCGTGACAAGATACTGGTCTTTGACGGCTGCTATCATGGCATGGTCGATGACTGTTTTGTGGCGCTTTATGACGGCGTGGCCGCCAATAAAAGGGGTCTGATCGGTCAGGTGACGGATCAGACGCGCACCACGAAGGTTATCCCTTTCAATGATTTGCGGGTCCTGAGCCAGGCACTGGCGGCAGGTGATGTCGCGGCCGTCCTGGCCGAGCCGGTGATGACCAATTGCGGCATGATCCAGCCGGTCGAAGGCTTCAATGAAGCCTTGCGCGACCTCTGTACGCAACATGGAACACTCTTAATTCTGGATGAAACCCATACGCTTTCCTCCGGGCCTTCGGGCTATGCCGGGGCGCACGATCTCAAGCCGGATATGTTTGTTGTCGGCAAGGCGATCGCCGGCGGCATCCCGGCGGCGGTCTGGGGGGTGACGGCGGAAATTGCAGCACGTATGGATATCGCCCAAGCCGAGATCGGTTCCGGCCAGTCCGGCATTGGCACCACATTATCCGGCAATGCCCTGGTCATGGCGGCGATCAGGACCATGCTGACCGAGGTCATGACCGAGGAGGCTTACAAGCACATGCTGCGCGGCGCCGCCTATCTGGTGGCGGGTCTGCGCGATGTTATCAAACGTCATGACCTGCCGTGGTGCGTCGTCCATGTCGGGGCGCGGGCGGAACTGATTTTCGCGCCGCAAGCCCCGAAAAATGCAGAGGCCATGCGCCAGCACCTCGATCCCGATCTGCTCGAAGCCTTCCATCTCTATCTGATCAATAAGGGCGTGCTGATTGCGCCCTTCCACAATATGATGCTTATCTCTCCGCAGACCGGATTCGACGCCATCGACCGGCTGGTATCGGCGGTAGCCAGCTTTTCACAGGAACTGAAATCATGAGCACTTTCGGCAAATCGAGCGGCCCGGCCAAGGGAAAATCCGAACGCGGTTTGCCGCCGTCGCCGCGCGTGGCGAAGGTGGAGGAGGCGCAGGCTTTTCTCGACGCCAATCCGCATATCGTTTATTTCGAGATCCTGTTCACCTCGATGACCGGCGTGCCGCGCGGCAAGCGCCTGCGCCGCCATGAACTTCTGCCGATCTACGAATATGGCCGCTTCTTGCCGGGGTCGATTCTGGTCGTCGATACCCTCGGCGCCGATTGCGAGGAAACTGGCCTCGTCTGGGAAGACGGCGATGCCGACCGCGTGGCGCGGCCGGTGCCGGGCACCCTGGTGCCGGCGCCCTGGCTGGGCGATGATGTCGGCCAGGTCATGCTGTCGCTCTACGAACTGGATGGCACGCCGAACGATCTCGATCCGCGCCATGTGCTGCAAGGTGTGCTCGATCGCTATGCGAAGGACGGGCTGACACCGGTCGTGGCTTGCGAACTGGAATATTATCTGGTCGATGTCGAGCGCGGCCACAAGGGCGAACTGCTGCCGGCGACCTCGTTCAACACCGGTGAAAACCCCAAAGGTATTCAGGTTTATGGCCTGCCGGAAATTGAGGCGCACGGTGAGTTTTTCCGCACCCTGTGGGAAACCGCCGATGCGCAGAATATCCCGCTCGAAGGGGCGATCTCGGAATTCGCGCCGGGCCAGGTCGAACTGACGCTCAAGCACAAGCCTGACGCCCTGCGCGCCGCCGACGATGCGGTGATGTACAAGCGGCTGGCCAAGGGCGTGGCGTTGTCGATGGGAATTGAGGCCACCTTCATGGCCAAGCCGTGGTCGGACCGTGCCGGTTCGGGCTTCCATGTCCATATTTCGGTGGCCGACAAGGACGGCAACAATCTCTGCGCCTCCGAAGATCCGCAAGGCTCGAAGCTGCTGCACACCATGATCGGCGGCATGAAGGATCACCTGGCCGATGTCATGGGCATCCTCGCGCCGGGCGCCAACAGCTTCAAGCGCTTCAAGGCCAATTCCTATGCGCCGGTCGGCCTGACCTGGGGGGTCAATAACCGCACGGTATCCTTGCGCGTCACCGCCGGCCCGGCGCACACGCGTCATGTCGAGCACCGCGTGGCCGGCGCCGACGCCAATCCATACCTCGTGCTGGCGTCCATTCTCGCATGCGCGCACCACGGCATCACCCACAAGACCAACCCCGGCCCGGCGGTCATCGGCAACGGCTATGCCGCCGCGGCCGAAAGTGGCGCCATCCTGCCGACCAACTGGTTCGCGGCGGTGGATTATCTCGACAAATCGAAGGTTTTGCGCGACTATCTCGGTGAGCGCTTTGTCGACATGTATGTCAAGGTCAAGCGGACCGAGCAGGCGCGCTTCTACGAAGAGATTACCGAACTGGACTACGACTGGTATCTGCGCAACGCATAGAGGTCATCGATGTATTCACGACGGTCAGTGCTTGGGTCTGTTTTAGCGGCGACCGGAGCAGTGGCTGCCGGTTTTAGTTTCGAGGGCGCCCGTGCCGCGCCCGGCAAACTGCGCTTCTTCAACTGGGACACCTACATCGGCGCGCATACGCTGGAGGGCTTCAAGGCGGCGACCGGCGTCGAGGTCGAGATGTCGCTGTTTGCCAGCAATGACGAACTGTTTGCGCAGATCGCCGGGAAGGGCCAGGCTTATGACGTCATCGTGCCGTCCTGTGATGTCGTCACCCGCATGGTCGAGCGCGATTTACTGACGAAGCTTGATCACGCCCGCTTGCCGAACCTGGCCAATATGGCCGCGCCGTTCCTCGATCCGCCTTATGATCCGAAATGCGCCTACAGCGTGCCCTATACCTGGGTGGTGCAGGGGCTGGGCTATCGCCGGTCGAAAATGAAGGATTACAAGGCGCCGAACTCATGGAAATGGGTTTTCGATTCCGACCGCTATAAAATAGCCTGGCTGAGCGAACCATCCGACATGATCCGGCTGGGCGCCAAATATCTTGGTTTTGGCTCCGAGGACATAACGCCGGAGGTTGTCCGCAAAGTCGAGAAACTGCTGTCGAAACAGGCGAAGCATGTCAGCGCCTTCCATACCGACAACGGCCAGGACCTGCTGAAATCCGGCGAGGTCGATATCGTCATCGAATATAATGGCGATATCGCCCAGGTCATGCGCGAAGATCCCGATCTCGATTTCGTGGTGCCGCGTGAAGGCGGCTTGCGATCGGTGGATTGCTGGGCCATTCCGAAAGCCGCGCCGAATCCCGATGCCGCCTACCAGTTCCTCAACTACATGATGGATGCGCAGGCGGGCGCCGATATCAGCGAGACGATCCTTTATCCGACGCCAAATACGGCGGCGCGGGCGCGCACCCACGATGCCTATCGCAACAATCAGGTCATCTTTCCGCCCGTAGCGGTGGTGTCCGGCAGCGACTTTACCCTGTGGCCGGGCGCGGAGATGCAGCAGCGTTTCGATGAGGCGTTCGCGCGTATCAGGCTGGCAGCGGGACGATAATATCTGCGGCGTTTCTGCGACTTCCACTGTTTTATTAACAATTGGGCCAGTTGTGATCACATTTTGGGATTGACAGGTGCCCGATCCCGTATTCCTCTGAGGTTCAGGCTTTTTTGGCCGGGACTTTTTAGAAGACAGCTTCACAGGAGACAGCCTTATGAGTTCGAGAACCTCAAGACGCTCGCTTTTGACCGCACTTGGCGCTGCCGCCGTGGGGATCAGCTTCGGCGCTGCCGGCTGTTCCAAACCGGCGGGGAAGGGGGCATCGGCCTCCACCGAAGAGCCGAAGCTCAACTTCTACAACTGGGACACCTATATCGGCGACACCACGCTGAGCGATTTCAAGACGGAAAGCGGCATCGACGTGTCGATGAGCCTGTTCGCCAGCAATGACGAACTGTTCGCCAAGCTGAAAGCTGGCAATCCCGGTTTCGACGTCATCGTGCCGAGCAATGACTATGTGCCGCGCCTGAGCGAAGCTGGTCTGCTGATGCCGCTCGATCACGCGAAGATTCCCAATATCAAGAACGTTAACGCCGAGTTCCTCAATCCCCAATACGATCCGGGACGCAAGTTCTCGATGCCCTATACCTGGCTGGCCCTGGGACTTGGCTATCGCAAGTCGAAGATGAAGGGGATCGTGCCCGATAGCTGGAAATATGTCTTTGAATCCGACATGTTCAAAAAGCGCATTACCATTCTGGGCGACTCGGCCGATCTGATCCGCCTGGCCGGTAAATATCTCGGCTACAGCGTCAACAATATCCCCGATGAAGGCCTGGTCAAGATTGAGGCTATGCTTATAAAGCTGGTCCGCTCGGGCAATCTGCTGAAATTCACCGGCGACGAGGGCGACACCCTGCTGGCCAATGGCGACGCCGATCTGGTCATCGAATATAACGGCGACGTGGCGCAAAAGGCGACCGAGGACCCCGATCTCGACTTCCTGATACCGAAGGAGGGTAGCGAACTGACCTCGGATACCCTGTGCATCCCAACCGGCGCGCCGCGTCCGGACAATGCCCACAAGTTCATCAACTTCATTCTGGACGGCAAGGCCGGGGCGGAAATTTCCAAGACCATCCTGTTCCCGACGCCGAACGACGCGGCCAAGGCGTTGATGCCGGACTCCTACCGCAACAACCACATCATCTTTCCGCCTGCCGATCTGCTGGCCAAGTCGGAATACGCCCAGTTTCCCGGCGCTGAGCGGTTGCAGAAGTACGAAGAAATGGCGACGCGCATCAAGGCGGCCGGCGTCGGCGGTTAAAAATCCCGAACCCCGGCGCACGGCGTGTGCCGGGGTTTTTATCTGAGTTTGTTTCGGGGAGGCTGAAGTGGAGCAAAGCTGGCGACAGGCCAAGTCCATATTCGTGACGCTGATCAGCGCGCCGCTCTTCTGGCTCGTGGCGTTTTTCATCGTCCCCATGGGGATCGTCTGGCTCTACAGCTTCGGGGAAAACAAGGGCCTGATCGATATCGCCTTCACCGGCACCTGGTCGAACTACGCCCACGCCTTCGATCCGCTCTATCTCGGCATTTTCGCCAAGTCGGTCGGGGTGGCGGTGGTCACCACCTTTTTCTGCCTGGTGCTGGGGTTTCCCGTGGCGATGGCCATCACCTTCGCGCCCGACAAAGCCAAGAGCTGGCTGCTGCTGCTGATCATGCTGCCTTTCTGGACCAATCTGCTGGTGCGGACCTATGCGCTGATGGCCGTTTTGCGCACCAATGGTTATGTCAACGGAACCTACCAGTTTATCTGGGAGCGGACGAGCGGCCTGATGACCTTTCTGGGGATGCAGCCGCTGGGTGATTTTCATCCCGCCGCCCTGCTTTACAACAATTTCGCCGTCGTCTTCGGTCTGGTTTTCGTCAACCTGCCGTTCATGGTTTTGCCGCTTTATTCGACGCTCGACCGCATGGATCGCTCCCTGCTCGAAGCCTCGCTTGATCTCGGCGCCGGCCATATCCGCACTGTCTGGAACGTCATGGTGCCACTGGCCGGACCTGGGATCATGTCGGGCATACTGATCACCTTCATTCCGTCGCTGGGGGCCTACCTGACGCCCGACCTGCTCGGTGGGCCGGATTCGCAGATGATCGCCAATGTCATCGAAAGCCAGTTCAAGCGCGCCAATAACTGGCCGTTCGGCGCGGCCCTGTCGTTTATTCTCGTCTACATGACCTTTATCGGCGTGGCGCTGCAAGGCGTGATCGAAAGCCGTAATCGCAGGAGGCAGGCATGAGTGACATCGCCCCTGTGGTCCGCGCCCGGAAACTGCCGCCGGCGCCCTTGGAATATCTGCGTCGCTGGCCGATCCGCCTCAGCGTCGGGGCCGTGCTGGTCTTCCTCTACGCGCCGCTGATCACGCTGATGATCTTCAGCTTCAACGATTCCAAGGCCAATGTCGTCTGGCGCGGCTTTACCCTGAAATACTACGTCAAGGCCCTGCATAACGACAGCCTGATACAGGCTTTCAGCAATTCGATGGTCATCGCCTTCTTTTCGACCATCCTGTCGCTGATCCTCGGCGCCATGGCCGCCATCGTTTTGTGGCGTTTCCGTTTCGTCGGCAAGACGGCATTCGATGGCGCCCTGGCCATCCCCATCGTTGTGCCGGAAATCTGCATGGGCGTCGGGATGCTGGTCTTCTTCGCCAAGGTCCTGCCCTGGCCGCAGGAAATGCCGTGGCCGTTCAATCTCGGCAATATCATCATCGCCCACGTCTCCTTCTCCTTCCCGTTCGTCGCCGTGGTGGTGCGGGCCAGGCTGGCCTCGTTCAACCGCGAAATGGAGGAGGCGGCCAAGGACCTGGGGGCGTCCGAATTCCGCGCTCTTATGGATGTGGTGATCCCGCATATCCAGCCGTCGCTGATCGCCGGGGCCTTGCTGGCCTTCACCCTGTCGCTCGATGATTTCGTCATCACCTTCTTCACGGCCGGCCCGGATACCATCACCTTCCCGGTCAAGGTCTATTCCATGGTGCGTTTCTCGGTGACGCCGGAGGTCAACGCCGCCTCGACCATCCTGATCGTGGTCACCGTCCTGCTCACCTTCCTGGCGCTCAAATTCCAGGGTTCACAGGCGCTTACCGCCGGCCACGGCGCAGACGATAAATAGGGTTTCACATGTCCGGCAATCCGATCATCAGCTTTGAAAATATCACCAAGCGCTTTGGCAAGACGACGGCGGTCGATAATGTGTCGCTGACCATCAACGAGGGCGAGTTCTTCTCGCTGCTGGGGCCTTCGGGCTGCGGCAAGACCACGCTTCTGCGGATGCTGGCCGGTTTTGAAATGCCGACCGAAGGGCGTATCCTGATCGATGGCCAGGATGTCAGCCTGACGCCCCCCAATCACCGGCCGGTCAATATGGTCTTCCAGTCCTACGCCGTCTTTCCGCATATGAGCGTGCTGGATAATGTCGCCTATGGCCTGAAAATGGACGGGGTAGGCGCCGCCGAACGCCGGGATCGCGCCGAGGAGGCGCTGAAACTGGTGCAACTGGCCGGCTACGGTCCGCGCAAGCCGGACCAGCTTTCCGGCGGCCAAAGGCAGCGCGTCGCCCTGGCGCGGGCGCTGGTCAAGAAACCGCGCGTGCTGCTGCTTGATGAACCGCTGTCGGCGCTGGACGCCAAGCTGCGTGATCAAATGCGCAGCGAACTGACGTCCTTGCAACAAAAGGTCGGGATCACCTTCATCATGGTGACGCACGATCAGGACGAGGCCCTGGCGATGGCGACACGGTGCGCGGTGATGAACCGCGGCCTGCTGCAACAGGTGGCGACGCCCTCCGATCTCTATGAATTCCCCAATTCGCGCTTTGTGGCGGATTTCATCGGCAGCGTGAACATGTTCGAGGGCACGCTCGATGTCGATGAACCGGACCACGCGATTATCAATACCGCCGAGGCGGGACCAGTCTATCTTGACCACGGCGTCACCGGTGGCACAGGCACGACGGTCTGGGCGGCGGTGCGTCCGGAAAAGATCGAGATGCACAAGCGTACCGAGACACCGCCGAAAGTGGACGATGCCCCGGAAGGCTATAATGTCATCGCCGGCACGGTGAGGCATATGGTTTATCTTGGCTCCGAGACGAATTATGAGATCGAAATTGCCGGCGGTCGCCTGATCAAGGTGGTGCGCCCCAATCTGACGCGCTGGGACCAGGAGGATTTTGAACTGGGCGAGCAGGTCTGGATCAGCTTCCACGCGTGTTCGCCGGCGGTATTGCTGAGTTAACCCATGAGGCATTGGAGTTTGCGGCCTTTCCCCGCTCTTGAAAAATCAAAAAACGATTTCTCAAGCTCCCCCTGCAACAGGGGGAGATCGTGAAACCTGTTGTCGGCATCATGGCGTGCAACCGCACGGTCGGGGTGGAAAATGCCCATGCGGTGATGGAGCGTTATGTCCGCGCGGCGATGATTTACGGCGACTGCAACGCCTTGCTGATCCCGCCGCTGGCCGATGGCTTTTCTTCAGGCGCGCTGACGGCGCGGCTTGATGGCCTGATGCTGACCGGCTCGCCATCGAATGTACAGTCGAGCCTTTACGGCAGCGAAGGCGGAGACGGGCCGTTCGATGAAGGGCGCGATACCGTTTCGCTTGGCATGATCGAGTGTATGGTGACGATGGGCAAGCCGGTCTTCGGCATCTGCCGTGGTTTCCAGGAGATCAATGTCGTACTGGGCGGGAGCCTGCGCCGTGATGTCGGATATGGTGCGGCAGATGGCGCCAACGGCATCAATCACCATGCGCCGGATGGCACGGATTTTTTCGGGCAGTTCGAGAATTATCACGAGGTTGAACTGACCGGCGGCGGCATTTTGGAAGCGGTTTATGGCCGTGATCACTTGCGTGTAAATTCCGTGCATTATCAGGGCATTGAACGGCTGGGTGATGGATTGACGGTGGAGGCCGTGGCCGGCGATGGATTGATCGAGGCTTTCAGCGCCAATATCAGCGGTTCGCAGGTGATAGGTGTGCAGTGGCACCCGGAGTGGCAAACGGACAAATATTCCGAAAGCCAGGCCTATTTCCAGATGATGGGACAGGCGTTGCGCGGCCTGCCGCTACGCCAAATAACGCAAACCAGTTAACGCAAAATTGTGATCACAATATTTGACTTTTGCCGTAATTTCGATGAGATAGCGGGCAATTCAATTTCCTTCGCCGCCGCCGTCAAGGCAGAGCGCGCGTGTCTCCGAGGAGCTCCAGTATGAACGCCCCTGCCAAGCCCCCCCTGCGCAACTACGATATGGCCGAGTTGAAGAAACTCGACATGGCGCACCATTTGCCGGCGCAATCCGATTACAAGCTCCAGCATGAACTTGGTGGATCGCGCATCATCACCCGCGCCGATGGCTGCGTCATCACCGATGCCGAAGGCCATTCACTGCTCGACGGCATGGCCGGCCTGTGGTGCGTCAATGTTGGCTATGGCCGCGAGGAACTGGCGCGTGTCGCCTATGAGCAGATGCTGGAACTGCCCTATTACAATACCTTCTTCAAGACCGCGACGCCGCCGCCGGTGAAGCTGGCCGCCAAGATCGCCGAGAAGATGGCGATCGGCAATCCCGACCTGACGCACGTCTTTTTCAACAGCTCCGGCTCGGAAGCCAATGACACCATTCTGCGTCTGGTGCGCTACTATTGGGAACTGAAGGGCGAACCTGAGCGCAACATCATTATCTCGCGCAAGAACGCCTATCATGGGTCGACCGTGGCGGGGATGTCGCTTGGCGGCATGTCCTTCATGCACGCGCAGGGCGGGCCGCTGGTGCCAGGCATCGAGCATGTCGAGCAGCCTTATCTGTTCGGTGAAGGCTTTGGCGAAGACCCGGACGCCTTCGCCACACGCGTTGCCAATTCGATCGAGGCGCGCATCCTGGCTGTCGGGCCGGAAAAGGTCGCCGCCTTTATCGGTGAGCCGGTGCAGGGCGCTGGCGGCGTGATTATCCCGCCGGCCTCCTACTGGCCGAAGGTCGAGGCCATCTGCCGCAAATACGGTATCCTGCTGGTCTGCGACGAGGTGATCAACGGTTTCGGGCGTCTCGGTTATTGGTTCGGCCATCAGTATTACGGCATCAAGCCGGATATGATCGCCATGGCCAAGGGCATGTCGTCGGGCTATCTGCCGATTTCAGCCGTCGGGGTGTCGAAAAAGATCGTCGACGTGCTGCTGGAAAAGGGCGGCGATTTCGTCCACGGCTACACCTATTCCGGCCACCCGACCTGCGCCGCCGTGGCGCTGGCCAATATCGAGATCATGGAGAACGAAGGTCTGGTCGAGCGCACGCGCGACGTCACAGGGCCATACCTGGCCAAGGCCTTGAAGCGCCTTGATGCGCATCCGCTGGTCGGCGAGGCGCGCAGCCTGGGCCTGATCGGCGCGGTCGAGATCGTGTCGGAGAAGGGCACGAACAAGCGCTTCACCGGCAAGGAGGGCACAGCCGGGCCGATCGTGCGCGACCTGTGCATCAAGAATGGCCTGATGGTGCGTGGTATCCGCGACTCCATCGTCATGTGTCCGCCGCTGATCATTACCGAGGCCGAGATCGACCAGATTGTCGATACCATCGAAAAGGCGTTGAATGAGGCCGAACCGGTTTTGCGGGCGCTGTAGGGCTTGAGTTCTGTTGTGCCGGCCGCCATAGTCCGGGGCGACAGAATGGGACATTCATGAAGACCGAAATCAGCGGAAATTTTCTGGGCCTTGTGGCTGCCTTCGCAGTGACAGGCGCGGCGCTGGTCCTGTGGCCGCAGGGGGCACCGATCCTGACCTTCGCCTTTGTGCTGATCGGCTGGATCGTCAGCGTATGCCTGCATGAATATGCTCACGCGGCCACGGCGTCGCGCTTTGGCGATTCCTCGATCATCGAGCAGGGCTATCTGACGCTTAACCCGGTCAAATACATCAACAGCACCGGCAGTCTGGTCTTTCCCGTCATCGCGCTGGTTCTGGGAGGCATCGCCTTGCCGGGTGCCGCCGTGATGATCCGTACCGACCTGATCCGTAATCGCTGGCAGCAATCCCTGGTGTCATTGGCCGGACCAGCAATCACGGCTCTTTTGGCGGTCGTGGCCTTCCTGGCGGCGCAAATCGCGGGGGCCGGACTGTTGCGCGACGCCTTGATGCTGCTGGCCTTTTTCGAACTGATGGCGTTCGTGCTCAATATGCTGCCCGTACCCGGTTTCGATGGCTTTGGTGTGATCGAACCCTATATGCCCGATGGCGTCCAACGGCTGCTTTCCGGCAAACGTCTGGCGGTGCTGAACCTGATCCTGTTCGCCCTGATATTCTTCATGGGCTATCGTATCATCATGCCGATAATGGCCATGATCATCAGCCCCTTCGATATCGACATGGAACCGGTCTGGCGCGGCTTCGACCGCTTCCATTTCTGGCGCTGATCCGCGCGGAGCAGTTCGCTCTAATCGTTCTTCTGGACAATGACGCCATACCAGCCAAGGCCGGCATAGGTTTCATAACCCGGCGTGCGGTGGTAGGCGATCATGGCGCCCGAAGCGTCGGTATAGTGACCGAACGTGCGACCTTCGCTGCGCAGGATCAGGCGGTCTTGCAGGATACCCTTGCCATCCGAAGCGGCAATGATCAGGCCTTGTGCATCGACCAGCAGGACGCGGGTGCGCTTGCGTTCGTCTTCGGAGAGCCGCACGCCTTCGGTAATGGATCGTGCCTGCGGTTGCCAGTCGAAGTGAACACCCAGGATGCCGAGCAATGCCCCGCTGGCATCGCCATGGGCGCGGACACCGGTGGCGTAGGTGGCGACCTGTGCGCCCTTCAGCAACGGATCTGCGCTAATGTCGGCGACGGCGAAGTCATTGCCTGTAGCCAATTGACGGGCGCGTGTGAACCAGGCGCTGCCGGCGATATCGGCGCCCTTGACGTTATAGAGGTCTGGCCGGCCATTGGCGATGATATTGCCGTTCAGATCGCACAGCCACAGATCAAGATAGACGGTATAAGCATCGAGAATCACGCCGAGGCGGCGCGAGGCGTGGGCATGGCGCGCGTGGTCAGCCGCGGCCTCGACCATGGCGGCGTCGGTCGCCCACCAGCGCACATCGCATGTTCGCTCATAGAGATTGCGATCGATCAGTTCGATGGCGTTTCGTGCCAGATCGATCAGGCGCGCCCCTTGGTTCTGGCGGGCCATGTCCTCGGTCAGCTTTTCCAGCGAAGCGATTTCACGGCCCAGACCCTCGGCCATGATGTTGGAAATGGTTTCGACCTGCGTGGATATCTGGCGCACCTCGTCAGCGACGACGGCGAATCCGGCGCCCATGTCGCCGGCGCGTTTGGCCTCGATCAGGGCATTGAGCGCCAGGATGCGCAACATGCCCGTCACGCCCTTGATGTCGCGCAGGTTTTCCGTGGTGACGGATTTTGCCTTGGCGGTATGCTCGATTATATCACGAACGCTGACCGTCTGCATGAAGCCCCTGTAGAAACTGCGCCTTACCCGTCATCTGAATGCCGTTCATAGGGTTAATCATATCTGAATTCCGGTCAATTTTCACGTAATCTATCAAATTACGTCAACCATGTGATCTCTGCGGCAACCATTTCGCCACCGGCTGTGGCAGGTGCGATACTACAGTCGGTCGCGCAGGGCGTAATAGCTGAGGCCGGCCACGAGAGCCGGCCAGCGCAGGGCACGGCCGCCGAAGAAGGCAGGGGTGGGCAGATGGCTCAGAAGCTCGATATCGCGGGCGTCGCCGGTGACCGCGCGCGCCAGCAGCTTGCCGAAATAGGGCGCCAGCACCACGCCTTGCCCGCTGTAGCCGGCGGCGGTCCAGACATTCGGCGCCAGACTGCGGACAAACGGCGCGCGGCTCATGGTGATGGCCAGGGTGCCGCCCCAGGCGTGCGAGATTTTGACATCCGCGAACTGCGGATAGACCTTGAGCATGTTGTTGCGCACGAAGGCCTTGATGTCCTTTGGGAACCATGGCGTGTAGTTTTCGCCGCCGCCGAACAGCAGGCGGTTATCCGGCGTCTTGCGCCAGTAATTGACCACGAAACGCGAGTCCGCTGCCGCGTAATCGTGCGGCAGGATGCCAAAACCGCCATTAGCATCGTCGAGCGGTTCGGTGGTCAGGATGAAGTTGTTGATTGGCATGACGTGGCTGTCGATCTCTTCGGATAGCCCTTCCATATAACCGTTGCCGCAGATCAGCAGGCGCTGGCAGGTAATGGTCGCGCCATTTTCGAGATGGAGATGGATGCCTTTAGCGATCTTGCGGTAGCTTGTGACGTGGCTGTTTTCGAACAGTTTCGCGCCCTGGCCTGAGGCGGCACGCGCCAGGCCTAACACCAGTTTCAGCGGATGGAGATGGCCGCCGCCGCGGTCAAGCGAGCCGCCGTGATAGACATCGGTGCCGAGTTCCTGCGCTACCTCAGATTTGCTCAGGAATGAGAGCTTATCATAGCCGTATTTCCTGACAAAGGCGGCATAGTCGCGGTCATCCTGCGCGAAGGCGGGTCTGTGCCAGGCGTGGATCAGGCCGTGTTTCAGGTCGCAATCGATGGCGTGGGTGTTGATCAGATCGTACAGGCTGGCCTTGGCGTCTTCGGACATATCCCAGAGCTGGCGGGCCTGATCCGCGCTAAGCAGCGATTCCATCTTTTCGGGATCAATCCGCTGGCCGGTATGGATTTGCCCGCCATTGCGGCCGGAAGCGCCGGAACCGATTTGGGCGGAATCGAGCAGCGTAACGTCAATCCCCTGACGCGACAGTTCGATGGCCGCGCCGAGGCCGGTATAGCCACCGCCAATAATGCAGACATCGGTGTGATGAGCGCCGGTGAGCGCCGGGTAAGCGGGGATATCCGCCGTGGCGACGTACCAGGAATTTTCGGGGTGGCCGGTATTTTTCATGGCATTACGAAGCAAGAAACCCCACCACCACGCCCGAAGGCGGGCGCGGTCCCTCTCCCCAACAAGTTGGGGAGGTACAAGACATCAAACATTCAGCAACAGGAATTCGCGTTCCCACGGACTGATGGTTTGCATGAAGGTCTCGTATTCGTGCAGCTTGACGCGCGAATAGGCGGTAACGAACTGCGGACCGAGAATATCGATGATCGGCTGCGACCGTTCCAGTTTGATGATCGCCTGCACCAGCGAATAGGGCAGGTCGCCCTGCGGCAGGGTGGCGGCGTCCTGATCGACCGGATCGGCTGGCGACATCTTTTCCAGCATACCAAGATAGCCCGATGCCAGCACCGCCGCGATGGCCAGGTACGGATTGGCGTCGGATGACGGCAGGCGGTTTTCCAGACGGCGGTTGGCCGGATCGGAAGGCGGTACGCGCAGGCCGGCGGTGCGGTTGTCGTAGCCCCACTGGGTATTGACCGGGGCGCCGGACCCCTTGGCGAGGCGACGGTAGGAATTGACGTAAGGCGCCAGCAGCGCGGTGATGGCCGGCATGTATTTCTGCTGGCCGGCGATGAAGTGGAAGAAGGCCGGAGTCGGTTCGCCGGTTTCAGGGTTCGAGAACAGGTTCTGGCCGGTTTTGGCGTCTACGATCGACTGGTGGATGTGCATGGCCGAACCGGGTTCATTGGCCATCGGCTTGGCCATGAAGGTGGCGTAGATGTCGTGTTCGAGCGCGGTTTCCTTGATGGTGCGCTTGAACATCAGCACCTGGTCGGCCAGTTCGAGCGGGTCGCCGTGCAGCAGGTTGATTTCCATTTGCGCCACACCGGATTCGTGAATCAGGGTGTCGATTTCCAGCCCCTGGCTTTCGGAATATTCGTACATATCTTCAAAAAGCGCGTCGAATTCATTGACCGCCGAGATCGAATAGCCCTGACGACCGGTTTCAGGTCTGCCCGAACGGCCAATCGGTGGTTTCAGCGGGTAATCGGGGTCGATGTTCTTCTCGACGAGATAAAATTCCAGTTCCGGGGCGATGACCGGCTTCCAGCCCTTGGCCTCATAAAAACCGAGCACACGGCGCAGCACCTGGCGCGGGCTTTCCTCGACCGGGCGGCCATCGGGATGGAAGGCGTCATGGATCACCTGCGCGGTCGGGTCATGCGCCCAGGGCACGGCGGCCAGAGTGGCGAAATCGGGCTTGAGGAAGATGTCGGTATCGGCCTGCACCGCGCCGACCACGCCTTCGAGATTGGGGTAATCGCCGGTAATCGTTTGATAAAACACCGCCAAAGGCAGATTCATATAGGGGGCGTTGAGAAATTTTTTCGACGGCATGATCTTGCCGCGCGCCACGCCGGCGAGATCGGGCACCATGCACTCGATCTCCTCGATATTCTGGCTGGCCAGCCAGGCGGTGGCCTCTTCCAGATCCTTGGCGCCGCGCTTCGAAAACACGATCTTGCGCTTGTTCTTGGACTTCATATAGCTGTCGTGTGACATGGGACTCGTCTTTATGGCTAACCGTCATTGGGATCATGACACCAGCCAGAGCATTTCGCGTTAACAAAAATGCGACGAGGTCCACGGCCAAAAAAACACGGCCGCCGGGGTATCGTGATGAATTGTGATCACAATATGCCGAAATCCGTCTAATGGCAAGCGGGAGGGCATGATTTGCGTCTTGACCTTTGCGGCGCGGGCGGTAGTGGAGGCGGATGATAATCGAAATCGACAATCCGCATGATGAGCGTCTGGCGCTTTACCGCGATGTGAAGGACCGTGACCTGACCGGGCGGGATGGCCTGTTCATGGCCGAGGGCAAGGTGGTGCTGGAGCGGCTGTTTTCATCGCCGCTGGCGCAAACGGTTAGTGTATTGACGACGCCGGAACGCCTGCGCGGACTGGCGCATCTGCCCCAGGCGCCGGTCTATGTGGTGGCGCAGGAAATCATGGACGCGGTGGCCGGTTTTCCCATCCATCGCGGTTATCTGGCGCTGGGCCGTTATGCGCCGCCGCTGACCTTGGCTGAGACTCTGGCGGGGGAGCGTGTGCGGGTTCTGGTGCTTTCAGGGATCGCCAATACCGACAATATGGGCGGCTTGATGCGCAACGCGGCAGCCTTCGGCGTTGATGCGGTGATCCTGGATGCGACCTGCTGCGATGCGCTCTATCGCAAGGCCATACGGGTCAGCGTCGGTGGCGTTTTGCAGGCGCCGCATTATCAGGTTGATGATCTGGTAGGAACGTTACTGGCGCATAAGCTGACACCTTATGCGCTAAGCCCGGCGGGCGAACTGACGCTGGATGCGGTGCAGCCCGTCGCGCGGTCGGCCATGCTGTTCGGCGCCGAAGGGCCGGGGCTTTCGGCTGATGTCATGGCCGCCTGCACCACGGTGCGGATCGAGATGCGCGGCGGGTTTGATAGTCTGAATGTGGCGACGACTTCGGGAATCGTTCTCTACCAGATGTGCCGGTTATAATTTGATGATCTGGCCCTCGGCGTCGGCGCTGCGGTAAATCGCCTGGATCAGGCGGATATCGCGCAGCCCCATTTCGCCGGAGGTCAGGTGCGGTTGGTTGGCGGCGGCGGCGGCGCAGAAGGCGTCGATTTGAGCGCTGAACTGGACCGTCGGGCTGCCGGCGCGGATAATCGCCGGCGTCAGGTCGGCGTGCTGCATGGTCATGTTGATCTGGCTGTAATCGGAGGCCGGGTCCATGCTGATACTGCCCTGCGAGGCGAAGAACCTCTGCCGGGTGGCGTAGGTGTAGCAATAGGACGACGACCCTTGCGCGCTGATGCCGGAGGGGAAACGCAGACGCCATTCGACGCCACCCTCGACCTCCTTGAAACGCGGATCATTGGCGGGGGTTGAGTAGACGGCGGTGACGGACACCGGCACTTCATCCATCGCCCATAAGGCTGCGTTCAGCGCATAGATGCCGATGTCGTACATCGATCCGCCGCCGGCCAGGGCCTTTTGCAGACGCCATTTGTGCGGCGGATAGCTCGGATTGACGACAAAACCGGCCTCACCGGAGAAATAACGCAGGTCGCCGATCTCGCCAGCGCGCAGGCGTTTGATGGCGTCGACATTGTTTGGTTCGAAGTGGACGCGGTAGGCGATGCCGAGTTGGCGGTTGGCCGCCTTTGCCGCGGCGATCATCGCCTCGCATTCGGCCACGGTAGACGCCATCGGTTTTTCGCACAGGACATGCTTGCCAGCCTTGAGGGCGCGGATGGCGTATTCGGCATGGAGCGCCACGGGCAGTGCGATATAAACGCAGTCGATATCGCTGTCGTCGGCGATGCGGTCGAAATTGCTGTAATCATAGAAACGCGAAACGCCATACCGCGCGCCGAGATCGTGCGCCTTGTCCGGGCTGCCGGAAACAAAAGCGGTCAGGCGCGCCCGGTGGGAGGCGACAAAGCCGGGCAGCATCTGGCCAACGGCGAAGGTGCCGAGGCCGACCACGGCCCATTTCAACCGTTTGGCCGGTGGATCGGGCAGATTGAATGTGCCGGGAAGTGGCTGGCCCTGCGCCTCAGGCGTGGCGGCGCGCGCCGGGGACACCACCAGGGGTAGTGCGCCGGCGCCGACGAGAAGACTGCGGCGATCAATTGTAAAACCGGTCATAAGCTTTGACTCCTGCGGTTATTTTTCGGGATCGGCGGCGGTGAAGGGCGAGCAGCAGGGCTTGCCGATAGCATGGAACTCCATTACCTCGGCGCGGGTGCCGTCCGGGTCGATCAGGTTGAGCTGCCACTTGGCGTCGAGGCCGATCTTGGGCGTGCCGGTCTGGTCTTTCAGCCGGTCGCCGTTCCATAGTACGGTGTAGGTATCGCGCGTATTCGGTACCCCCAGAGAAAAGTGGTTGAGCACGCCGGCGGCCTGCTGGCTCATGTCGGCCGGGATGCCAGTGGTTTCCCGGCCGCTGACCAGCATGTATTCCAGCCAGTCGGGGCCATCGGGAACCTGCTGGCTGACCCAGGATGGTTCATCAGCCTTGACGCCGCCGAACCAGTAGGGCCGAAAACCGAGGATATCGCGGTAGAAGGCATCCTCGCGCGATCGGTTGTGGACGACGAAACCGACATGGATGATACGGCTGGATAGGGTATTGACCGGCACATTCGGCAGGTTGGCGGGCGCCTGAACGAATTCGACGCGATTGCCTTCAGGGTCGGTGACGCTGAACCATCGGCTGCCGTCACCCCCTGTACTGACCTTTGCGGGCACAGAGACCTGACGGCTGGCCAGATAGAGGCGCAAGGCCTCGGCGTCGGTCGTGGCGAAGGCGACGTGATCGAGGCGGTTTTTCGATGCCGGTCCCGGCGGCAGGGGCAAAATCTCGACGAATTGGACGGGTGAGAAATAATAGCGCGTGCCTGCGGCGTTTTCCGGATCACCGCCTTTGGTGGCGCCGAGATCGTGGGCATAGAAGGCTTCGCTCTTGCTGGCGTCGGCGGCATAGAGTCCGATATGGGAGACGCCGGTAATCGGTGGCCGCACAGGATCAGCCGCCAGTGCCGGCGAAGCAAACGCCAGGCAGGTGATCAGGCAGGTTATGGCCTTCATGCGTATCTCCCTGTAACGACTCATATCGCTTTTTGTTAGCGCTCACATTAACACGCTTCCGGAAATAGAAAAGCGGTTCCGGAGTTCCCATGCCAAGCAAATATGCTGTAAGATTACCCACATTTGTGATAATGTGGGAAGCGTATATGGAGTTGGAATGATGAGCCGCCTAACCATTGATATGACAGATCAACAACATCAGAGCCTGAAGGCGCTCGCCGCTTTGCAGGGAAAGAGCATAAAGCAGTATGCCCTTGAACGCTTGTTGCCGGCGTCAGGGGAGGAGCAAGCCTGGTCTGAACTGAAAAACTTTCTCAACAAACGAATCGAGCAAGGGCTGAATGGCAATGTGACGCCTAAGTCGTTTGATCAGATTGTAGACGAAGAACTTTCTACAGGGGAAGATTCTGGAAAAGGCTCCATTTCTTGACGACGCCTTTTGTTCTTCAGGATGGGGCGGCCGATGATCTTCGCTCAATCGTTCGATATACTCGAAAAACATGGGGCGAGGTCCAGGCGCGCGCTTATTCCGAAACACTGCATACCGGTATTCAGCGATTGGTGAACGGTCAGGGCACGTACAAAATCCTGGAAGACATCCATCCTGCGTTGCGGATTACGCGCTGCGAGCACCACTACATTTTCTGCCTGTGTCGTGAAGATGCGCCATCGCTAATCGTTGCGATCCTGCACGAACGGATGGATTTGATAGCCCGGATAACGGATCGGCTGGATTAATGGACGATTTCAGCACCACATCTTAAACGCGTACGGAAGCGGTCTCTCGTCCGGCGTTGCCGAAGATGCGCAGGTAGCGGGCGATCTCGGCCGGGTCGCCGGTGGCCTTTTTGGGATTATCCGACAGCTTGACCGCCGGGCGGCCATCCGCCTCTATCACCTTGCAGACAAGGGAAATGGCGTCGAGGCCATTGCCGTCGAACGGCGCACAGTCACGGAAATCATTGGTCAGGTTGGTGCCCCAGCCGAAGCTCAGGCGCACCCGGCCGTGGAAATGGCGATAGGTAGCCTCGATTGAGTCGACGTCCATGCCATCGGAGAAGATCAGCAGCTTTTCCTTCGGATCGACGCCTTTCGATTGCCACCAGCGGATGATCTGTTCGCCGGCAAGAATGGGCGGGGCGCTGTCGGGACGGAAGCCGGTCCAGCCGGCCAGCCAGTCAGGCGCGCGCTCCAGAAAGGCGGTGGTGCCGAAAGCATCGGGCAGGGCGATCAGCAGATTGCCGTCATAATGAGCGCGCCAGTCTTCGAGTACGCGGTAGGGGGCAGCGGCCACGTCGGCATCCGTGTCAGCCAGAGCCGCCAGCACCATCGGCAGTTCATGGGCATTGGTGCCGATGGCCTCCAGGTCGTTATCCATAGCCAGCAAAACGTTCGAGGTGCCGATAAAGCGCTTTCCCAGGCCTTCTTTGAGCACCTCAACGCACCAGCGCTGCCACAGAAAACTATGGCGGCGGCGGGTGCCGAAATCGGAAATGACCAGATCAGGCAGGGCTTGCAGGCGCTCGACCTTGCCCCACAGTTTCGCCTTGGCGCGGGCGTAGAGGATATCGAGCGCGAACCGGCCCCGTTTGCGCATGGCGGCGCGGGAGCGCAGTTCGTTGATGATGGTCAGGGCCGGGATTTCCCACAGGGTCGTGTGCGTCCACGGGCCGTGAAAGCGCAGCTCATACTGGCCGTCGTGCGTGGTCAGTTCATATTCCGGAAGCTGGAAATCCTTCAGCCAGGCAATGAAGTCCGGGCTGAACATCTGGGCCTTGCCATAGAAGCTGTTGCCAGCCAGCCAGATCAGTTCCTTTGGTGTGAAGCGCACCGTGCGGGCATGATCAAGCTGGGCGCGCAGTTCGGCTTCGTCGATGTCGTCAGCAAGCCGCACCGCGCGGCTGCGATTGATCAGGGCGAAAGTCACCGGCACTTCGGGATAGAGGCGCCGGATCATCTGTAACATCAGCAGTTTGTAGAAGTCGGTATCGAGCAGGCTGCGGACGATCGGATCGAGCCGCCAGTTGTGGTCATAGGTACGCGTGGCGAGATCCGTGATGGCCACAAGAGCGCTTTCCAAAAAGTGTGACGCACTTTTTGGATTAAAAAGCGCGTGAAAAGAATAATCTAAAGCCATTTGCATGAGCCGGTGCTCATGCAAATGGCTTTAGATTTCCTGATTGTAGTCCGTGATTTCCGGATACTTCGCCAGGCGCGGCTTCACTTCCTTGCGGAAGAGGTCGCGCATGTCGTCTTCCGAGCGCAGGCTTTCCACCACGACCACCAGTTCCGGCTTGTTGCTTGAGGCGCGGACCAGCACCCATGAGCCGTCTTCCAGATGGACGCGGGCGCCATTGACCGTGATGACTTCCGTCACCTTGCGGCCGAGGATCGAACCGCCAGCCGCCAGCAGGTCTTCGTATTCCTTGACGATGCGTTCCAGCACTTCGTACTTCACCTCGTCGCCGCAATGAGGCGACATGGTGAGCGACGTATAGGCGACCGGCAGGGCGTTCTTCAGGTCGGACAGCTTCTTGCCCGGATTGCGGTCGAGCATGGCCAGGATAACCTGCGCGGCCACCAGGCCGTCGTCGTAACCGCGGCCGATCGGGTCGGCGAGGAAGAAGTGGCCCGATTTTTCGAAGCCGGCCAGCGCCTTCAGTTCGGCGGTCTTGCGCTTGATGTAGGAGTGGCCGGTCTTCCAGTAGACGGTGGTGGCGCCGTTCTTTTTCAGCACTTCGTCGGTGGCGTAGAGGCCGGTCGATTTCACATCGACGACGAAGGTGGCGTTCTTGTAGAGTTCCGACAGGTCGCGCGCCAGCATCAGGCCGATCTTGTCGGCGAAAATTTCCTGGCCGGTATCATCGACCACGCCGCAGCGATCGCCATCGCCGTCGAAGCCGAGGCAGAGGTCGGCGCCATGCTCTTTCACGGCCTTGGCCATGTCCATCAGCATTTCGTGGTCTTCGGGGTTCGGATTGTATTTCGGGAAGGTCGAGTCGAGATTGGTGTCGAGTTCGATGACCTCCGCCCCCATGGCCCGCAGGGTTTGCGGGGCGAAGGCGCCGGCCGTGCCGTTGCCGCAGGCGCAGACGACCTTCAGCTTACGTTTCAATTGCAGGCGCGATGAAATGTCATCCATATAGCGCTGTTGCACGCCTTCGACACGTTTCAAGCTGCCGCCGGGACGCTCGACGCC
Organism: Asticcacaulis sp.; assembly: GCF_035497195.1. Taxonomy (GTDB): domain Bacteria; phylum Pseudomonadota; class Alphaproteobacteria; order Caulobacterales; family Caulobacteraceae; genus Asticcacaulis. The sequence continues at coordinate 128,994 of NZ_DATJDZ010000027.1, forward strand.
GAGGCCGCCCAGCACGATTTCCTTGAGGCGGCCCATTTCTTCCGGACCGAAGGTCAGCGGCGCCTGGCAGCCCATCTTGACGCCGGTCCAGCCGTTGTCGTTGTGCGAGGCCGTGACCATGGCGACACAGGCCGCGTCCTGGTCGAACTGGGCGAAATAGGCGATGGGCGACAGGCAAAGGCCGATATCGATGACCTCGATGCCCGCCTGCATCAGACCGAGAATCAGGGCGTTCTTGATATTGGTCGAATAGGAACGGAAATCGTGGCCGGTGACGAGTTTCGGCGCCACGCCACGCTCATGGATATAGGTGCCAAGGCCCAAACCCAGCGCCTGGATGCCGAGCAGGTTGATCTCCTTGCCGAAGACCCAGCGCGCGTCATATTCGCGGAAACCGGTGGCCTTCACCTTGGCCTGGGTTTCGTATTCATAGGTGTTCTCGGCGATATCAGCTTTGGGCAGCATAGGCATTCAGGCGAGTCCTCAAATGGTTTGGCGCAGGCGCGGCCTGCTATGCCATGTAAACGTATAAAAATTCAAAGTGCCTCGTGAAAAAGGCGAATATGCTTTTACTTAAAGAAGGGCAGGAGCGCGGCGCGGGCAGCGTCACCCAGTTCCGGATGCTTCAGGGCCAGGGCGACATTGGCGCGCAGCAGGCCGATCTTGTCACCGCAGTCATAGGTGTCGCCATCATATTCCAACGCATGGAAGCCTTGGCTTTCCATCAGGCGGAACATCGAGTCGGTGAGCTGGATCTCACCGCCGGCGCCGGCGCCCTGGTCGGCCAGCAGGGTGAAAATTTCGGGCTGAAGGATATAACGGCCGGAAACGATCAGGTTGGAGGGCGCCGTGCCGGGCGCAGGTTTTTCGACCATTCCGGACATCCTGTTCAGCCGGCCGCCTTTGGCGTCAATAGCCACCACGCCGTACTGATGCGTCTGGTCGTGCGGGACGGGTTCGACAACGATGATATTGCCGCCGACCTCATCATAAGCATTGATCGCTTGCTTGAGGGCGGACACCTCGGCATCCATCACCATATCGGGCAGGATGACGGCGAAAGGCTCGTCACCGATGATATCGCGGGCGCACCATACCGCATGGCCGAGGCCCAGCGGCTGCATCTGGCGGACAAAGCTCATCTCGCCGGGCTTTGGCAATTCGGCCAGCAGGTCGTTGAGGATGGCGGTCTTGTTCTTGGCGGCGAGTTGTGCTTCGAGTTCGACCTGATGATCGAAATAGTCCTCGATGGCGCCTTTGGAGCGGCCGGTCACGAAGACGAAATGTTCGATCCCGGCGGCGCGCGCTTCGGCGACGACATAGGACAGGATCGGCCGATCGACCACATTCAGCAATTCCTTGGGCACTACCTTGGTGCCAGGCAGCACACGGGTGCCCAGGCCGGCGACCGGAATGACCGCTTTACGAACGCGCTTATGTGTCAAAAGAACCTCGGATATGAAGGGCTTAACCCGTTTCGGGTTTGAAATTTACATGAAGGGGTAAGGCCCCGCGTTGGTACGCCACGTTAAAGGGTGGTGAGGCATAGGGCAACCGCCCGGACGGACATTTACGCCCCTTCATAAAAATTTATTACGGCGTTATGACGAAAAAAACGTTAAAAAATAACCTGTTTGGCGAAACTTCAGACGTAAAATTAGAAAAGCAACCGCGGACCGAGATAACGCGCCACCAGGTCTAATAATGTAATTTCTTTTATTTAATCGGTGGCGAGCGCTTGCCAAAGTCAAATTTGTAATATTTATTTGCGTCAAGTACGGCGCAGTCGCCAATTTGGGAGCAGGCAATGGACATTTTCAGAGCTTTAAGAAACGGCTTCATGCCAGTCTGTATGACCGCCTGTTTGTTTGTGCCGGCTTTCGAGGCTTCGGCGCACGAAACCCTGGGGCTGGATGCGCCCAAACCTGAAATCGCCATGACACCGCCAATGGGCTGGAATTCGTGGAACAAGTTCGCCTGCAACATCGATGAAGTGAAAATTCGCGGCGCGGCCGACGCTATGGCATCGTCCGGTATGAAGGACGCCGGCTATCAGTATGTTGTCATCGATGACTGCTGGCAGAAAGACCGCGCCGCCGATGGCGCCATCCAGGCCGATCCGGAACGCTTTCCATCGGGGATCAAGGCCCTGGCGGATTATGTCCATTCGAAGGGGCTGAAATTTGGCCTCTATTCAGATATCGGTGTGAAGACCTGCGGCGGCCGGCCAGGCAGCCGGGGCTATGAATTCCAGGACGCGCGCACCTGGGCGTCGTGGGGCGTCGATTACGTGAAGGTGGACTGGTGCTATACCGGTTCGAGCGAGGCGTCCTCGTCCTACACCATCATGGCCAAGGCCTTGCGGGCATCGGGCCGCGACATCGTGTTCTCCATCTGCGAATGGGGCGATAACAAGCCGGAAGAATGGGCGGCGGGGCTTGGTCATCTGTGGCGCACGTCCGGTGATATCCGTGACTCGTGGGACAAGGACGAGGGCTACAGCCATTCGTTCCTGTGGATTCTCGATCATAATGCCGGCCTGTGGGCCAATTCCGGCCCGAACCACTGGAACGATCCGGACATGCTTGAAGTCGGCAACGGCGGCATGACGGACGTCGAATACCGCTCGCATTTCAGCCTGTGGGCCATGCTGGCGGCGCCCTTGATTGCCGGAAACGATCTGTCGAACATGGACAAGGCGACGCTCGACATCCTGACAAATAAGGACGTCATCGCGGTCGATCAGGACAAGTTGGGACAACAGGCGCGACGCGTCGCTCAAAATGGCGACACCGAGGTCTGGGTGCGTCCGCTGACTGGCGGCGATCGCGCCGTGGTGCTGTTCAATCGCGGGGCGGACGCCAAGACCGTATCGGTCGATTGGGATGCCCTGCAACTGCCGACCGGTCTCAAGGCCAGCGTGAAAGACCTGTGGTCGAAGTCGGTGCAAAAGGGCGTCAAGGGCAGCTACAGCGCCGAGGTTGCCCCGCACGGTGTTGTGATGGTGCGGATCACGCCGACGGTTTGATATATTGAGGCACAAAAAATCCGGTTTGGGTGACCCCAAACCGGATTTTCAAACTGTAACAAGTAGCCGCAACAGGGCGGCCCCGCCCTACTTCTTGAGGAAGCCGGCGAACTTGTTGTTAAAGCGCGAAACGCGGCCGGCGCGGTCCAGCATGGTGCCGGTGCCGCCGGTCCAGGCCGGATGGGTGCGCGGGTCGATGTCGAGGTTCAGCACGGCGTCTTCCTTGCCGTAGGTCGAACGGGTGCGATAGGTCGTGCCATCCGTCATGGTGACGGTGATCCAGTGATAATCGGGGTGACCTTCTTTTTTCATCGTCATCTTCCTTTGTACGTCCAGCCAGCATATGTGCGGACGCTAAAAAATATGGGGCATAAGTGCCGAAGGCGCGCTCATACATCAAGGTTCCTTGCTAGGCAAGTCCTGACTGTATAAAGCTCAGCATCATGGCTGATTCAACTCCCGTAAAACCCGATTCTACAGATGGCCGCCCCAGTTCCGGCGCCGAGCTGGTCGCCGATATCCGCCAGGCGGCGGGGACACGCGGCAAGACCCGCAATCTGCGCCCTCTGGCGCGATTGATTCCTTATCTGTGGCGGCAAAAGGCGGCGGGGGCCGCCATGATCCTGTTCCTGCTGATCTCGTCGGCCTCGACCCCGGCCATGACGGTGGTGGCGAAGAAGCTGATCGATGACGGTTTCGGTTCGCGCAATATCGCCGTGCTCAATCAATGGTTCCTGGTACTGGGCGCCGTGGCGCTGGTCATGGCGTTCGCCACCGCTCTGCGTTACTATTTCATCACCCGCATGGGCGAGCGCGTGGTGGCGGATCTGCGCGAAGATGTCTTCGCCCATATCCTCAAGCTTGATCCGGGTTATTTCCTTAAAATCCGCACCGGCGAGGTGATTTCACGCCTGACCGCCGATATCCAGATCATCGAAACCCTGGTGTCGTCGTCGATCTCGATCGCCCTGCGCAATATGCTGACCTTTATCGCCGGCCTGGTGATGATGAGCTTCGTCAGTCCGAAACTGACCCTTATGGTGTTTTGCATCTTTCCATTTGTGCTGGTGCCGCTGGTCGTCTTCGGCCGGGAGGTCGGCAAGGCGACGCGGGATACACAGGACGCCTTTGCCCGCGCTATCGGATTCGCCTCCGAATCGCTCGATGCGCTGGAAACCGTACAGGCCTTCGTGCGCGAAGCCTTTACCCGCAAGCGTTTCGATGAGGGGGTTGAGCAGACCTACCGCACCTCGGTCGGCCGCATGGCGACCCGCGCCACCATGACGGCCATGGTCATTACGCTGGTTTTCGGCGGCATCGCGTTTGTGTTGTGGCTGGGGGCGCAGGACGTGCTGCACGGCAGGATGTCGAACGGCACCCTGGTCCAGTTCGTCATGCTGGCTATCCTGACGGGCGGGTCGGTCGCCAATCTCAATGAAACCTGGGGCGACGTGCAGAAGGCCGCCGGCGCCATGATGCGGATCGATGAACTGCTGGAGTCGCAACCGACTATTACTGTGCCAGAAAAGCCGGTTGCCCTGCCTGTGCCGGCACGCGGCGAGATACGTTTTCAGGATATCACCTTCGCCTATCCGTCACGCCCGGATCAGCTTGTACTCGATGGTTTCTCGCTGATTGTTAAGCCCGGCGAGACGGTGGCTCTGGTCGGACCTTCTGGCGCCGGCAAATCGACCGTCTTCAAGCTGCTGCTGCGCTATTATGATTATCAGTCGGGGATCATCCAGATCGATGGCGTCGATATCCAGGCCGCCGATCCCAGGGATGTCCGTGAGCGCCTGTCCCTCGTGGCGCAGGATACGGCGCTGTTTTCCGGTTCAGCCGAGGACAATATCCGCTTCGGCCGCGAGAATGCCACCGATACCGAAATCCGCGTGGCGGCCGACAAGGCGCAGGCGCGCGCCTTCATCGAAGCCCTGCCCGAAGGCTTCAGGCAGCCCCTCGGCGAACGCGCCAAGTCGCTCTCCGGCGGGCAGAAGCAACGCCTCAGCATCGCCCGTGCGCTGGTGCGGCAGGCACCGATCCTGCTGCTCGACGAGGCGACCTCGGCGCTAGATGCCGAGAACGAACGCCTGGTCCAGATGGCGCTCAATGAGGCCATGAGCGAACGCACGACGCTGGTGATCGCTCACCGGCTGGCCACCGTGCTCAAGGCCAACCGCATCGTGGTGATGGAAGCCGGTAAGGTGGTCGATATCGGCACGCATGACGAGCTGGTGTCACGCGGCGGGCTGTATCAGCGGCTGGCGAGTTTGCAATTTAACGATAGAGCGGGGCAATAAATGCTGGAACAGTGGCTGGCTGAAATTGCGCCGGATATCCAGGTTCATCATGGCTATATCGTCAGGACGCCGGATGGCACGCTTTATCTCGGCCGGGGTGAGCATGAAGTGTTCGCGCACAAGCTGGGCAAGCTTACGGTCAACCCCCAGTCATTTGTCGATTTCGACACTAATATTATTGGGCGCATCGCCTATACGTCCAGGCGAAACATCAAATATGTTCATGCCATTGCGCCTGACAAGGAATCGGTGGTCACAGAGCCTCTGCGCGCTCTAAATTTGACTTCGTTTATCGACCTGTATCAAAAAAACTGCAAGGCGCCATTTCTCGATCTCAGACCTCAGGCGCCGATCGCCGGCGCCTATTATCGCACAGATACGCATTGGGCGCTGCCATTGCAAATGGATGCGGCCTTGCGCATTGTGCGGGCATTCGGCGTGAATGAAGGGGAGATTGCCGAGCGCCGTGCCCTTCTTACCGAGAACACAACGCCCCTAACGCGCGGATTTTGCGGGGATCTAGGTATCCGTTTTGAACCTCAAGAAACCGAACTTCGCAGCGATCTGCGTACACGCTGGATGAAAAGCCATTCTATTACGCCCTTGGGCGGATGGAACGATGGCTTAATCCATATTTTCCGAAATGCCGCAGGGCCAAAGCGCCGGTTGCTGGTTTTCGGCGATTCGTTCGGTCATAGCCTGTGCAATTTCCTGTCGGTTTTCTTTTCCGACATATTATTTTGTCGATCCGGTTATTTTCATAAAGAGATGGTCGACATGATGCGACCAACACATGTGCTGACCCAGCAGGTTGAGCGTTTTCTTAATGCCAGCCTGCGCGATGCCGAAGCCCGGCGCTTTCTGTTGATTCCCTTCATCAACGGCTCTGAGATTGGTGCCGGACCTGAATTCTGGTCGGTTCTCAATGATGTGCTGACGCCGCCCATTGTCTTGCCATGGTATCAGCGGAGCAGACTCGTGAATTCGCTCATGAAATATTTACCACACTAAAGAGCGTGACGTCCGGCTACGTTTAGAGGAATGAGTATGTCCGATAATCAGGTTCTGACACCCATCCTGCCGTGCAATGATCTGGTGGTCAGCAAGGCCTTCTATATGAAGCTCGGTTTCAAGGTTTATCACGAGCAGGACGGCTATATCATCTTCGGTCACGATAACGGCGCGGCCCTGCACCTGACCCGGGCGGTCGAGGGCTGGCTGGTTCCCGGCCGTAATCCCTTCGGCATGTATCTCTATGTCGAAAACGTCGATGAACTGGCCGCCGCCGTTGGCGCCACGGGGGAGGACAAGCCGTGGGGTATGTACGAAGCCATTGTCTCCGATCCTGACGAGACGCTGATCCGTATCGGATGGCCAACCTCAAAACGGTGATTGCAAAGTTATTCATCCAAATGGTTGACTATTTAATTGCGCGGGTATATTCAACTGTTTGGGTGAATAAATGAACGACGATGATCTGTCACGCATACTGAAGGCCGTTGGTGACACCACGCGACGGCAAATCCTCACGCTTCTTGTTCAGGAAGGGGCGTTGAGAGTGACCGCGCTCGCCGCTCATTTCGACATGTCGCTGAATGCCGTCTCCAAACACATCAAGGTGCTGGAGGAGGCCGGGCTTGTCACGCGCCAGACCTTGGGCCGCGAGCATTTTATCGCTGCGGCGCTCGAACCGTTAAAGCTGACTGAAGGCTGGTTCGGGCAACTGAAGTCGATCTGGGACCTGCGCCTTGCCGCGTTGGAAAATATACTTGTTTCAAAGGAGAAACCTAATGAGTGAGTTAGAACTGACCGTAAACCGTACCATCGCCGCCCCGCGCGAAGCCGTTTTCAATGCCTGGCTGTCGCCGGCAACCCTGGCGAAATTCATGCGCACCGCCGCCGATGGCGTAGAAGCCGCCCATGTCACGACCGATCCGGTCAAGGGCGGGCGCTTTTCAATTCTTATGGTGACGCCGGAGCGCGAAATCCCGCATTCCGGCACCTATCTGGAGGTGTCGCCCCATTCACGGCTGTCCTTCACCTGGGAGTCGCCGCATTCGCTGGATGACAGTGTGGTGACGATCGATTTTGGCGAACCGGCGCCGGGACAGACCGAAATTACCCTGAAACAGGTGAAATTCCGCAGCGAAGACGCCCGCGACGGCCATATCAAGGGCTGGACGGCGATCCTGGGCTATCTGGCGGATAGCCTGGTCCCCGCCTGACTTTCGGCCTGCCGGCAAGCGCACCATCTATATATCGATGATGACCTTGCCGGCCGGTTTGCCGGTGACGGCGGCATGGGCGGCGGTAATGTCTTCCAATCCAAACCGGCGCGGATCGAGGCGGGGTATAATCTGTCCCGCATCGGCCATCATGGCGATGTCGCGCAGGATATCGCCATGATGTTTGCGGCCCTTGCCCGTCAGCAGGGGCAGCAGAGTGAAGACCGCCGAATAGGTGGCGGCCCGCAGGGAGAGGGGCGCCAGATTGTGCGCCTCGCGTCCCAAGGCGCTTGTAACGTGGCCACGGACCTTGACGGCTTCAAAGGCCATGTCGATGGCCGGGCCGCCAACCGTATCATAGACAATGTCGAAGCCTTCGCCGACCGTATATTGCGCGACCAGGTCGCTGACCGGCATGTCGCGGTCAATCGGCGTGGCGCCAATAGAGGCCAGGTAGTCGAAATCCTTTTGGGAGGCCGTGGCGAAGACCTTGGCGCCCATTGCCTGGGCGATTTGCACAGTCACATGGCCGACTCCGCCGGCGCCGCCCAGAACCAGAACCGTCTGGCCGGGCTGGAGGCGGGCATGATCCACAAGTCCTTCCCATGCCGTGATCACCACCAGCGGCAAGGCGGCGGCCTGGCGGAAATCAAGCGCGGCGGGTTTGAGGGCCAGGAAGTCGGCATCGACGGCGGCATATTCCGCCTGGGAACCCGGCAGGCCGCCAATGCCCGTGGCCATGCCGTAAACCGCGTCGCCGGGCTTGAAGGTGGTGACGCCATCGCCGACCGCTTCCACCACGCCGGACATATCCATGCCGAGAACGGCCGGTAAGGGCTGGCGTGCATGGCGCGCCACGTCGGCGCGGATCTTGGTGTCGAGGGGATTGACGCCGCTGGCTATAATGCGCACCCGCACTTCGCCGGTTTTGGGATCCGGAATGGGCAGATCGGCAAGGGTGAAATCGGCCTGGGCGGCGGTGAGGAGGGCAGCGCGCATGACAGTATCCTTTCGTGACTGCCGGGACTCTAATCCATGCAAATTTGATTTAAAATAATTATTGGTGCATATGTGTCATGCAAAATTATTTGAGTCGTCATGGAATGGAGTGACCTGAAAATCTTTCTGGCGATTGCCCGCGCCGGCACGCTTGGCGCAGCCGCGCGGCAAATCGGCCAGACCCAGCCGACCCTGGGGCGCCGTCTTCGAGCGCTGGAAGGGGCTTTGGGACAGAGCCTTTTCCAGCGTACGTCCGGCGGATTTGTCCTGACCGACGAAGGCCAGGCTGTGCTGGCCCATGCGGAGCGGATGGAAGAGGCGGCGCTGGGCATCGCGCGCCAGGTCAGCGGCCAGCCGGATCGTCTGAGTGGCTTTCTGCGTCTGTCGGCTTCGGAATGGTTCGGCACCTATGTGCTGGCGCCGGTTCTGGCCGAATTCAGCCGACGGCATCCCGACGTGACGGTTGAACTGGTAACCGATACGCGGCTTTACAGCCTGTCGCGGCGGGAAGCCGATCTGGTTTTTCGCATCGGCGCCTTCGATGAACCGGATGTCCGGCAGCGCCGGCTGCTGGTCCAGACCTATGATGTCTATAAACAGGCCGGCAGCGATCACCGCGACATGGGGCTGATCCTCATGGATACGGCCCTCGATCATCTGCCGGATGTCGCCTGGCTCAAGACGAAGCGACCGGATGCACCGGTCATATTCCGCAGCAACAACCGCGAGGCCCAGGCGCGAATGTGCCGGATGGGTGCCGGGCTTGCGGTCCTGCCGCGTCGCCTCGCGGATCAGCTCGACGGGCTGGAGGTAGTTGACCTGGGCGAGGTGCCGCCGCCGCGAAACCTGTATTTTGGCTATCACCGCGACCTGGCGAAACTGGCGCGGCTGCGGGCCCTTGTACAGCTTGTCACCGAGCGTTTGTGGGATTAGCCCGCGAAGGCGTTGGTTGGCAGGCCTTTGTGGCCGCGGAGCAGCGCCTTCGGCACCTCCCACAGCGTCCCGGCATGCGGATCATCGGCATCGACCGGCGGCTGGGCGGCCGAGGTGACGAACAGCCGATCCAGACCGGCACCGGCGAAGGTCATGCTGGTGACCTGTTTCGCGGGTATCATCACGTCGAAATCCAGCTTGCCGTCGGGCGTATAGCGGCTGATCCGGCCGCCATTATAGTGCGCCACCCAGATGCCGTCGTCAGCATCCGTGGTCAGGCCGTCGGGCAGGCCGACCCCATCGGCGAATTTCGTGAAGACGCGCTTGCCCGACAGGCTGCCATCCGGCGCGACATCGAACGCGTAGACGAGGCCTTCGCTGGTTTCGTTGTGGTACATGCGCGAGCCATCGCGCGAAAACGCCGGGCCATTGGTGCAGAGATAGGGTGCATCGGCCTGATGAACGCTAAGATCGGCATCGACCCGATAGAGCGCCGCCGTTTTTTGCGAGAAGGGCATGTGCATGGTGCCGGTCCACAGCCGGCCCTTGGCGTCGACCTTGGCGTCATTCAGCCGGTTGTCGGTCTTGTCGGCCTCGATGGTGAACAGTGGCGTTAGAGTGAAAGGCTCCAGCGTCAGGGCATGGACAGTGCGCAGGATGGCGACGAGGAATCCGCCGGATTTGCGCAGCACGATCCAGTCGATCAGATCGGGCATGTCCCAGCTTTGTGCGCTGTTATCTGCCAGGCGCAGGGCATTGAGTTTTTTGCCGCGAATATCGACCCAATAGACGGTATTATCCGCCGCCGACCACAACGGCCCTTCGCCAAGGATGGCGCCGCCGGGAGAGCGGGCGACTGGCACGTCTTCAGCACGAGCCAAGGCGGGCAAGGCGAAAGCGGCGGCGCTGGCGGTCAGCGCAAAACGGCGGGTTATATTCATGGCGTCTTCTCTCTGATTTTGTTTTTCAGAGAGTAATGTCCGGACATCGCCCGCCGTCAAGTCATTTCATTTATAATATCAATGGTCTACTTGGCCAGTTGCAGTTTTTCCAGCAGCAGGGGGTAGATTTCGAGATTGCCGCAGATCAGGTCTCCGGTCAGGAGCGGGCCGCGATCTTCGCTATCAAGCGAGCCAAACTTGCCGCCGGCTTCATGAATGAGCAGCAGGCCGGCCGCCATGTCCCACGGTTTCAGGCCACGTTCCCAGAAGGCGTCAAGCTGACCGGCGGCGACATAGGCGAGGTCGAGCGAGCAGGCGCCATTGCGGCGAATGCCGACCGTGCGCTGCATGATCTGGTGCAGTTCCTTGAGCGCCTGAGCGTGGCCGGACTTGCCGATGAAGGGCAGGCCGGTGCCGATCAGGGCGTCGTCGAGGGTCTTGCGGCCAGAGACACGCAGGCGGCGGTCGTTGTGATAGGCGCCCTTGCCCTTCTCGGCCCAGTACAGATCGCTGGTCACCGGATTGAAGGTGACGCCGGCGACGATCTCGCCGTCACGCTCCAGCGCGATGGTGCAGGCGAAATGCGGGATGCCGTGCATGAAATTGGTGGTGCCGTCGATGGGGTCGACGATCCAGCGGTGGGTCTTGTCGGTGCCGATGACCTCACCGGTTTCTTCGCCCAGGAAGCCGTAACCGGGGCGGACGCGCAGCAGTTCTTCCTTGAGGGCGGCCTCGACGCGCTTGTCGGCGGCGGTGACGAAATCACCCGGGCCTTTGCGCGAGACTTGCAGTTCGGTAATTTCGCCGAAATCGCGGGCGACGCCCTTGCAGCCCTTGCGCACCGCGCCGACCATAACCTGAATAAGGGAGGATTGAAGTATGGCAACCATGGGAAAGGCCTTTGAACTGGATTTACAATGTGTAGCGGGGGAATGCCCCCTCCGGCCAGACAAGCTGGCCACCTCCCCCGCAAGCAGGGGAGGAGAAAATTAGTCGGCTCTCTTCATATATTCGCCGTCGAGGGTCGAGACGACGATACGCTCACCCACACCCATGAAAGGCGGGATCATGACGCGCATACCGTTGGAGGCCTTGGCAGGTTTGTAGGAAGATGAGGCGGTCTGGCCCTTGATGGTCGGCTCGGTTTCCATCACTTCCAGTACAACGCTGTCCGGCAGGGTGATGGAGATCGGGCGCTCGTCGTGGAATTCCAGGGTAACGACCATGCCGTCATGCAGGTACTGGATCTGGTCTTCGCCGACCCAATCTTCGTGCAGGGAAATCTGCTCGTAGTTTTCCTGATCCATGAAAACCAGCATTTCGCCTTCGGTGTAGAGATAGAGGTGGTCTTTTTGCTCCAGCGTGACGCGCTCGACGGTTTCTTCGGAGCGCAGGCGTTCATTGAGCTTGGTGCCGGTGATGAGGTTCTTCAGTTCGACCTGGGCGAAGGCGCCGCCCTTGCCGGGCTTTACGTGGTGCGACTTCACGACGGACCACAGGCCCTTCTGATATTCGAGCACCATGCCGGGCTTGATCTGATTAACGTTGATTTTCATGGGATATGACTTGTCAAAAGAGAAACTTGGTGGCGGCGTTACTACTCGGAATGGCTGTCAAGCGCAAGGGGGCTGACAAAAGAGGAGGGGCGGAGGGATGGCGATTCGATATAATCATATAAAGATATCTTTATATCTTTATTGACTTGCTTGAAAATGCGGATTAGTTTGCCTCTGACTGAGGTCTGCGGGTGTGCTTTGCGTGTCCGGAGCTAAGAGGGAAGCCGGTGAGACGCCGGCGCTGTTCCCGCAACTGTAAGCGCGGAGTTCCGGCGCGGTATCCACTGGGTGACAGCCTGGGAAGGTGCTTCGGGGCTGTGATGCGTAAGCCAGGAGACCTGCCCCAGTTCTCATATTCACCACGGGCGGGGTTTCCAGTGGGGCGCAGAAACACCGTGCCATCTGGCGCGTTTGTATCGTTGCGCTCAATGAACCTTTGCTTCCTTCAAAGGAACCAAAAATGACTATCATCCAAACCGCCAATCTCGGTTTTCCCCGGATCGGCAAGCGGCGCGAACTGAAAGCCGCGCTCGAATCCTTCTGGTCGGGCAAGGCCGATCAAGCCAGCCTGCTGGAGACCGCCGCCGGTCTGCGGGCGCAAAACTGGCTGCGGCAAAAGGAACTGGGCATCGATATCCTGCCCTCGAACGACTTCTCGCTTTATGACCATTTGCTCGATACGGCTTTCATGGTTGGCGCTATTCCGGAAGGACACAAGGCCGCTGGCCAGTCCGATCTCGACACCTATTTCCTGATGGCGCGCGGCTCGGGCGACGAACGCTCGGCGTGCGGCCATGACTACGGAACCGGTGTCACGGCGCTGGAAATGACCAAGTGGTTCAACACCAACTATCATGTGCTGGTCAGCGAACTGAAGCCGAGCCAGATGTTTGAACTGACGCACAACAAGCCACTGGCCGACTATCTTGAAGCGAAGGCATTGGGCCACCAGACCCGCCCGGTGCTGGTCGGTCCGGTGACCTTCCTGTCGCAGGCCAAGCCGGCGATCGGCGGTTTCAACACCTTGAGCCTGTTGCCGCGCCTGCTGCCGGTCTATGCCGAAGTGCTGCGGACCCTGCGCGATGCCGGCGCCGACTGGGTGCAGATCGATGAGCCGGTGCTGGCCAGGGCGCCGAACGGGCAGGTGGCTTTGGCCCTGACCGAGGCCTATGCCCATTTGGCGCGCGAAGTGCCGGGCCTTAACCTGCTGCTGACCAGTTATTTCGACGCCCATGACGCCAATATCGAACTGGCCTTTTCCTTGCCGGTGGCGGGTGTCCACATCGATCTGACGGTTCGGCCAGATTTGCTGACCAGACTGCCGACGCTGGCTGGTGGCAAGGTGGTGTCGCTGGGTGTCATCGACGGCCGTTATATCTGGAAAACCGACCTGACGGCCGTACTCGATCATCTGGAACCGGTGGTGAGCCGGCTTGATCAGGTCATTCTGGCGCCGTCCTGTTCGCTGCTGCATGTGCCGATCGATCTGGCGCAGGAAGAAAAGCTCGCGGCTGACCTGAAATCCTGGCTGGCCTTCGCCGAGCAGAAACTGACGGAACTGGCGGTGCTCAAGTCGGCGCTGGAGAATGGCCGTGACAGCGTGGCTGAGGCGTTGGCGGCCAATGCGGCGGCGATTGCGGCGCGCAAAGCCTCACCGCGTATCCATAATCCGGCTGTCGCTGAACGTGTCGCTGCCCTGACTCCGCCGATGTCCGAACGCCAAAGTCCGTTCGCCGAGCGTATCCTCAAGCAGCGCAAGCGCCTGAACCTGCCGCTTTACCCGACCACGACTATTGGTTCTTTCCCGCAGACTGCCGAGGTTCGCGCCGCGCGTTTGCAGAATGCCAAGGGGCAGCTGAGCGACGCCGACTATACGGTCTTCCTCAAGGCCGAGACTGAAAAAGCCATCCGCTGGCAGGAAGAAATCGGTCTCGATGCCCTGGTCCACGGTGAATTCGAGCGCAACGATATGGTGCAGTATTTCGCCGAGCAGCTTGAGGGCTATGCCTTCACGCAGCACGGCTGGGTGCAGTCCTACGGCTCGCGTTACGTCCGTCCGCCGGTGATCTTCGGCGATGTGTCCCGTCCGAAACCGATGACGGTAGACTGGGCGGTCTATGCGCAATCCCTGACCGATAAGGTGATGAAGGGCATGCTGACCGGCCCGGTGACCATGCTGCAATGGGCCTTCGTGCGCGATGACCTGCCGCGTTCGGCCGTTTGTCGTCAGATCGCCCTGGCCATTCGTGATGAGGTGCTCGATCTTGAAGCCGCCGGCATCCGCATCATCCAGATCGATGAGGCGGCCTTCCGCGAAGGCCTGCCGATCGATCCGGCAGCCTGGCAGGGTTATCTCGACTGGGCGGTTGAGTGCTTCAGGATCGCTTCCGCCGGCGTCGCTGATGAAACCCAGATTCACAGCCACATGTGCTATTCGGAGTTCAACGACATTATCCGGGCCATCGCAGCCATGGATGCCGACGTCATCTCCATCGAGACCTCGCGCTCGAACATGGAACTGCTGGAAGCCTTTATCGACTTCAAATACCCCAATGAGGTCGGGCCGGGCGTCTATGATATCCATAGCCCGCGTGTGCCGGAAACCGACGAAATGGTGCGCTTGCTGGCCAAGGCCGGTCAGCGCCTGAAGGCGGAACAGATCTGGGTCAATCCGGATTGCGGCCTGAAGACGCGCGGCTGGGCCGAGACAAAGCCGGCTCTGGAACGCCTGGTCGCAGCGGCGAAGGCCATGCGCGCCACGCATCCTGTTTGGGTGTAAGGTGACTATTCAGGTCCGCATCCTTGCGTTAGGGTGCGGACCTGATCTTACTCGGGGGGCTTATGTCGCGTTATCTGACTGGATTTGTGGTTCTAAGCCTGCTGGCTGTTGCGGCCTGTTCGCCGCGATCACCTGAGGAAACCCCGGCGTCCTCTGAAGCGGCATCGGAGGCTATGGCATCGAGCTTACCGCCGGCTGACTATACCTCGCTCGCCAATGTCATGACCTGCGACTGGCCGGTGAAGAAGACTGACACCGCCGAAAGTCTGCTGGCGACCTATAAAAGCTATGCTCAGGTGGCAACTATTCCCGGTGCTGAAGGCACGGAAGAAAAGGGCGTTGTCCTTTATGGCGACGATCCCCGCCGCAAGGTCGAGGTTTTCTTCTATGATGAGGCGATGACCCAGGTATCAACCGTGCTGATACGGGGCGACTCGCAATGGTCGGGCCCCAAGGGACTGCATCTCGGCAGCGCCTTGGCCGATTTAGAGGCTGCCAATGAAAAGCCATTCAGGCTCGGTGGTTTTGACTGGGATTACGGTGGTTATGTAACGGACCTGAACCGGGGTAAGCTGGCGAAGATCAAGGGCAAATGCACATTGGGTATCCGTTTGGGTATCCCGGAAAATGGCGGGCCTGTGGCGGACTCCATCGAAGGGGATCGGTCGCTGATCTCGACCGATCCTGCGGTCATCGCCGCGAAGCCGGTGGTGCAGGAATTGTCTGTCGGCTGGCCACAGCCCGAAGCCGTCCAGGAAGACGACGTTCAGTAGGACAGCAGTCCGGCCGCCAGAACCAGGCCGGCGATAAAGAAAAAGCCCAGGGCCGCAAACGCGACCGTATATTTGAGTTTGTAATTCATTAATGGCCCCCGCCAGAACGCGCGGAGGATGCCATATTTCCTGAAAATGCCAAGTTACAACCCTGTCAGGTTGTAGAAATCGCCGCGAGCAGTGCTTTTACCCCTGCGCTGGCGCCTTGCGGATGGTTCCAAACCGCGCCAGAGACCGCGATGAAGTCGGCGCCGGCAGCGGCCACTTCACCGGCATTTTCCGCCGTGATGCCGCCGATGGCGACGCAGGGGATTTCGATCGATTCCTGCCAGATGCTGAGGGTTTCGAGGTCCGCCATGTGCTCGACTTCTTTCGTCGTGGTCGGGTAGAAGGCGCCGAAAGCGACGTAATCGGCGCCATTTTCCGCCGCGTCCATGGCCAGGTCACGGCTGTTATGGCAGGTGACGCCGATCATGGCCTCCTTGCCGAGCAGGGCGCGGGCCTCTTTCAGCGGCATGTCCGACTGACCGATATGCACGCCGTCGAGCTTCAGCGACTTCACCAGTGGCACGCGGTCATTCATCAGTACGGCGACGCCGCGATCCTGGGCGATCGGCGCGATGACCTTGGTGACGGCGATCAGATCGTAATCGCTCAGGTCTTTCAGGCGGATTTGCAGGGCCGCCACATCACCGGCATCGAGCGCGGCTTCCAGTTCGCGCGTGAACGCATCGAGGTCAGGAATAGCGGGTGGGGTGATGAGATAAAGGCGGGCCTTGTGGGTATTTTGGGTCATGGCGGTGGTTTGCCTTAAATGCGGCGTCAGAGCAAGCAGAACACAAGTAAATCCTAAGGGCTGAGGCTTACCGTTCCCTTACCTAAGCGGCAACCTTCCTCATTGTGCCCTTCAGGCCTCTGCCTAATATGTCGCTTAACTGACCGGCGGAAAATTTCGGCCGGAAGCTATGCACGAACGAGGAGTGACTTAGATGGCCTTAACGAAAATGACCTTAGCGGGGGCCGCTATAATATTGGCTGCAACGACCGTTGCGCCGGCTGCCATGGCTCAAACGCAGTATCAAAGCCAGAGCAATTCGCAATATGATGGCTATTGCTATGTGAAAAAGGGATCGAACACGACGGGTACGGTTGTCGGCGCGGTGGCCGGTGGCGCACTGGGCAGTCAGGTATCCAAGAACGAAAAGGGCCTTGGCACGATCGCCGGCGCAGTTCTGGGGGGCGTTATCGGCAATCAGGTCGGCAAGACCAACGACACCTGCCTGAACGGCGAATATTATTCCTATCAGAGCGGGTCTTACTCCCCCGCCTATGCGCCGGAAGGCTATAATATCGTTTATTACAAGTCACGTCCCGACAGCAAGATGTACGACGTCGTCTATTATGATACGCAGCGCCACACCAGCCCGGCTTACGGTTATAATAATAACGGCAATCAAGGCGGCTACAATAATGGCTCAAACGGCGGTTATAATAATGGCAATGCCTATAATGACGCCCGAAATGGCACCCAGGGGTGGCGCGACACCGCCGGCACCTGGCATACTGACAAGCCCGTCGCCTTTGGCTGGAAAGACAGCCGAGGCAGGTGGCATGAAGGTCAGCTTCAGACCTACGGCTACAAGGATCGCAACGGCAAATGGCACGAAACCGGCGCCCAGGGCTACGGCTACAACAACAACTAGCCAGGTTATAAACCCTCCGGATTTTCCGGAGGGTTTTTTCATAGCCAAGTGGTGCGAATGACTTGCAATTGAATCGCACTTATGTTATTTGAGACGCATTCGCATTGTTGTTCAGCCTGAGTTTGCCGTGTACGTCTGTAATTGTAACGCCATCCGAGAACGTGACGCCCGTAATGCCATTGAGTCCGGCGCCGCCACGGTCAAGGCCGTCTTCGATCATTGCCAGACCCGTCCGCAATGCGCCAAATGTGTGTGCGATATCCGAGACATGATCGACAACGCGCAGATTACCATGGCGATGGCGGCGGAATAGCCTTTATAATCCGGCATTTGGTCCTGCGATTAAATCCTATTTTCATTCGCAGTAAGTTTTTGTTTTAATTAAAAGAATAGCTTCACAGGTTCTCTCCTGCGGATTATGCTGCGCGCTGCAATATACCGCACAGGAGCGCGCCATGAAGGGCCAACCCGAAATCATTAAGCTGTTGAACAAGGTGCTCACCAACGAGCTGACCTCTATCAACCAGTATTTCCTGCACGCCCGCATGATCGAGAACTGGGGCATGTATCACCTCGGCCGCATCGTTTACAAAGAATCGATCGAGGAGATGAAGCACGCCGACCTGCTCATCAAACGCGTCCTGTTCCTCGACGGCCTGCCCAACCTGCAGGATCTGCACAAGCTGAAGATCGGTGAAACTATCACGGAATGCCTGGAATCGGATCTGCGCCTCGAACTGCTCGGCCGCGAAACGCTGGTGCCCGGCGTCAAGTTCTGCGACGACAACATGGATTATGTCAGCCGCGAACTGCTGCGCCGCATCCTGGAAGACACCGAGCACCACATCGATTTCCTCGAAACCCAGCTCAACCTGATCAAGCTGATGGGCGAGCCGAACTACATCCAGAGCGCCATGAAGGAAATCGAAGGGGAAGGTTAATATCTTCTTATAATGGCCTTTGACCTTTCCTGACGAACCTCCTAACGTGCCGCGGCAAATCAAGCCGGATTTGCTGAGCTGGGACCGGTCGTTTTGAGCGTTTATAACCGCAGAGAGTTTGCCAGGCTGGGTTTGGCCGGGGCGGTCACGCTTGCCGGATTGGGGGCGGGCCTTGCCGCCTGTGGCCGCAAACGCGATCGGGATACGGTGATCGATCCTGACGCCGATGCGTCGCAGGTCATCGATCCCAAGCTCGCCGCGCAGGAAGGCACGCTCGAATGGGCGGTCAGTGGCAACTGGCGCAATGCGGTCGACAAGGGCCGCGACAGATACCGCCATCCCGTCGATATGCTCAATTTCTTCGAGGTCAAGCCGAAGGATATGGTCATAGATATGTGGCCAGGCGCCGGCTACATGACCGAGATCCTGGCCCCCTACCTGAACAAGGGCAAGGGGCAGTATGTCGCCGCCCTGATCGAGGCGAGCGCCGTGCCGGAACCCGCCGCCGCTTCCCTGGAAGACAAATACCGGGCGCATTTCGATTCCGATAAAAAGCTTTACGGCACACTGACCTACGCGGCCTTTGGTGAAACCAGCGGGGCGCTGGTTGAGGCCGGTGGCGCTGACTGCGTATTGTTCCTGTTGGTCATTCATGACTGGATCGCCAAGGGAATCGCCGAAAAAGCGTTCGGCGACGCTTTTGCGGCTCTGCGTCCCGGCGGTATTCTCGGCGTCGAGCAGCACCGCGCTGATATCGGCAATGTACAGGACCCCGGCGCCACCACGGGCTATGTGCAGGAACCGCTCGTCAAGCAACTGGCGACAGAGGCCGGATTCCAGTTCGTCGCCGAAAGCGAGATGAACGCCAACCCGAAGGACGACAAGGATCATCCGTTCGGCGTCTGGACTTTGCCGCCACAGAGATTGACAGCGCCGCGCGGACAGGCGCCTAATCCGGAATTCGACGGCAGCCTTTACGAATCGATTGGCGAGAGCGATCGTATGACGTTGAAGTTCAGGAAACCGCAATGATGGGGAAATTGCACACGTGAGCCGGATAGCCGCCCTTTCGACCAGCGCACCGCTGATGTTCACGCCGGAATCGCGGGTGCCCGAAGGCGGGGTCGGTGAATGGTATCGCGGCGCCGGAGGGTTGCGCCTGCGACTGGGATTCTGGCAGACGGTCAAGCCGGCGCGCGGCACGGTTTTCATCTCGCCGGGGCGCTCAGAACCAATTGAAAAATATTATGAAATTATCCGCGATCTGATCGCGCGTGATTTCTGCGTTGTGGCGCATGACTGGCGCGGGCAGGGGCTTTCCGCCCGCCTGCTGCCGGATCGCCTGAAATGCCACGCGCGTTCGGCCGATGAGTTTCTCGACGACTATCAGCGCCTGCTCGATACCTTCGAGGAGCGCGCACCCAAGCCTTGGCTCATGCTGGGGCATTCCATGGGCGCGGCGCTCAATCTCGCCACCCTGGCCAAGGGGGAACAGCGGATCGTCGGCGCCTTCTTCACCAACCCGATGCTGCGCGTCAAAACCGGCAAACATTCGCTGTGGTCGGTCAATTTCCAGGTCAACTGGCAGGTCAATCACGGCCGGGGTTCGGATTATGTGCCGGAACTGTTCGATGATCCGTTCATGCACACCTTCGAGGAGGACGCCCTGACGCATGACGCCGAGCGTTATTCGGTGTGGCATGAGCAATTGTTCGCCTGCCCGCACCTGGCGGTCGGATCGCCGACCTGGGGCTGGCTGCAATTCGCGCTCAAACTGGGCGAGGGGCTGCTGCTCGACAAGGCCAAGGTGCTGAAAAAGCTCAAACTTCCTGTCAGCATCGTCTGTTCGGGCGATGATCACGTCATCAACAAGCTGCCGACCAAGGGATTCACCAAGAAACTCGGCAAGGGGCAGTATGTCGAAATCGCCGGCGCCGAGCATGAGGTGTTGATCGAGGCCGATGAATACCGCCGGCAGGCGATGGAGGAATTCGACGCCCTGGCGGATTTCGTGGCGCCGCACGCCTTCAGCCACCAGACGCAGGCGACTGTTCAGGATAATCACGCTGACTATGGCTTCGGAGTCGCGGTGGCTGATGTCGCCGAGGTCGCTTCGGAATTGCCGGAGGGGATTTCACCGGAAAGCCTGATCGCGGAAGAGGAAATCCTGCCGGATATGCCCGATCCGGAAGGCCAAAAGAGCGCTTAAGCGCAATCCGAAGAGTGTTGCACCGCACCGGCGGCCCGGTTTTCGGGAATAGTTGCGCGTCAAACTAAAATGTCGCGGCCGGTTTCAGATGCGCCAAGGCTTTTTCAAGCAAGGCCTGTGAACCGGCGGCGATGACCTGACCGGCTTCCGGGCCGACCGGCTGACCATTCCAGTTGGTGACGATCCCGCCGGCATTCTCGATCACCGGTATGATGGCTTCGATATCCCACGGCTTGAGACCGGTTTCCAAAGCGATATCCATCGTGCCCGCCGCCACCATAGCGAAGGCGTAGGCGTCGCAGCCGTAGCGGACAAGCTTGGTAGCCTGACGCAAGGACGTATAGGCCGCGACCTCATCACCGGCATAAAGATGCGGATCGGTGGTGCCTATAACGGCGTCGGCCAGGTTCGGACAAGCACGAACCGATAACGGTATGCTGCCTTGCGGGGTGATCAGGCGCGAACCAAGCGGCGAGCCAAGATAGACCTCCTGCAACACGGGCTGGGCGATCAGGCCAAGCACCGGACGCCCCTGATAGCGCAGGCCGATCAGGGTGGTCCATAGCGGCAGGCCGGAAATGAAGGCGCGGGTACCATCGACCGGATCGAGCACCCAGACAAAATCGGCGTCAGCGTTTTCACTGCCGTATTCCTCGCCAATGATACCGTGATGGGGATAATGCCGGTTGATCAGGGTGCGGATGGCGCGTTCAGCGCCCTTGTCGGCCTCGGTCACCGGATCGAAATGGACATCGGCGCGGCTGGCATTGCCCTTGTTAATCTCGCTGAGATCTTTCTGGCGGAACAGCGGCACGGCGACGGTCGCGGCGGCGACGGCCAGTTCGAGCGCGAAGGTTTCCAGTTCTGCGTAATTTGGGGCGTTTTCAGACATAGAACCCGCATAGCCTGAGCGGTCATGCGGGTCCAGATGTTTTGGTGAAACCGGTCAGTAAGATACCCCCCACCACATCTCGCCAGCGCAAGCGCAAGCGCTGCCTTCGTGCGATCCCATGGCTGGCGAAAGCTATACTTTCGCTGGTGCCAAACCCCGACAAGCGGGGAGGTACAAGATAGACTCCAAAATTCATTCATAGAATTCTGGCAAGGCCGACCGGTCGCCGCGCACGTTTGCGCGTAACCTCTTACGAAGGAATCAGGCGGCTTAAGCCGCCTGTTCGTTATCGCCATTGAGCGACTTCGCCAGGTCCAGCAGACGACGGCGCGGGCGCTCGGACAGGCGGTAATAGGCCTGGATCAGGTCGAGCGTTTCCTTGCGCGAGAACACTTCGATGCCTTCGTTATTGACGGCGGCGACTTCGGTCGTGTCGTCAGTCAGGCCGTCATAGAAGTAGTTGATCGGGGTTTCCAGCGCCTTGGCCAGTTGGAACAGGCGGGCAGCCGAAATGCGGTTCGCGCCACATTCGTATTTCTGGATTTGCTGGAAGCGGATACCGACCGCCAGCGCGAGTTGTTGTTGCGTCAAACCAAGCAGACGACGGCGACGGCGCAGACGCTTACCCAGGTGCAGATCGATATCGGTGGCCATGATTGGAACCCCTAAACAGACTTGTGGCGCTGTGTCAGAGTGAAACAGCTCGCCTTATAGGTTTCACAACTCGTGCCACACGTTTAAACAGGGAGGTGTAGGTCTGCCGGAAGGGGAATCCGGGGCTGGATACCGCCCATAAAAAAGGCGTGACCCGGAAGGTCACGCCTTTTTCAGCATTTACAGAATTTATGCGTCCTGGCCGCTGAAGGTCTCGCTGGCGAAAGCGTTTTGCAGCATGGCCATCTGGTTCATGACCTGATTGACCGGGGTCTCTTCGGATTCGCCATCAACGAACATGCGCTTGTCCATGTGCGAAATACGCTCGTAAAGGCGGTTGGAGCGATCGAGCAGGTTGAGCAGACCGCCGGGCAGGGCCTGGGGCTTTTCCGTGCCGTCGGCATTGAGCGCGGCGATGCGATATTTTTCGTCGCAGGCGTCCTGGGCCGGCATATCGCCTTCGCGGACGGCGCGCTGCACCAGAAGCCACGAGGCGATCTGCATCAGGCGGGTGGTCAGGCGCATACTTTCGCCGGCGTAGAGCAGGGCGTCTTCACGTGGCAGCAGACGGGAATCGCGGCGGCCGTCGCCATCAAGATAGGCGGCCGTTTCCTCGACCAGCGCCATGCCTTCCTTGAAGGTGCGATCAAACAGATCGGAGGAGGCAAAATCACGCACGATACTGACGCGGGCGTTAGGGGCGGTGCTGTCGGACATATACTGTTAGCCTTATGCTGAAATCTGGTCGGCGAAGGTCTGTTCTGACCCACGTAAGTCCTGGCGGGCCTCTGACCCACCGGACATACCATCATTGAAACCTCAGGCAGGCACTGCAACGCTTGTGCCAGTCAGGTAAGCCACATGACGGTTATTAATCGTTAGTTATCCTTAAAAGAGAATAAAGCGTCTGCGTCGGAGCGGCGATTTTTTTTGCGCTCCAGCGCGTCGTTCGTGCGCGTGATCTCGGCTTGCAACGCCTCTACGCGCGCTTCGAGATCCTCGACGCTGTAAGGGTCCAGGTCCTCGCGGACAAGGCCGTGCAACGGTCCGGCGTTTTGCCGAGCCAGGGCTTCATTGTCATCCTGCATCGCCATGCTTATATCCCATTGACCTATCTTTCTGGACATCAGGCGGCGTTCCGCGCCATCGTCCGGTCACAGATGAAACGCCTCTTGCGCGAAGAAATCAAGGAAAACGAATCAGTCATGCAAGCCATTTCAGTCCGCGGCGACGGGAAAAATTCAGCCGATCTATTCCTGAATGAAACACAAAAACCGGAACTATCGCCCGGACATGTGCTGATCCGAACCGCCTTCGCCGGCGTCAACCGGCCGGATATCCTTCAAAGAAAAGGCAATTATCCGCCACCGCAGGGCGCGTCGCAAATCCTTGGGCTGGAAGTCTCCGGCGTCATCGAAAGCCTTAATCCGCCGGTTAACTATAGCGATGATATAGGCTGGAAAGTTGGGGATGAAATTTGCGCCTTGGTTAATGGCGGGGGCTATGCCGAGTATGTCTCTGTGGATATCCGTCATCTGCTGCCGGTGCCGCGTGGTCTGTCGCTGGCAGAGGCGGCGTCCCTGCCGGAAAATATCCTGACCGTCTACGCCAACCTGATGGAACATGGCGCGCTGCAACCGGGTGAGACCGTGCTGGTGCATGGCGGCAATTCCGGCATCGGCGCCATGACGATCCAGATGGGGAAAGCGTTTGGCGCCAAGGTTGTCGCCACGGCGCGCGGTGCGGATAAATGCGCCTACACCAAATCGATGGGCGCCGATCTGGTGATCGATACCGGGACCGAGGATTTCGTGGCGGCGGTGAAGGCGTTCGGCGGGGCCGATGTGGTGCTCGATATCGTCGCCGGGGACTTCTTCGCCAGGAACCTGGCCTGCCTCAATATGCACGGGCGGATCGTGCAGGTCGGCTTCGGCAAGGAAGCGGTGGTCGAAGTAGACCTGCGCCGCATCATGGCCAAACAGGCGATCGTCACCGGTTCGATGTTGCGGCCGCGCTCACCGGATGAAAAGGCGCGGATCACGGCCAAGGTGCATGAACGCGTGTGGCCGCTGATCGAAAGCGGTCAGATAAAGCCGATCCTGGCGGAGACGTTCGATTTCGCCGATGCCGCCAGCGCCCATGCCTGGATGGATGCCGGCGATCACAAGGGCAAGGTTGTGCTGCGCGTTTCAGCGTGATATAGCAAATTGAACAATGTTCATTTTTGTGGTGTGATATGAAGAAGTGGATGATCTGGCTGGTTATATCGATCTGTGTGGTGGCGGGCGCGGCCTGGGGTGTCGCCAAGGTGTTTGACCCGCAAGCCGCCTGCCTGAACAGTGGCGGCAGGTGGCAAGCAGAGCACTGCGAGTACTGAAGGCTTATGCTTCGCCGCGCACTGCCGCCTCGATTTTGGCGACGTCGATCTTGCCCATCTCCATCATGGCCTCAAAGGCGCGCTTTGCTACATCCCCGCCCTTGGCCATCGCGTCGGTCAGGACGCGCGGGGTGATCTGCCACGACAGGCCCCATTTGTCCTTGCACCAGCCGCACGCGCTCTCCGCGCCGCCATTGCCGACAATGGCGTTCCAATAGCGGTCGGTCTCCGCCTGGTCGTCCGTGGCGATCTGAAAGGAGAAGGCTTCGCTTTGCCGGAATGCGTCCCCGCCGTTGAGGCCAAGGCATGGTATGCCGCACACCGTAAACTCAACCGTCAGGACATTGCCCGCCTTGCCGCCGGGAAAGTCTGACGGCGCCCGATGCACCGCGCCGACAGAGCTGTCGGGAAAGGTTTGGGCGTAGAAGCGCGCGGCCGCTTCCGCGTCATGGTCGTACCACAGGCAGATGGTGTTCTTGCTCATCGTTCCTCTCCTTGCTTGTTATGGTCAGCGAAATTATAGAAAGACGGGCAATTCTGCCAATAAATATCCGGTGTCTTTTTTAGGCCTTCACCAACAGTATGGCGTTGCGCAGAGTGTAGTCGCGGCTGTCATATAGCCAGTCGAGCGCGCAAATCTGATTTTCCAGCGCGGGCTGACGTACACCATCGAGCCTGATATCAGCGGCGGGGCCGTCTTCATCGACTGTGACGCCGGTGGACAGCCAGTGCATATCGCCATCCAGCGGCTGTTCACGTAAAAAGACCTCAATCGTCTCGAACAGCAGGTAAGGCACCGGCGGGCGCTCACCCTCGATTCGGCGCAGATACAGGCCGACAAAGACCTGCCACGGGCCATCATCGCGTTTAATGATCTGGCGCGTCACCATGCCAGGATTATGCCGGTTCCAGAAAGCGCTCAGCAAAAGCGGAAAGACGCCATCACGAAACATCTCCAATCCGCCATCGACCGTATAGAGTTCGGTCAGGCTGCCATCTTCGGTCAGGGCCAGTTCGATATAGAGCAGACGGCCGGCGATACGCGCCCGGATCGCCGGGTAGAGGCCATCGACCAACAGCCAGTCACCACGCACCTCAGGGCTCAGGCCGTGGGCGTCAAACAAGGCCGCCAGATCGGCTTGCAGGGGTGTGAAATCGCTCATCACCCGTACCATAGGCGCGCCTCGACATCTTATCCATAGGGCTTATGAAACGGCTTCCCTTTCGCCCGAAATCGCACTATACCATCCCCCACAACACCCGCGCCCGGCCGAAAAGGCCGGGCGTAGCCATTTCTGAAGGGTCGGTGCGACCCCTCACACAAAGGATAAGCCTATGTCTGATATCCTGATGCCCAAGGCGACCGCCGTCTGGCTCGTAGACAATACCTCGCTCGGTTTCGACCAGATCGCCGATTTCTGCGGCCTGCACCTGCTCGAAGTCAAGGGCATCGCCGACGGTGAAGTGGCGCGCGATATCCGCGGCGCCGACCCGATCGCCAATGGCCAGTTGACCCGCGAAGAACTGACCAAGGCCGAGGCCACCCCGGCCTACCGCATGAAGGCGCTGGTGTCTCGTCACGCCGAGCTGCTGAAGCCGACCAAGAAGGCCCCGCGCTATACGCCGGTGTCGCGCCGCCAGGACCGCCCGGACGCCATCCTGTGGTTCGTCAAGAACCATCCGGAAATCACCGACGCGCAAATCTCCAAGCTGCTCGGCACCACCAAGTCGACGATCGAGCAGGTCCGTTCGCGCACGCACTGGAACTCGTCCAATATCAAGCCGGTCGATCCGGTGACGCTCGGCCTGATCGGCCAGATCGAACTGGACGCCGCCGTCAAGAAGGGCACCGACGCCAGGCGCAAGCAGGCCGAGAAGCTCGGCATCCCGCTCGATGATCCGTCGCTGAAGCCGGCGGTCACCGTGCAGCCCGCCTTTGAGGAAGAAGACGACAGTCCCTACGCCAAGAAGAACGATCTGTCGGTCGAGGACGTCTTTGGCAAGGGCGGCGGCAAGCTGTCCGAACCGGAAGAAGACGAAGACTATTGATCGTCTCTACAACGAGCCTAAAGAAAGCCCGTCGGATCATCCGGCGGGCTTTTGAGTTTCAGGCAGGGAACGCACTCAGGAACAGTCAGAAAGCTGAGGCTCAGGTCTTGATATCGAGCAGGCTGCCGAGCATCTCGTCGGCGGTCTTGATGACGCTGATATTGGCTTTGAAGGCGTTGCGCGAATTGATCTGTTCGACAAGATCGCTCAGGATATCCTGGCCGTTGGTCGCATTGCGGGCGGTGCTCGCGGCGGCTTTTTCGAAGCGCTGCGTGGCCGAAATAATCCCTGCGGTGGCTGTGCTGATCGCGGACATGTTCACACTATGCGCGTCAAAGTTTAAGGCGGATTTTAGAAACGCGGTTAATGCGCCTTAACCCATGAAGCCCAGGTTGGCCGTGGCGAAATTCCCGATATTGGGCAGGACCGACGTCAGTTCCGAACCGGACAGACCGAACCATTTGCCGAGTGTCGCGGCCATCTGATCCACAGAGGTCGAGGGCAGGAGGCGGCCCTGGCCGACCTGATCGTCGGTTTCGAGCGAAATGTGTGGCGCCGTGCCGTAGAACTGCCCGCCCTTGACCGCACCGCCCATGACGAAATGGTGCGAGCCCCAGCCGTGATCGGAGCCATCGCCGTTATAGGCCAGGGTGCGGCCGAAGTCCGACGCCGTGAAGGTGGTGACCTTATTGGCGACCCCCAGTTCGACCGTAGCGTTATAGAAAGACATTACTGCCGAATTGAAGGTGGCCATCAGGCCTGGATGCTGGGTCATCAGGCCGTCATGGTTGTCGAACCCGCCCATGGAGACGAAGAAGACCTGCCGTCTGGTGCCGAGCGTGTTGCGTGCGGCGATCAGCTTGGCCACCACCTGAAGCTGCTGGGCGAAATAGTTGGTCTGGTCGAAGGTCGTCGTCAGGGTGATCGGGTCAAGTGCGGCGTTGACGATGGTTTCCATGTCCATCGAACGTTTCGTCACCGCGTTGAAGGCATTTTCCATGACGTGGGTGCGTGGCTCGGTGATCAGTTGTTTCAGCAGGTTGGAAGCATCAGAAGACCCAAACACCCAGCCCTTGGCCGGCCAGATCGGGATCGCACCGTCCGGACTGATCTGATATTGCAGGGTGTTGTTGCCGGAAACAAAGACCGCATTGCCGGAGGCCGAGATGCAGGTCATCAGGCTCTGGCCGTTTGACGACAGGGCCAGATCCCCCATGCGGCCGCCCCAACCGACGGTCGAGCCTTCGGAACCGAGCGATTGCCAGATCGATTGCTGGTCATTGTGCGAGAACAGCTTGGGCGGCAAAGGGTAGGATTTACTGCCGCTCTCATACTGGGCCAGGGTGAGGGGCACCACGAGCGGACCGACATTAAGCTGGACGGCGGCCTTGCCGGTATTGAACAGTGAGGCCACACCGGTCAGTTCCGGAGCAAGGGCGTACTGAATATTGTTGGTCAGGGTTTGCGGCGTCAGGGTTGTCAGGGCTGTGCCGTCAAGTTCGCTGTGGGCAAGCGCCACGCCCCCGCGTTTGCGACCGGCGGCCCCGCCGCGAATGGCACTGTAGAGGTCATAGTTTGGCAGGTCATAGGGAATGACCGTATTGCCGTAATCATTGCCGCCGTAAAAAAAGCAGCAGACAATGGCCTTGTAATCAGTGGCGTCCATGGCGGCGGCTTCACCGACCGAGGCGAGATTGAGCGCCATGGGAGCGGCGGCGCCAAGGCCGGCCATGGCGGCGGCGCGCTTCATGAAGGCGCGGCGATTGAGGTCGGGGATCCGGTTGTTGTACATATGAATTCCCTATTTCTGAATCAGGTATTCAGGGCTGCACATCAGCAGCAGAATGGCGTTGCAGATGCGATCCAGCTTTTCATCATCGGTGCTTGTAGCGGTGATGGCGTTGGCGTCTAGGGCCGTCTTGATCCGCGCGATGGTGGCCGGGGATACCTGGTTGGCGCTGAGATGGAGGTTCAGCCAGTCGAGGAGGCTTTGCGAATCCGCTACCTTGGCCAGAATGGCGGTATAGTCGGGTTTCACATCGCTGTAGCCGTCACGCATGACGGACGTAAAGAAGTTGATGAATCCGGCGACGGTCGTTTCATTGTGGAGCTGAAATTCCGGGGCCACGTCACCGGCGGTCGCTATGGCGGTCTGCGGCGGTACATAGCCTGGCCGGAAGAAATTGAACACCGAAGGCGAGCGCAGCGGGCTTTGGCCCAGCCCCCAGTCGGCACTCGACAGGTCGTAGATTTCCCATTTACCGGTGGCGCTGTAGGCATCGAAGGTGCGGGCGAATTGCGCCAGGCGGATCATCGGTTCACGCAGCTTGCCGGCGGTGGTGTTGGTGGGGAGGGTGCGCGCCTCGCTATCCATCAGAATGGCGCGCCACACGGCTTTCAGGTCGCCGCGCACGCCGGAGCCGTTGTTGTTGAACTTGTCGGCGACGCGCGACACATAACCAGGCGAGGGATTGGACGTCACCAGTCGCTGGATCATCTGTTTGGCAAAGAACGGTCCGACGTTCGGATGATTGTAGAGGGTATCCAGCGCGGTTTTCAGCGCATCCTTGCCGAGGGTATTGGCCGGAATAGTGGTTCCGAGGAATTTTACCTCCAGCAGAGAATGCTCGCTCGGATCAAGCACCATGCGGGCGCTGGCGAATTCAGTCGTGGCAACGCCATAGCTCTCATAACCGTCCAGCCAGGTAACGGCCGAATAGTCCCAATCGTAGCCGGTAAAGACGCGCGCCAGATTGCTGATATCCGACTGGGTGTAGGTTTCGGTCTTGTTACCCAGCAGGTCGGTTTTCGGCGTGCCGTCATTATTGAGTTCGTAAAGGCCGATAGTGAAGAGCTGCATCACCTCACGGGCATAGTTTTCATCGGGTTCGCGGCCGGTGCTTGTGTCTTCCTTGAGATTTCCCTTTGTATTCAGAAAATACCCTACGGCGGCATTGAGCGTCACTTCTTCCAGCAGGGTGCGGAAATTGCCGAAGACATTGGCGTTGAGCATGTCCCAGTAGCCGGCGATGACATAGGGTGGCCAGAAACCGCCGATCGGATTGAGCGAGGCGACCATCATTTCCGAAACGGCGAGGGCGCAACGTTTTCGCAACTGGTCATCGCCGGTCATCAACATCCGCCAGGCCATGAAGTCGCCGGGGTTGAGGTCGAAATAGTTCGCGCCGTGATTAGGGGTTCCGTAGCCCTGGGCGGTCAGCCACTGGGCGCCGGTCTGGCTGATGGGGGCGTTGAACTGGGTGGTCAGCCAGCCGTCATAGCCCTTGGAATTGAGGGTGGTGAGGTCGGTATCCTTGAAGGCGAACTGCGCCTGCAACAAGAAGCGGGCGGCATCGGCTGGGGTATAGTTGTAATTAACCGGTGTGGGATTTGTTGAGCCACCGCCGGTGCTGCCTCCACCTCCGCCGCCGCCACCACAGGCGGCCAATGCAACAGAGAGCGCGCCGAGTAAGCCAATGCCTGGTAGGGACGTACTTTGGATGGAATCTGGGGCCGCTTCCGGCGAAGGGGCTGGTTCGTCGCGCATTTCTGGGCGCGTATCCTGGAAATCCACGTTTTTACCCCTCGCCAAGATGCTGTCGCTGTTTCAGGTCTGAAACAAAGCTATGTTGGCCAGTTATTAACGTTTTCCTAAATAGGGGAACCTTGTTCTCCGAAAAACAGAATCGTGAACACTTGTGCAGGTAAGGTTTGACCACGGATGAGGTATCCGTGGTCAAATCGTAAAGGTCAGCCACGCAGGGTGGCGCCAGCCTTTTGAGCCGCTGCGATAATTTTACCGCTCAGGGCTTCGATCTCCGGTTCGGTCAGGGTCTTGTCGGTCGGGGTGATGGTCACCTCGACGGCCAGCGACTTCTGGCCTTCGGGCACGCCGGCGCCGGTATAGACATCGAAGACCTGCGCATCGCCGATCAACAGCTTGTCAGCCCCCTTGATGGCGCGGACGAGATCGCCCGCAGCCAGTCCGGCATCAGCCAGGAAAGCGAAATCGCGGGTCAGGGGCATCAGGTTGGAGAGGCTGAGCGCGCCCTTCGACTTGCCGGACTTCGCCTTGGGCGAGGGCAGCAGGTCAAGGCGGATTTCAAAGCCGACATGTGCGCCGTCAAGATTCAACGCCTTGAGGACGGCCGGGTGCAGGTCCCCGAACTCGGCGACAATCTGCTTCGGGCCGAGTTGCAAACGCGCCGAGCGGCCGGGGTGCCACCAGCCATTGTTATTGCCCTGCACCAGTTGCAAGGAGGTGACAGGGGCGCCCATGGCCTCCAGCAGTTCCATCAGATCGCCCTTTAGCGCGAACAGGGCATCTTCACCTCGCGCTTGCCAGTGGCGCGACTTGTCCGGCGCCTTGATGGCGGTGATGGTGGTCTTCTGGTCGTTCGGTTCCAGCCCCTGATAGATAGGCCCTATCTCGAATAGCTGCACGCCGGAAAACCCGCGCGCGGCGTTGCGGCCGGCGGCTTCCAGCAGGTTCGGCAGGGCGGATGGCCTCATGCAGTTCAGTTCGGAAGCGATCGGGTTGGCGAGGACGAGCGTGTCGTCACCGCCGCCGAACAATTTGGCCCAGTCCTGGCGCATGAACGACCAGGTGACGGCCTCTGAGTAACCGAAAGCGGCCAGAGCACGGCGGGCGGTGCGCGCTTTCGCCTGTTGCGCGGTCAGTACGCCGCCGGGACGTGGCGCGAGAACCGGCAGGGGCGTGGCCGGGATATGGTTGAAGCTGTAGATGCGAGCGACTTCCTCGACCAGATCAGCCTTGCCGTCTACATCACGGCGCCACGAAGGCACAGTTACGGTCCAGCTTGCGCCGGTGGTGACGCCGAACCCCAGCGCGGTCAGGATCTGCTCGATCTTGTCGGTAGGTACGTCAAGGCCGGTCAGTTGCGCCACATAGGCCGGATCGAAAACCACATCCGAACGGCCCTCAACGGGCGCACCGGCTTCGACGACTTCGGAGGCTTCGCCGCCGCACAGCTCAAGGATCAGTTGCGTCGCCAGTTCGAGGCCGGGGCGGGTGGATTGCGGATCGACCCCGCGGGCGAAGCGATACTGCGCATCGGAATTGAGGCTTAAGGTGCGGCCGGTCTGGGCGATGCGGATCGGTTCAAACCAGGCGGATTCGAGGAAGATCTCGGTGGAAGTATCATCGACGCCCGTGCTTTCGCCGCCCATGACGCCGCCGAGACCGATCGGGCGCTGGCCCTCGGCATCGGCGATGACGCACATATCCGGGCCAATATCATAGGTCTTGCCATCGAGCGCGATCAGTTGTTCGTCGTGCTCACCGTTATGATGGCCGAGGCGGGCTTCCAGCGTCGTGCCGACGAGCTTGGCGACATCATAGACGTGCAGCGGACGGGCGCGATCGAAGGACAGGTAGTTAGTGATGTCGACCAGGGTTGAGATCGGCTTCAGGCCAATGGCCTTGAGCTTGTCCTGCAACCACTTGGGCGAGGGCCCGTTTTTCACGCCGCGGATAACGCGGCCGGTGAAATGGCGGCAGGCGTCGCCATCGACCTTGACCGTGATCGATGAGGGGAAGCTGCCCTTGACCGGGGTGACGGTTGATTCTGTGAAAGTGCCCAGGCCGGTGGCGGCGAGATCACGGGCGATGCCGTGAACGCCCAGCCAGTCGGGACGGTTGGGGGTAACTTCGAAATCGATCACCGGCTCGGCGCCGAAGACCTCGGCGGCCGGGGTGCCAACCGCCAGGCTGTCCGGCAGGTCGAGAATGCCGTGGGCATCGCTGTCGAGTTCCAGTTCGGCGCCGGAGCACATCATGCCGTTGGAGATGACGCCGCGCACCGGCTTTTCGACCAGGGTGACGCCGAGACCGGGCACATAGGCGCCGATCGGGGCATAGATGGTGGTCATGCCTGCGCGGGCATTGGGCGCGCCACAGACGATTTCCTTGCGGCCGTCAATCGTATCGACCTGGAGGACCTGAAGCTTGTCGGCATTGGGGTGTTTGGCGGCTTCGATGACCTTGGCGACGGAGAAGGGTTTCAGCGCCTTGGCCGGATCGTGGATATCTTCGACTTCAAGACCGGCCATGGTCATGGCGGCGGCCATCTCATCGATGGTGGCGTCGGTCTTGAGATGATCTTTAAGCCAGGAGAGCGAGAATTTCATGTTCTTGTCTTTGTTTCGAGGTCGAGGAGGCTGTGCCTCCTCGTCTTATTCTTACGAGAGGCCGGAAGCGCTGTTCGGCGCGGCAAAGCCACTAAAGCCATAGTGGCCGAGCCAGCGCGTATCGGCGGCGAACATATCGCGCAGGTCCGGCACGCCGTATTTCAGCATGGTCAGGCGATCGACGCCCATGCCCCAGGCGAAGCCCTGATATTCGTCCGGATCGATGCCGCAAGACTTGAGTACGTTCGGATGGACCATGCCACAGCCGAGGATTTCCAGCCACGAGTCGCCGGTGCCGACCTTAAGTTCACCCTTTTCCCACGAACAGCGCACATCCATCTCAGCCGAGGGTTCGGTGAAGGGGAAGTGGTGCGGGCGGAACTGGGTGGTGACGCTGTCGGTTTCAAAGAAACGCGAAATAAAGGTTTCCAGCACCCATTTCAGATGGCCCATGTGTGCCGTTTTATCGATCACAAGGCCTTCGATCTGGTGGAACATCGGCGTGTGGGTCTGGTCACTGTCGCAGCGGAAGACGCGGCCGGGCACGATCAGGCGGAAGGGCGGCTTGCCGGAAATCATCGAACGAATTTGCACCGGCGAGGTATGGGTACGCAGCAGCTTCCTGACCCCATTCTCATCGGGGTTGAAGAAGAACGTGTCGTGCATTTCGCGCGCCGGATGCTTTTCCGGGAAGTTCAGGGCGGTGAAATTATGGAAGTCGTCCTCGATATCCGGACCTTCGGCGACCTCGAAGCCCATATCGGCGAAGATGGCGATCATCTCGTCCATGACCTGGAGCGTCGGGTGGACGCCGCCTTTCGGGCGCGGGGCCGAGGGCAGGGAGAGGTCGATGCGCTCCCTGGCCAGACGCTCGGCCAGGTGAGCGGCTTCCAGCATCTCCTTGCGCGCTTCCAGTTTTTCGGAAATCACATCGCGGACGGCATTGATCGCCGCGCCGGTGGTTTTGCGCTCTTCCGGCGGCAGGGCGCCCAGCGTCTTGAGCAGGCCTGAAATGCGTCCGGTCTTGCCAAGCGCCGAAACGCGCACGGCGTCAAGGGCGGCCAGGTCAGAGGCGGCGGCGATCTCGCCTTCGATTTCGCTTTGCAGGTCGGTATAGGCGGTCATATGCGTATCTTCAAAGAAAGGGATGCGTGTGTTTAGGCGAAAGCGGGCGGCGCGGGAAGCGGAAATTTAGGCAATAAAAAAGCCCCGCGACCGGTGAAGGTGCGGGGCTTTTTCGATAGCTTGAAAGCCTTAGGCAGCCAGGGCTGCGCGCACCTTGTCAGCAACGGCCTTAAAGCCGTCCATGTCGTGCATGGCGATATCGGACAGAACCTTGCGGTCCATGTCGATGCCGGCCACGTTCAGGCCATGGATGAATTGCGAATAGGTGAAGCCTTCGATGCGGGCAGCCGCATTGATGCGCTGGATCCACAGGGCGCGGAAGTTACGCTTGTTGACCTTGCGGTCGCGGTAGGCGTACTGGCCGGCACGATCGACGGCGGCCTTGGCGGTGCGGATGGTGTTCTTGCGGCGGCCGTAGAAGCCCTTGGCAAGTTTCAGAACTTTTTTGTGACGGGCGTGGGATACAACGCCTCTTTTAACGCGAGCCATGTGTGTCTGCTCCTCTTAGGCGTAAGGCATGTAAGATTTGATTTTGATGATATCCGGCGCCGACATCACCTGGGTGCCGCGGTTTTGACGGATATACTTCGCATTGTGCGAGATCAAACGGTGACGCTTGCCGGCGACGCCAGCCTTTACCTTGCCAGAGGCAGTGATACGGAAACGCTTTTTCGCGCCCGACTTAGTCTTCAACTTGGGCATTTCATGTACGGCTGTATTAAAGCCGCCCTCTATAAGGATTAAAACCCGCCAAGGCATGCCTTTGGCCCGTCGGGTCGGAAGCTCTCAAGCAGCGGAGCGGTAGAGCCACGCGCAAGAACGGCGGGTGTTACAGGAAAAGGTTTGCAAGCGCAAGAGGGGGTGGAAGGCCGCGCCTATTTCTTTTGCAGGGCGATGACGGTCTGAATCGCTTCGGCGCAGGATTTGGTCACCTGAAATTTCGAGGTCGCCATCTGGGCCTGGTTAAAGGTGACGAAACCGGTGCCGTCTTGCGGCATCCAGCCGTAAAACGACGAAATCCGCGCCATCAGTGCTTCGGGCGTCGGCTGACTGATATCGGCGCCGGCGTCATAAGGGCGGAAAACCGCGCCGTTTTCCTTGTTCACCCACAGAATATCCCAGAAATCGGACTGGTAGATGTGCAGCAGCAACCGGTTGAAGCCATTGGTTTTCCATGTCACATCGCCCGACCAGACCGTATAGGTCAGGGCGTCGCTGGTGCTGAAGAATTCCCAACCGGCGGTCAGATTGTAGCGCTTTTTCAGCCGGTTCGTGCGGTAGCGGTGGGGCTTGTCCTGATTGGGTGATTGCAGCGCCACCAGATAGCATGGCGAATCCTCACCCAGCGTGGCGGTGGCCACCGTATTGAAGCGCTCAAGCAGGGCGCGCAGTTCAGCATGATTATTGGCGCTGTTGCGGCCGTCAGGCAGCAGATGGAAGCGGGTTATGTTCCAGTTGCCTTCATAATGCAGCATATGGCCCAGGGGGTGGGTGCCAGGATGAAAGCGCAGCCAGTCGGCCTGAAAACTATCCATGCACCCTGGCTCCGCGTTTCTGGTACTTGCCGACCTGCAAGGCGAGCAGGGCCGCCGGCAGGGTGGTCACCGCGCCCATCCACACCGAGGCGTTAGGCCCCCACAGGCTGAAGACATAGCCGGCGATCATCGGGCCGGTGATGCGGGCGATAGCGCCGGTCGACATATTGAGGCCCAGCATGGCGCCCTGTTTGTCGGGTGGGGTCGATATCGAAATGATGGCGCAGATCGAGGAGA
Organism: Asticcacaulis sp.; assembly: GCF_035497195.1. GTDB lineage: Bacteria > Pseudomonadota > Alphaproteobacteria > Caulobacterales > Caulobacteraceae > Asticcacaulis. The sequence goes on from NZ_DATJDZ010000027.1 coordinate 164,400, forward strand.
AGATCACCGCCTGGCCGAGCGCGCCCAGCATGACGATGGGGGTGATCAGCCAGCCGAACGGGTTCATGCCCTGAAGCACGAAACTCAACCCGAAAATGAAAAGACCGGAGGCCAGCACCTTGCTTTCGCCGTAGCGCCGGGTGAGTGGACGCATGAAGACCATCTGCATCAGGGCCGCGGCGATGCCGAGCGGCAGGAAGATGGCGCCGATCTCCTTCGGCCCCCAGTGGAAGCGCGCTTCGGCCCACAGGCCGAAGGTCGATTCCAGCCCGGCGAAGGCCATCATATAACAGAGAGTGGACAGGATCAGGCGTGACAAGACCGGGTTGCGCAGGGCTTCCTGTGCCGTTTTCAGCATATTGGGCTGAGCGGCCTCGACCTTGGTGCGACGCTGGCGGCTTTCACGGATGAACAGCATGACGCCCAGGCAGGCGAACGCCGAAAGGACCGCAGCGCCGAGCAGGGGCAACTGGAACTGGTTGCCGCCGGCGGTGGTCTCGTGGCTCAGAACGCCGCCGATGAAGGGGCCGATAATGAAGCCGAGCGAAAAGGCGCCGCCGATCAGGCTCATGCGGCCGGAACGCTTTTCGGGTGGTGACACATCCGAGACATAGCCCTGGATGGTCGAGATATTGCCGGAGCTTAACCCGCTGAAAAAGCGGATCAGGATAGCGACCCAGATGTTCGGTGAAAAAGCCAGCAGGATATAGAAAAGAACGCTTAGGGCGGTGGTGACGATCAGGATCGGTTTGCGGCCGATGCGATCGGAAAGGCGGCCGAAATAGGGTTCGGCGAAGAACTGTCCGAGCGAATAGGTGGTGAACATCAGGGTCACCTGCCACGCCTGCGCCTGCAAGCTTTGTGCGAAGAAGGGCATCAGCGGCACGACGATGCCAAAGCCGACCAGGTTGACGAAAACCACCGCGAACATGGCGGCCAACGGACCGTTTTCGTCCATGAACAGGCGTATCTTATTCAACAGACGGCCGTGGAGGAAGGTGCGCGTGTCGCGTTCATCTTCATCTGAGCGCAATTGATCCGGTTCGGACAAAGAGGACTCGTCCGTGGACGCAATGCGGGTATCGGGTTTTGACATGACGAGCGGTTATAAATGATTTGCGATCGATTGCGACAGTTTCTTTATCGCAAGTGCGTGATGCCTGTGACTTGACTTGCTGATAATGTTCTTGTTATGTTCCGGTATGGCGCAGAATGCTGACATGAAGGATCTGGACCCACGCTGGCGCGACGGCGGCGAATTGCGCTGGCTCTATCTCGACATGAACAGCTACTTCGCCAGTTGCGCCCAGCAGGACGAGCCGGCGATACGTGGCAAGCCGGTGATCGTCGTGCCGGTGATGTCGGACTACACCTGCGCCATCGCCGCCAGTTATGAGGCCAAGGCGTTCGGTGTCAAAACCGGCACGCAGGTGAAGGAAGCGAAGGAGAAGATTCCGGGCCTGATCATCCGGGAAGCCAGGCCGGACCGTTATGTCGATCTGCATGACCGGATTCTGGAGCAGGTCGATCACGTCATCCCCGTCGAGAAGGTGTGTTCGATCGATGAGGTGGCGTGCCGGCTGATGGGGCCGCAACGGCTGGAGGCGCCGGCGCGTGCCCTAGGCCATCGCATCCAGCGGCGCATTCTCGAAAATGTCGGCGAATGCCTGACGGCTTCGATCGGCATCGCGCCGTCGCGCCTGCTGGCCAAGACGGCGGCGGATATGAAGAAGCCGCTGGGCCTGACGGTATTGCGCATGGACCAGTTGCCGGGGGCCTTGCTGGATCTCGATATCGATGAGTTCGCCGGTATCGGGCATTCGATGAAGAAGAGGCTGAATGACGCCAGGGTTTATGATGTGAGGGGGCTGTGGGATCTGTCGCCATCGCGGATGCGCCAGGTGTGGGGCGGCATCATGGGCGAGAATTTCTGCTATGCGCTGCATGGCGTCGATCCGCCGGAAATCGAAACGGTGCGCGCCTCGATCAGCCATTCGCACGTTCTGCCGGCGCAACTGCGTGGGGTGGACGCGGCGCGCGGCGTGGCGCGGCGGCTGACGGCCAAGTGCGGTTCGCGTCTGCGGCGAATGGGTTATAAATGTACGGGCCTGAACCTGAGCCTGCGCGGAATGAGCGGAAAGGCGCAGGCTGACGCGCATTTTACCGTCACCTCGGACAGCTTTCGGATGCTGGAAGCGGTGGACGGCTTGTGGGAGATGTGCGCGGCGCGATTGAGCGGGCAGAAGATCAAGAAGATCGGTGTGACCTGCCTGGGCCTGGTGCCGGCCGAGGCGCCGCCGGACCTGTTCGGCTGGACGCCGGAAGCGCACGAGGACACGAAACACATGAAACTGCTCGGCGCGCTGGACGGCCTCAATCAGCGGTTCGGCAAGGATGCGATAACGATCGGCCCCCGGACCAAACTGCATGGGTTTGTTGGGGCCAAGATCGCTTTCAACCGGATTCCCGAACAGCCGGAATTCTGGGAATAGGAGAAGTTTATCCACATATGATCAAAAGCGGGCCTTGGTCGCAAGCCCAGGCGCTTGAAGGGGGACTTCCTTCCGTCTTAAGACATGCGAGGCGTCATCCGGATCGCCTTGGGCGGCACATAGCCCTCTTCGTCGATGATCGCCAGCTTGCGCTCGCTTTTCATCATATCATCGATCGTATGCGCGGCGACCGGCTTCGAGAACAGGAAGCCCTGGATGATATTGCAGCCCGTCTGGCGCAGGATATTCTTCTGCGCGCGCGTTTCCACGCCCTCGGCGACGATGTTCAGGTTCAGCGCCTTGCTGAGCTTCACGATGGCGCGGATCACCGCTTCGGCTTCCGGATCGACGCCAAGGTTGGACACGAACGACCGGTCGATCTTGATCTTGTCGACCGGATAACGGCTGAGGTAGCCAAGCGACGAATAGCCGGTGCCGAAATCATCAAGGGCGATGGTGAAGCCCATGTGGCGCAGGTCACGCAGCATCATCTGGGTGGTGTTATCGTCGTTGAGCAGCACGCCTTCGGTGATCTCGATCTCGATCCGCTCGGCGGCGGTCCGCGTTTCCGCCAGCAGCCCCTTGATCGTGTTCATGAAGCCGGCGCAGCGCATCTGGGTGGCCGAAACGTTGACGGCGACCTTCAGGCCGGGCCAGCGATGCGAATCCTGCATGGCACGGCGCATGACGAAGGTGCCTAGTTCATTCATCAGGCCACATTCTTCCGCCAGTGGAATGAAATAGGCCGGCGAAACGGGGCCGCGCGTCGGGTGCGTCCAGCGGCACAGGGCCTCGACACCGACGATATGGCCGGAGTGATCGACCTGCGGCTGGTAGACGACATCGATATCCTCGACGTGGATGGCTTCGCGCAGGCCGGTTTCCAGTGTCTTGCGCAGCTTGATCGTGGCGTCCATCTCGATTTCAAAGAAGGCGTACTGGCCGCGGCCGAGATCCTTGGCGCGGTAAAGGGCGAGGTCGGCCTGGCGCAGGGCTTCGGCGGGTTCGATATCGCCGTCGCCGATCAGGGTGACGCCGATCGAGCAGGAGGAAAACACCTGGCCGGATTCGAGATTGACGGTGCCGGTGAGGCCTTCGAGGATGCGCTTGGCGAGCGAAGCGGCGCTGGAGCCATCGGTATCGGTCTGGATGATGACGAATTCATCGCCGCCGAGGCGCGCCAGGGTATCGCCGGAACGAATCATGCCGGTGATCTTGTGCGCATTATTGCGGATCAGTTCGTCACCGGCGAGGTGGCCGAGCGTGTCGTTGACATCCTTGAAGCGATCGAGCCCGATGCACATGACGGCGACATGGCCGCCCTGGCGTTTCAGGCGTTCGCTGGCCTGATGCAGGCGATCGGCGAACAGGGTGCGGTTGGGCAGGCCGGTGAGGCTGTCATGCAGGGCCATGTGCTTGGCCTTGGCTTCCGAGGCGATCAGGCCTTGGGCGGCGCGCTGGCTCTGGTGCAGCAGGACGAGCGCGATCAGGCCGAGGCCGAGCGAAATCATCAAAACCGGCCCGAGGGTGCGGATAAACAGGGTGTGGCCGGGCGTATCCGGCATCCAGCTCAGTTCCGCCAGCACCTTGCCGTTTTCATCATGGAAAGCAACCGAAGCCGCGCCCTTGATGCGCGGCTGGCCGGGGTGCAGCACCTTGATGTCGGACACCATGTAGCGTTGCGACAGCGTGATCAGTTCGTCGCTCGACAGTTCATGCAGGCCGATGGCGACAAAGGGTTTGTATTTCAGCAGGGGGGTATCCTGCTTGTCGGGTAGCAGGAGGCTGGCGCCGACGATATAGATATGGCCGTTCATCGCCATCAGGCGGCCCGTATGGTTGGTGCCGGTGGTATGCGGCAGTCCCCTGATGCGGCGATCGTCATAGGTCTGACGCAGGCCGGTGATCAGGCTGTTTGTCTGGCGGAGGATGTTGGTGAAAAAGGCGGGCGCGACCTCTTTGCCGTTCTGATAGGCGAAGGCGATTTCGCCTTTGTCGTTCAGCAGCACATTGGACTCAAAATTGAGGAAATCGCGGAAATAGTCGCCGATATTGTCTTTTACCCAGGTTTTGTCGTAGCGGACGGCGGTGCTTTCGACGGCTTTGTCCCAGATGGTGATAGGGGTCATCAGTTGTGAATGATCGTCCGCCATCTGGTTCAATCCCAGCATGACGAGTTTTTCCTCACGGGCACGGGACATGTCATCGGCCTGTTCGGCCCACACCCACAAACTGCCCACCAAAGCACATACCGCCACCACGACAATCAAGGCCATAGGGGCAAGCAGTTTTAATTCGCCTGAATTACGTTTCACCAGGTCCTCGTTCTGAGGTGAGTTGTTTATCGAGGGTAAGGTTACTGTAGATATCTTAAATTAAGACAAACGCTTGTCATTTTTATTTAAAGGATTGTTAAGAGGTCCGTACTCGAAGCCAGGGCGGAATATGCTTCAGTGTCTTTGACGGTCAAGGTTTTCCACACCCGGAACGGTGAAATTCAAACCTTAACCGAATAACGAAGTTATGAAGTTATTTGCAGGCTCCATGAAGTTTGGGGCCGCCGGCAGAGCTTCATTGAAACCTGTCCGAAATAGGTTTAGTCAGACCGCCACGTTCCGCCAACTTCCGGCCGCCATCTTCTGTCTTTTCATGAGTATAAACCTTTGATACACCTCCCCGACGCCAAGCTGGACCAGGTCATGGACCGCTTCCGCATGATCGAAGCGCGCATGGAATCGGCGAGCGATGGCAGCGAGATCGTCAAGCTCTCCAAGGAACACGCCGAGCTTAAACCGGTCTTCGACGCCGTGACTCGCCTGCACAAGGCGCGCCTGTCGGTGCCCGAACTGGAAGAGATGGCGGCGCTGAACGATCCTGACCTGTCGCCGCTGGCGGTGGAAGAACTGACCGAGCTGAAGACCACCCTGCCGGAGCTGGAGCACGGCGTAGCGCTGTTGCTGGCGCCGCAGGACAAGGACGTCAACGCCTCCGCCATTCTGGAAGTGCGCGCCGGCACCGGCGGGGATGAGGCCGCTATCTTCGCCGGCGACCTGTTCCGCATGTACAGCCGCTATGCCTCATCGCAGGGCTGGAAGGTCGAGATCGATTCCGTTTCCGAAGGTGAAATGGGCGGTTACAAGGAAATCATCGCCTCGGTGACGGGGGATGGCGTCTTCGGCAAGCTGAAGTTTGAATCCGGTGTCCACCGGGTGCAGCGCGTGCCGGCCACCGAAGCCGGCGGTCGCATCCATACCTCGGCGGCGACTGTGGCGGTGCTGCCGGAAGCCGTCGATGTCGAGATCGAGATTTTGGACAAGGATATCCGCATCGATACCTATCGCGCGTCGGGTTCGGGCGGGCAGCACGTCAACAAGACCGACTCCGCTGTGCGGATCACCCACATGCCGTCGGGTATCGTGGTGACGTCATCGGAAAAGTCACAGCACATGAACCGCGCCATCGCCATGCGCAACCTCAAGGCCCGCCTGTACGACCAGCAGCGCACGGCGCTCGATACGGCGCGCTCCGATGCGCGCAAGTCGCAGGTCGGTTCGGGCGATCGTTCCGAGCGCATCCGCACCTATAACTATCCGCAGGGCCGGGTGTCCGATCACCGCATCAACCTGACGCTCTATAACCTGCCGCAATTCATGGAAGGCGATATGGATCAGATGATCAATGCCCTGATCAACGAGGACCAGGCCGAGCGCCTGGCCATGCTTGCCGAGGAGTTGGGTTAGGTATAGGCTTGACTCCACAGGGGGAAGGTCATGATAAATATTCTGCGATATGCGCTGTCAGGGCTCATTCTGGCCGGATATCTGATATGGCTGACGGTTGTTCTGCTCCATCATCCATCTGACGATAAAATTTTGCGAACTGTAAACGCTGCGCCTTTGGTGCTGATGTTTTCGTCTTTGCTACTGCCACAAGGTAAAAGCAGATTACGTTCAGTTATCTGGATATTGGGACTGCTAACGGGGATAAGCTGGGGGTGGTTTTATTTCCGTCTTGTGCCGCCTGAAAGGCACGATCCGATCCTTTTTGGATTCGCATGCGCCTTGATTATTGGATTTGTTTACTGGTTTTGCGAGTTTTCTTACAGAAAATGGTGGCCCAAACTCTCACCTAAGGCACGGCTTATCGCCGGAACCGCGGCTGTGATCGCCTTGGCGATCATTTTCGCCATTTCGGTGATTTCGGCCGTGACGCATATGGGCATCACATGGCATGGCATAATTAGCAACTGGGGCCTCACCCTGGTGATCATCTACTTGCCGATCTTTTTGGGCGCGCTTTGGCTTGCCCGGAAATTGGAAAGCCGGAAAATAAAAGGAAAAGAATAGTGCCCAAGCCCTTGTTGCGTAAAGTTCTGATCCTGTGGGCCATGCTGCTGATCGGTCAGTTTCTGCTGGCAGCGGCAGTGGTCTATCAAAGCCTGATGGCCGGCGTGCCCTTGCTGAATGCCCTGCTGAGTATGCAGCCGGTCCTGGCCGGCGTCAGCCTGATGCTGTTCCTGATCACGTATTTGCAGTATAAGAACAGGCCGTGAGCCGCGGCATCGTCTCTTCGATGTGGCGGCATCCGGTAAAGGGCTTTACGCCGGAACCGGTGAGTGAGGCGCTGCTGTTTCCGGGCGATTTCTTTCCGTTCGACCGGCTCTATGCGTTGGAGGTCGGGCACTCCGGCTTCGACGCAGAAAACCCCGAAACCATCTCCAAGATGAAGTTCGCCGTGCTGGCGCGGTTTGCGGCCGTGGCGCGTCTGCGTACGCGTTATGATGAGATCGACGATGTTTTCGAGGTGATGGATGAGGACGGCAAGTCTTGGTTATTTGATATGGCCAGCGAAGCCGGGCGGCACAGTCTGGCGCGGCATGTCGAGACCATGCTGGCGCGTCATGAGGACTATGATCCGGTCGCCTTCCCTCTGAAACTGCTCCGCGCGCCAAACTGGGACGAGGTGCATTCGCATTTCCGCTTCACCGATTCCGCCAAGGGGTTTGTGTCGTTTCTTAATCTCAATAGCCTGCGCGATCTTGCCCAGCATATCGGTCGCGACCTCGATCCGTTGCGGCTGCGCGCCAATATCTGGGTCGAGGATCAGGCAGCCTTTGAGGATCACGACTGGGTGGGCAAGCGTATCCGTCTGGGGGAAGAGGGGCCGGAATTTGAGGTGCTGAAAACGATCGTTCGCTGCGTCGCCACTCATGTGAACCCGCAAACCGCCGAACACGATATCGATCTGTGTCAGGCGCTGTGGGAGGCTTACGGCCATAAGGAATGCGGCATCTATGCCCGGATCGTCAAAGGCGGCGCTGTGCGGGCCGGAGACGTATTGCGTGTCTGGTAAAGTCATCCTATAGCCTTGCCGATATTCACAGACCGGAGACATCCCATGCCCACACTCGTCCTTCTGCGCCACGGCCAAAGCCAGTGGAACCTGGAAAACCGCTTCACCGGCTGGGTCGATGTCAACCTGACGGCGGAAGGCGAGGCCCAGGCGACGCGCGGCGGTGAACTGATCAAGGCCGAGGGCATCGAGATCGACAAGGCGTTCACTTCCGTCCTCACTCGCGCCATCCGCACCTGCAACCTGGCGCTGGAAGCGGCTGGCCAGTCGTTCGTGCCGGTGGTCAAGGACTGGCGTCTCAATGAGCGTCACTATGGCGGCCTGACCGGCCTCGACAAGGCGGAAACGGCCGCGAAACACGGCGAGGACCAGGTCAAGATCTGGCGCCGCTCCTATGACGTGCCGCCGCCGCCGCTGGAAGCCGGCAGCGCCTATGATTTCAACGGCGACCGTCGCTATGCCGGCGCCGACCTGCCCAATACCGAAAGCCTGAAGACGACGCTTGATCGCGTCATGCCGTTCTGGACGGGCGATATCGTGCCGGCGCTGAAGGCAGGCGATACGGTTTTGGTGGCCGCCCACGGCAATTCGATCCGCGCCATTATCAAATCTTTGTTCGACCTGTCGGACGAGGCGATCCTGGAGATCGAGGTCCCGACCGGCAACCCGCTGGTGGTGAAGCTGGACGATAATCTGAAGCCGCTTTCGGCCAAATATCTCGATACGGCCCGCGCCAATCCGCTGCCGGCGATTGGCTAAGGTGACCGACGCTGCTTTCATGAAGCAGGCCCTGGCATTGGGCCTGTCGCAGATGGGCCGGACCTGGCCCAATCCGGCGGTCGGCTGTGTCATCATAAAGGACGGCGTGGTCATCGCCGAGGGGGCGACGGGAGACGGCGGCCGACCTCATGCCGAGGAAGTCGCGCTTGATAAGGCTGGCGCGGCGGCGCGCGGCGCGACTACCTATGTCACGCTCGAACCGTGCGGACAGCGCTCGAACGGCGGCTGTTCCTGTTCGCAAAGGCTTTTGGAGGCCAGTGTGGCGCGCGTGGTTTATGCCTGTGATGACCCGTCGCCCTTCGCCTCGCATATTGGTATCGAACGTATGGCCGCGGCGGGGATTGCGATCGAAAATGGCCTGATGGCGGATAAAGCGGACAGGCTCATCGCGCCGACCGCCCACTATCATCGCACCGGCCGTCCGCTCGTCCAGACCGAGGCGGAGGGGGCAGGGTTTGACGCTGAATTTAATCCGGAAAGCGATGATCTGGAAGCCGAACTGGTCGCCTGGGCTGGGCGTGGATACCGCCATTTGTCGGTCGCGGCAGGCTCTGACATTGCCCATGCCCTGCGCGCATCAGGCTTAATGGCCGGATAACCCAAATTTTTAAGGTTTTTGTGCGAAACTTTCATTCCATTTTCGAGTGAAAGCCTTTTCGCATGACCGCCACCGCCGGCGACACACGCTATACCAAGCTGACGCAGGCCCAGGTCGATGCGATCTGCACCAAGCACGAACGGCTGCGCGCCATGAAGCCGGGCGGCGCGAGGGCGGTTTTCGCCTGGTGCGACCTGTCGGGTCTGAACCTTTCGGGACGCGTGCTCAATGACGCCGATTTCACCGCCGCGGTTCTGATGGAATGTGACCTTAGCCGGGCGGTGCTCGATACCTGCAATCTCTATTGCGCCGACCTGCAACTGGCCAATCTGACGGGCGCCTCGATGCGTCGGGCCGATCTGCGCGGGGCGTCCCTGCGGGGTGCCAATCTGTCCGAAGCCGATCTTTATGAAGCCGACCTGCGCGAAGGTGCGCTGGCCCTGCCGGATAAGCAGGCCGGACTATCCTACGTCGAAATCTCGATGCGCTCGTCGGAAGCGACCTATGCCAACCTGCGCGGGGCCAATCTCGATCGCTCCAAGCTCTCCGGCATCCAGGCGATGAAGGCCGATTTCACCGACGCCACGATGAAGTCGTGCAAGTTGATCCGTGCCAATCTCAAGCAGTGCATCATGGATAATGTCGATCTGGCGGGGGCTGATCTGTCCGGCGCCGACCTTTCCGGCGCGTCCTTGCGTGACGCCGTGCTGATCGGCGCGAAAACCGATATGTGGCGCACTTCTCAAACCGATATGACGGGGATGCTGACGGATAAACCTCAGGGCGTCGATGTGACAAACCTGCCCTATGGCCAGATGCTGCGGGATCATGCCTTGTGGGTCGATACGCTCGGCAAGGAAGGCACGCCGTCGAAATTCGACAATGCCGACCTGCGCGGCATGGGGTCAATCAAGGGGTTGAACCTGGCGGCGCTTTCAGCCAAGGGCGCGGTGTTTTATGGTCTCGATATGCGCGGCGTTCAGCTACAGGGGGCTCACCTTGAAGAGGCTGATCTGCGTAACTGCAATCTCGCCGGCGCCGATCTGCGCGGCGTGCGTATGTTCAAGGCCAGGCTCGATGGCGCCAATCTCGAAGGCGCCAATCTCGGTGCGCTGAAGATCGACGCCACGCGTTTCCTGCCGGCCGATCTGCGCGAAACGCGGATGCGCAATGTCAATTTCACCGATTCCGACATGAAGCTGGCGCGGCTCGATGGCGCCGATATTTCGCGCTCCAATATGCAGGGGGCCAGCATGAACCTCGAAGCGCTGGAACATGCGACCTGTGTGGCCCTGCGCGGATGGATAGCGAGTTAATTCCCGCCGAAGCGACGCACGACGAGAATTCCCGCGCGATAGCTCATTTCCTGGTTCTGCTTGAGCTGGATCAAGGGGCTATCGGCCACGTCACCGAGCGCGCGTTCGGCGTTGATGAAGGTGGCGATGGCGTAGTGCTTGCGGATCGGCGTCATCATCAAAAAGGCGATGCCGATGTTCTGCGGGCCGGCCCCGACCGCATAGGGGCTGAGGCCGGTGGTGGCGGCTTCGGAAGCGTCGATGCCATAATAGGCCTGGTTGGTCTTGCGGTCGCCGAAGCGCGTATAGACGAGGGTTTGCAGCAGGCCGACCTTCGTTATGTCCTGATGGCCGGCGGAAAGCATCAGCGATGAGCCGTTGGAAACGCCACTGATATCGTGCATCAGGCGGCCGCCGAGGCTGAAATTCTCACCGACGCGATAGAAGGCGTAACCGGCGAGATCGGCGCCGAGGCCAGGCACATCAAGGCCTTCCATGCCGTCGGCATTGCCGCCGAAATGCGGCCGGACCTGAACACCGGCGCGCAGGCGATCACGCAGGATCAGGTTGTAGCCGATGCCATTGAGGGCGTCGCCGTAGAAACGGTTCTTGTAATTGAAACCAGCCCACGGAATGACGTTGACCTTTTCCGGATCGCCGCCATTGGCGCTGAAACCATAGACCGCGCCGGCGCCGAGATCGATCGTCCAGTCATGCTGTTCGCCCACGGGTTTGTAAGGCTGGGTCTGGGCATGGGCGACGCCGAAAAGCAGCGGCAAGACGGCGGAAATGGTGAAAAGCAGAGTGCGCATGGAATATCCTGGTATGGCGTGGCCGCTATTACTGACCACAATTAATACCGTACCGTACAGTATGGATCAAGTCGCATATTCGCATTTGCACAATAAAAAGACCCCCGGCTTGTCGCCTGACCGTCAAACGCCCGAGGGATGGCAGGCGGAGATCAGAGGGGCCGGGGGTCATAAGCGCGATCACACTATCGGGGGACCGCGCAACACACATCAGTTCAGGGAGAAACAAGGTGCTCTCCGGAGACGCCTATCCCCGGAAAGCGGTATCTTACTCGGCGGCGGTCAGGACCGCAGCAGAGTCGTTAGACGCCGTATTGATGGCAATGGTCTTTGCCTTCTTGGCTTCCGGTACTTCGAGCTTGAGCGTGATCGCGAGCAGGCCGTTGGCGAGGTCGGCTTCGGTCACCTTGACATGATCGGCGAGCTGGAAGCGGCGCTCAAAAGACCGTTCGGCCAGGCCGCGATGCAGGAAGGTACGGGCTGCGCTGTCGTCGTCCTTCTTGCCGGTGACTGTCAGGACATTTTCCTTCACCTCGATATTGAGCTGGTCGGGGCGGAAGCCGGCGACCGCCACTTCGATGCGGTAGGAATCACCCTGGTCTTCGCCTTCAGCAGTCGGCAGGCGCTCGATGTTATAGGGGGGCCAGCCCGGCGCAGTTTCGGTGCGGGCGGCGCTGTCAAGCAGGTTGACCAGACGGTCAAAGCCAACGGCGGAACGGTAAAGGGGGGAAAAATCGATTGCGGTACGCATAGGGCTCTCCTTCAAAAAGCGAGGCCTTACGGGCATGCAGACACGCTGCAAAATAACCCGTAAAGGTTTGATTTTGAAAAACATCTGCATCCCCAAATGGGCGATGTGTTTTCCAAGAAGGCCCGATCAGCGGCGCCTTCGCTTTATGATTTAGTAGCGACTTTTTTCTGTTCAAGGGTCAGGTGCGAAAAATCTTCATCGATTTCTTTCGCGGTGAGCAGGGCGTGGTGGTGATCCTCTTCCGCCAGCAGACGGACGGCTTCCAGCGCCGCCTGGCAGCCCATGCCGGCGGCCGTAACGGCCTGGCGATAGACGTCATCGGTGACATCGCCAGCCGCATAGACACCGGTGATCGAGGTCTTGGGCGTGCCGGGTTCGACGACGAGATAGCCGCCTTGCTTGGTTTCCAGTTGCCCCTCGAACAGCGATGAGGCAGGCGCGTGGCCGATAGCGATGAAGACGCCATCAAGATCAATAACGCGGTGTTCGGTCGTGTTGACGTCCTGCAAGCGCACGCCGGTGACGCCCATGCCGCCGAATGCGTTGGTCTCGCCAAGAATTTCATCGATGGCGGCATTCCAGATCGGTTCGATCTTCGGATCATTGAGCAGGCGCTCGACCAGGATCTTCTCGGCGCGCAGGTTTTCGCGGCGGTGGATCAAATAGACTTTCGAGGCGAACTTGGTGAGGAACAGCGCTTCCTCGACGGCCGTATTGCCGCCACCAACGACGGCCACCACCTTGTTACGATAGAAGAAACCATCGCAGGTGGCGCAGGCCGAAACACCGAAGCCCTGATAGGTTTTTTCTGACTCAAGCCCCAGCCATTTGGCTTGCGCGCCGGTGGCGATGATGACCGTTTCAGCCAGGAACTGCGCGCCGCTCTCGGTTTCCAGCAGGAACGGGCGTTTAGACAGGTCAGCCTTCGTCACGATCTCGCCGATCACTTCGGTGCCCATATGCACAGCCTGATCGCGCATCTGGTCCATCAGCCACGGGCCTTGAACGACCTCGGCAAAGCCGGGATAGTTCTCGACATCGGTGGTGATGGTCAGTTGTCCGCCGTCCTGCGGGCCGGTGAAGATAACCGGCGACAACAGGCCGCGCGCGGCATAGATGGCGGCGGTCCAGCCGGCGGGGCCAGTGCCGATGATGGCGCAGCGAAGGGGGCGGGGAGCAGATGCGGACATGGGAAGACCTGACTGGAATCGAAAAAGTTAACGGTCATTAGATAGGTAGTGATGGCCCCGTTGTCATCAGGAATTGCGCGCTGCCGCCGGTTTTCCCAAGGTTTTTAAAGCGCTTCGTTCCTTTCCGAAATTTTACAAGTTTCCCGCCGAACCCGTATCCCAAACCTTTTCACGGCGGTTTAGGCTGGTTGCCAACCGCAGGCTGTTCGCGGTTTTTCAATCAGAGAGGTGATATCATGCAGGAACAAGGAATTGGCTGGCTTCTGGCCATTATCGTCGGGGCGGCCGCCGGTTGGATCGCCGAGCAAATCATGAAGTCCAATCAGGGCCTCTTGATGAACATTATTCTGGGTATCGTCGGTTCGATTATCGCCAACGCCCTTTTTTCCCTGCTTGGCATCGGCTTCGGCGGTGTTATCGGCTACCTGATCGCCGGCGTTATCGGCGCCTGTATCCTGATCGCGCTGGGCCGGATGGTGCGGGGCCGCCGCGTTTAAAAGCGAACCCGTCCTCAAAAATAGCCGGCGAAGCGTGAGAGCTTCGCCGGCTATTTTTTATTGTGATACATCTCAAGCAAGTGTGCGGCGGCGCGGCGTGTTTCATCGAGCGGCGCATAGGGTGTGCCCGCCAGGACGCCGTTGAAAGGGTGGGTGATCCCCTTGGCGCGCAGGGTCTCGTGGAAATCCTCGAACTTTTCACCGGTATTGAGCGCACGACGTACCAGGCTGAGAATCTGGATCGGCTTACCGGTGGCGGCGGCCTCGGTGACCATATTGACCGAATCCTCGGTGACCAGGAAATGATCGGCGGCTTTTAGGAAAGCGAAGTAAGGGTTATCGCCCTGGCCGTCATAAATAAGGCCCGGTAGGTCCTTCAGGGCGTCCTCGATCACCACGCGGGCTTCGATCGGCGTGCGGCGCGAGACGGTGAGCAATACCGAACCCCTGGCCTGAAGAATTGCGCCACGCACCTCCTCAGCCAGTATCTGCGCATGGACGGCATCCAGGTCGTAGGCTTTCGAGCGGCCGCCGATCAGCACACAGACACGCGGCTTTGGCAGGCCTTTCAGCTTGTTGCGCCAGGCCTTGTGCGCGTTGGCAAGCTTGGTCGCCTCGATGCGATTGGTTGAACCGATGATCGACAGGGTATGGCCGCCATCGACGTGATCATGTTCCGGCGCGATGACAAGATCGAAGGCGTTCAGATTGTGACGCGGGTCCTGAAGCTGGACGACAAAGGTCTGTCCTCTGGAACGGCCGCGCATCCGACTGCTGTGCGGAATTGTGGCGCGGCCGGCGGCGATCCAGATATCCGGCCAGGGCGCTTCGAGCGAATCGCTGCTGGGGGACAACATGCGGTCGGGAAAAATCTTGAGCGCCGAGGGCAGGCGGTCGAAAAAATCGGTATAGCGGATGCGTTTCTTGATGATCTTGGCCGGGCTGATCCGCGCCACGGCTTCAGCCAGTCCCAGAACCTGGTTTTCGATTCCCGCGCGTCCGTCGGAAACGGCCCAGATTATGAGCGGCAGAGGCATTCCTCACTCCCATCCCCACGCGGCTTCGCCGGGCGGTTCATAGCAAACACTAAAGACTTGCCGGGAATTGCCGAAATTGGCGAGCCCCTGCAAGTCCTTGTATTTATAGACTCCAAAAGGAATGCTGCATAGCAGCAAAATTTTTGGAAATGACGTTAGAGCCATTCAACCTTGAGGATTTCATAAGCCTTGACGCCGCCGGGCGTAGGTACCTCGACGACATCGCCGACTTCCTTGCCGATCATGGCGCGCGACAACGGCGACGAGAGCGAAATCTTGCCCGATTTCACGTCCGCCTCGTGATCGCCGACCACCTGGTAGCGGCCTTCTTCCTCGGTGTCTTCGTCGACCACGGTGACCGTGGCGCCGAACTTGATATTACTGCCTGACAGCTTGGAGACGTCGATCACCTGAGCGCGGCTGATCTTGTCCTCGATATCGGCAATCTGGCCTTCGACCCAGCCCTGCCGCTCCTTGGCGGCATGATACTCGGCATTTTCCGACAAGTCGCCATGTTCGCGCGCTTCCGAAATGGCCGCGATCACGCTGGGGCGCTCGATCGACTTCAAACGTTTCAGTTCATCGTCGAGAACCTGATAGCCCGCGACGGTCATCGGCACTTTTTCCATGTCGATTAAAATCTTTATTTCCGCCCTGAGGAATAACAAAAATCCTGACGTCGGTTGAGGGGGACAACAACCGGTCAGGACGAATATCGGCGATGATTGGCTTGCAAACGGCCCGCATAATGCGGCGCACAAATTGAAACCGGCAGCCCTTATAGTTCTATTTGCCGTGATTTAAAAGAACTTTCGAGGGCCGCCGGTAATCAAGCGGTTTCGGACCGATTCAGCCTGCGAGCGGTGGAGCGGGGACCGGCGCATTTGGATCGCTCAGTTTGATATCGATCAGCTTGATGCCGAGCGCGCGGGCATCCACCGGAATAGCGGCGGCGGCCTTGGCTGCCTTGAAGGCGGCGCCGCGACCACTGTATTTTTCTGCGGCCCTGGTGGCGACGATCTCATCCTCGTCCTTCGCCGGCTCTTCGACCAGGAAGCGAATCTTGAGGTTTTCCCGGCTCAGGGCCGAGGCCGGCAGGGGCAGGGTGTTTATCGAGGTATGGTTGCTGAGATTGACCTCGCCGACCTTGACGCCGTTGACGAAGACGCTGACCAGGACCGGCTGGCGGCTCTTGGCCTTCATCGTCATGTCCAGTTCCTTGGGCTTGGGCGTATCGAACTGAACGTGTTTGATCGGGATGCGCAGGTTGGCGGCCGGGCCTTCGCTCCACACGCCGTCATATTCCGGACGCGACCAGTTTTCATCGAGCAGGCAGGTGCCCTGATCCAGCCAGCCGAAGCGCACTTCCGAACGCAGGGGCGACCATTCGGGCTTCGGCAGGTCGATATGGCTGTCCTTTGGCGGAATGATCCACACGCCGTCGAGCATGCGCAGGCGCGGCCACAGTTCCTGCGGGGCATCGCACTGCTTGAGGAAGACAAACAGATGGTCAGACTTGACCTCGCCGCGCTTGAAGGCATCCATGCCGGCTTCCTGGTTGGCGATCTGGATCAGGTTTTCGCGGGCGGCGTACATGGTGTTGACCGGCTTGGCCTGCGAGGTGGCGCGCCAGGTCAGTTCATAGAACAGCTTGTCATTCATATGGACGTTGGCCGGGTAGAAATCGACGCCTTTGGAGTCGGTGACCAGTTGGTTCCATTCCGGGCTGGGCGTTTCGTAATAGATCTGGTCCGAACTGGCGAGGCTGGTGGCCTGACGCATGGCCTTCGACATGCCTGCGATATCATAGGCCTGCACGACCAGCACAAGCGGCAGCAGGATGGCGATGGCCCTGGGGCGGCTCTCGAACAGGACGACGAGCGCGGTGGCGACCAGCAGGTAGGTGATCGGCCAGGTCAGGCGGCCGGAGGCGCGCAGGATGGCCGCCGGGTTGCGCAGTTCGTCAGGCAGTTTGAACTTCCAGATGTCGTAGCCGTAGAACTGGGCGTGATTGGACGCGGCGATCAGCAACAGCAGCAGAAAGGGGATGGCCAGCGGGCGCAGACGGGCGATGAAGCCGCGCGAGGCCTTGGCTTCCGGCGTGGTGATGTAGAGCACGACGGCGGCGATCACCAGCACGATCAGGCCGAAACCGAGATACTGATAGCCTTCGAAGGCTTGACCGCCATCGAGCGGCCACGCCTTGAGCACGGCGGAAAATTCCGGCTTGACCGGATTGAACCAGCCATCGAGCGGGAAGGAATAGTAGCCATAACCGCCGGCGCCGGGACTCATGCCCTTGTTGAAGCTGCCGCCGATATAGAGGGCCAGAATAGCGAGGGCGAGCGGCGGGATGGCGCGGATCACGGCGTCGAGCAGGGTCTTCCAGTCGGCGTGCAGCCGACGATCGGCGATGTGCAGGCCGCTGAAAAAACGCTTGATGCAGTCACCGCCCCAGATGGCGGCGATCATGAATAACAGGTAAGGGTGGACCATGCCGGTGACGAACAGCAGGGCGCACCAGCCGCGCATTTTTGGGCCGTTTTTGAACCAGTTCAGGACGAATTTCAAACCGCTGCCTTCGGGCAGGGTGTCGTCCTTGATGTTGATGAAGAGGTGCAGGCCCCACAGGATCAGCCATTGCGCCACCAGGGTATCGTGGCGCATCCGGTAATAGAGCATCGGCAGGGCCGAAAGCGCGATGGCGCCGCCGACCGCGGTCCAACGACCTGGCGCGTGCGGGCGGATCAGTTTGTAGGCGAAGGTGAAGTGCATCACTACGCAGAACAGGAACCACAGGCCGATATACTGGAAATTGTCCGGCAGCCACTGGCGGAATGGCTTGAAAATAAAGGCGAACAGTGGGTTCGAGTCGGTCGAGAAAATGGTGTTGCCGACCGGGGCGCCGAGCAGGTTTTCGTGGTTGAAGCTTGACCAAGGCATCCGGCGCCAGGCGTTCCAGCCCAGCACATGCTGGCCCCAGTCATGCTCCATCAGCCAGCCGATGCGCGTCGGATTGACGACATTGACGTCGAAAAAGGCGGCGAACAGCAGAAGCGGCGCGATGACGCACAGGCCGCGGTGCAGGCCGGTCCAGACGGCGGGCGGGGTCTGTTCGAGTTTCGCGTATAGCAGGCCGGGACGGAGCCAGTTCGGCAAGGTCATTGTGTCTTAAACTCAAGGTAAGGGCGGTTATGCGTGCATCAATAGTGCCCAGCATTTGCCGTCATCGCGTGACTTTTTTACGGCGAAATGGCGCTTCAGGTGGCAATTTTTTGCAGCGCAATCATAACGCATTTGGCGGGCTTCACAAGCGTGTGATCGGTGACTTTTTGTTACGGGGTCAGATGACGCTTGACGTGAGCGCCGCCGGTGGCAGGGCCGTCATGGAAGCCTGTGCGGCGTCAGCGGCCAGCTTGCGGCGGTAGGCGTCGAGCGAATTGTAGCGCTGGAAACCGTGCATATTGACCGCATTGATGTTCAGCTCGAAATGGATCGCCTGATCATCCGCAGACAGATGATCGAAGAAGGCCAGTTGTGCCTGGGCCGGTGGCGTCTGGTGGGCGAGGGCGGCCGTGATGGCGGCGACCTCATCCTGCTGGATGGCGGCTTCGCGCTGGCCGAGATCGCTTTGATCCGTCAACTGATGAAACAGGCGGGCGTTTCTGGAATCGATACCGCGCAACTGTCCGCGCGCCGCCAGACCGCGCAGGGTCTGCATGGCTTTCAGGCGTTTATCGAGCTGCGTGCCGGCTTCGGCGCTGCCGAGGAAGGCGGTCAGGGCGTTAAATTGCGCCTGATTGAGTGAAAAGGCGGTGGCGTAGCGGCTATCCGGCAAAATCCGGTCTGGCGCGGCCGTGACCGGCTGCACGCGCAGTGGCGCCAGCGAGGCATTGACGGACGGGACGGGCGTGATTTCTATGGACCGGCTCCTGCGCAAAAGGATGGCACCTGAAGTGCCCGCCCGTCACCTTATGCCGTCAGCCTTAAGGGCTTTTTAAGAGGGCCGCATTTTTGTGAATGACCGAGCTGGCAAGGGCGAGACAAACGGGAGCTTGCATGATGGTGCATTTAGATTAGCTTGGCCCCATAAATGGGAGCGATAACATGCTTAGGAAAACAACCGTCATACCCCTTGCCCTGTCGGTATGGCTGGCCGGATCAATCCTGCCTCTGGCCCAGGCGGCTCAGGCGGCAACGGTAGCGGCGAATGCCCCGGCGGAGACCGGCAAACAGCGGCTGATTGTGCTCACCGATGTCGGCGCCGATCCGGACGATACGGAATCGCTTGTCCGTCTCATGCTCTATTCAAACGAGATCGATATCGAGGGGCTGATAGCGACCACCTCCGTCTGGATGAAAGCCACTATCAATCCGCAGTCCGTTCGTGAGGTAATCGGCGCCTATGGTCAGGTCCGGGACAATCTGCTTCTGCATGACAAGGGCTATCCGCAGGCGAAAGACCTGCTCTCGGTCGTCCGTCAGGGGCTGCCGGTATATGGCATGGCCGGCGTCGGCGAAGGCAGGGATTCGCCCGGTTCTGACCGCATCATCCAGGTGTTGCAGGAAAAGGACGACCGCCCGGTCTGGGTTACGGCCTGGGGCGGCACCAATACTTTGGCTCAGGCGCTCTACAAGATTAAGCACACCATGAGCGAAGCCGAAGCAGTCAGGCTTATCGCCAAACTCAGGGTTCATACCATCTCCGACCAGGACGATTCGGGTACGTGGATCCGGACGAATTTCCCTGACCTGTTCTATATCATCAGCCCCGGCGACTATGGCGCATCGACCTGGATAGCGATCAACTCGGTCATTCCCGGCATAGATAACACAACTATCAGCAATAAATGGCTGGCGGATAATATCCAGCAGGGGCATGGCCCGCTGGGCGCCATCTATCCCGATGTCGGCTATGGCATGGAAGGCGATACGCCCTCCTTCCTGTCTCTCATCCCCAATGGATTGAATGAACCTGAGCATCCGGACAGAGGGGGCTGGGGCGGCCGTTATGAACTTTATAAGCCGCAGCCCTATGCCGATGCGGCGGGGAATATGCCGGGGGGCGTGCCTTATATGCCGGAAACGCGACCCATCTGGACCAATGCGAGCGACGACTATGCGCCGCCGGAAAAGGGTGAATACAACCGGGCCATACATTTCGGCAGCAAGACGTTTTCAGGCGACAAGGTCAGCCTGTGGCGCTGGCGGGATGATTTCCAGAACGATTTCGCCGCGCGCATGGCATGGACAACGAAACCTTTAAAGGAAACGAACCATCCGCCCGTCGTGCGCCTCGATGTACCTGAAGTCCTGACAGTGAAATCCGGTCAGGGCTTCGCGCTCAGCGCCAAAGGAACGACCGATCCCGATGGCGACAGCCTGACCTATCTCTGGTTTCAGTATCCCGAAGCCGGCACAATCAAGACAGTGATGAAAATGTCTGCGGAGGACATTCAGGGCGTCTGGGTTGACGGCGCGACCGTCACCCGGCCGGAAACGGCGGAATTTATTGTCCGTGTAACGGACAAGGGTACGCCACCTTTGACGCGTTATAAGCGGGTGACGGTGAAAGTCCTGCCCTGATCATTTCACGTCGGATTTGAACCCGCGGCGATTTCAGGATCGCCGCGGGTTCATGCGTCTAGGCATATTCCTGAATCGGGCGGACATCGAGCAGTTCGTTGGCGCCGGACTTAATGGCGTGGGTGGCGGCAACGGCACCCGAAGCCGTGGTGTAGTACGGAATCTTCTGCATCAGGGTAGCGCGGCGCAGCGAGAACGAATCCGCCAGCGACTGCTTGCCCTCAGTGGTGTTGAACACCAGGTCGATCTCGCCGTTCTTGATGGCGTCGAGGATGTTCGGACGGCCCTCAAGCACCTTCTTGATCGGTTCGATAGCGAGGCCCTGGGCTTTCAGGTAATCGGCGGTGCCGCCGGTGGCGACGACCTTGAAGCCGAGGTCGAGCAGGGTGCGAATCGACTCGACAATGGTCGGCTTGTCCATGTCCTTGACCGACACGAACACCTTGCCGGCGGTCGGCAGGCGCACGCCGGCGCCGAGTTGCGCCTTGGCGAAGGCGCGTGCGAAGGCATGGCTCATGCCTTCGCCGTCGCGCACCCAGTCGAGGCCCATGACCTCGCCGGTCGAGCGCATTTCAGGCCCAAGCACCGTATCGACATTAGCGAAGCGGGCGAACGGGAAGACGACCTCTTTCACCGCGACGTGGCTGTAGGTCTTCGGCTTGAGATGGAAGTCGGCCAGCGGCACGCCCGCCATGACCTTGGCGGCGATGCCGGCCAGCGGCTGGCCCAGCGTCTTGGCGACGAAGGGCACGGTGCGCGAGGCGCGCGGATTGACTTCGAGCACGAAGATTTCCGGATTTTCGGAATAGGGTTGCAGGATGGCGAACTGGACGTTCATCAGGCCGCGCACCTTGAGCGCGCGGGCCAGTTCGACCGTCTGGCGTTCCAGTTCGACAATGGTTGCCGGTTGGAGCGAGAAGGGCGGCAGCGAACAGGCGGAATCGCCGGAGTGAACGCCGGCTTCCTCGATATGTTCCATGATGCCGGCCACGAAGACATTACCTGAGCCATCGGCCAGGGCGTCGGCGTCGACTTCGATGGCGGCCGACAGGTACTGATCGATCAGCACCGGCGAGTCGCCCGACACCTGCACGGCCTCGCGGACATAGCGCGTCAGTTGTTCGTCGTCGCGGATGATTTCCATGGCGCGGCCGCCCAGCACATAGGACGGACGGATGACGATCGGGTAGCCGACCTCATGGGCGCCCTTGAAGGCTTCTTCCGGCGTGCGGGCTATGGCGTTGATCGGCTGCTTGAGGTCGATATCGCGCAGCAGGTGCTGGAAGCGCTCGCGGTCTTCGGCCAGGTCGATGGCGTCCGGCGAGGTGCCGAGGATGGGGATACCCTCATCTTCGAGCGCCTGGGCGAGCTTCAGAGGGGTCTGGCCGCCGAACTGCACGACGACGCCGCGCAGATCGCCCTTCGACATCTCGACGTGGATCAGTTCCAGCACATCTTCGGCCGTCAGCGGCTCGAAATAGAGGCGGTCGGAGGTATCGTAGTCGGTCGAGACGGTTTCGGGGTTGCAGTTGACCATAATCGCCTCGATGCCCATGTCCTTGAAGGCGAAGGCGGCGTGACAGCAGCAATAGTCGAACTCGATGCCCTGGCCGATCCGGTTGGGGCCGCCGCCGAGAATGATGGCCTTGGCGCGATCCGACGGCTCGGCTTCACATTCCGGAATTTGGCCGAGCGCGCCCGATTCATAGGTCGAATACATGTAGGCGGTGCTGGAGGCGAATTCGGCGGCGCAGGTATCGATGCGCTTGAAGACCGGACGGACGTTCAACTCCTGACGCAGGGCGCGGACCTCTTTTTCGGTCTTGCCGGTCAGCTTGGCCAGGCGGATATCCGAGAAGCCCATGGCTTTCAACGTACGGAAGGCCGTGGCCGAGGTCGGCAGGCCGAGCGCGCCGATCTTGGCCTCTTCGGAGACGATGGTTTCAATCTGACGCAGGAACCACGGCTCGTAGTCACAGGCGGCATGGATGTCCTCGACTGACAGGCCGTGACGGAAGGCCTGCGCGATGACGCGGATGCGGTCGGGCGTCGGGCGGCCGAGTTCGCGGATGACAGCGTCGCGGATGGCGTCAGGGTTTTCGGCCGTTTTCACGCCGGTGATCTCAATGTCATCGAAGCCGGAAAGACCGGTTTCCAGGCCGCGCAGGGCCTTCTGCATCGATTCGGCAAACGTCCGCCCGATGGCCATGACCTCACCGACCGACTTCATCGACGTGCCAAGCAGGGGCTCGGAGCCAGGGTACTTCTCGAAGGCGAAGCGCGGAATCTTGGTGACGACGTAATCGATCGACGGCTCAAAGGAGGCTGGCGTCGTCTTGGTGATGTCGTTTTGCAGTTCGTCGAGCGTATAGCCGACGGCCAGCTTGGCGGCGATCTTGGCGATCGGGAAGCCGGTGGCCTTCGATGCCAGCGCCGAAGAGCGCGAGACGCGCGGGTTCATTTCGATGACGATCATGCGGCCGTCTTTCGGGTTCAGCGCGAACTGAACGTTCGAGCCGCCGGTCTCGACGCCGATCTCGCGCAGCACGGCCAGCGAGGCCGAACGCATGATCTGGTATTCTTTATCTGTGAGCGTAAGCGCCGGGGCGACGGTGATCGAGTCGCCGGTGTGCACGCCCATCGGATCGACGTTTTCGATCGAGCAGACGATGATGCAGTTATCGGCGGTATCGCGCACCACCTCCATCTCGTATTCTTTCCAGCCGACAATAGATTCCTCGATCAGCACTTCGCTGGTGGGGGAGAGGTCGAGACCGTTGGTGACGATATCCTTGAATTCTTCCTGATTGTAGGCAATGCCGCCGCCGGTGCCGGCCAGGGTAAAGGACGGGCGGATAACCGCCGGCAGGCCGCCGATGGCTTCGAGACCGGCCACAGCTTCTTCCCAGGTGTGGGCGACGGCCGACTTGGCCGATTCTAAGCCGAGCTTATCCATGGCGTCGCGGAACTTCTGGCGGTCTTCGGCCTTGTCGATGACCTCGGCCTTGGCGCCGATCATCTCGACATTGTATTTCTTGAGCACGCCGGAAGCATCGAGCGCCAGGGCGGTGTTGAGCGCGGTCTGGCCGCCCATGGTGGGCAGCAGCGCGTCCGGGCGCTCCCTGGCAATGATCTTCTCAACAAATTCCGGAGTGATCGGCTCGATATAGGTGGCGTCGGCGATGTTCGGATCGGTCATGATCGTCGCCGGATTGGAATTGACCAGGATGATGCGGTAGCCTTCCTCGCGCAGGGCCTTGCAGGCCTGCACGCCGGAATAATCGAACTCACAGGCCTGGCCGATCACAATAGGGCCTGCGCCGATAATGAGAATGGACTTGATATCTGTGCGTTTGGGCATCGTCACTCTTTCGGTTCGCGCAACACCCATCAGGAATGGGGCGCAAGTAAAGTTCGGGCTGTGACAGATCACAGTCCTTACGGAGAAGCGAGCCACTGCGGGCTCAGCGTGTTTTATGGCTAAGCGGGTGCTTTAGAGGCTATCCCCCCCTGTTGCAACCCTTGATCTCAAGAATCTGAGGCTCATCAGCAATGTGTGAAGGTTTGAAATATCGGGAAACGAAAATTCCCGGCTGTGGCGGCTGCGCCCCACTGATTGCAAATGGTTAACGCCTGCTGGCGCCTGTGTATAATTAATGCTAAAACGGCGTTATGCCGCAAGAATGCCGCATGTAGGGGGATATCATGAGGCCCTTTGTTTTTCAGGTACTATGCGTCTGTGCCATGCTGAGCGTGCCTGTTTCCGCATCGGCGCAGACATCGCGGTCGTGCGCGCCGTCGGTCATCCGGGCGGCGGCGGCAAAGCAGGTGGCGCCGAACCTGGTGGGTTGCCGTTATGATGAGGTCGCCGTACCGTTGGTGCGGTATTTCTCGATATTTCCGGCCCTGACCAAGACGCCCGGCAGCGAAGCCACCAGCACCATTCTTGAACAAACGCCGGCGGCGGGGGAGCCTCTCGCGGCAGGCGGACAACTGGCTCTGAACGTAGCGGTTGGTCCGTCGGTGAAGCCGGAAGCGCCGGCGGGCGCGGTTGCGCCGGTCGAAACCGAGACCCCCGTGGTTGCGGAAACCACGCAACCGCAACAGGCGTCGCCGGACGTGGCTTCCGCTTCCAGCGTATCAGAGGCGCCGATTGAAATAACGGAATTTGTAGCCGCTTCGGAAACTCCTGCGGCGTCTGCTTTATTGCCGCGTATACAGTTGCCATCATTGGCCTATCTTCGGCGGCCCGGCCTTTTGTGGGCGTTGTTGAGCATCGTGGTGTTTGGAATCGGCCTCATCCTGACCTTACGCGGCAGGCGCAGCCGGCCGGAATACGGTTATGAACGCGTACCCAAGGTCACGGCGCGTCTCGAATATGGCCCTGGCCGTCTGAATGCAAACGGTCCGCTGATCGTCGGCAAGGAGGGCGGCCAATGACCCTGACAGCAGAGGCCCTATGGCTTGACGACCTGCTTGATGGTCCAACGCGCGTCGATATCGAAAAGCAGCTGGCCGGGGCGATCGATAAGGATCGTGTGTTGCGTAACCTTGTGATGGCAACGCCCATTCTGCGCGGCGCGATCATCCGCGCGGTCATGGCCTGTCTGCATTTCGACCCGCTGGCCCTGCTCGCCGATGGCTGGTGTACCGCCCGTGATATCCGCGCCTGCCGCAATGCCGATAAGGCGACGGGCAAACCGGTGATTCTGAAACTGGGCGCGCACAGCATAGAACGCGATATGCAGCCGGCGGTCACGGTCGATCTCGGCAGTGAAAAAAGCTTTGCCCTCGATATCGGTTTGAGTCTGGCGGGCAATTTCAAGGGCGTCGAACTGACGATCAGCGAGTCAAAGCTGGTGTCGGCCGGTTCGGGCACGTGCAGCCTGTCGCTGCAAATCAAGGTGGCGGGCCGGACCGTGGTCAGCCAGGATTTGCAAACGCTCGACCTGCCTGGCGAACATCGCTTTGCTCAACCATTGGCGCTGCGTTAGGCGGGGCTATCAGGTTGCTCAGGTCTCATGGCCTGCAAGATGTGGCCTTGGCGTAACAAAACCGCCAAATGGCGCAGCAATCCTGACAAACCAACGCTGATCGCAAGAAACGGAGAGAGGCGCTTCCTATTTCATGGCATATCGAAGCGATAGCCTTTAAGGAGCTCCATCATGCCTCTATCCAGCCTTGCCAAACTGATCGGACTGGCGGCGATCTGGGGTGGATCGTTCCTGTTCATGCGCATCGCGGCGCCGGTGCTGGGGCCGGTCCTGCTAATCCAGTTGCGCGTGGCATTGGCGGCGGTGTTCCTGCTCGCGTTGGCGTTGTTGTGGAAGAAAAAGCTCGATCTAAAATCCGACTGGAAGCATTTCGTCATCCTCGGCCTGTTCAATACGGCGGTGCCCTTCCTGCTGTTCGCCTGGGCGGCCAAAAGCCTGCCGGCCTCGCTGATGTCGGTGCTGAACGCTACGACGCCGATCTGGGGCGCGGTGTTTGGGGCGATCTGGCTGCGCAACCCCCTGTCACTCAAGACCCTCGCCGGGCTGGCGCTGGGGATTACGGGCGTGGCCGTGCTGGTCGGACTTGATGGTGGGCAGTTGTCGCCGACGGCCTTGTTGGGTGTCGGCGCCGGTCTGGTCGCGGCGGCCTGTTACGCTGTCGCCGCACTCTATTCCAAGGTGGCGAAAAGCGTCGACGCCTTTGCAAATGCGCATGGCAGCATGTGGGCCGCGACCCTGATGGTGGCGCCGGCCACGCCATTCTTTCCGGCGCTATCTGTGCCGAATATCTGGGTGGTGATTTGCGTGCTGATGCTCGGCATCGTGTGCAGTGGCATCGCCTATGTGCTCTATTTCAAACTGATCGACGAGATCGGCGCCGCTCCGGCTACGACCGTGACCTTCCTCGTGCCGGTTTTCGGGGTGCTGTGGGGCAGCCTGATTCTGCATGAGCACGTCGGCTGGATCAGCGTAATCGGCGGTATCCTGATCATTACCGGCACCGCCCTGATCACTGGGTTCTCGCCGTCCACCCTGCTGAAAAGGCGGCAGGTTACGGCAGAATGATCACAAAGGTTTTCAGCACCGGTTCGATGACCTGCCACTGACCCTGATAGCCATTGCGAAAGACGATATGATCGCCGGCTTTCAGCGTTACCGGCGGTTGTCCGTCTTCGGTGACGATGGCGTGGCCTTCAAGGATGGTGCAATATTCCCATTCGTCGTAACTGACGCGCCATGTGCCCGGCGTAGCGGCCCAGTAACCGGCATAGGTTTTTTCGTCCGGTGTGGTTTCCAGCAGCCAGGAGGTGAACTGCGGGTCGCCGTTGATCAAGCGCTCTGGTTTGGGACGCTCGTGTTCCGGTGTGACCGTCGAACGGTCAAATTTGAGGAAGCGGGTCATGGCGGGTCTTTCAATGGCTGGTCTGCAAAGTAAGGCTGGTCTGCAAAGTAAGTAAGATACCCCACCACCAACGCACAAGAGCGCGTCGGTTCCATGGCTTGCGAAAGCTGTACTTTCGCTGACGCCAAACCCCGAACAAGTCGGGGAGGTACAAGAAAGATACCACAAAAAAGCCCCGCGCGGGCGGGGCTTCTTGTGAAGGATCAGGTGCCTATTTGGGCGCTAAAATCATGATCATCTGCTTGCCTTCCATCCTCGGTTCGTATTCGACCTTGGTGGTAGGCTCGAAATCAGCTTTCACCTTGTTGAGCAGTTTCATGCCCAGTTCGGGGTGCGCCATTTCACGGCCGCGGAAGCGGAGCGTTACCTTGACCTTGTCGCCTTCTTCGAAGAAGCGCGTCATCGCCTTGGCCTTCACCTCATAATCGTGGATATCGATATTGGGGCGAAGCTTGATTTCCTTGATTTCGACGACCTTCTGCTTCTTGCGCGCCTCGGCCTTTTTCTTCTGTTCCTGGAAACGGTACTTGCCGTAATCGAGGATCTTGCAGACAGGCGGGTCAGCGGTGGGAGACACTTCGACGAGGTCCAGACCGGCTTCTTCAGCGGCTTCCAGGGCGGAGGAGGTCGGCATGATGCCTTGCTTCTCGCCGGCGGCGTCGATTAACAGGACGCGAGGGACTTTGATGTCCTGATTGATTCGGGGGCCGTCTTTGGGAGGCGGGGTTTGGATTGGGCGACGAATAGGTCGTTCTCCTGAGTCTATTGATACGAATTGCGCGGATTATGACGAAACAAGGGGTTGGTTTCAATCCCCTATGCACCGGAAAGGTTAAATAGCCGCTTATATTTCGGGATTTGAGCCGCGCAAGTGTCTATGTAAGCAATGTGCGGTAAACATCAAGGGTGCGTTCGCACATCAAAGGCAGGCTGTACTGGTCTTTGACGTGTTCACGACCAAGGTGGCCCATCTCGAATCGATCGTGTTCCGGCAAGGCGATGGCGGCCTTCATGGCGTCGGCCCAGGCATGGGCGTCACCCGGCTTGACCAGCCAGCCCGTCTCACCGGGGAGAACGGTCTCGACCGTGGCGCCATGGTCGGAGGCCAGCGGCGGACGTTGCATGGCTTGCGGCTCGACGGCGGTACGGCCGAAAGCTTCCGGTTCGAGCGAAGGGGCCAGCGCATAATGACAGGCGGTATAGGCCGAGGGCATGTCGGCGCAATGGCCGACAAGTTTGACCCGTTCCTCAAGGCCGTATTTGTGGATGCTGTCCCTGAGCGCCTTGGTATAGTCGCTACGGCCCTGGTCATCGCCGACCATGACGATCAGGAAATTGTCGATATCCTCATGGCGCAGCATATTGGCGGCCTCGACGATCAGCGCCTGGCCTTTCCACTTGGTCAGGCGGCCGGCCAGCAGAAAACGGATACGGCCGTCGCCGGACAGCACACCCCATTCCTGTTCAAGTTTCATGATCTTGCGGACATCGAAGGCCTCGGAATCGAAACGCTTCATATCGATGCCGCGCGGGATGTCGATCACCTTTTCCGGCGAGACCTTCGGATAGGCTTTCAGGATATGGGCGCGGGTGAAATCCGAATTGGCGATGATCGTGTCGGCGCGGGTCATCTGGCTGTTGTACCAGCGTTTCAGGGCCGATTTGGCGTTATAGATGCCGGCATAGGTGGCGACGCTGCGGACGCCCTCGGCTTTCGCAGCCTTGATGGCGGCCATGGCCGGCGCCCGCGAACGGACGTGAACGATATCGATGCTTTCACGCCGGATCAGGCGGCGGAGCGCCTGGTAATTCTGCCACTGCACGAACGGGTTCTTGCTGTGGACTGGCAGGTGAATGACCGTGGCGCCTTTTTTCAGCAGTCTGTCTTCCAACCGCCCACCCTTCGTGGCGACGATCGAGCGCCCGCCGGCCGCGATGATCGCCTCGCTGATATCGACCACGGTCTGCTCGACGCCACCGGTATCGAGTTCGGGGACGACCTGCAAAACGCTGGCTGAGAAGGTGGATTTGGGCATCAAGACTCTTGCGGGAGGGATACGGCGCGGTTAAGCCATTTTATCATAACGCAAATTCCAGCGAAAAAGTGGCAATACGTCTTTTAAATCACCAAAGTCTCTCATCTTCAATTTGGTTCGCAAATTGAAGATGAGAGGCGGAAAACGTAAAATATAGAGTAGGCAATGCGCATGGATATACCTTCTGTTCAAGAGCCTGCCGAATGGCTGGATACACCGCAGGGCGACCACCTCGCTTATCGGCGCGTCCGGGGCGAGGGGCCGACCGTCCTGTGGCTGGGTGGCTTTCTGTCCGATATGACCGGCAGCAAGATCACGCGCCTGACCGAAGAGGCCAGGGCGCGCGGCTGGGATTGCCTGTGTTTCGACTATTTCGCGCATGGGGAAACCGGTGGTGATTTCAATGAAGCGCGCGTCGGGCGCTGGCTTGGCAATGCGCTGGCGGTTCTCGATCATCTGACGCAAGGCCCTGTGGTGGCGGTCGGTTCCTCTATGGGCGGGCATATACTATCGCTGCTGATCAAGGCGCGGCCGGATCGCATCAAGGCGGCGGGCTTTCTGGCGCCAGCGGCCGATTTCGCCACGGCCCTGATGCTGCCGTCATTGTCGCCGAAGGAACGTCGCCAGCTTGAGGTGTCCGGCGTCCATATGATGCCGGGCTATGATCGGCCGGTGCCGTTGTCGCAGGCCTTTTTCGCTGAGGCGGCGGATCACGAGGTATTGAACGCGGCGATCCCGTTTGAGGGGCCGGTGCGTATCCTGCACGGGATGAAGGATGACGTGGTGCCCTGGCAACATGGCCTGCGCCTGCTGGAAACGGTCACGACGCCGGATGCGCATATCCATTTGATCAAGGATGGTGACCATCGTCTGTCACGACCGCAGGATTTGGACCTGTTGGTCGATATGGTGGCGGAGTTGCGCGACTAGACCATCCGTTCCTTCAAATGCTCTCCAACCCTGAGCGCATTCGCCACCGCAGTCAGGGTCGGGTTGACTGACGAACTGGAGACGAAGAAGGACGTGTCGACGACATAGAGGTTGTCGAGATCGTGCGCCTTGCAGTTGATGTCGAGCACACTGGTCGAGGGATCGCGACCGAAGCGAAGTGTGCCGCACTGGTGCGCCGTGCCGTAAAGCGGCAGCAAGGAATCGATCTGGAAGTGCGGCTCAAACAGCGTGTGCTGGCGCAGGGAAAAGCTCTTCAGAGCGTGTTCGAGCTTTTGCGTCAGTTTCAGGTGGGCCGGCAGGTTGTTCGGCGTGTAGGTCAGTTTGATCTGGCCGGTTTCAGTGACGGTGACACGGTTCTCCTCGCGTGGCAGGTCCTCTGTCATGGTCAGGAAGGCGACCATATGGCGGGCGAGGTCGTTGGTCAGGAAATCGGGAAGCAGGGCCGGCGGGATGATATCTGATATCTGGCCTTCAAGGGTCTGGCCGGACATATATTCCAGTAACTGGATCTGGCCCATCGGGTAGGGATAATCGGGCGCGCCGAAATAGAAATCATTGACCGCGAAGGTCTTGGGGAAGGTCGAATCGAAATGGTCGGCCATGATCGAAATGACCGCCGAGGTGGTGTGGAACATATAGTTACGCCCCACCAGTCCGGAACTGTTGGCGAGGCCATTGGGGTGCGACGCACTTTCCGATTGCAGCAGGATGGCGGCGCTGTTGGCGGCGCCGGCTGACAGGGCATAGAGGTCGGCGGCGAAGGTTTGCAGGGTGCCGCTTTCGTTTTCTGTCACCACACCGGTGACTGATTTGCCGTGCGCTTCGATGCGCTTGACCTTATGGCCAGTCAGAATCGTCACGTTCGGCAGGTTACGGATCGGATCGATGACGATGCTGCGGGCATCGCTCTTGGCCTTGAGCAGGCAGGGATAACCGCCGCAGGTGGTGCAGCGGACGCAATGCGAGGTCAGGGGATTGGCGTCGTCGCGGTTGATACCCAGCGGCAAGGGCGAGGGATGCCAGCCGATATCCTGAAAATGCTGTTTGAGTTTGGCGACGCCGGGGTCGTCCATCAGCGGTGGGTATGGGAAGGGCGGATCGTCCGGTTGATCATTGGGGTCGATGCCGCGCTCGCCATGAACGCGCCACAGGGCCTCGGCCTTGTCATACCACGGCGCGAAGTCGGCGTAGGAGAGCGGCCAGGCCGGCGACAGGCCATCCGAGTGTTCGACCGACTCGAAGTCGCGTTTTTTCATGCGCATCAGGGCGGCGCCATAGAAGGTGGTGTTGCCGCCGACCCAATAGTTTGTATTGGGCGTGAAAGGCTTGTTGGCCTTGTCGAGCCATTGTTCCTTGGTGCGGTAGCGGTGGTCGATGAAGACAGCTTTTGAATCCCAGTTCTGCGGCTCAACCGGCAGTTCCTGGCCGCGTTCGAGGATCAGGATTTTCTTGCCGGTATTGGCCAGGGCATAGGCCAGGGTGCCGCCGCCCGCGCCGGAGCCGATGATGATCAGGTCGTAATGCCGGGATTCGGTCGCAGCGGTCGCTTGAGGCATAGGCTACTCTTTTAATTGATATTTCTTGGCGCCCCAGCGGATCAGCGGGGTGATCAGACCATCGGGTAAAAGCGTCATGGCGGCGACGGCGATCTTGTTGAACAGGCCGGTGACGATGACCTCGCGCCCGGCTTCATTGGCGCGGATGGCGGCCTCGACCACGGCTTCGGCGGTCTGGACAAAACGGGCGGGGTTGGTTTTCAGCACCGCGTCCATGCCATTTGAGTGCTGAAATTCGGATTCGGTCGAACCGGGGCAGAGGGCGGTGACGTTAATGCCCTTATCGGCCACTTCGGCGGCGAGCGAACGCGAGAATTTCAACATGTAGGCTTTGGCGGCCGGATAGAGGGTATGGCCCGATGCGCCGGGCGAGAAGGCGACCATGGAGGAGACATTGATGATCCGGCCATAGCCTTGAGACAGCATGTGATCGAGCAGTTCGCGCACCAAAAGCGTCGGGGTAGTGACGCAGACCTCTATAAAGTCAAGCTGTTGCTGTGCTGTCGTGGCGGCGAAGGTATGGGCCAGCGAATAGCCGGCATTATTGACCAGGCCGTCGGGACTGATCCCGGACAGTTTCAGATAGATCAGCAGTTCCTGCACGGATTCGCGTTTGCCGAGATCGGCGGCAAAAGGCAGAACCTCTATGCCGTGACGTTCGCGCAATTCAGCCGCCAGCGCCTCCAGCCGGTCGAGACGGCGCGCCACCAGAACCAGATTGCAGCCGCGCGCCGCATAGGACCGGGCGAACTGCGCGCCGATACCGGAAGAGGCGCCGGTGATCAGGTATGTTTTTGCCGGCATGAAACGCTCCCTGAGTCGTTGTTTGACGCTATGCCTTTTTACCGGCTTGTACAGAGGTGAGGATGGCGCTCAGGCCTTCGCGGTAGGTTGGATAACGCGGCCGCCAGTCCAATTCGGCCTTGGCGCGGGCATTGGAGACGCGTTTGTTATCATTGTAGAAGCGCTGCATCTTGCCGCTCAAAGCTGGATCATCCCAAGCGATCACCGGCGGCAGGGGAAGGCCGCATAGCTCAGCCGCGTATTCCAGCACCGTATCGGCCGAGACGGGTTCATCATCGCAGAGATTATAGATGCCGCCGGGGCGCGGCTGTTTCAGGCTGGCCATCAGGGCGGTGGCGCAATCGTCATGGTGCAGACGAGAGAAGACATGGCCGGGCTTATGGATGCGTCGCGCGGTGCCGTCGATCAGCCGCTCGATGACATTGCGGCCGGGGCCATAGAGGCCGGGGAGGCGAAACACCTGCGCGCCGGCACTTAGCCATTGGCTTTCGGCGAATACGCGACGGCGGCCTTCGGCGGAGGTCGGTTCCAGAGATGAATCCTCGAACACCCAGCCGCCATTGCGGTCGCCATAGACGCCGGTGGTGGAGAGATAACCCATCCACTTTTGCGCCGGTGCGGGTGAAAGCGCCGCAAAGGCCGGGCAGCCGGCATCATCGGGGGCGGGCGTGATCAGGACGGCGTTTGCGGAAGCATAGGCTTCTGCCAACGCGGCGTGATCGGCCGGATCGATTGCTGTAAGGCCCTGTGCGGTCAGGGTGTCGCGTTTTTCGGCTGTGCGCGCGGTGGCGGCGATATCGTAACCGGCGGCGCGGGCGGCATCAGCGAAGGCGGCGCCGATAAAACCATAGCCAAAGATCAGCAGCTTTTCGTTCAAGGGGCGTCGGTAGCGAAAACGGACGCCGAGGTGGCGGACGCGGCGGCCTGATGAGCGGCGGTGAGTTTCTCACGCTGTGCCCGTTCCACGGCCTGCTTATGGCGGCGGGCATCGCGTTCACGCACCATGCGGTAATAATCCGGTGTCTCGATGGCATGACCAAACGGCCCCGGCGAACGCGTACCCTGACCCTGTGGCCAGACGAAGCTCAGCGCGATCATGAGCAACGCGATCAGGGCGGCGGCGGGATAGAATATCTTGGCGTTCATGGCGGCTTTTATAGGCAATTCAACGGAGCGGCGCCAGCCCCTTTTATTGTATAAGATACCCTCTTGTGTGATGCCGATACCACACCATATCGGAACCATCAGGCTGTCGCCTTTTGAGGGGCGGCCGGACACTCAATCCGCCGAAATGGGGAACCAACCACAATGAATATCGAAAAATATTCCGAGAAAACTCAAAAGCTTATCCAGAGCGCGCAAGGTATCGCCCAAGCCCGCAACCACCAGTATTTCAGCCCGGTGCATGTGCTCAAAGCGCTGACCGAGGACAAGGACTCGCTGTCCAGCCAGTTGATCCAGCTTGCCGGCGGTCGCGCCGATGCCTTCGCCGCCTCGGTTGACCTGGGCTTGAGCAAGTTGCCCTCGGTGACCGGCGGTGCGCAGCTCTATATGGCCAATGAAACCGCCAAGCTTTTCAATGACGCCGAAAACGACGCCAACAAGGCCGGCGACAGCTTTGTCACCGCCGATCGCCTGCTGGTCGCCGCCGCCGACAACAAGGAAGGCGCCGAAGCCCTGAAAGCGGCCGGCATTTCGCTCGGAAAGCTGAAAGATGCGCAGGCCGCCTTCCGCAAGGGCAAGCCAGCCGACAGCGCTTCGGCTGAAGCCGGCTTTGACGCGCTCAAGAAATATGCCCGCGACCTGACCCAGGCCGCGCTCGACGGCAAGATCGATCCGGTTATTGGCCGCGATGAAGAAATCCGCCGCACCATTCAGGTGCTGGCGCGCCGCACCAAGAACAATCCGGTCCTGATCGGTGAACCCGGCGTCGGCAAGACGGCCATCGTCGAAGGCCTTGCGCAGCGCATCATCAATGGTGACGTGCCGGAATCACTGAAAGACAAGAAACTCTATTCGCTCGACATGGGATCGCTGATCGCCGGCGCGAAATATCGCGGTGAGTTCGAGGAACGCCTGAAGGCCGTACTCAATGAAGTGACGCAGGCCGAGGGCCAGATCGTACTGTTCATAGACGAGATGCACACGCTTGTCGGCGCCGGTAAGGGCGACGGCGCGATGGACGCGTCCAACCTGCTCAAGCCGGCCCTGGCGCGCGGCGAACTGCACTGCGTCGGCGCCACCACGCTGGATGAATACCGCAAGCATGTCGAGAAGGACGCGGCGCTCGCCCGGCGTTTCCAGCCGGTGTTCGTCACCGAGCCGACCGTGGAGGACACCATCTCGATCCTTCGTGGGTTGAAGGAAAAGTACGAGGTCCACCACGGCGTGCGCATTTCCGACTCGGCCATCGTTTCGGCAGCGACGCTCTCGAACCGCTATATCGCCGACCGTTTCCTGCCCGACAAGGCCATCGACCTGATCGATGAGGCGGCATCGCGGGTGCGCATGGCGGTTGATTCCAAGCCGGAAGAACTGGATGAACTCGACCGCCGGATCGTGCAGTTGAAGATCGAACGTGAGGCCCTGCAAAAGGAAACCGACGCCGGCTCGAAGACGCGCCTCGAAAAACTTTCCGAAGAACTGGAAGACCTGGAAGAAAAGTCCCTGGCCCTGACCACACGCTGGAAGTCGGAGAAGGACAAGGTTGGCTCGGCCGCGCGTTCCCGCGAAGCATTGGAGCGCGCCCGCATCGATCTGGCCAATGCCCAGCGCGCCGGCGACCTGCAAAAGGCTTCCGAGATCATGTACGGCATCATTCCGGCGCTGGAAAAAGCACTGGAACGGGCCGAGCAGGCATCACAGGACGAGGTTTCGCCGCTGACGCCGGAAGTGGTCGATTCGGCGCAGATCGCCCAGGTCGTGTCACGCTGGACTGGTATTCCGGTCGACAAGATGCTGGAAGGCGAGCGCGACAAGCTGCTGCGCATGGAAGACGTGCTGCGCAAACGCGTGGTCGGGCAGGATGAAGCCCTGTCCGCTGTGGCGGATGCTGTGCGCCGGGCGCGGGCGGGCCTGAAAGACCCGAATCGTCCGATCGGTTCGTTCCTGTTTCTGGGGCCTACGGGCGTCGGCAAGACCGAACTGAACAAGGCATTGGCCGAATTCCTGTTCGATGACGAGACGGCGATTACTCGGCTTGATATGTCGGAATATATGGAAAAGCACTCCGTTTCGCGCATGATCGGCGCCCCTCCGGGCTATGTCGGTTATGACGAGGGCGGCGCGTTGACCGAGGCTGTCCGCCGCAGGCCCTATCAGGTTGTACTGTTCGATGAGGTCGAAAAGGCGCACCCGGACGTGTTCAATATCCTGTTACAGGTGCTCGATGATGGCCGCCTGACCGACGGGCAGGGACGTGTGGTCGATTTCCGCAATACCCTGATCGTCATGACCTCGAACCTCGGTTCCGATGTGCTGGTCAGCATGGAGGAAGGCGGCGATATCGAGGTCATCCGGCCCTTGGTGCTCAATGCCGTGCGCAAGCATTTCAGGCCGGAATTCCTCAACCGGATCGACGAGATGATCCTGTTCCATCGCCTTGACAAGGCGCACATGCACGACATCGTGCGCATCCAGCTCAAGGGCCTGGAAAAGCTGATGGCCGACCGGGAAATGACGCTCAGCATCGACGATGCCGCGCTGAACTACCTGGCGGACAAGGGCTATGATCCGGCCTATGGCGCGCGGCCGTTGAAGCGGGTGATCCAGAAGCTGCTGGTCGATGAGATTGCCCGCAAGATCCTCAGCGGCGAGGTAACGGATGGCGATGTCATCCATGTCGGCTTCGATGGCGAGGCGCTGAGGATCGGCAAGCCCACCGTGAATTAATGGGGTTTGGGGTCATGGACCCCAAACCCCATATGTTTACGGAGGTCTGCTGGCAGTCCCTAGGGGAGTCGAACCCCTCTCTTCAGGTTGAAAACCTGACGTCCTAACCGATAGACGAAGGGACCGCATCGGCAGAGGCGGTTCTTTGACCGATCCGTGTGAATCGGTCAAGTCTTGTCAGCCGTTTTACACAGGCGAATTAGTCGCGCAGCAGTTCGTTGATGCCGGTTTTGGAACGCGTCTGAGCATCGACGCGCTTGACGATAACCGCGCAGTAAAGATTTGGTGCAGCGGTATTGGCAGCGGCATTGGAGGACGGCATCGAACCGGCCACGACCACCGAATAGGGCGGTACTTCGCCATAGGTGACTTCGCCGGTGGCGCGGTCAACGATGCGGGTCGACTTGCCGATAAAGACACCCATGCCGAGCACGGAGCCTTCGCGGATAATACAGCCTTCGACCACTTCCGAGCGGGCGCCGATGAAGCAATTGTCCTCGATAATGGTCGGCGAGGCCTGCAACGGCTCCAGCACGCCACCGATGCCGACGCCGCCGGACAGGTGGACGTTCTTGCCGATCTGGGCGCACGAGCCGACCGTGGCCCAGGCATCGACCATGGTGCCTTCATCGACATAGGCACCTATATTGACGAAGGACGGCATGAGCACGACGTTTTTGCCGATAAAGGCGCCGGCGCGGACAATGGCGCCCGGCACGGCACGGAAGCCGGCCTCGGTGAAGTCCGTTGCGTTCCACTTGGCGAACTTGTTCGGCACCTTGTCCCAGAAGGGACCGATCGGTGCCTGCTCAAACAGGCCGCGGCCGGTGTGCATAAGTTCGTTGCCATTGAGGCGGAAGGACAGCAACACGGCTTTTTTCAGCCAGTCATGCGTAATCCACTGACCGTCTTTTTTCTCAGCGACGCGGAAACGGCCGCTGTCGATCAGGTCGATGGCGCCCAGAACCGCTTCGCGGAAACGACCATGATAAGACGGAGACAGGGTGTCGCGGACCTCCCAGGCGGCTTCGATATCATCCTTGAAGGCGGCGAGGTCGGACATGGCGGAACCCTTATGTTAAATTCGGCTCAGGGCATAAGGGGCAATGACGGGAGGATCAAGCCTTAATTGCCGCGATTGCGCACCTGGTCTCCTCTGGGGTGGCTTAAGAGACTTTCAAAATTACAATTGCTGTTAACGTGCATATACCCATTTACCGCGGCGTAAATGTGAATAAGGTGAAGTTAATATAACGGTTGTGGGGCGCTTGATGTTGAAATTCCTGACAAAACTGATCTCTGTCATTATCTTTATCGCCTTTGCGATGAATATTCGTATCGCCGCAGCCGATGAACTGACGGAGAAAAAGTTCAAATTTTTAGGCAACGTGACGTGGGAGTGTGACGATCGCTTCGCTTTTGACGGCGCTGAAGGGGGGCTTCATGACACCACCAGCGCGCTTAAGTTTGATATGGATGGCAACGGGCGGTTTACCGGTTTCATGTCGACCAGCCTGCCATACGGTGAGGGCCAGTTTAATCGCCGTTACACCTTCTCAGGCTATGAATTTGATGAAGATGGCAAGGTCGGGGTTGTGATCGATAATTTTACGCTCATATCCCGCGATAATCTGCCGGAGGGTTTTGGCTGGCGCGATCTGGATCGCATTACCTACTACATAAACCTTGTCGATGATGCGATGAGCCTTGAAGGTGTTTGGGAAGATAAGAGCGGTGGCCACAGCCGGACAGACTGCGGTTAAGGCTGCGTCAAAAAAGCCTTCAGCGACGGGCTGCGGAAATCGACGTGGCTGTCGCTGTTGTCGAGCGCTTTGGGGCCGACGAGGATCGTCTTCATGCCGAGTTCATGGGCCGGTTTCAGATTTTTCGGACTGTCCTCGAAGAAGGCTGACATTTCGGGTTTTACCGCATGGACGGCCATCATTTTCTCGAAGGTTTTCAGGGCAGGCTTGGGAATCCATTCGGCGTGTTCGAGATGGAAGACACCGTGAAACAGTTCCGCCATGCCCATGTGATCGAGCAGTCGGATGGCGTGGCGCTCGTCGCCATTGGTGAAGACCAGTTTGCGACCGGGCAGGGCGTGGATCATGCCGTTCAGGTCTGGATCTGGCGCCAGGGTGTCGAGAGAGACATCATGCACCTCGTTGAGGAAGATGTAGGGATCGATATTGTGATAGGCGACCAGTCCGGCGAGGGTGGTGCCGTGTTCATGGAGATATTGATCGCGTAAGCGTGCGGCCTCCGCTGGCGGCAGGCCGGTCTCGCGGATCATGAAAGCGGCCATCTTCGCCTCGACCTGCGACATGATGTTCGCTTCATGCGGATAGAGCGTCTGGTCGAGATCGAAGATCCAGGTATCAATATGGGCGAGTTCTGGTTGCATGAACTTTGTCTAGGTGGGGATGGCCGGAAAAGCAAGAAACCCCACCACCGCATCTAACCGTTTCCCGGTGTCGAGCGGTTCCCCTCCCCAACACGTTGGGGAGGTATAAGAAAAGGAGATAATCAGGCTGGATCGGCCTGAATAAGCGTACCGGCGCCATGTTCGGTGAATAGTTCGACCAGCATGGCGTGCGGGCGGCGGCCATCGAGAATAACCACGGCCTCGACACCGGACTCGACCGCCATGATCGCCGTTTCCAGCTTGGGGATCATGCCGCCATTGGCGACGCCGGAGGCGATCAGGCTACGCGCTTCGGAAATTGTCATCTGACGGATCAGGTTCTTGTTTTCGTCCATGACACCGGCGATATCGGTCAGCAGCAACATGCGTTTGGCGTTGAGCTTGCCGGCGACGGCGCCGGCTACGGTATCGGCGTTGATATTGAAGGTATGGCCGTCATCCGACACGCCGATCGGGGCGATCACCGGTACGTAATCGTGGTTCGGATCGTCGATCAGGGTGCGCAACAGCTTGTCATCGACGTTTTTCGGCTCGCCAACGAAACCGAGATCGACGACCTGTTCAATCATCGAATCCGGATCGCGTTTGATCCGGGTGGCCTTCTCGACCGTGATCAGGCCGGCGTCCTTGCCCGAAAGGCCGACGCCGCGCACATCGGCTTCG
Source organism: Asticcacaulis sp. (assembly GCF_035497195.1). Classification (GTDB taxonomy): domain Bacteria; phylum Pseudomonadota; class Alphaproteobacteria; order Caulobacterales; family Caulobacteraceae; genus Asticcacaulis. The sequence continues at coordinate 203,512 of NZ_DATJDZ010000027.1, forward strand.
CGTCCCGCCTGGGTGATCCAGTTGGCGATTTCCTTATTGACCGCGCCGGAGAGCACCATTTCGGCGATCTCCATCGTGGCGTCATCGGTTACGCGCAGACCGTCGATAAAGGTCGACTTGACACCGGCGCGGCCGAGCATGGCCGAAATCTGCGGTCCGCCACCATGCACCACGACCGGGTGGATGCCGAGCAGCTTGAGCAGCACGATATCCGAGGCGAAAATCTTCGCCGTTTCGGCTTCGCCCATAGCGTGGCCGCCGTATTTGATCGTCACGATCTCACGGTCATAGATCTGAATATAGGGCAGGGCCTCGGCGAGTTGCTTCGCGGTGGCCCAGCCACGTTCCTCGGAGGAGTCGATCTCGGTCTGAATAATCATGCGCGCGCATTAGCGGATATGTATGTCGCTGTCATGAATTTTTTCAGGTTACGCCGATTTCCGCTGAGAAAACCGCGTGGCGGTGAGCGTGTCGGAGACGGCGCAGGTCTTGCTGTCGATCCAGTTCAGCGCCCGCATGTGGCTGCGCACAGCCGATTCCGGCAGGGTGGATTGCGCGCCCTTGGGATAGACGATCCAGATCGGAGCGTGAGGCAGGTGCTGGATCAGTTCGGACAGGGCGGCAGTGAGTTCGGTCGGTTTTCGCGCCACCGCGATCGACAAGGCCGCCTGCATCGGATCGGTGGTGACGGCGTTCAGCAGGGCTTTGTTGAGGGCGGCGTCCTCGGTATGGCCCCAGACCAGCGCCTTGTGAGCGGCATCGACACCGAGTTTCTGTGCCAGCAAGGGCGGGGCGGTGGTCAGCTTTTCCAGCCATTTCACCGCCTGGCCTTCCGGCAGCGCCAGAGCATAGGGCAGGCCGCTGTGTTCGAACAGCAGTTCATGATTGACCACACGCAGGTCTTTCAGTTCGGCGATGGGTAAGGTTTTGCGAAACGCGCCACGCAGAATCAGGTCTCGGCTTTCCAGCAGGGCATGAGCGTGGTGGCTTTCGTGCCCGACCCGCACTTCGCTTTCGGCTTCCAGACCCATGACGGCACCTCTTTCAGACGTGAGATTATCACGTCTGGCAGCGTCCGCAATTATGACGGCCTTACAAGGTCACGCCGCAGGTCTGCATGATTTCGAGGCGCAATTCCGGAATGCCGAGGCCGGTTTCCGACGAGGTGGCCAGCACGATCGGGTGGGCGGCCGGGCGTTTCCTGATGCCGGCTTGCGTCGCTTCGATCACCCTGGCCCGTTCAGCAGGTTTGATCTTGTCGGCCTTGGTGAGCACGATCTGATAGCTGACGGCGGCCTTGTCGAGCGCATCCATCGGCTCGTTATCGACCTCTTTCAGGCCGTGGCGGGCGTCGATCAGCAAATAGGCGCGCTTGAGGTTCGGCCGGCCGCGCAGATAATCACGGCCGAGGTTCTGGAACTTCTTGACCGCCACCTTGGAAGCGCGCGCCCAGCCATACCCCGGCAGATCCACCATGTGCAGGGCGTCGTTGAGCAGGAAGAAATTCAGTTCGCGTGTCCGACCGGGTTCATTGGAGGCGCGCGCCAAATGATTCTGCCCAACCAGCGCGTTGATCAGTGATGACTTGCCGACATTGGAGCGGCCGGCGAAGGCCACTTCCGGCAGTTCGGCGGAGGGCAACTGATCGACGCTTACAGCGCCCATGACGAAAGAAACCGGGCGGGCGAAAAGCACCCGCGCGGCCTCGATCTCAGCGGCGTATTGTTCGGCTTCAGATTCGGTCACGCGGCTTTTTTGCCTTTGTTCATCAGCGCATTCAGCTTCTGGAATCCGGTATCGATCGGGTTCGAGACCTTGAGGCGGTGCATGATGGAATATTGCTGGAGAATGGTCAGGATATTGCTCCAGATCCAGTAGATGATCAGGCCAACGGCGACTTGGGTCATGAAGAAGGTCAGCATGATCGGCATAAAGCTCATCATTTTCTTCTGCATCGGATCGACGCCGGTCATCGGGGTCATCTGCTGGCTCAGCCACATCGAGCAGCCATAGAGGATAGCGATGACGCCGATATGCAGTGGGCCATTGAGCATGGTGCCAATCATCGGCACAGTGGCGGGGTCGTAAGGCAGGGCGCCGAACAGATTGAAGATTGTGGTGCTGTCGCGGGCCGAAAGATCGTTGATCCAGCCAAAGAAGGGCGCGTGACGCATTTCGATGGCCAGCATCAGCACCTTATACAGGCCCCAGAAGACCGGCAGTTGCAGCAACATGGGCAGGCAGCCACCGAGGCCTGCCATCGGATTGACCTTTTCCTCCTGGTAGAGGGCCATGGTCGCTTCCTGCGTCTTCTGAGCGTCGCCCTCATAGCGTTTCTTGATGGCGTCCAGCTTCGGCTTCAGGCGTTCCTGCACCTGCTTCATCTTGGTCATCGACTCATAGGACTTATGAGCCAGCGGATAGAAGACCAGCTTGACGATAACGGTCAGCGACAGGATGGCGAGGCCGAAATTGCCAATCAGGCTGTAAAGTTTGTCGAGCAGCCAGTACATCGGATAGGTGATGACGCTGAGCATGCCCCAGTCAACCGCCCAGTGGAAGCGCGGGATGTGCAGACTGTCTTCGTAGATCTGGAGCTGGGTGTTCTGCTTGGCGCCGGCGAAGACGTGCGATTGCGATTTCCAGGTTGTGCCGGCCGCCAGGGTCACCGGGGCGTCGACATAGCCGCTGCGGAAGACGGGCACACCATCGGTGACGATCGCCTTTGCGGTGTAGGAAACAGCCTGGGCCTGGCTGGGGATGACGGCCGCCATCCAGTATTTATCGGTTATACCATACCAGCCGCCGATCGAATCCTGGCTTTCAAGCGCCTTGCCGCCCTTGGGCTTGGCCATGTCCTTATATTTCAGGGAGGCCGTGCGGTAATCGCCAGGTTTCGGCTTGTCCATGATCTTGGAATAGGTGGCGATGGCGCCTTCATGGACCACGGCCTCCTTGCCGGCATGTTCGGGCATGCCGCTGCGCATGACGACCGAGAAGGGCTGGAAGCTGACGGGCGTGCTACCGGTATTGGTCACCGCGTCGTCTGCGGTGATCATGTAGTTGGCGTCGATGCTCAGGGTGCGCGTGAAGGTCAGGCCGGTGCCGTTGACATAGCTGAGCACGACCGGCTGGCCGGGGCTGAGCACGCTGCCGCCCGTCTGGGTCCAGACGGTGTTGTTATCCGGCATTCCGGGGACGTTCTGGGCGAAGTAGGCCGATTGCACATAGTAGGCGTTCTTAGCGCCGGCGGGCGTCAGCAACTCGACCGGATCATTTTTCTTATCGACGGTCTGATCGTACTTGATCAGATAAAGATCATCGATCAGCGCGCCCTTGAGAGAGATGCTGCCCTTGAGCGACGGCGTATTGATGATCACGCGCGGCGAGGCGGCCAGGGCCTGTTCGCGGGTGAGCGCGGTCGAGACCCCGCCCATTGGCAGACTGGCGGCGGCGCTGGAAGAGGCGGAAGCGGCGGCCACGGCCTGTGCGGCTTCGCGTTTCTTCTGTTGCGGTCCGAAGACGAAGAACTGATAGAAGGCCAGCAAAGCCATGCTGACGATCAGGAAATAGATCATATTCCGGTTGTCGGTATCTTTATTCATCGAACGGTCTTTGTTTCCTGGGAAGATTCTACAGTTTTCTCGGCCTTGGGGCGGGCAAGCCTTATCAGGGCCGCTTTAACATCGTCAAGTAAAGCCTGCCAATCGCGCGAAACCGTATCGGCGCGGGCGATCAGCACATAGTCATGTCCGGGCTTGCCAAATTGCGGGATCATCGCCTCGGCGGCTTCGCGCAGGCGGCGCTTGGCGCGGTTGCGCACCACGGCGTTGCCAATCTTTTTGGTGGCGGTGAAGCCGACCTTGATCGCGTCGTCATCACGCGGCCTCGCCTGCACGACCACGCCGGGACGCGCCTGCCAGGCGGCCTTGGCGGCGGCTAAGAATTCTGCGCGGACTTTGAGGCGAGGGATCATGGATGCTTGTTTGTTGCGCTACCGCTGCGCTGCCTGAGCGCAATAGATGATGAGCCATGCCGGAAATACAAGAAGAGTCCTTAAGCGGCTTAAGGACTCTTCTTAAAATTCAGCAGTGCGAGGACGCGATTAAGCCGTCAGGCGCTTGCGGCCCTTGGCGCGGCGGCGGGCGACGATCTTCTGGCCGTTCTTGGTGGCCATGCGGGTGCGGTAGCCGTGGCGGCGCTTGCGCACGAGGCGGCTCGGCTGATAGGTACGTTTCGTTCCCATGGGGGACTCCGATTGGTTTAGGCGGGCACTGTAAAAGAGCCGGAATTGCGTAAAGAGGCGCGTGGATAGTCCAGCCACGGAGCCTTGTCAATAATATTTGGGGCGATTTGGCTAAAATGCGGCTATCGCGCCGGAATTCTGCTATATATACAACGAAGCCATATCAGGATCAAAGGTTTACGTGTTCGATCAGGGCAAATCAGGCGGAAACTACCTGCGACCGGAGAAGCCTCGCCGGCCGGAAAGGCGCGTGGGATTCTACGCCGAACGCCTGAGCCATGCGGCGCGTGTCATCGCCAGTTTTTCCGTGAAATATGGCCTGATCGGCTTCAATCTCGCCCGCGATTTCGTGCTCAGCCTGTCCGGGCAGCTCCTTATATTCACCGTCGTCTTTATCGCCATTGTCGAAGCGGTGATCGTCATCCCGTCACTGGCGTCGGATCATGAGCGCTGGCTGCTCGACAAGGTACGTCAGGCCGAACTGGTGTCGCAGTCGATCGACGTGGCGCAAAATAATGCCGTTTCCAAGGAGGTTTCCAACCAGCTTCGCCGCAGCGCCGGCGTGCTCTATCTGGCGGTTGAGATCAACGGCGAAAGCTTCCGGCTCTACGATTCCAAGGTCGGCGTGCCCGATGAGGTGCTGGACCTGCGCCAGTCGCACAAGAACCTGATCCACGACATCCTTTATCTGTGGGCGCCGTGGAATACTTTCATGGGCCAGCCCGACCGGCTGATCCATGTGGTGGCCCAGCCCAAGGTGCGTGGCGGCCAGGAGATCGAAATCGTCGTCCGGGCGGAACCGCTTAAGACCTATCTCAAGTCCAGCCTCGGCAGCATGTTGCGGGTATCGCTCAGCATTTCGTTCCTCGCCGGCTTCCTGGTCTTTATCGGTCTGTCGGTGTTTATCGTGCGGCCGATCCGCCAGCTGACCAAGGGCATTGTCCGTTTCAAATCCAATCCCGAAGACGCCACCGCCAGGCATAAGCCTTCGGATCGTCCGGATGAAATCGGCCAGATCGAGCGTGAAATGGCCTCGATGCAGGATGAGGTGCGTCTGGCCCTGCGCTCGCGCGCCCGGCTGGCGGCGCTGGGGCAGGCCGTTTCCAAGATCAATCACGACCTGCGCAACATGCTGACGGCGGCGCAGATGGCCTCGGACCGGCTGGCCAATTCGGCTGATCCGACCGTCGCCAAGGCGCTGCCGCGTCTCGAACGGGCGCTCGATCGCGCCGTATCGCTGGCGCAGAATGTCCTGACCTATGGCAAGTCCGACGAGCAGACGCCGCAGATACAGATTGTCCGGCTGAAAGAACTGGCTGAAGCGGCTGCCGAGGATGCCGGACTGGCGCCGGAAGGCGTGCGGTTTATCTCCAAGGTCGCCAAGGGCTTCAATCTGGAGGTTGACCCTGAGCAACTGCACCGGATGCTGGTCAATCTGATGCGCAATGCTCGCCAGGCGATCGAATTGCAGCCCAACCGCAAGGTGCGCGGTCGCGTCACCCTGACGGCGATCAAGACCAGCGAGGAAGTCCTGCTGATCGTCTCGGACAACGGCCCCGGCATCCCCGAAAAACTGCGCGAGAAACTGTTCCAGCCGTTTACCTCCAGCACCACGCCGGGCGGTTCCGGGCTTGGCCTTGCCATTGGCCGTGAACTGGCGCAACTGCACGGCGGCGATGTCCGTCTGGTCAGCAGCGACGCGGACGGCACGACGTTTGAAGTGCGTCTGCCCCTAAAGCCCTAAAAAGCAGCCTTAACGGAGTAGATCGTGGAATTTGAGGAATTGCTGGAACTGGCGCGTGACAGCTATGTCGGCCAGTTCGCCGATTTTGTCGATAAACAGGCGGCCCTGTTCGACAAGGGGGCGGCCGAGGTCAAGCTACAGATTTCGGGCGACAGCGAATACTACCGTAACTATTTCTGCGCCGATTTCGCTTCGAATGACGATGACGGTCATATTGTCGAACTGGCGGCCGAGGAGGAGGTCACCTTCGATCCGGTCGAAGTGTCGCTCGGCAATATGGAGATAACGATCAACCGGCTGGTGTGGAACGACATCACCATAGCTTCCAATGACCGTACCTTGCTGGCCGGCGATTTCGCCGAATGGTTCGAGACCTGGTTCGATCCGGAAGAGACCACGTTTGATCCGGACACGCGATTCTCGGCCTGCATCCATTCGCTGAAGGTGGATTCGACGCAGGTGACGGTCGATTTCGGCACCGCGCCGATCACTGCTCTGGCCGATCTGCTGATGCGCTTTGAAAGCCTCGGCTGCCAGTCGCTGACGGTTAACTGAGCAGACGCTCGATATAGTCGGGCACCACCTGCGTGGCGGGGCCTAAAATCTTCTCATCGAACAGGCTGTGACCGAGTGACGGCTCCAGATTGAGTTCCACTGTATGGGCGCCGGCGTGTTTGGCGGCAGAGACAAAGCCCGCCGCCGGATAGACATTGCCCGATGTGCCGATGGAGAGGAACAGGTCGCAGGCTTCCAACGCCCGCTCGACCCTGTCCATTTCTAAGGGCATCTCGCCAAACCAGACAATATGCGGACGCAGGTCCGATTCGACCGGGATATCCGTATGCCAGTCCTGCACAGCGCCGGTGACCACATGGCGCGCTTTCAGCAGTTCGCCGTGCATATGGAGCGGCGGTGCGGCGTCGGCGGCTACATGGGCGCGGTCGTGCAGGTCATCGACATTCTGCGTCACCACCAGCACCTCATGCGCCGGGTTCGCCGCCAGCCGGGCCAGCGCATGGTGAGCGGCGTTGGGCTGAACTTCGGCCAGTTGCCGGCGGCGCTGATTGTAAAACTCCTGCACCAGGGCCGGATTGGCTGCGAAGCCCTCCGGCGTCGCCACGGCCTCGACGCGGTGGCCGCACCACAGGCCATCCGACGCGCGGAAGGTCGGTACGCCCGATTCCGCCGAAATGCCCGCACCGGTCAGGACGACAATCTTCATTTTACGACCACGCCTTCGCGGCGCGGATCACTACCGCCATCGAATGATCCGTCCGGCTGGAGCAGGATGCCGTTCAGGCCCGATTCCTCGCCAGCCAGTGGCGACAGTTTATAGCCCATCGCTGTCAGGCCGTCCCAAACCGTTGGTTCCATGCGGGTCTGCTCGATGCGGATCATGTCGCCGCGCGCCACCACGATGGGCAGATTGATGGCGTCCTGCATCGACAGCTTCCAGTCCAGAATCCCGATCAGGGTTTTCAAATTATAGGCCAGGATCGCCGAACCGCCAGGCGAACCGACCGCGGCGATAACCTTTTTGCCGGTGGAATCAAACACGATCACCGGTGACATCGACGAGCGCGGGTGCTTGCCGGGGGCCACGCTATTGGCCACCGGTAGGCCATCGATCGTTTGCGGGCTGAACGAGAAGTCGGTGAGCTGGTTATTGAGGAAGAAGCCGCCGACCATCCGGCCGGTGCCGAAAAAGCTCTCGACCGTCGTCGTCATGCTCAGCACATTGCCGTAACTATCGCGGATCACGAAATGCGTGGTGCCGCCGGGTTCCAGCGTCTTGTCCATCGCCACTTTCATGGCCAGGTCACCGGCTTTTGGGGCCACATTGACGGTGCCGATATGGATCAGCGCCGAACGGCCCTTGAGGTAATCGGGGTTCAGATAGGCGTCCTGCTGCGAGTTAAACAGCGCGGTATCGGCCTCATATTGGTCGCGGTCGGCATACATCAGACGCTCGGCCTCGATAACGACCTGCCAGGCGCGCGGATCATGCACGCCCCATTCGGCCAGGGGCTGGGCCTCGGCGATTTTCAGGCCCTGCAACAGGGCGATGCCGCCGGAAGGCACATTATTCGAGCAGACGATATAGATGTGATAGGTGATGCAGACCGGTTTGCCGGCATAACCGCCCACCGTGGCATAGGGCGCGGTGGTGGTGACCTTGACCCTGTAGGCCGACAGATCGCCCAGGGCCATGCCGCCAGGCAGGGGGGCTTCGTGCGTCCTGGCGATGATGGCTTCGGCGATCGGCCCCTTGCGGAAAACCTCGCTGCGCTGGTGGGCGAAGGCGCGCAGGGTCTCGGCATAGGCCGGGTTTTTGACGATGTCGCCGGTTTTGCGATAGCCGCCCTGACCGTCACCCAGATAGGCGATGAAATCGGGTGTGTGCTTTTCGGCAAAATCGGCATTTTGCAGATAATTGCCGAGGCGGTTTGTGATGGTGAAGCCGTTATCGGCTAGTGTGGTGGCGGGCACGAACAGGCTGGCCCAGTCCTGGTTGCCGTGGTCCTTCTGCGCCTGGTCGAGCAGGAACATGGCGCCCGGCACCCCCGTGGCGCGGCCGGAAACAACAGCATCCTTGAAGGCGAGTGGTTTACCGTCTGCGCCCATAAAGAGATCAGGTGTGGCGGCGGCGGGCGCCGTTTCACGGCCGTTATAGTCGCTGATCTGGCCGGTTTTGGCGTCGTAGTAAAGCATGAAGGCGCCGCCGCCGAGGCCGGAGCTTTGCGGCTCGACCAGTCCCAGAACGGTCTGGACCGCCACGGCGGCGTCGGCGGCCGTTCCGCCGCGCTTGAGTATATCCATGCCGGCCTGGGCTGCTTCCGGTTCTGCGGCGACGATGATCGGTTCGATATGCGATGTATCGTTCGCGGGGAGGGTAGCGCAGCCCGTCAGGATCAACCCCAGGCCTGCGATTAGGAACGATTTCAGGGGGACGGGTCGCATGGGGCACTCCAACGGGCAGTATTTACCGGCACTATATAGGGGTATGAAGCGTCACTGGCAGGGCGATCAACAAAAAATCATCAATTCGGTGGAAAAAGTGCCGATCCGGCCTTGCCTTTGCCGTGAAGCTCAACTAAATGTCCGCGCCTTGCCGGAGGGTTCGCTCTGAAGGCTTTGAATAGATGCGCACTCGTAGCTCAGCTGGATAGAGCATCAGACTACGAATCTGAGGGTCGGGCGTTCGAATCGCTCCGAGTGCGCCACTTCAAAAGACTAAATAGCCTCCCTTCGGGGAGGCTTTTTTATTGCATGAACGTCTACAAACTCTTGTAAAATAAGTTAAAAGCGGGCGTTTCGGTCCTGGCTCGTTGGCGGTGAACGCCCTAAGCGCGTGCATATTTTGTTCGGAAATTTTCCCATTTCGTTCGGAAAATTTACTGTACGAGGGTTTGTACGGGGGTAGCGGGGTGTGGTGAAATCTGTGGATAATTTTCGGGTTGACTGCCGAGTCCGTTCGAAATCAGAAAAAGCGATCCAGTTGCCCCTTCGTGGCGTTGCACATGCGCCTATAGGTGCCGCCTACGGGGCGCCCTTGCAGACCCTAATTTCCGCATTTGGCCCTTAGGCGACATCGGCTTTCGTTCTGACGCGGCAAAAAGCGGACATCCATAGCGGCATTCTCGTTTTAGCAGCAACGGGCGCGCATGGACCGCCGATAGCTCAACTGAAAGCCATTTTGCAATTTATTCTGTGCTCGAAGTACTACTCCAACCCGAAAAATCCATTTTCACGGTTTGATGAAATTTCGCTCATAGTGAAGACGGAACTCTCAGAGCTCAACATCCCAATCGGGTTTTCCTGGCCCTAACCTCTCGACATACGCTCGTTCATCATCGTCGATAAAGGTGGCGCGATACAAGGCAGAGGTTTTGTCGAGGATGGATCGCCGCAGAGGTGCGATCCGTTGAAAATCGGGTGACACGATCCACGCCAGTTCAGTCGCAGAGTCAAGTTCCACGCGGTAAACACCGCTGGCAGGTCGCGCTTGCCCATCCTCGAGCTTTAGTAGACGCCTGTAGTTTAGAATCTTCCAGGCTGGAGCACTTGCACCGGTGACCTCACCGCGAAACCGTCGCCACAAAGCGGATGTATCGGCTGTCGGCCAATCTACTTTCGCCGTTCGAGCTTCGACGTCTTCGCCGAGTAACCATTCCCGTAGGCCAGCGGAGTCGGTAAACGATGGTTTTGCCGACTGGATCGCTGCGAGTGCCGCCTTCCGAGATGGTAGGCCTGCGCGAATTAGCATGGCCATCATGATGCTGGGTACGCCAGTCTCGGCGGCGGCGGCGCCACCCCCAGCGAACTCTTCGGGCTCCCATCCGCCAGCAATTCGGCGCATGCGAATGGCCTCTATCGCTGACCTACTGGCAAAGACACCGCTCAACGAGGAGCAGGAAAAGTACGTCCAGATTTTCCAGCGAGCCGGCGACAATCTGCTCAACCTGATCAACGATATTCTCGACTTGTCAAAGGTCGAGGCGGAGCAACTGGAACTCGAACGCACAGGCTTCACCTTGGTGGGCCATCTTGAAAAGGTTATGGAGATGGTGTCGGCGCGGGCGCAGGAAAAAGGCTTGGCGCTCATTTTTGACATTGCACCCAATGTGCCAGGAGACTTGATCGGCGATCCGACGCGCTTGCGCCAAGTGTTGCTAAATCTCATCGGCAACGCTATCAAGTTCACCGCGTCGGGCAGCGTCTCTCTCTCTATGTCGATCTCGACGAGACATCGTCATCGCAGACCGTGCTGCGCTTTGCCATCACTGACACTGGCATCGGCATCGTCAAACACAAGCTCGGCAAAGTGTTCGAACGCTTCACCCAGGCGGACTCATCGATGACGCGGCGCTTCGGCGGTTCCGGCCTTGGCCTGACCATTTGCAAGCGTCTGGTCGAGCTGATGGGCGGCCGTATCTGGGTCGAAAGCGAGCTGGGCCGGGGCAGTGTCTTTGCCTTTACGGCACCGCTGGAAATTTGGCCGATCAACAACCGACCCGTCACGCCGCAGATCGACAGCGCCGCCGATGCGCAACTGCCGCCGCTGCGTATCCTGCTGGCCGAAGACAGTCCCGACAACTGCGTCATCACCATCGCCTATCTCGAACACACGCCCTATGTTGTCGATATTGCCAGCACTGGTGCCATCGCCTGCGACATGTTCGAAACTGGTGACTACGATCTCGTCCTAATGGATCGGCAGATGCCAGTGATGGACGGGCTGACGGCGACGCGATGGATAAGGCAGTGGGAAAAGGACAATGAGCGCCCGCCCATTCCGATCTTGGCGCTAACGGCGTCGGCGCTGAAAGGAGACCGCGAAATGTGCCTGGCCGCCGGTTGCACATCCTTCCTGACCAAGCCGATCAAGCAAGATGTGTTGCTGAACGCCATCAAGCAGAATCTACCGGAACTGCACATGTCGTCAGACGAGCGGGTCCGCCGAGACCGGCTTTCGCCCGCCATTAATGCCAAGTTGACCCTCCTAGCGCCTAAATACCTTATCGATTGTCGCAGCAATATAGCCGCCATGACCGACGCCTTGGAGCGCGAGGACTTCGACTCGATCAAGTTCCTTGCCCACAATCTGAGCGGCTCGGGCGGCGCGTACGGATTCCAGAGCCTGACCGACTTCAGCACCGCCCTCGTGCGGACGGCCGGCAACTATGACCTTATAGGCTCACAACGCTGGGTGGGTGAATTGTCCGGTTATCTGTTTGCAATTGACAAGATTGCCTTTCCGGCCATGAGCGCCCTGCCAGTTAACAACTTGACGGTCTAGCCGTTAAGTGCAGGGGCGGTTTCGTCCTTGCCATAAGTCATGATGTCGGCCGGCAGGCATCCGAGCATCAGACCGATCCTGCGCAGCCGATCAAAGCGACTGCCTAGCGGCTGTATGTCCGCTTCTGGTTTTTTTATCTCCCACAGCTGAATGTCTCGTTTGGGCGCGAAGACGAAATCGGGTTGTGGCCCGAAACGGACATTCGAGCCTTTTCCACACTGCACTCAGTGTTCACGCTTTCGCGCTACTTTGACGTGCATATTGCATTGGCGGCATTCCGGCGCTGCGCGCGAACGCCACGCTGAAAGCGCTAGCGGAGCTATACCCGACACGATCGGCGATCGCCTCCAGGCCGCCCATGCCACGCTGCAAGATGTTCTTCGCCAGTGCGATCCTCCAGTCCGAAAGGTATTCCATCGGCGTGATGCCTACGAGCTTCTTGAAGCGTTCGAAAAATACCGATCGGGAGAGTCCTGCTTCGCGGGCCAGTTGTTCAATGGTCCAATGTTGTCGTGGATCCGCATGCATGCGTCGGATTGCAACGGCTAGTCGGTCGTCGGCTAGTCCCCGCATCAAACCGGACGACACGTCGATGCCGGGAGACGAGCGCAGTGCCTCGATGAGGAGAACCTCCAGCAGGCGTTGAAGAACCATATCCCGCGCTGGTCGATCATGCTGGGCCTCGCTTCTGACGAAGTTCACCAGTGCCGCGAAACGCTCCTCTCCCCGTACATGTATCAGGCGCGGCAGAAGAGAAACCAGAAGGTTTGCGTCCGGCGAGCCGAACGCCAACCGACCTACGAGCATAGCCGACGTTCTGACCGGATGCCAAAGCAGTACCCACCTTGGTTTCGCTCTGCGACGCCAACGGCCAAATCGGCTTGGCCATCACCATTGAAGTCACCGACTGTGAAATAAGGATGGTAATCTGATTGAGCTTTCCAAGCTCCTATCGAGTGTGACCTTATCGCTTTGAGATCGTCGTCGCACCGACAATCATCGTCAACAAGCAAATGATAGCTAGGATGTTTTGCGAACCATGGAGTTAAAGCAGCTTCTGCGTCGTTGGAAATAAACTCAGGAATCGAGTCATTTCCGTAAATGGCAAGTATGACATTCGCCGAGATAAGAGTTGCTGCCAACAAATTCATATCGTTCCTCGCGGTATCGCCTAAATGATTACTACGTAAGATTACAAGGATGGCAACCGCTGTATGATTTGCCCTCAAAGTAAATTGGCTGCACGTCCGCTTTGGATCGGGCGGATAATGGCTAAAATGTCCGGATTGGGCGCACAGGTGCCATCATTCAGGTTTTTTAGCCGGCTCGGCATTCTTCATCTGGATCAGCGTTTGAGTTTGCAAGTTGAGTGATGGTACGCCCATTGCAGCTCTTAATGCGTCCGAGATCGCGGTACGATCATATGGTTCTTGCGTAGTGGCTTTGTCTTTGGGCGTCATGTACTGCGTGCCGAAGACCTGAGGTCGACCGATAGCAAGGAGATAACGGTCAAGTGTCGCGGCTGCAATCCACTTCGCAGCGGCTTTCCCACGTGCAACAGCAGCTGTTGCTAGGACATGGGCCTTCAAATAATCTGCTTCATTGTCACCATGCTGGTATACAAAGGCCGCGTGATAGAGGTCGTCGGCACTATGCAGCAGACCTTGATCAAGCAATTCACCGGTACGGACCCGGCGCTGGCGATCCGCTTCGCTTTGCATTGCGAAGTCCTTTGGTGGCCAGGTTTGACGGCTAGTTTGGTCAGCGTCGAAGATAGCAGTCATCTCAACATTGGTTGCCCGATAAAGTGAGGTAGGGTAGGTCTGGTTTTGATCCCAGCTACCCATCGACGCATTCGGGGCTTCGCGCACGAGAAGTAACGGCTCAACCTTTATGCCGAACGCGGAAAGCGTAAGATATTCGGCGGTAATCCCATCGCTATAATAAGAGGTGACATCGTGACCAATCCCGATGGCCGACAAGCGTATCTCACCTTCGGCCTCGATTTCGCCGACAACAGACCTAAGATGCCGCAACAAATAATCCGAACCGTTCTCCATCAGCGTGGAGTCATCGACCGGTGCACCATCTGAAATGATAATCAAAAACTTTCGGCTCTGCGTCAGGCGTTTTAAACGATCCCGTGCCCATTCGACGGCTTCCCCATCAATATTTTCTTTTGGCAGATCCGGGCGGAGCATGGGACGGAAGGCCCAAGAACCCGTACCACTCATGTGGCTGTTAGCATCGAGATAAATAACATGGAGCAGGTCGCAAAGTCGACCCGGCGATGGGACACGGCCACGATTGAGCCATTTCTGGCGTGATCGGCCACCTTTCCAGGTGGTAGTGGTGAAACCCAGAACCTCAACCGTGCAGCCGAGATTACGCGCGAAGTCTTGAAGACAATCGGCGGCAGCCGTCGCGAGCAACATGTTTTGCCCACGCATCGATCCCGATTGATCAATCAAGAGAACAAAACAGCAATCTTCAAGGACGTGAAGAGGCACGCTCGATCGAATGACGCCAGTGTGGTTTAGAGCGAGGATTTGTGTGCTCGCTTTCCATCCTGTAAGACCAGTTTCAAAATGCGCCCAGGCTTCCTTAAGTGCGATTTCGGCTGGATTCGATAGAGAACCGATCACGCTATCAAGGTCTTTGGCGGCGACTTCTCGATCAAATACGTTGGTATAACGTTTGTACGGCACCGCTGTTGAAGCTGCACGCCGCCGTTTTCCTAAAATGACATCCCAAAACCCCATGCTTATTGATACCACTCCCGCCGTGGAGATCAACTAAAGCTTGAGCCGGTGGCCCTGCGCTTGTCAGCATGCCAAGACCTGGTCACCTTTGACGTTGACCGACGTCGATGTCCGGTTTCGGGCGTGCCATGCAATCATCAATGAGATGTCCGCATCGGGCGCTGAGGCGAAGCCGAAACACAAGCCGAAGCAGAAACCGGATTGGGCAGAAAGCATTCGCCACTTAGTCGCCCTGCGGCTTCGAGGGAGGCCATGGTTGTGCCATCGATAGTGGGCGCATGCCGTCCGCCCAGGCCAAAGTCGAGACGGTCGCCGGGCCATCTTATTCGAGGCGAAGCTGCATTGACACCCTTGGGTTGCGTGAAGCCATTGGCGTTCACCTAGTCACGTAGCCGACGCCTTAGTTTGCCGACGAGCGCGGAGGTATGCCGCAAGTCGAGAGGCATGTGAGTTGATAGAATGGGCGCAAGAGCGGCGACCGGGCCGGACTCAACGGGCACGTAGCTAAGCCACAACAGGCCGATGGCCGACAACAAAAGACCGGCCCCACATATGGTGGCAGGCGCGTAATGTCGTGCCAGGCGCCCTGCAAGTAAAGGCAGTACGAGGAGCGGTGCCGACAAGGCCATCATCATGCGGCCGCCTTCGGTTTCGTTAAGGCCTCCAATGCCGATGAACCGGATCGGCAAAAGGATCACCAGGACGAAGGCGTAACCGGATGCTTTGATGCCGCCAAATGGCATCTGGACTTTCGTCATGCACGGTGGTGCCATTGATGTGGCACATGTCTGATTGGATTCGAGCCGCCACGTTGAAAGTCTCCGCAATATTGGTGGTGAAAATGAGGCCTTCAGGCCGTATTCAGTGTTAGTCGCACCCAAGGGGATACCACACGATGTCCAGCGTCAACTCGATGAAACTAGCTTATAGCTTAAACGGCAGACGGGATGGGGTGTTTGGTTAACTCCTGTCATTCCGAACCATGCACTTTCTCCTTGCGCGCCTCTGCAGGCTATTGCACTAATAAAAGAAAATATCATCAGGGATATAAGCATGAACCGCCGCGAATTATTCAAGGGCGCGAGCGCGCTCGGTCTGGCCGCATCGACTCCGGGTTTTGTGTCGCGCGCCGTCGCCGCGACAACGTCTCCGGCCGTTGCCGCTCCCGTTGCCTCGCCTCGCCAGGTACTGTTGCTTAACAAGGGCTGGCGCTTCTTTGCCGGCGACATTCCCTTCCCGCCGATCATCGGACATGACGCGACCTATGATGCGGCCAAGGCCGGCGCGGCGCGCGGCGCGGCTTCGCCCAAGTTCGACGACAGCGCCTGGCAGCCAGTCATCCTGCCGCACGACTTTGTCAGCTTCCAGCCGATCGAGGAGAGCGGCAATGTCGATCAGGGCTACCGCCGCCGCGGCGTGGCCTGGTATCGCAACGTGCTGCGCTTCGAGCCGCAGGACGACGGCAAGCATATCGAACTGCAACTGGACGGCGTCGCCACCTTCGCCACCGTGTGGTTCAACGGTACGCTCGTCAACCGCAACTGGAGCGGCTATAACTCGATCTATATCGACCTGACGCCCTACGCCACCTATGGCGATCAGCTTAATTCGCTGGTGGTGCGCGTCGATGCCGACGCCATGGAAGGCTGGTGGTACGAAGGCGGTGGGCTTTATCGCGACGCCTGGATCGTCAAGCGTAATCCGGTGCATATCAAGACTGACGGCGTCTTCGCTCATCCGGTAAAGGACGAGAAGGGCTGGCATGTGCCGGTCGAGGTCACGATCTACAATTCCGGCGACAAGACCGAGACGGTCCGTGTTCACACCAACATAGGCGACGAAAAATCGCCGGCCGGCGGGCGTCCCGGCGTGACCAAGCAGGTCAGTGTCGCGCCGCTCAGTTCAACCGTGGTCAACTACGATATCCCGTTTGCCAATCCGCAATTGTGGAGCGTGGAGACGCCGCATCTTTATCAGGTTACGACATCGCTCAGGAGCGTGACCGATGCCGTGCTTGATCAGGTTGCAACCCATGCCGGCTTCCGTACTCAGCGTTTTGATGCGCAAAAAGGCTTTTTCCTCAACGACCAGCCGGTGAAACTCAAGGGCGTGTGTCTGCACCAGGATCATGCCGGCGTCGGAACCGCCGTACCGGACGGTGTGAACGACTTCCGCCTGCGCCGCCTGAAATCGCTTGGCTGCAACGCCATCCGCTTCTCGCACAATGCGCAAAGCAAGGAACTGATGGAGGCATGCGACCGCCATGGCTTCCTTGTCATGGCCGAGAACCGCAATTTCAACGCCTCGCCGGACTACATGGCCCAGCTTGAATGGCTGGTGCGGCGCGACCGCAATCACCCCAGCGTTTTTCTTTGGTCGGTGTTCAACGAGGAGCCGATGCAGGGTACCCCGGCCGGCTATCAAATGGTCCGGCGCATGAGTTCTGTGGTTAAGTCGCTCGACACCACGCGGCCGGTCACCGCAGCAATGAGCGGCGGCCTGTTCACCCCGCTCAACGTGTCGCACGCTGTCGATGTCGTTGGCATCAATTATCAACAGGGCCAGTATGATCCCTTCCACGCGGCGCATCCGGACAAGCCAGTGTTCTCATCGGAGGACAGCTCCGCCCTCATGACGCGCGGTGCGTTCGTGACAGATAAAAAGACGCAAGTCCTCGCCAGCTATGACGACGAAGCGGCCGGCTGGGGCGAGACGCACCGCGACGCCTGGAAGCAGATCGACACGCGCGATTTCGTCGCCGGCACCTTTGTCTGGACCGGGTTTGATTACCACGGCGAGCCGAAGCCGTTCAATTGGCCGTCAAACAGTTCCTATTTCGGCATCATGGACCTGTGTGGATTCGACAAGACCGCCGTCCACATCCACCGCGCACAATGGATCAAGGACAAGCCCGTGCTCGGTCTCGTGCCGCACTGGAACTGGGCCGGCAGTGAAGGCAAGCCCATCATGGTCATGGCCTGCACCAATGCCGAAGAAGTGGAACTGTTCGTCAACGGCAAATCAGCCGGCCGGCAGAAGACCGATAAATACGACATGAACCGCTGGACCGTGCCCTATGCGGCCGGCCGTATCGAAGCCCGCGCCTACAATGGCGCAAAGGTGGTGTCGACAGTCATCAATGAGACCACCGGCGAGCCGGTGGCACTGCGGTTGACGCAGGATCGCCCGGCGCTGACTGCCGATGGCCGCGACGCCCAGCCGGTCATGGTTGAGGCCGTGGACGCCAAAGGCCGCATGGTGCCTTTGGCCAACCACATGATCACTTATGAGATTTCGGGTGGCGCCATCATCGGCCTCGGTAACGGCGATCCTATCTCGCTTGAGCCGGAAAAAGGCAACCGCCGTTCGCTGTTCAACGGCCTGGGCCAAGTCATCGTGCAGTCGATCGAGGCACAGACCGGAACGCTCAAGCTGCACGCCACGGCGCCCGGATTGAAGCCGGCGGACCTGTCGATCCCGGTCAAGGCCGGACCGATCCCGCGGTCGCAACTGACGCGGTCCTGAGCCAATTCTCCGGCAGATTTAGCTTTGTCGGAGGTCTGGTATGCCGATCTCGCTAATTAACCAGATTGAGGCGTTTCATGGGAGATGAGTCAATGGGAAAACCTGAATTTTCACGCAGGAAAGTATTGCTCGGCGGCGCGGCTATAGGCTTTGCAGCAACAACGCCTGCGAAAGCTTCCCCGACGAAGGTCCGGCAGCCGGACATTCTGCTTGAAACCCCTCAGGGCATTCTCAGAGTCACCGCGATGAATGATCGTGCCTTTCGAGTGTTCTTGGCGCCCTTGTCCAGTGGGCTGGACACCGGTGCACACACCTTTGAAAGCCAGATACTTCTGCCGCGAATGCCTGTGGTCAACGTTCATCTTACCCGGCGCGGGACTTCAGTTCGCCTTGAAATCGCCCATGCGGTCTGCGACGTAGATACGCAAAATGGCCAGGTTCGAATCTTCGATAAGAAAGGCAACCTGCTATTAAGTGAAACTGTGGGCGGACGAACCATTGAAAGTGTCGAACTGAGCGATGGCTCCGCTTTTGCCGTATCGCAATCTTTTGACTCCGGCGGGGATGAGCGTATTTTCGGCACCGGCTGCTTCCAGGACGGCGCCCTGAACATCCGGAGGTTGCCCCGGCGACTGACTCAGGTCAATACACAAATCAGCTTGCCATTCGTAATTTCCAACAAAGGTTATGGCCTGCTTTGGAATAATCCGGGTATGAGTGAGTTCAATATGCCAACCCGGAAGCTGGTTCTGGAAAAGGTAAACACTCAGACGAAATCTGAAAGCGTCGATGTCACCACGACCGCCGGCAATGCCCGAATAACACGCATGGGCGCGGCGTTTGAGGGAAAATTCACTACGGAAAAAGACGGCGACTTTGCCTTTTTAATGGACATCGGGCGCAAGATGGCCTCGCGCCATTACGTCGAAATCGATGGCGTACCCTGCGTGGACTTCAACAGCCAATGGCTTCCACCGACAACAAGCTTCCTGAAACATCTGCTGGCCGGGGAGCACAGTGTTAGCGTCTTCGCCAACGATAAGGATGCGCCGGTGCTGTATTGGGACGCGGCGCAAGACCGTACAAAATGGCGTTCACCAGTGGCAATGGCGCTCGACTATGTGGTCATTGCAGGGCCTGAGGCGGATCAAATCATGGCCGGCTACCGTCAGCTATGCGGTGAAACCCCTATGTTTCCGATTTGGGCCTATGGTTATATCCATTGTCGTGAGCGCTTCAGCTCCCAGGCGGAAATTCTGGACACCGCGCGCGAATTCCGCCGCCGCAACCTGCCAATGGATGTAATGGTTCAAGACTGGCAGTATTGGGGCAAGTATGGCTGGAACGCCATGCGGTTCGACGAGGATCAGTACCCTGACCCGGCCGGTATGGTGAAGGATCTGCATGCGCTTAATGCCCGCCTAATGGTGTCGGTATGGGCCAAGCTGCCTAACAGTACGCAATTGGGCAAAGAGGCCGCTGAAAAGGGGTATATTATTCCGGGTACCGAATGGGTCGATTTCTTCAATCCGAACGCATCCGCGTTTTATACTGTAAACCAAAACAAGCGCCTCGCCACCCTGGGTATCGACGCCTGGTGGCAGGATGCAACCGAGCCAGAAAACGATGACCTAGAAGGGCGTATGACCGCCGCAGGCGCCGGTGAGCGCGTGCGTAACGTCTATCCCCTCCAGATAACCCAGGCCGTTTATGACAGCCAGAGGCAATTCTCACCTGATCGGCGCGTGATGATCCTGACCCGTTCAGCTGCAATCGGCCAGCAGCGGTATGCCGCCGCGACATGGTCGGGCGACATCGGTAACGACTGGGAGACCCTTAAACGTCAAATACCTGCCGGCCTGAACATGGCGGCCGCCGGCTATCCTTACTGGACGGTGGACGGGGGTGGGTTCTTTCGTCCGGGGGAAGGACAATACACCGACCTTGCCTATCACGAACGTTTCCTGCGCTGGTTTCAGTACTGTACCTTCCTGCCGCTTCAGCGGGTGCACGGCTATCAGACCAAAACCGAGTTTTGGCGCTACGGAGGCACCGTCGAGTCCGTGTCACGTAAATATCTTGAACTGCGCTACCGTCTCCTTCCGTATATTTACAGCGCGGCCGGTGAGACGTGGCGCACAGGCGTCCCTATCATGCGCCCCCTGGTCTTTGATTTCCGCCATGATGCCAGGGCACTTGAGGAAAGCCACGCCTACATGTTTGGGCGTGCCTTGCATGTCGCACCGGTTCTAGCTGAGGGCGTGACTAGCTGGCCCGTCTACCTGCCGGAAAACCCAGGCGGCTGGTACGATTTCTGGACTGGTGAACACCGCGAGGGTGGGAAGACACACGACGTACCGGCACCGGTCGATAGAATTCCCGTGCATGTCAAAGCGGGTACGATCTTGCCGATGGGGGCCGTGATCCAGTCTACGGCGGAGGTGACTGACAAAGAGATCGACCTGCATGTCTTTTCGGGACAAGACGGCCATTTCACGCTCTACGAGGATGCAGGGCTCGATTATGGCTACGAAAAGGGACGCTACAGCCTGATCGAGATGACGTGGGAAAACTACGGCAAGGGATTGAGAATAGGTACTCGCATGGGACGGTACGACGGTATGTCAGCCTCCCGTCGTTTCAATTTCACAATAACCACGCCGGGGAAGGCTTCGTTGTGGCACCAGCACCAGCGCTCGATCGACTATCTTGGCCGGTCAAAGAGCCTTCTCTTGACCTGACCCTATAAACATAAATTTATGTTGCACGTCACCGCCACTTCCTCCCTAAAACTCTTCAGACCGAGCGAGAAATAACACGCGATAAAGAACGCGACATTGCTCCAAAAATTTTATCCGTCGTGCGAAGTAGGACGCGCTGTATCACCTATGTCCGCTTTCGGGCTTGCTTTGCAATCGGCGGGGAAAGGTCGTTTTTGGGCTCACAGGCAAAGTCTTGTAGACGCATCGGCAATTCGTCTAGGGCATTGCTATAAGTAATTTGGAGGCTGGACGGCAGGTTAATGGCAAGGAACGCATCGTAGCAGACGGAAAAGAGGCGGCGCTTCCAACCTTGAGTTTGTAGACGCCACCCTTCTCACGTTCGAGCGTCAGGTTTCCTTGATCCATCGGGCTGCGACGTCTGCTGTATCTTCAGGACGGGTGTTGAACGCAATCGTAGCGTCCGGCGCCCCTTTGTGTACAGCGTTCACAACGGCCTCGAACAGTAGCAGGCTCTTCGGCGGCAATCTCAGTCCCCCGCCTATGATCACGCAGTCATAGGTTGTCGTGGCGAGTTGCGAGGTTACCCAATGCTACAAATGCCCGGCTGTCGCCCTGCGCAAGAAATAGTCCTCTTTCCTCAAGCGCTCGCGCAAATGAGTTCAGATCGTCGCTTTGATTATAGCAGATGCGGATTGCAACTTTGACGTCGCGAGGATCAACGCCGGTGCGTTTTGACTCCTGCCATTCGGCGAGGGAGAAATTGCGCGGGTCGCGCAGCTTTGAGTCAACGTAGCCTTGCGGCATTTTCCAGCCATTTTCCAAGAAAAGTTGTTTCGCGATATCCTTGAGGTTCGTCTTAAAAAATGGAAGATTTACTGCCGTCATCTTTTCGGGATCGATCCGACTCCATACGGCATGCGCGTGCCTGCGTCCTTCCTTTTCGTGGAAAACAATTACACGGGGCTGTCCTTGTAAACCCATCCGTTCTTCGATCATTGCGATAGCATGTTCGAAAACGCCGACCCGGACGTTTTCAGACTGAGGCGGACTCAAAGAAACAGAGAATAGGGGTTGTTTGCAACGCGTGCCCTTAGATATTGCATCAATTTCATCCATCGCTCCGAGGAGATCATCGGACACGAAACCAGAAATCTCATGGATTTCCACATGCTCATTTTCTTCAGTTTTGAGTAGGTGCAAACCAAGTTGACGACATCCGCCACGCTGTGAACCTTTCAGGATCATGGAGTGGTTTCCTTGCCGAGAGCGGCCAAGAGATGGTGACGTAGCTTGCGCATTTCTTCCAACTCCTGCCGTATCAATGCTTCCGTATCCATGTCCGGAAACCACGTGCCTTTGTTCAGGTGTTCGGTAGCCTGGGCCAGGTTTGAGAAAAGGCGTGACTGGCCAAGCAAAGCTAGAGCATGAGCTAACTCGGCCTGGTTCTTCACAGGCTCGCGGCGTCGCCGCTTTCGCATATCAGGAGACACACTATAGGCAACCTGGACAAGCGACCGGAAATAATCCGAGATCGAAAGATCACCGCGCGCCGCGTCGATCCATTCTTTTTCGGTTTCGGTGATCCTAATTGAAGTCGGATAAAGGACTTGCTTCGGCGCAACACCATTTTCGTCTTCGCCCATTCGCCTATCAATCCGCCTCCTATCTGAGGCAGGGATATTGATCGCATGAGCATCAGCCCGTGGGGGAAAGTCGCCGGAAACCATCGGAGCGCCACCCTCAGCGGCGAACTGGAATATTGGCTGGATTGAAGCTGGTGAGGAATTATATGGCGTTTTTCTCATATACGCCTCCCTCACGAACCTGCTTTCTGTCGCTTTCTGACTCCGCAGTCTTTTGACGCTACTGCCGTATCAATTTCCATATTGGCTGGCTGGGATGGGCAGTCCCTCAAAACGATGTTCCACTGGGAAAGTACTTGAAAAAGTTCAGAATAATTGGCATGTTGGCCGGGTTGTATGCCCCCGTTGGTTAGTTTTGGATCGTTCGATGGAAGTAGCACAGAGTGCGCCATTCAAGAGATTAAATAGCCTCCCTTCGGGGGGCTTTTTTGTTCCCAAATCCTCATTACAGGTGTTGGGTTTGCGGAGGAACCGTCCAGACCAGCTGGTCCTTATCTTGGTCTCGAAAAAATCATACAATAAGGCAAGGAGCGCTTTACCGATTACGGCAAGACGGCCTCGCGGTTCAAGCCTGCATCGCCAAGGCTAAATCTCAATGACGTCGTGTTCAGTCTATCAAGCCGCCGGTCGTGTGTCGTCTTTGGCAAGCACGCGGGGCAGGGCGGCCCCCAGTATGCCCAGCATCTCAGGGCCATAGGCGGAACCATTGGCTTCGAATTCAGCCTGGGTGATGCGCTCGCCGCCTTGCACGCCGAAAAGCACGACTTCGTCAGCCTGATGCACCAGGTTCGGGCTGTCGGTCACATCGACCATCAGGGTATTCATTGTCACACGGCCAACGACGGGGAAGCGCCTGCCGCCGATCAGCACCTCGGTATGGTTTCGACCTTCGGCAGGAAATTCGGCCCTGTTGGCATGGCTGAAACCGCGCCGGTAGCCGTCCGAGTAACCGAGCGGAATATTGGCGAGCCAACTTTCCCGTTCCAGCCGATAGGTGCGGTCATAGTTGACCGTCTGGCCGGCCGGATAATGGTTGATCGCGGCAACCCGGGACTTGATCGTCATGGTGGGGAGGTAGGCATTTGTCTTTACAGAACCGGGATCGCCGTAGAGAAGCCCGCCGACGCGCACCATGTCCAGCCATGTGTCCCGATGCTCCAGGGTCGCAAAGCTGTTCGCCGTGTGGCGTGTCAGCTTGCCGGACTTCACGCCCTGAGCGTTCAGCCAGGCCAGATCTGCATGATACTGTTGCAATTGGCCAAGAATGTCGGCGGCGTCCTCACTGGGATAGTGCGTCATGGCGCCCGCTATCCGAAGTTTGTCGCATGAGATGACAGTCCGTGCATCCCTCTGGCCATAGTCCGTGGAAAGCTCAATGCCGTTTCGCGACATGCCGCCGCTGTTGAGAGCCAGGTGTATCGGAAGACTGGCTTGCCCGGTCTGCCTTTTCGCCAGGGCCTGAAGGAAGGCGGCGGAATCAAAATTGCCGATCAGCTCTTCAATGGCGAAGGGCAGTCCATCCTCCATCTCGTCAGGTGTTGCCGTGCGCACCCGGATCAGACGGCCGCGATAGCCGAGTTCGCGGGCGACCCGGGCCTCATCATTGGACGTGATGGCGACATCGCTGATCCGCTTCTTGATAATGGATGGCATCAAAAGCGCGATACCGTTGCCATAGGCATCCGCCTTCATGACGGCGCAAAGGCGCACCTGACCGAGCAAGCCGCTAACCGTGTCGATATTGGCCTCGAACGCCTCGGCGTCGATTTCAATCCAGCCGTTCCGGCGTCTGGCCTGTTTCAGGGTCAGGCCAGAATTGTTGGCAGTGAGAACCGGGGCGGCAGCGGTCCGCACCGCCGTTAGCGCAGTGAGGCCAGCCGCCCCCGCCAGAAAGGATCGTCTCTGCATCATTTCCCCTCCCGCTTAAGAAATTCTCCGGGATAGTTGCCCGTGGGCTGAGCCTTGCGGTAAACCAGCACACCATTCACCATCACATCGGAAACGCCGACGGCCAGGGCACCCGGAGCCTCCACCGTGGCCCGGTCTGCGATCTGATCGGGATCGAACAGCACCAGATCGGCCTTGTAGCCCGGACGGATCAGGCCGCGTCCCTTCAGGCCCACATTCTCCGCCGCCAGCGAGGTCATC
Organism: Asticcacaulis sp.; assembly: GCF_035497195.1. Taxonomy (GTDB): domain Bacteria; phylum Pseudomonadota; class Alphaproteobacteria; order Caulobacterales; family Caulobacteraceae; genus Asticcacaulis. The sequence goes on from NZ_DATJDZ010000027.1 coordinate 228,103, forward strand.
TTGCGGATCGCCTCGGGCAAGGTGAGCCGGTGCTGCTCTCGAACATAAACCCGCAGCATCTTGGCAAAGGCGCCGGCGCCGCGCGGATGGCGCGAAACGATCATCCCGTCCGAACAGAGATTGCTGTAAGGCCAGGCGATGAAGTCAGCGACATCTTCCGGGGCCATCGCGGTGCCTATCACCGCTTCGACAGGTTCTATGCCGGGGTGCGCCGATCTCCAGGCTTCAGCGGTCTGGATCAGCCAGAGGTAGGTGGCGGCAGGCTCCTCGTGTCGCTGCGCCGAGATCTCGGCGATCGTATGACCCACCAATGACGGGTCGGGTGCGTAGACACCAAGCCGCATGCCCTCAGGCGTTGTGAGGTGGGTCAGGGCGAAGCGCGCTGCCGAAAGATCGGTGAAATCGCGCTTGGGAAACAAGACCGTCAGGGTCGACTGCCAATATTCGTAGGGATAGACGTCGGCCGTGACCTTGATGCCGCCCGCGCGCGCGGCGTCGAGCTTGGCCAGCACGGCCTTGGCGTCGCCCCAGCGATCGACGATTCCCAGCTTGAGATGGGAAATCTGGACGGGGATACCCGTCTTTGCGCCTATGTCGAGGAACTCATCAAGCGCCGCGTCGAAACCCGTGTCTTCGCTGCGCATATGGCTGATATAGCGGCCCCCGTCGTCGGCCGCCGTTTGGGCCAGTGCCACCACTTCATCGTGGTTTGAGTAAATGCCGGGATCATATTCCAGACCTGTCGACAGCCCGAGAGATCCGGCCTTCATGTCCACGTCAAGCAGGCGCTGCATTGCCTGTATCTCTGACACGGTGGCCACTCTTTTGTAGTCCTGGCCCATCACCTGAGAGCGGAGATACCCATGGCCGGTATAGGCCGCCACGTTCACCGCCGCAGGGCGCGCCGTGAATTGCTTCGATATGTCGGCAAAAGCGCCCGAACTCTCGCCGTCCTGACCGATAACAATCGTCGTGACGCCTTCCGCCAATAACTGTGGCATGGCGCGATTGGCGTAATCGCCGCGATCATGATGGCTGTGGCTGTCGATGAAGCCAGGCGCCAGTGCCAGCCCCTTCGCCTCGATCACGGTTTCCCCCTTATGGGGGCGCAGTTTACCGATCGCGACTATGCGATCATTCTCAACCCTCACAGATTCCTGCCTGGCAGGGGCGCCGGAACCGTCATAGACCATGGCGCCTGTAATTAGGGTAGAGGCCGCTGCGGGGTTGCCTAACAAAAGAAGTACCGCGGCGGCGAGCCCGGACCCTCTCAGCATGGCGGGACGCGAAAAGACGAGCAAAGGCAAGGTCATCATGGTGCTACGGCCTCGTCGCTCGAAAGAACCATCTTCCCACCGCTGACAGAGTAGTAGCGATCAAAAGACGGGCGCTCGACCTTGCCGTCCGGCAGATGAAGTATGGATTGATGCCCAATGCCGATAACATGGATGCGGGGCACTTCCAGCGGACCGGACTTGTTGGCTACTCGCAATGAGGCACCATCCACCAGCCAGGCGCCACCGTCTGCCTCAGTGGCGTAGATGCGCGCCGAACCGTCCGGCTCGACGGCGAGGGCTGCACTTTCGTCGACGCCCAGGCCCAATAACGGGGTGGCGTCGGCCGGCCGGCCGAGTTGCGCCTTGGCCAGAAAGGCAAACAGTCTGCCCAGTCTGTCGCGCTCCTTGAAATGGCTGTCGGTCAGCACACCCTTGAGCAGGGCGAGGTGGAGGAAATCGCCTTCGATCGTGTTACGGGCGCTAAAAGGATCAGCCAGACCTTCAGGTGAAGTCAGGCTGGTGCTGTCCATGCAGCCATAGAGCCATTCACCCAACATCGCGAGACCCGCGCTGGTGCCGGCGAGCGGCTTTCCGGCCAAGACATGTGCGTCCATAATTTCGGCGACCGGCGTACCGCGCCACATTTTGACATAGTCCGACTGGTCGCCGCCCGAGATGAAGATGCCATCCGCGCGCTTAAGGGCGTCAATGACTTTCGGATCGTAGGCCGCGTTGCGAGTTTTGAACACGAAGGTTTCCGCGGAAAGGATGCCGCCGACCTCGCGCTTGAATTCCTTGCCGATTTCGGGACCGTAAGCCGCGCTCAGGATAACGATGTGACCATGCCCGGCCTTGGCGAAAAACCACTTCATGGCATCGATGTTTCGGTCGCCACCGCCCATGAGGAGCAGGCCGCCAGATACCGGATCCGGAGTCGGCGCTCTCAAATCGCCCAGTTCATAATGCTTATAGCCGGTGGGCCTCGCCTGTGCTGTGAGCGTTCCTATGAAACTGGCAGCGAAACAGGCGACAATCGCCATCAGAATCCGGGTGTGACGTTTCATCATGTCTCGGCTCCATCAAATTTTATCAATAGTGCTATTTACTTACACACATCATTCCAGCATGAAACAAATTATCTGCTAAAAAAGGCATAATGTTGCAAAATATAGTCGAAATGGCCACGTAAATGGACATTTTGATTCGGTTGCCTCAAAATTCTCCGCCTGTTGCGGAGCCGCCCTGATGAGCCAGGTCTTTGTAATCCGAATTGTCCGTCGTCAGCCAATGGTCCCAAATCTGGCAATTGAATAAAGGGGGGTATTGCGGTCATCTAGCTAGCGTTTGCTACGTTTGAGCACGCTTGGCCCGGGCGGAATAACTTCTCATTTCTAGCACAAGATTTAACACAACTATTTTTTTTGCAGCCAAAATGATATTTAAATTCATGAGGTTATGAAAAATTATCTCAGGCTCATAACCTGAAGGTCGTCAGTTTAAATCTGGCCTCCGCAGTCAGGGAGATACAGAATAATATTAAAGACATACCGGAGGGAGGCCATAAAGACTTTCGGATCATGAGAATTAAACCGCCCCAGTAACTGAACCGCCTGAATTGATGGTTCCCCGACCGCATGGCTAGAAAAAAATTTTGCTGGAATGGCCATATTCAAGCGGGAAGCGAAAGCGCAGGCCCTCAGTCCGGCGGCCCTGGCTGATATTCAGCGCGCCATTGACGAACAGCGCCTGCTCGATGCCGGCCGCTATCTCAATCAGGGTCTCCTGGCGGGCATAAAAGACCCGCGCCTCAACCTGCTGGACGGCAATCTCAACCTGACGCAAGGCCATTTTCAGGCCGCGCTGGACGCCTTCGCCGCAGCAGAAAGCGCGCCGGAAACCAGGGGTGCCGCCCTTGAAGGCAAGGGCATTGCCCTTTCGCTCACAGGGGAATCCGACAAGGCCGTTTCGGTCCTGCAGGCGGCGGTGGCGGCCAATCCGGCGGCCTGGCGGGCGTGGAACGCGCTGGCTAGCGCCTATGATGGCCGGGGCCAGTGGGCCGAGGCCAATGCCGCCTACGAACAGGCCATGACCACTTCGGGTGGCGCGGCCATCGTGCTCAATAACCGCGGCTATTCCCGCCTGTTGCAACATCAGCGCGATCTGGCGGTGACGGATTTCGTGGCGGCCCTGCGCAAGAAACCGGATCTGGTCGAGGCGCGGACCAATCTGCGCCTGGCTCTGGCCATGGGCGGGGATTATGACCGGGCGATTGCCGGCGGCACGGCGAGTGATCAGGCGGCCCTGCTGAACAATGCCGGTTTCGCCGCCGCCATGCGCGGCGACTATGCGAACGCCGAACAGTTGCTGAACAAGGCGCTGGCGCTGAAAAGCGAATATTATGCCGTCGCTTCCGACAATCTGAAGATCGTGCGGGCGCTTTCGGCGCACAATGAAGGCGGATCGAATGCCGCTCGCTGATGTTCTGCGTTACGGTATTCTGGCGGTTCTGACGGGCGTCCTGATCTGGGCGGCCTGTACGGATGTCATGTCCCTGCGAATCCCGAACCAGGCCGTCATCGCTGTCCTTTGTCTCTATGTCGTCTGGCTGGTGCTGGTGCTGGTGCTGGCGCGCGGCGCCGGGCTCTGGCCGGCACTGGGCGCGGGCGTCCTGTCATTTGTCGTCGGCTATATCCTTTACCTGTTCCGGATCATGGGGGCGGGCGACGTCAAGCTGTTCGCGGCGGTCGCCCTGTTCGCCGGCCTGGACCACCTGCTGCTCCTGGCCCTGGCAACCGCAATCAGCGGCGGGCTGGTCGCTGTTATCAATATGTTCGTCCGTCCCTATCTGTCTCAGGCCATGCTAGCCCTGCAGGGCAGAGAGATGGGCCGTGACGTGCCCTATGGCGTTGCCATTGCGATTGGTGGAATAAGCGTCACATGGGGAGCGGTTATGGGTTTTACCATTACGGGAGGATAAGCTCTGATCCTTGATGCTTCCGTATCCAGAAGATTGGGGAAGGCGAGGCCGTAATCAACTCCAACTGACGTCTCTGATGACGCGCATAGCATCATCTATCCATAGTGTTACAAGCACGCCGCCCTACAGGATAAAACGGATTGATCGTCAGGAGACGGCCTTGAAGGGGCTATTGATCTCGGACCTCGTGTTTTAGCTGAGACGCTATCATCAGGGCTTTCAATACAGGCATGAGAGCCAGGCTAACAATGGCTGCGGTTGCCGGCCATACGATCAATAATGTTGTTATGGCCCAGTTCCAGCTCAAAAAGCTTACTAACAGGCCCGCGCACGCGATAAATCCAGCGATGAGAATAACGAACACAACCGGACCGTCGCCCGTATCCGCAGACTTAAAGTTTTGTCCGCACGACTTGCAGGAGTCCGCAACCTTAAGGTAGGACTTGAATAGTTTGCCTTTGCCGCAGACCGGGCAACGCCCCATGGCCGCGTTCAGGAAGCTGACATCTGGTTTCGCTGGATCGGTCATTGTGTCTTGGCCCGATGACGTGGGCTGAGCCCGTCTGTACGGGCAAGGCGCTGAGGCTGAAAATTCAGTCGGTGGTAACTGCGCGACATTTGGATATCCCCCATCCCATTTAATTTTGATCCGTAGCAGATTGTTTCCTGTCGCTTCACGGCTTTCAACTTAACGTCCTGAAGTGACGACAATCCCCGTTAGTTATGACATTCAGATTTTGTTCGCGGTATCAGCCAGTTGGCGAAGGGTTTTGGCGACGGATTCCAGATGCTGAACAACTTCCTTGGTTCTCTCGTCGAACTTAACTTCGAGATGCAGGTTAATTCGGGCAATTTCGGCATCCAGCAAATCTGAATCTGCCATAATCGACGAATATATCTCGTTTCTGTGCGTGTCGGTCGGAAAATGCCCCGTGCGCTGGAAGCGCTGCAACGCCCTTATATTCGCCTCAATCGGCAACTGAAGAATTTTGCTTTCCACCAACTACCTTCCTGCACTGAGGCCTAAACATCGGCGCGGTGGCAAGTGGCTATGCCTATAGCGACTCAAGCGACATGTTTAGCTATTGAAATATCATTTATAATGTTTTAAACATCATATGTCCAGTTTAAAAATGAGGTGAGCCGGTGATAACTTCAGCGCAGCTACGAGCCGCCCGAGCCATGCTGGGTATTGATCAAAAGGACCTGGCGGAACTGTCGGGTGTATCGATTGCCACGATCCAGCGAATGGAATCCAGCGAGGGTAATGTGCGCGGGGTGGTTGAGTCCCTGACCCGGGTCGTTGAGGCTTTAAACAGAGCAGGCATTGAATTGCTTGATGAAAACCAACGAAGCGAACGAGGCGGGCGTGGTGTGCGCTTAAAAGTCCAGGATGTGCATTTGATGATGCCCGAAAACAGTTTGGCCCCAGGATCACAGAGTTCCGTCGTCAACTAAGCGCAACACAGGCCAGCCGTAGGCTGCTGCAAAGACACAATCGAAAAGACTAAAACAATATGCCGGACCGCAAGCACACATTCACCGATCAGGAGGCCCTGGATCTTCATCGACTGCCCGCACCGGGTAAAATCGCGGTTCAACCGACCAAGCCGATGGCGACACAGCGCGATCTGGCTCTGGCCTACTCGCCAGGTGTTGCCGTGCCAGTGCTAAAGATCGCCGAGAACCCGGACGCAGCTTATGACTACACCTCCAAAGGGAACATGGTTGCCGTCATTTCTAACGGAACGGCTATCCTGGGTCTGGGGAATCTTGGCGCTCTGGCTTCAAAGCCGGTGATGGAGGGCAAGGCTGTTCTGTTTAAGCGGTTTGCCGATATTGATGCCTTTGACATTGAGGTGTCCACGCAGAACCCCGATGAATTTATTACCGTAGTCAAGAACATTACCGCGACGTTTGGCGGGGTGAATCTTGAGGATATCAAGAGTCCCGAGTGCTTCATAATCGAGGCGGCCCTTCAGGATTTGGCCGACGTGCCGGTCTTCCACGACGATCAGCACGGGACGGCCATTATCGCCTCGGCCGGTCTCCTGAATGCCCTCGAAGTCACGGGCAAACGGATTGAAGACATCAAGCTTGTTTTGTGTGGCGCGGGCGCGGCGGGCCTGTCGTCCCTCGGATTAATGAAATCGCTGGGCGTGAAATCAGAGAATACGACTGTCGTCGACATTCACGGAGTCGTTTATGCTGGCCGGACCATCGACATGGATCAATGGAAAGCCGTCCACGCTACGAATACTGACAAACGAACCCTGGCTGAAGCGATGGTGGGCGCGGATGTCTTTCTCGGCTTGTCCGCTAAGGGCGTTTTAACTGCGGAAATGGTCGCTTCCATGGCGCCCGACCCCATTATTTTCGCTATGGCCAACCCTGATCCTGAGATATCGCCGGAAGACGTCCTGAAGGTTCGCAGCGATGCCATCATGGCAACGGGAAGGGCTGACTATCCCAATCAGGTCAACAACGTCCTTGGGTTTCCCTACATTTTCCGAGGCGCCCTTGATGTCCGTGCGCGCCGGGTCAACCATGAAATGAAATTGGCTGCCGCCAGAGCTGTGGCTCAGTTAGCGCGTGAAGACGTGCCTGACGAGGTGGCGGCCGCCTACCAGGGCAGGCATCTGAAGTTTGGACGCGACTATATAATCCCGTCCCCGTTCGATCCCCGATTGATTTGGTATGTGCCGCCGTTTGTTGCGCAGGCCGCTATGGATACGGGCGTAGCCCGCACGCCGATCGAGGATATGGACGCATATCGTAAGAGGCTGGAACAGCGTCTGGACCCGTCGGCCGGCTTCCTGCAAACTATTATTTCGTCAGTTCGGTCCAGGCCAATGAAGCGCATTGTTTTCGCTGAAGGTGAAGACATGCGCGTTATTCGCGCCGCTCATGCGTTCAAATTGCAGGGCCTTGGTACGCCAATCCTGTGCGGCCGGGAAAACCTCGTTGAAGCCAACATGCGCGCCGCCGGTATCGACCCCGCTGAAGAGGGTATTGAAATCATCAATGCACGCTTGTCAGACCGGCGCGATACCTATGCCGCGCTTTTATATGGCCGGTTGGGTCGACAGGGTTACCTGAAGCGTGATGTCGAACGCCTCATCAACCTTGATCGCAATTCTTTCGCCGCAGCCATGCTTATATCCGGCCATGCGGATGGCATGGTGACAGGTGTGACGCGGAGCTTCGATCAAGCTCTGAGTGACATTCTCAGGGTTGTTGATCCGGCGCCCGGCGGCCGTGTCATGGGCCTGTCAATCGTCCTCGCCAAAGGCCGCACCGTCTTTGTGGCGGATACGACAGTCAGCGAATTACCGAGCCCTGAGGACCTTTGTGATATCGCCATTGAAGCCGCAACGACGGTGCGGCGAATGGGGCATACGCCGCGGGTTGCCTTCCTGAGCTATTCGACGTTTGGAAATCCATCCGGCGAGCACTCGGACAGGGTTAGCGAGGCCGTAGCGCTTCTTCAGGCACATGGCGTCGATTTTGAATTTGAGGGGGAAATGCCACCAGATGTGGCATTAGATGCCAGCTTGTGGGCCAACTACCCGTTTATTCGACTCACGGCGCCGGCGAATATTTTGATCATGCCGGCCATCCACTCGGCGTCCATTGCTACCAAAATGGTCGAGTCATTGGGCGGCGCTACCGTCGTTGGCCCGCTGTTACTGGGGCTGTCACGCTCCGTCCAGATTTGTCAGCTTTCCGACTCGGTTTCCAAAATTCTGACGATGGCCACCTTCGCGGCAAATGATGCGTATCAAGGTGCGGTATGAGGCCAAGAATGCGCGAAGATTCTTTCTTGAGCCGGTTAGTGCTTTGGGCAGTTAAAAAGGAAATATTGAGTATGGGTGGCGACCAGGACAATGACTACGTTTTGTCAAAAAAAAATGGCGACACGTTCACGGTTGCGACACCTGAAGCCCTGTGCCTGCATTTTGACGGCCTGAACATCCAGTCACTTATGTCCCTTAGAGAGCCCTACAAACTATACCTGTCCTACACTCAGGCCATGATGGGATTCAAGCTCTTTAAGCCTCATCCTCACCATATCCTGATTGTCGGTCTTGGTGGCGGCTCTCTCTCAAAATACTGCCATAAGCGCTTCCCAAAGGCGCGCACGACGACACTCGAAATTTCTGAAGAGGTCTTGGCCTTGCGGCAGGAATTTCACATTCCCGACGACGGCGAGCGCTTTAAGGTGATTAAGACAGACGCAGCCGTATATATGCCGAACCAACACGAAGTTGCGGATGTCCTACTGTTAGACGGCTTCACCTCCGACGGTTTACCCGATAATTTATGCTCCCTCCAGTTCTATAACGACTGCTATTATGCGCTGGAAGAAGATGGCCTTCTGGTCGCAAATCTTCACCGCGAAGATCTTCGCTTTAATACCCAGCTCAATCGCATTTCCACTGTGTTCGATGGCAATTGCCTGATCGGCTACGCCGAGAATTGTGGAAACTACATCGTGATTGCCAGCAAGAGTGCGCGCCGTCTGTTTGACGATGTTCAGATCGACATCCGTCGCCTGGTAGTGAAAACAAAAAAGAACCTGTCCATCCCTCATTTCGAGACGTTTGAGACCTTTTTCAGGAACGACAGTTTCGCCGAATAATGCGGAGACATTTATCGGGAGCTTAATTTGGGAACACAATTGTTTCGACCCAAGTAAAACGTAAGCGTCCGATCGGCTGATTTTGTGTCGCGGTCGAATTAAGCGAAGTTCCGGAGATAAATCCGGAGCTATCTTCGGGGATATCTACGGAGCTTGGCGATCATGGCGCGGATGGAGATTATAACGGGTGGCGAGCGGCGCAGACGCTGGTCGGATGAGGAGAAATATCAGGTCCTGGCTGAAGCCGATGCGTTTGGTGTGAAGATCAGCGAGGTGGCTCGCCGATACGATATTCTTCCCCAGCAAATACGGCGGTGGCGTAAGGAGCTTTTGGAGCCCAAGGCGCCAGTACCGGTAACGAGCTTCGTACCTGTGTCACTGACGGATGGCGCCTCCACCGACGTGCTTCATACGGCAAGAACGCCAAAGCGATCGGCGACGGTCGAGATCGCGCTGCGCAATGGCCGGGTCCTCAAAGTGCCTGCTGATCTTGAGCGCAGTAGCCTGGCGTCGTTGATTGCGTGCGTAGAGGTCGCATGATTGGGCCGGCCGGCAATGTGCGTGTCTACCTGGCGTGTGGGGTGACAGACATGCGCAAAGGCATTGAGGGTTTGATCAGCCAGGCAGAAACGGTAATCCGTCAGGTGCCGAACTCAGGCGCCGTCTTTGCCTTCCGGGGCAAGCGGGGTGATAGACTGAAGATTCTCTGGTGGGACGGACAGGGATATTGCCTCTTTTACAAAGTGCTTGAGCGTGGTCGCTTCCCGTGGCCATCCGTCACGGATGGTGTGGCTCGGCTCACGTCAGCGCAACTGGGGATGCTGATCGAAGGTATGGACTGGCGACGGCCGGCATGGACATCAGCACCTTCACGAACAGGCTAGAAGCCTTATTTTATATGCGTTTTAAGCGAGTTGGTCTGGCAAAAGACGAGCAAATCAGCTAGTCTGACCGCCATGGATGCGCAGGCTCTGGCTGACATTACAGACGTAGAAACCCTGAGGGCAATCATCGCCGCGCAGGCCCTGCAACTGGACGAAGGCCAGGCGGAACTCCGCGCCGAAATCGTCAAGCGGGACTCGATCATCGATCTTTTGCGAGCGCAGTTGACCCTCCTGCGCCATGGCAAATACGGTCCATCATCAGAGAAGGCCGAACAGCTTGAGCTGATGCTGGAGGATCTGGAAGCCAACCGCGCGGAGGCACTGGTCGCTCTGCCGCCGCGTATGAGAGATAGCGCCGCGAAGGACAAACCTTCGCGCCAACCTTTGCCTGATCACTTGCCACGGGAAGACAAGATCTACGAGGCGCCATGCACCTGCCCCGACTGTGGGGGTTTTGCTTTCCTCAAGGCGCCTGACAGCGTGCACGAGGTGCTCGACTATGTGCCGGCCTCGTTCAAGGTGGTTCGGCATATCGAGAAGCGGCTGATCTGCAAGGGTTGCGACAAGACCCTGACGGGTGAGATGCCGCCACTACCAATTACGCGCGGCAAGGCCGGTGCTGGATTGCTTGCTCATGTTCTGGTCGCGAAGTTTGATGATCACCTGCCGCTCTATCGCCAGTCGGAGATCTACGCACGTGAAGGCGTCGACATCTCCCGCTCGACCCTGGCCGACTGGGTGGGACAGGCTTCGCACCTGCTAACGCCATTGGTCGAACAGATCAAAGCCCATGTGTTCTCTGGGGATCGGATACACAGCGATGACACGCCGGTATCGGTGCTGGAACCAGGCAAGGGCAGCACGAAAACCGGCCGCCTTTGGGTCTATGTGCGAGATGGCCGCGGCTATCAGGATCAGGCGCCGCCTGCGGTCGCCTATGCCTTCAGCCCAGACCGCAAGGGGGATCATCCCAAGGCCCATCTCTCTACCTTCAGCGGCGTGCTCCATGCAGACGGCTACGCCGGTTACAAGAAACTCTACGGCAACCGCATCACTGAAGCGGCTTGCTGGGCGCACGTCCGCCGCAAGATCCACGACGTCGTCAAGATCAAGTCGTCGCCGCTGGCTGAAGAGGCGCTTGCCCGCATCGGGGCGCTGTACGATATCGAGGCCCGCGTCAAAGGCATGCTGCCGGACGAACGCAGGGCAATCCGACAGGAACATGCCCGGCCAGTTGTCGATGCTTTGCATGTCTGGATCAAGGATACCCTTAAGCGCATCCCGCAGAAGCAAACCCTGGCGGAAGCGATGCGCTATGCCTTATCCCGCTGGGTGGCGCTGGAGGTCTATCTCGATGACGGTACGGTCGAGATAGACAACAATGCCGCGGAACGCGCCATCCGCCCAATCGCGGTCGGCCGCAACAACTGGTTGTTCGCCGGCTCCAATGCCGGTGGCGAGCGCACCGCCAATATCCTTACGCTCATCGAGACGGCAAAGCTGAATGGGCTTGAACCGGAGCGATATCTGATGGAAGTTATCAGTCGGGTCGGCAGCACAGCTACGGAGCGGCTTGAAGACCTGCTGCCGTGGGTTCGACGGTATAATAGCCACGGTGTCACATGAAATTATCTGAAGCGGCTTTCGCTGCTCGAGTTTATTTGAAATATTCTCTGATCGTGGCCGCCGGATCAGCCGCACTATACCTCGCCCTATGGTCAATTTTTTGGAACGACGCACTAGAAATAGCCTTCTACTGCACCGTTATTTATTTCGGCGTGAACTCAGGCACGATCATTGCCGGATTCCAAATAAAATGGACGCAAGGTCTTATTGCACTCGCTTGTGCCACCTTAATCGCGGCTATCCTGTTCAATGGCATGAAATACGGCCTAACACTCGCAAAGGCACAAGGAATTGAAGGTGCCTGGCTGGTGATAAATAGAACGAGCCCCAATCCTAGCTAGCTCACCGGACGCTTACAGTAAAACGGCAGCGTCGAAAAGCTGTATCTCTGAATTTGGCTGAACGCTTTTTGTTTCAGGTTTTGAAGAGCTACTTTAAGGTCAATGAAAGGAAGCAAAATTGAGTAAAATTGATCTTGCGGTCATCGATGGCGCCGAAGGCGACGTCTTCACTCTGGATAATGGAAAATACCTCTGCCTGCATTTTGATGGATTTCATATTCAATCGATGATGGCGATCGATGAACCGTTCAAGCTTTGCTTTTCATATGTTCAGGCAATGATGGCGTTCAAGCTGTTCAACTCAAATCCTCAGAATATACTTATTGTCGGCCTGGGGGGCGGATCACTCTCAAAACACTGTCATGTTAGATTCCCAGATGCCCGAATTAAGACTATAGAAATATCTCACGACGTGATTGCCCTCAGGGATAAGTTTTATATCCCCCAAAATAGTGAACGCTTCCAGATCGTCCAGGCAGATGCGCGTTCTTACCTGCCCTTGGTCAGGGAAACCAAAGACGTCATTCTACTGGACGCTTTCACTTCCAAAGGCTTACCGGAAGATTTGTGCTCGTGGGAATTCTACGAGAATTGCTATGAGGCGCTCCGGGTGGATGGAATAGTTGTCATCAACCTCATTCAAAGCGATCACAGACTCTATCGCATATTGGAGAGGATATCAGAGACGTTCTATGGCAATTGCCTGATTGCTTTCATCGAAGACTGTGGCAATTACATAGTCGTTGCGCGGAAAAGTCTTTTAAAAATTATCGATGATGCCCAGAATGATCGCCTGCGACTTGAAATCAAAGAACTTAACGGGGTAGATATTCCGCAATTTGAAACTTTCGAGTCATTCTACGCCTCCGATTATTAATATGTTTGTTCGGGAATATTGGGCTTCTGCCCGCGCCATTATGTCGATCAATTGCTGAAATGCTCAATGTTCGCGCCACAAGGCGCTGATCGAAGCTTCACATCTCTAAGCGCTAAAGATCGTTGGCCTCTGGCGGCGCAGGGGGGGGGCTCACATGCCTGGCTTTGTGAAGGCCATGCACCGAAATAACGCCCAGGACTCCTGCGGCAATCCAGAAAACTCCACCACCTATGAAGTGATAAAGAGCAACGCCCGCCAATCCGCCCACCAGGAACGCGATGATGGTCTGTAAATGCAACCTGAGGCGCGCGCCAATGGCCGCCGTTTCTGCCGCCGACCTGGGTTTCACCGCCGCATCGATCAAAAGACCCATTTCAATGCCAATATCGGTAGCCATTCCAGATACGTGCGTCGTGCGAACGCGTGCATCGGAGATCCTCGTGACGACGGCATTTTGCAACCCCATAAGGTAGGCAAGCCCAAAGATCATAAAAGCATTGCGCAACTCCGGATTAAGCCAAACCTGGGTGCCGCCGAGGATGGCCATCCCAACGCTTTCCACCAGAATGACCAAGGCGTAAATACCTGTAAAACCGCTGTGATGGCCGCGACTGATTAACAATGTCGAGCAGAACGCGCCGAAAACGAAAGCGACAACGATAGCTGCGTAGACAGACGCAGATCCGATCTGCCCCATGGCAAGATGATCGGATAGGGCGGAGACGTTGCCGGTCATATTGGCGGAAAAAAAGCCCAAGGCGTTGAAGGCAGCCGCATTCAGCGCACCCGCAACGCCCGCAAGCGTGCAGGCCAGCCATTGATCACTGGCGAAATTTCGCGCACTTCCTTGGCCGACCAACATCTTTGCGTCTCTCCTTCGGCATCAAGCCTTTTTCAGAAATTCAGTGCGCAACACCAAACCTTTGACTTTATCGGCGTTGCACTCAATTTGCGCTTCATCTTCGGTCAGTCGGATGTTCCTTATCAGCGTGCCGCGTTTGAGCGTGACTCCGCCTGAACCCTTAACCTTTAAATCTTTGATCAGGGTGACGCTGTCGCCGTCATTCAAACGGGTTCCGTTTGAATCTTTTACAACGAACTCACTGTCTTCATTTGCCATGTAGAATGTCCTTAAAAGTTTTCCAGCAACTTGCCAATTGGGCAATGTTACCGGTCTCTCAGTTTCCGTTTAAGTTACGAAATGATCATTAGGGCTGTCAGAACCCGCGTCGGAGTTTAATTTGCGATGCCCTCTGTGGTTGGCCATACAATACGCACTTGGCGGACGGACCAGATCGATGACACGGCGCTGACATACAAGGCCCCGAATGGAAAAGGCAGAGATCAAAAGCGGGAAAACCGCCGAGCCGTAGCCAATCCATAGTGCTAAACGCCATGTAGATATATAGAATGTCATTATTGCAAATCAACCCAGCCTTAGTAATGTTTAAAACATCACCTGTCCAGTATCTTCCTCATCCCGACCAGCCCAATTGCCAGACCTTTGGGGATAGGCTATATCCTGTGACCTTCCCGTAAGTAAAACTGCGAAACGCTTGTCCGGCACGGCCACCTGTCACCACAACCGCGATGCAATATGGATTGCCCAGATTGATAATTGAACTTTCAAGGGTGATGGTCTACGCATGAGCCTAATCTTAAGGGCTTATTCCACATGATGACCTCGGCACAACTGCGAGCCGCTCGCGCACTTTTGGGAATTGATCAGCGGGAGCTTGCCGAGATCTCCGGGGTGTCCATTGCGACCATCCAACGTATGGAATCCAGCGACGGAAATGTTCGTGGCGTTGTCGAGTCGCTGACCAAAGTCGTTGAAGCCCTTAACCGGCGTGGAGTTGAATTGATCAATGACAACGCGCAAAGCCAAAATGGCGGACGTGGCGTACGACTTAAACTGGCCGACGATTCGCCCCTTTAGATAAGTTCCAGACGTCGCGCCCTGCCGTAGGTCGCACAATAAGCTCCGGGGTAAGGAGCGCCTCTCATCTCATGGACACACCAAGTCAAAGCGTTCCGACTGCCCCCTCATTCACACGGCGGGTACCTCTGCATGGGGTGACGTCTTTTGAAATCAGATACTGGCGGTTAGGATGTTGATGACAAAACACGCCATCACGAATACGACCGCCGACAGGATAGACGCGCCATCCAGCAGGCATGACGCTTGATCCTTAACTATGACTAATTTATACCTGAGTTTTATGGCTTCGTGCAGAAGGCGAAGGCTGATCGGATTCGACCGGCCTTCCTTGGGATCGATTGCTGGCGAGCCGACAAATCCGCGTTATGAGAACGGGGTGCAGGCACAATGGAACGTCCAGTAGCTAAGTTTCCGGTGGCGCGGGGCCCGACGTTCTGGGAGCTCTTCACGCCCAAGCTCATTACTATCCTACGCGAAGGCTACCGAATAAGGGATTTTCGGGCCGACGTCATGTCAGGGCTGACAGTCGCCATCGTGGCCCTGCCGCTGTCGATGGCCTTGGCTATCGCCTCGGGCACAACGCCCGAGCGCGGTCTGTTTACCGCAGTGGTCGGCGGCTTCCTGATCTCTTGTTTGGGGGGAAGCCGTTTTCAAATCGGCGGACCGGCAGCAGCCTTCACGGTTATCGTGGCAACAACGATCAGCCGGCATGGCCTGGATGGTCTTTTCCTCGCCACCTTGATGGCAGGCGCCTTCCTTATCCTGCTCGGTCTGCTGCGCCTGGGCAGCTATATAAAGTTCATCCCCTACCCCGTGACCGTCGGTTTCATTTCCGGGATCGCCGTCATCCTGCTGGCCGGACAGGTTCATGATCTGCTGGGGCTCACCCTGGCGGGAAAGGAACCACCCAGTTTTATCCCAAAACTTGCGGCGATCGGCGCCGCCATATCCTCTGTCAACCCCTACGCCGTAGGCATTTCGCTAGGCACCATCGTCACGATCTCCGGCTTAAAACGATGGCGGCCGTCCTGGCCGGGCATGCTGATCGCCGTCGGCCTTGGTGCCCTTGTAGCCTTCTTGTTAAAGCTTCCGGTGGAGACCATCGGCACGCGTTTCGGGGGCATCCCGAGTTCGCTGCCGATGCCCATTCTGCCGCATATATCACTTGCAAAATTGCAAGCCGTTTTGCCCGATGCCGTCAGTTTCACGCTTTTGGGCGCCATTGAATCCTTGCTTTCGGCAATGGTCGCAGACGGCATGACCGGCAGACGTCACCGTTCCAATATGGAACTGGTCGCCCAAGGCATCGGCAATATCGGCTCTGCCTTGTTCGGTGGTATCCCTGTAACCGGAACTATCGCCCGGACAGCAACCAATGTCCGCTCCGGCGCGCGCGGTCCGGTCTCCGGCATTTTGCACGCCCTGTTCATCCTCCTGGCCATGCTCGTCGCGGCACCGCTCGCCCGCTATATTCCGCTGGCAGCACTTGCCGGCGTCCTGACCGTGGTGGCTTGGAATATGGCGGAAAAGCACGAAATCATTACCCTCATCCGCACGTCCAGGGGGGATGCCATCGTCCTGCTGGTAACAATAGGCCTCACGGTATTCCGATCCTTAAGCGAAGCGATCGTCGTTGGCTTTACGCTGGGCGCCTTACTATTCATTCACCGCATGTCAACCGCAACGAGCGTCGAGGCACATGTGCCGCCGGTGCCGGATGATTTGGCGGACGACACGGACGACGAACGCGTCCCTTACGACGCGAGTTTGGCGAAAGATCCTGCTGTCGTAATCTACCGGATCACAGGCGCCTTCTTCTTCGGCGCCGCCGGCGCAGTCAGCGCCGTGCTTGACGGTATCGCCGACCGCCACAAGGCCTTTATCCTGGATTTCTCAGCCGTGCCCTTCATCGATACGACCGCCGCCAATTCGATTGCCGGCGTCGTCCGCAATGCGCACGGTCGTAAGGTGGCTGTCGTGATTTCCGGGGCTGCGGCAGATGTCCGCCGAGCCCTTGAAACGCGTGGGGTCGACGCTTCCATGGCCATTTTTTGTGACGAACTCCGCGAGGCTGTCGATGTCGCGCATGCTGTTGCTCGGCAAAAAGTGCATCCCGGCAACGCGTAGCTTACGCGTTCGCCTTGTGTCCGTTAAGTTGGGGCAGGGCAGCGATCTTGCCGTTGTTTACGACCCTAAGGGTGAAATCGCGACGGCCTAACATGTCAAGGATATGCCGACATCTGTTCTGATCGATCGGGATGGCATGGTGCGTTACGTCCACAAAGGCTTCTTTCCCGCCCAGACCGCAGAATATGGCCGTCAGGTGGAGGTATGGCTCCATGAGAAATAGCCTCCGATTTGTCCGTCTGGCGGGCGCACTGCTTGCCCTGTCCGCAATTGCCTCCCTTGCCGGATGCGCCTCGCTTGGCGCCAAGCTCTGGGACCGCGACCTGCTGGCGACCAAGGCGATGGCGCTGAACACCCATCCCCACATCGCCGCCGCCGATGACCACATTTATTTCAGTAAAGAAGTAGCTTCCCGACCATTGGCAGGCCTTCGCCCAAGGCCAAGGCGCCACGGGCGAACGAATGACGGAGATCGTGGATGCGCACATCGTCCAAGCCGGCAGCCGCTCACTATGACTGGCCGCTTGCGGCATACATTGTCATAGCTTTACGTTCCGGATTCGCAGGCTGTTGGCGATAACGGAAACGGAACTGAAGGCCATAGCGGCTGACGCGATTATGGGCGAGAGAAGAAGACCAAACGCCGGATAGAGGACGCCTGCGGCAATCGGCACGCCAATCAGATTGTAGGCGAAAGCGAAGACCAGGTTCTGCTTGATGTTGCGCATGACGGCGCGGCTCAGGGCGCGCGCCCGAACGATTCCGTCGAGGTCACCCTTGATCAGGGTGATGCCCGCGCTCTCCATGGCGATGTCGGTTCCGTTGCCCATAGCGATGCCCACGGTCGCCGCGGCAAGGGCAGGGGCGTCATTGACGCCATCGCCGGCCATTGCCACCTTGCGACCTTCCTTGATCAGGCGCTCGATGACGTCAGCCTTGCCATCCGGCAGAACATCGGCCTCAACCTCGTCTATGCCTAAATCTTTCGCTACCGCTTTCGCGGTGATTGCGTTGTCGCCTGTCAGCATCACGAGGCGCAGAGTCTCGCCCTTCAAAGCTTTAAGGGCCGCGACGGTCGATGGCTTTATCGGATCAGCGACGACAATGACCCCGACAGGCTTACCATCGACGGATGCGTAGATGGCGGTCTGTCCTTTGTCACGATAGGGCTGGGCGAGTGCCGCGAGCGTACCATCATCGCTGATGAAAGCCACATTCCCAAGTGACACCTCGGTCCGGTCAATAAACCCCGTAACCCCTTTACCCGAAGGTGCTTTGAAATTCGCAACGGCAAAGGCAGGCACACCTTTTGCCTTCGCGCCCTTGACGATGGCATCAGCGATCGGATGCTCGCTGACCGCTTCCAGGGAAGCTGCCAGTGACAACAGCCTGTCAGGATCGAACCCGCCGATGGTCTTCACGTCGATCAGTTTGGGGCGGCCTTCCGTCAGGGTGCCGGTCTTGTCGAATACCAGCGTATCGACGCTTTCAAAAGCTTCAAGCACGGCTGCGTCCCGCACCAGAATGCCCTCTTTTGCGGCACGGCCCGTGCCGGCCATGATCGACATGGGCGTAGCTAACCCCAGCGCGCACGGGCAGGCAATGATCAGCACGGCAATGGCGTTCAAAATCGCGTAGCCGAGCTTCGGTTCTGGCCCAAAGACAATCCAGGCGATAAAGGTTACAAGCGAGACCGCGATCACAGCCGGCACGAAGTATCCGGACACGATATCAGCAACGCGCTGAATTGGCGCGCGCGAGCGCTGCGCCTGGCCGACGCGGTTGACGATCTGGGCCAGCAGGGTGTCGTTGCCGACGCGGGTGGCCTTCATAACAAAGCCGCCCGACTGATTGACGGTGGCGCCCGTGACCTTGTCGCCGGGGCCTTTCGTGGCTGGCATGGCTTCGCCGGTCAGCATGGATTCATCGACGTGACTCGTGCCTTCGGTCACCTCGCCGTCCGTCGGGATTTTCTCACCGGGTCGAACGCGCAATAGATCGCCGATCTTCACCTGTTCGAGCGGTATAGTTTCTTCGTCCTGGCCGTTCAGCCGATGCGCCGTGGCGGGGGCCAGCTTCAATAGCGCCCGTATCGCATTGCCGGTCTGCGCCCGTGCCTTAAGTTCAAGCACCTGGCCGACGAGAACAAGGGTGGTGATGACGGCGGCGGCTTCGAAATAGACATCCGGCCGCATGGTCATTGATCCGGCCCCCATAGGATGAGGGAAAAGCCCAGGCGCAAAAACGGCCACAACAGAGTAGGCCCAGGCCACCAGAACGCCGAGGGCGATCAGGGTAAACATGTTGAAGTGGCGTGTTTTCAGCGAGTCCCAACCGCGAACGAGAAAGGGCCAGCCGCAACCGAGGGCGACAGGCGTTGCCAGGATCATTTGAATCCCCAGCGATGCCGGTTCGGATACATACTTTGAAAGGCCGATGTGCGCTCCCATGGCGAGGATGGCGACAGGCACACTCAGAGCCGTCGCGATCCAAAGCCGGCGCGACATATCCTTCAGTTCGTGATTTTCCGGCTCTTCGAGGGTTATAAGTTCAGGTTCCAGCGCCATGCCGCAGATGGGGCACGAACCTGGCCCCTCCTGACGGATTTGCGGGTGCATGGGGCAGGTATAGATGACGGCTTCACCCGCCTTGGGCACAGGCGGCGGCCCGACATGAGCCTTGTCATGATGAGCGCGATGGCTGTGACCTTCATGGTCATTTTCCCGAACCATGGCCGCGTCCGTTTTTGAATGGCAACACGAGGCGGAAACATCGGATTCCGTTTCTTTATTAGTGCCTGTGGCTTTCGTCTCGCTCTCGATGGGCACGAGAGTCATGTGACAAATCGGGCATGATCCAGGCCCGTCTCGTCTGACCTCAGCGTGCATCGGGCAGGTATAATGTTTTCCGGCCGCCGTCTCCGACTTGCCGTGCTGGCAGCCCGAAGCCTTGCCGGCCTCTGGCATGGAGCCGGTTGCGTGTTCGTGCGACATCGTTGCCTCCTATTCGTACTTCTTGAGAAGAACCATGATTTCGGCGAGTTGCTTGTCGCGTGTCGTCTCGTCGCCGCACGCGCAGGATTTGGCGAGGCAGGATTTCATGTGCGTTTCCAGCACGCCAAGCTCGATGGTCTTGATAGCGCTGCGCACAGCGCGAAGCTGGGTGAGTATATCGACGCAATACTGACCTTCGCCGATCATGCGCTTGATGCCTTCGATCTGACCTGCGGCCCGGTTTAAGCGGGCGAGTTGCCCGGCATGTGATGGATGTTCAGTCATAGTGACCTCATTGGACATGTTGTCGGAATATACCCTATGGGGGTATATTGCAAGCGCGGTTCCCACCTGGTCCAAAAATCATCACCTGTGCACGTATGCGCAACCGGCGAGCCAATCGAAAACTTGATTTGATCATGGTCAAGGCGACGGTTTTGTTTCCAGATATTTGTGGTCAATCACAGGAGGCAACCCATGTCCATCAAGTCCATTCTCAATATATTCGGCGGTGAGGCTTACGAATTGAACGCCCTGACTGCGGCGCTCGCCATCACGCACACGAGCCGGGCCACTTTGCGAATATTGCATCTCGTTGAGCCGCCTGTTGTGTCCGACGTGACAGGCATCGGCATCTACAGTGGTTTGGTGTACGGTGACCTTGCGACGGTTGAGCGCGTGGATCAGGAGACGAAGGCCCTGACGCAGGCGGCGAAAACCTATGCCGAGGCATATTGCCATCATCAGAATGTCCCTTTGCTGAGTGAAGGGACGCAGGTCACAATGGGGCAGGCCCAGGCTTTCTTTCGGGCGGTCACAGGGGATGTACGCGATAATTTGCCACGTGAGGCTTCTACCGCCGATCTCATCGTCACCGACTACGACAACCGGCCCGAGGGAGACCTTAGTGTTATTTTGACGGGTTTATTCAATGCGGATCGGCCTGTACTGGCGGTGCCCCGCCAGCCAGCGTCCGCCGTGCGAACCGAGGGATATTGCCAGACAATCATGTTCGCGTGGGATGGTAGCGTGCCCAGCGGCAAGGCTCTACGCGAAGCGGTGGCACATATGCTGCATGCTACGAACATTTTCGTCGTAAGGGTAATGTCTGACGATGGGGCGGTTGACGAACAGGTGAGATCAGACCTGATAACCTACCTGCGCAGCCACTGCATTGACGCCGAGTTTCTGTTCGTCGAGCGCGACAAGCGAAAGGTCGGCGAAATTCTGCTGCAGGAAGCGACGCGTCTCAAAGCCGATATGCTGGTGATGGGAGCGTACGGTCGCGGTCATATCAGCGAAATGCTGTTGGGCGGCGTAACTGATTACGTGTTGAAGCACGCGAACCTGCCGCTTCTGTTGGCGCATTAAACCTGGAGCGTCGGGGCAGGCCTGCGCCGTCTGTCTGTTGCACAAGCCATTTGACCCAGGTCAATGTCGGACGTGACAGTCTGGCATAGCTTACCTCAATACCTAAATACCGGAGCGAGGTCATGTCGATCAAAACCCTGCTGTGCGTGTTCAGCGGCGAGGCCAGTGAGCTTGGCGCCCTGGAGGCGGCCTTTACATTGACGCGGGCGCATACTGCGGTTCTGCGTATCCTGCATCTGGCGGACCCGCCCATTCTCTATGAGGCGATCACTGATTATGGCGTGGCAGCCTCTGGATTGGACGTGCTTGAAAAGGATGCGCGGCACCTGAGCGAAGCCGCCCAGGCCTATGCGGCCGATTATGCCGCGCGGTACGCAATCAAGCTGCATATAGACGGCTCGCCAGATATGCCGCCATTACAGGCGCGGTTTCAGACTTTGATTGGCGGCGCCAGTGATTTGCTCCCTGCGCAAAGCCGTACAGCCGATATGATTGTGGTTGCGGGCGATAACCGCCCAACAGGCGAATTCGAGGTTGTTTTCTCTGTATTGTTCCACGCCGGGCGGCCCGTTCTCGTTGTCCCGCACAATCTCGAACGCCCCTTTGCCTCATCGGGGCATCCCGGAACGGTGGCTTTGGCCTGGGATGGCAGTGTCGCGGCCGCGCGAGCGATACGCGACGCGCTTCCGTTGATGCAGCACGCCAATGCCGTTTATCTGCTGTGTGTCGAGGAAGGGGCGGAGATTCCGGGCGAATCTTCAACTTCCGATATGGTGGCCTACCTGCATAGCCATTCCATTTCAGCGGAAAGGCTTCGATTGCCGAGAAATGTCCAAAACGTTGGCGCAGTTTTGCTAACGCAAGCCGCTCGTCTTGGCGCCGATCTGCTGGTTATGGGCGCCTATGGCTCCGGGCACCTGGGCGAAATGTTTCTGGGTGGTGCGACGGACCACGTACTTAAACATGCCCGTCTCCCGCTCCTGTTGTCACGGTGAAGGGATCAAATATGGTGGAAGCGACACTTTCGGCTCCTGATGGCGAGGCGCCTGGCTGGAAAGTCAGTGTCGGACCGATCTGGAGCGGGAGCTATTTGTCCTGCCTCGATTGCAACGATTTTTGTTGAGACATTTCAGGGAGACTGATTGTGACCGAAACGATTTCTCAGCCCATTGAATTTGAGTGCATCGCCAGTGGCGAAGACCGCGAACTCAGCATCATTTGTATTCTGGCGGGGTCGGCTCGGGCACGTGCATCACCAGCGAAAACCGTGGCATACACGGCAAACGAAGACCTGCCCGACGAGATTCGTCACAGCCTTCCCCTATACATCCAGACTCTATATCGAGAAATCTATAATCACACCTGGGCACACCATGTCATGCCCTTGCGTCGTTCATTTACGGTGCGTCACGACGAGGCGGCCAAACGCGCCGCATGGGCGGCAGTCCGTCGTCTCTACGTTCAACGCGAAGGCACATGGGTGCGCCGTACGGCGAACTGACCTGTTTCTGATTTTCACCAGTAGATCCGCGTTTTAAGCGCCGATCATGAACACCTTTCGGTTGGCTCGCTAATGATGGATTGCCTTATCGCGCTTTAGAAGTTGGGTCGTTTGATTGAAATCAATCGGAGCGGGGGGTCTTCCGGTAAAAGAGCAAAGCCGTGCGTTTACATAACGAAGGCAAGCTTTAGACAGGAAGCGACCTATGTGCTTTTCGGCCCCGGTTAGTTTCGCTGCCAGTGCTTTGGTGTCAGGCGTCGGCTTTTTAGCCCTGCGCACCGTTCATCGTCCACGGGAACGCCTTTTTGCCAGTATCCCATTGTTGTTCGGAATTCAGCAGGCCATTGAGGGTGCCCTTTGGCTTGCCTTGCCCCTCGCACCCAATGGCGCGCTGGTTCACGGCCTCACCCAAGCCTATGCCTTTTTTGTCGGTGTATCCTGGCCAATCCTTATCCCTTTAAGTCTAATCCTGATTGAACCGCGATGTTCGCGCATGAGGGCGATGCGCCTGATGCTAGGTCTTGGGCTTGTCGCAGCGGTCTACACCCTGACGGTCATGGGATTTTACGGTTTTACTGTCCACGTGGACAATCAATGCCTCGTCTATGGCAATCCCGCCGGCATCTGGCCGGGCATGATTGCTGTTTATCTGGTGGCGACGTGTGGGGCGTTCTTTATTGCGAGTGACGAGCATCTACGATGGATCGGAATCGCCAATGTCATAGGATTCGGCGTCGCTCTCAGCTTTTTTCAACTCAATTTTCCGTCCGTCTGGTGCTTTTTTGCTGCGCTCATCAGTAGCCTGATCTACCTCTATGTCAGGCAGGACGAACCGACGAGAACGGCTAGGCGGGAGAGCCAGGCTTAGGGCACTTTGATGGAGGCCTCCGCCGCGGAAGGTGTGAACGCACTGGTTCCACGGCCACCGGCACCGCAGGTCGGAACCAAACCGCGTGTCCCGCAATCGGCCACAGCCATCGAAATCATCGCGGATATGCAGCTATGGAAAGAAAGCCAGCCCCCGGACTGTCTGATCGGTTTGCTCGCTCAAACCATGGAGGGCATCCGTTTGTGCCGCGCCTGCAATGGGTGGGAGCGGGGCAAATGTCCGGTGATGTCATGGCAGGCTCTTGCGAATATGTGTTTGGATATGCCCGCCACGCATTCCCATCCGACGGGTGGGATGATGCTGTTGGTAGGCGAAGAACCAGTGCTTGGCGGCTTCGGTCGTGGCCAGATATAGCAGGGTGATCAGACCAAGGCCGGCCATGACAGGAAGCGGCAGGGGCACGAGACCGAACCAGGCCGCCGCCGGTGTGAAAGGCAGAGCCGCAGCGAGAACGGCGACGCCGGCCGTTAGCCGTGTCAGCCAGGCGCCGGGATGGCTTCTCCAGATTGGTTGCCGCGTCCGGACAACGAAAACAATAGCCAGTTCGGTAATCAGGGATTCCACAAACCAGCCGGTCTGAAAGCGGCTCGCCGAGGTATTTGCAATATGAAGCAGAAACACAAAGGTGACCAGGTCGAACGCCGAACTGATCAGCCCGAAGCAGACCATAAAACGACGGATATAGCCGATGTCCCAACGCTTGGGGGATCGCGTAACGCTGCTCTCCACCGTGTCGGTGGCGATGGCCATGGACGGCACATCGGAGAGAAAATTGTTCAGAAGGATTTGTTTCGCCAGAAGAGGGAGGAAGGGCAGGAAGAGCGACGCCACAGCCATGCTGATCATATTGCCGAAATTGGCGCTGGTGGTGATCGAGATATATTTGAGGGTATTGACGAAGGTTTTGCGCCCGTCGTTGACACCCGTCAGCAGAACCCCGAGGTCCTGCTTTAGAAGGATGATATCGGCCGCTTCCCGCGCGACCTCGACGGCCGTGTCGACAGAGATGCCGATGTCGGCCTCATGCAAGGCGGGGGCATCATTGATGCCATCGCCGAGATAACCCACCACATGGCCGGCCTGTCGCAGGGCGGCGACTATGCGCTCCTTCTGGTTGGGGTCGATTTCGGCAAAGATGTCGGTGCGGGGCGCCGCCGCGAACAGGGCTTCGCGCGTCATCTGGCTGAGATCGGCGCCCGTCATAACAGCCGGCGCCTTGAAGCCGATTGCCCCGGCCAGATGACAGGCGACATAGCGGTTATCGCCGGTAATCATCTTGATATGGATGCCCCGGTTCGCCAGCGAAACCAGAGTTTCCTTGATTCCCGCCTTGGGTGGGTCGAGAAACAGAAGAAAACCGGCCAGCGTCATGGCAGTCTCGGTTGCAGGGCCATCAAGCGTGATGCCGGTCATCTCGCGAGACGCCACGGCCAGAACGCGGAACCCCTGCGCGCTCCAGGACCGAAACCGTGCGTCGATGGCATCACGATCGGCCTGCTCCAGCAATCTGAGACCAGCGCCCGCCTGGAAATGCGTACAGGCCCCCAGTACGGGTTGCACGGCGCCTTTACAGATTAACACATCGCCGCTGGTGGCGCCGTGTTCCCGAACCAGGACCGACAGGCGTTTTCGTGAAAAATCGTAGGGAACCTCCCCCATCTTGACGCAATCAGCGTTTTCATCGCTGGAAATCGGAGCCGCGAGGATCGCGTCATCGAGGGCATTCTTCAAACCCGTCTGCAAACCGGCATTAAGCCGCGCCAGATGCAGAACAGAGGTGGAAGGGCGACCGGACGCATCGAACGCCGCATCGAGCCTGATGACCCCTTGGGTCAAGGTGCCGGTCTTGTCCGTGCACAACACGTCCATGCTGCCCAGGTTTTCGATGGCTTCCAGGCGGCGGACGATCACGCCATCTTTCGCCATTCGCCGTGCCCCTCGCGCCAGCGTGACACTGATGATGGCCGGCAGGAGCTCTGGCGTAATGCCGACGGCGAGCGCCAGTGAAAACAGCAAAGAGTCGATGAATGGCCGATGCAGGAACAGATTGGCGGCGAAGACAACCAGGACCATCACCAGCATGATCTGGGTCATCAGCGCACCGAATTGGCGGATGCCGCGTGCGAAGTCCGTCTCCGGTATTTTTCTCTCGACGGCTTCGGCGATGCGCGCAAATTCCGTCCGCGTGCCGGTAGCGACCATGACAGCCAGGGCCGTACCGCTGCGGACTGAGGTGCCTGCGAAAACGGCATTGGTGCGCGCCGCCATCGTGGCTCCAGGCGCCGAAATAGTCGCAGACTTCAGGACAGGGAAGGGTTCGCCCGTCAAAACGGCTTCGGTGACGTTGAAGTCGCAGGCTTCGAGGATCAGGCCGTCGGCGGGTATAAGGGCGCCGGCTGCCAGCCGCACCACATCGCCTGGTACCACGTCGTCGGCCGCTATTGTCACGGCGACCCCGTCACGAAGGACTTCGACTTTATGGGATAGCCTTTTTTGCAGGGCTTGCACGGCGCGCGAAGCGCCATACTCCTGGGTGAAGCCGAGGATACAACTGGCCAATACGATAAGCACGATGATGAAGGCTTCATGCCCTTGCCCGACGGCCGCCGAAATCATCGCCGCGACGATCAGGATCAGGACCAGGGGGCTGCGCACCTGACGTAGGAAAAGGCCGAAGGGCGAGGTTCGGCGGGCAGGTTTCAGATGGTTCGGTCCAACGGTTTTCAAACGAGCGGCGGCGACGTCTGCGGGCAGGCCGCGAACGCTGGACGTTAATGACTGCAACACATCCCCAGCCGCCTGCGACCAGAATGGCGGCGTGGTGGGCGAATTGTTACTCGCAGCCGAAATGGTATGCAGGGACAGAGCGGAGGGCTTCAATGGATGGTTCATTAGCGCAGCTTGCGCAAACCGGAGCCATTGCAATTGAGCCTGATCAAACTGGCGTAAGTTCAGACTTCTTTTTGCCCAAAAGACCCTTTAACGGGTAAGGCGAATGATGATTTCCCGCCGTCACCTTATTGCCTCAGCTATCGGGACGCTTGCCGCCGCACCTCTTGTCGCACGCGCTGGCGATCCTTCGGCGCCTGTTAGCAAGGACGCCACGAGACAGCTCGCCTTCTACCATACACATACGGGCGAAAATATAAGCCTGGCCTATTTCGAAGGCGGGCAATATCAGCCTGACGCGCTCGCCGAACTCAACCATTTCATGCGCGACTGGCGGACAGGCGCGGTTCATGACATTGCCCCCGGTCTGCTCGACCAGCTTTACGCCTTGCAGACGAAGGTCGAAACGCCGGGAGCCTTCAACATCATTTGCGGTTACCGTTCGCCCGCGACGAATGAAATGCTGCATGAGCGTTCCGATGGCGTCGCCAAGCATAGTCTGCATATGGAGGGGCGCGCCATGGATCTCAGCCTGCCTGGCAAGGACCTTGCGCACCTCCATGCAGCCGCGGTCAGTCTCAGGGCTGGCGGGGTGGGCTATTATCCCGCTTCGGACTTCATCCATATGGATACCGGTGGCGTGCGCTACTGGAGCTAGGTTCGCATTGATTTGATGCAGATCAAGGTAGGCGGGCCCCGACTGCCTAAAAGGGGGGCATGTCTCATACGCCCCTTAGCCGCTACATCCGTCCTCTTTGTCTCGCCTGTCTCGTCATTTTCAGCGTCTGTAACGCCGAAGCCGCGATGCCTGATGGTGATCTTATTGGCATCGCTCAAAACTACACCGTGCAAAAGGGTGACAGTGTAAGCGCCGTTGCTCGCCATTTTGATATCGGCGTTGTTGAATTGCTGGCTGCAAATCCGGCGGTAACGTCCGCAAAATTGGTGGTTGGTCAACAGCTCTCTATCCCGCAGTCTCATATTCTGCCGGCGGCGCCGCACGCAGGTGTTGTGATTAATCTGGCGGAACTGCGCCTATTTTATTATGGACCGGACGGAAACGTAACGACCTTCCCGATCAGCATCGGGAAAGAGGGCTGGCTCACACCGACGGGCACGACCGAGATAGTTCTGAAACGCAAGAACCCGACCTGGACGCCGCCCGCGTCGATCCGCGCCGAAGATCCGAAACTTCCAGCGATTGTGCCTGCCGGACCGAACAATCCGCTTGGCCAATACGCGCTCAGCCTGGGTTGGGCAGGGTACGCCATTCATGGCACCAACGCGCCGTCCAGCATTGGCAAACCCTCCAGTCATGGCTGCATGCGAATGTACCCGGAAGACATCGCGGTCCTGTTCAACCTGGTCGGGGTGGGCACGCCTGTCACTATCGTCGATACGCCGGTCAAGTTCGGATGGGTCGGTGACAGCCTGTACATGGAAGTGACCCCCACTCAGGCCCAGGCGCGTGACGTTGTGCGATACCGCGCCCCTGCGCCTATAGATACAGGAGGAATGGAAGCCACCCTTCTGAGAATGGAACTGCAGGGCGTTCGCATTGATTGGGTCGCGGCGAAGGCGGCGCTTTTGGTGCATGACGGTATTCCCGTCATTGTCGGGACCTGGTCTGGGGCGGTGAAGGCTTTCTAAAGGGAACCAACGCGCAGGAAACGCTTGCTCAAGACAGTCCCAAGGGAAGCAATGCTGCGAGACGGTCGAGGAAAATCGCCTGTCCGGGGATTATGTGCCGGCGGGCGTCGGCAGTCGAAAACCAGGCCGCTCGATCAATCTCCGGAAAACTTTGCTTGTGTCCAGACTTAGGGGGCCATTCCATTTCGAAGCGGTTACTGCGGAGTGTGGCAATGTCGAATGCCGCCTCAGCCGCGAACGCTGTGATACGCTTGCCTGACGGCTGCCTGGCTTCACCGAGGGACGTCAGGGGCGTTGTCAATACGAGTCCGATTTCTTCGGCCAGTTCACGGCGAGCGGCGTCTTCGGCGGGTTCGCCGCTCGTATATTCGCCCTTCGGGATCGACCACGCACCCAAGTCCCGCTTTGACCAGAATGGTCCGCCGGGATGAACGAGCAGCACCCGAAGGCCTTTATTGCCCGTTTCAAAAAGAATTATGCCTGCGCTCAGGATGGCCATGTCGCATCATGATCATTCGATTTGACCTGCGTCAATGTCGTCGCGGACAGGCGGCGCAAAGTGTTGCCGCCAAACGACGAGGCGGATGGTCCGCTTCGCAAGACAAGGAGATCGTCATGTCTGACAAGGACCTGAGACAGAATATTATCGACCAGCTGGACTTCGAACCGGGCGTCAACGCGGCACACATTGGGGTCGCTGTAGACCGCGGCATCGTCACCCTGACGGGGCATGTCACGACCTATGGCCAGAAGATACTGGTTGAAAAAGCCGTTCAACATATAAAGGGGGTGCATGGCATCGCCGAGGAAATCGAGGTGCGTCCGTTTGGTGACCCCCTTAATTCTGACGAAAACATCGCGAAGCGCGCGCTTAATATCATCAACTGGAACACGTTCGTTCCGAACGATGCCGTGCAGGTGAAGGTGCAAAAGGGTTGGGTCACCCTGACAGGCAAGCTGGAATGGCAGTTCCAGCGCACCGAAGCCGAAGATGCGGTTCGGCGGCTGGCCGGCGTTATCGGTGTGACCAACAGCATCGAACTCACGCCCCAGGTATCGGTCGCGGATGTAAAAAAGCGCATTGAAGATGCCCTGAAGCGTTCCGCCTCTGTTGAGGCCGCTGGGATCCACGTCAATGTCGTCGATGGCGGCAAGATCAAGCTCGAAGGTAAGGTCCACGACTGGGCCGAACGCAATGCCGCAGAACGCGCGGCCTGGTCGGCGCCGGGCGTCCGCGCCGTTGAAGATCATTTGATGTTCACCTGAAGTAGCGAAAACACTCGAGAAGCGGGCGCACCTAAACTGTGCCCGCTGCTCGATTTTTTCGGCCCCATGCTTTTTATTTCAACTTCTACTCTGGCTGGGCGATCATACCGCTGCCCCAAACAGGTGTCCGATGCCGGCGGTGGCGGCCAGCGCAAGCGCAGCCCAAAACGTAACCCCAACCGCGGCTTTCAGCCGACTAGCCCCCTAGGCGGTCATGTCTTCCAGAATGTCCCAGCGCAACACATCGAGATGGCGCGACGTCTCCAGACGGATAATGCGAGCTGCTTTGAGCTTGGTGAGGACGCGTGAAACCGTCTCGATTGTCAGCCCGAGATAGTCGGCCATGTCAGCGCGCGACATTGGCAGGTCAATGACGTCATGGTCGCGCGAGTCCTGGCGACTGGCCATTTCAATAAGGAAGGCGGCGACCCGGCCAGCGGCATCATTGCGGCCGACAGTCAGCAAGTGATCGTGTGCACGATTGAGAGAACTCAAGGCCAGCTTGAAAAGTTCATGGGACAATTCGGCTTCACTGCCGGGACGCAGGACGCGAAGTCCCACGAGATTGACGGCATCCGCGAAAAAGTGACGCGCGGCGCCCGACTCGAAACCGAAAATTTCGCCGGGCATCTGAAAGGCGCAGATTTGACGACGGCCATCGGCCAGCAGGCGGTAAATGCGGACGACCCCGAAGGCGACTTGATAAAGCGCACCGGACTTGTCGCCCTCGGCGTAAATTTCGGCGCCGGGATTAAAGACGGCCATAGGACCACTCAGCAGGTGGTCGAGGCGGCCGCCGATTTCGACGGAAGTCGCCGGATGGCGATGGAGGGGGACGGGGCTGTAGGCAGGAACTGCGTCAAACATTGATGTCTCTCCGTTAACAAGCGTTAAGACATCAATGCCCGTAAAACTCTAAGCTCGGTATTCGGTTTTATCCGTACGGGATTCTACTTAGACCGTTCCGGTTGCTCCGGCACGAGTGCGCGAAGCGTATCGATGAGGGCACGGTCGAGGAGGGGTTTGCGAACAACAGTTGCCTCCGGCAGCGGCGGCAACAACCGGTTCCGACCGGCCAAGATCACGACTTTTCTGCCAAGAGCGGTCAGTTCTTCATCGCCGGAATAGCCTTTTGGAAAGGCGGCATGATCAATGACGATGGCATCGGGCCGATTGGCGCGGTATTCGGACGGCCATGTGACTCCGGTTTCAACGGAGAAACCCTCTGCCTTCAGCATGAAGGCAAGCGAATGTTTCAAGTCGGGGTCCGGGGCGATAACAAGTACACCTGGCGCGAAATCGGAAGGGGAAGGTTTCATGCCTCGAACTTAAATCAGATGATGCCGGATTAAATTGACCGGGATCAATTGCCACCGGACGTGTCGCGTGCCAGGTCGATGAGGAGCGTCATGCGCACCAGTTCCGGCAGGCTTTTGGCCTGCATTTTACTCATGATATTGGCGCGATGCACTTCGACGGTGCGAGGGCTGATTTCGAGATCATAGGCGATCGTCTTGTTGGGCAAACCGGTCACGATGCCAACCAGGATCTCCTGTTCCCTGGCGGTGAGATATTTGAGACGCTCGTAGGTTTCTGCCTTGTCATTATCAACGTTTTCCTGGACGTCTGCCGTTGCGCAGGCCCGATGGATGGCGTCGATAATCACGTCGTCAGCAAAAGGCTTCTCAATAAAATCAATGGCGCCGGCCTTCATTGCGGCCACCGCCATGGGCACGTCGCCGTGGCCGGTCACAACGATCGCGGGGACCTTGTGCCCGCGTCGAGTCAGGGCTTCCAACAGTTCGACGCCGTTCATCTCCGGCATACGAAGATCCGTCACGAGGCAAACGCCCGAAGTATCCGATAATGCAGCGAGAAATGCGCGGCCGCTGTCATGGGCCCGCACGGCGAAGCCCGCCGACATCAACAGGAAAGCCAGTGAAGCCCTGACCGGCGCTTCGTCATCGACAATGTGAATAATGCGATCCATGCTCATGTCTCACCCTCATCGTCGATTTTATCGTTCACCAAGGGCAGCGTGAAGCGGAAAGTGGCGCCGCCATTGGTATTGCCGCCGACATTGATCTGGCCGTAATGAGCTTCAATGATACGTTTGGAAATGGCAAGGCCGATCCCCATGCCGCCGGGCTTGCCACTGACGAACGGCTGGAACAAATGTTGCGCGACCTCGTCACTTATGCCCGGTCCGGTGTCGGCAATCTCTACGGCGACAGTGCGCTCATCAACAAGCACTGTGGACAGGGTGAGTTCCCGGCGCATCGACTGGCCCATGGCTTCGCCGGCATTGCGCATCAGATTGATGAGAACCTGCTGGATTTGCACGCGATCGACGAATACGGCATCGGAATCAGCCTGGTAGTCAAATACAGCCTTGATGCCTTTTTCGCGCCAGCCGGTGAGAGCGAGGGCGGCCGCCTCTTCAATGATCGAACGCAGGCTTTCACGCTTCATCTCCGTAGTGCCGTGCGTCGCTGACTCACGCAAGTGATGGATAATCTTTCCGGCCCGCAACGATTGTTTCGCGGCTTCTTCAAGCGCATTGCGGACGTTGACAATCGTTTCGTCGGTAGAGTCCCGCAACATGCGGACACACCCTTGCACGTAGTTGGCTATTGATGACAGTGGTTGATTCAGTTCATGCGCCAGTGTTGAAGCCATTTCTCCGAGTTCGTTGATTCGGGACAGTCGCGCCAGTTCCCCATGCAGTTGCTCCAGTTGAGCCTCCACATCGGCGCGCTCGGTCAGGTCGCGGATAAAGCCCGTGAAATACACCGTGCCGCCCGACCGGACCTCGCCAACGGACAACAATATCGGAAAGGTCGATCCGTCGCGGCGTTGGGCCGCCACAACGCGGCCTTTTCCGATAATGCGTTTCTCCCCTGTGTTCTTGTACCGGAGGAGATAGGCATCGTGTTCCCCCTGATAAGGCTGCGGCATGAGTAGTTTGACATTTTGGCCGAGCACATCTGTTTCAGAGTAGCCGAATTGCCGTTCGGCGGCCGTATTGAAGGAGATGATGAGGCCCGCATCATCGATCACAATGGCGGCGTCCGGAATGGTTCGGAAAATGGCTCGGATCTGCTCATCACGCCGATCGAGCTTTTCTTCGGTCATCACCGCATCATGTCGCATGCGATGAAGCATCTCCCCCATCCAGGCAATCAGACCGCCGATAACAGCATAGATCGCGATAACGCCGATACTCTGGGTGAGTGTGTCCGCATGGTTGCTGAGTTGCAGCGCCAGAATAATCGAAAGCGCCGCGGCTGTCAGCCCGGGACCGAATCCGCCGACAATCGCGCTGGCGAGAATGCCGGGTACGAAGATGGCGAAGGCCGCTCGATCACCGACCAAATGTCCAAGTCCCTGACGGATACCGAATGCGGCGGCGCTGCTGAGGACGGCAAAGCCATAGCTCGGCCATCCCGTATACCGGCCGACGAGAATACCATCATAAAAATGCGCTCTACGCTGGCGCAAATGATCAAAGACATCTTTCACGTAGAAACCATCCGCCGGAGTGAAGTTGTGGCAGCAAGTAACACTCGCTTTTGGGGCGAATTTCATTGAGCGCTGATAAAGTGAAATAAGTCAACGCGGGTTATTGCCACATCTTGAGCCGCAGGGTGGTCAAGTTTCCCTGAATTTGCGCGAAATCAAGGCGGCGAGACGCACGACCGTTAAATGGAGTCGCAAATCTTTGGCAGGAGATCGCTGATGAGTAACCGATTTGGCGTATGGGCAGCGGCGGGCGCGTGCCTGGCCAGCCTTGCCTACGGTGTTCCGCAGGTGCTGCAAGTCTTGGGTATCCTTCATGACCCATGGGATCGCATATTTATCTTTGCGCCTTCGCTTGTCCTCGCGCCATTGTTTGTTTTTACCATGGTGGCCGTTCATGTCGCAGCTCCGCCCGCCCGGTCGGTATTCAGCCTGTCGGCGTTGGCGCTGGCGGTCATGTATGCCGTGCTCGTCAGCATCGTTTACATCACGCAGCTCGGTGTCGTTATTCCGCACGACCTGAACGGGGAGGGGGATAGTGTTGCCTTTCTTGCCTGCTGCGAACAACACCAGTTCACGACCGGTCTGGATCTTCTCGGCTATACATTTATGAGCGTGTCGACGCTACTGGCTGCCCCGGCGGTTGCCAGCCAACGGAGTCGATGGTGGCTCGTCGCCAATGGCGTACTGGCGCCGTTTCTTGTGGCGCAACTGGCCTGGCCGGTACTCATCTGGGTTGGCGCCCTATGGCTGATCACCTTCCCCGTCGCCATGGCGGTCCTCGTCCTGGATTTCGCTGGCAGTCAGACAGGTAAGGCCTTGCCCCGATAGGCAGCCGTCAGTGTCCCGTTCAAAGGGCAATTATAACCGTGCTGCTGGCGCACGCCTGTCACTAGACCCGCCAATCCCGGAGAAGCCTCCGGAAAACTGTGGTGTTGACACAGATCAAATCCGAAAAGCCAGAACGTCTCTAATACAATCAGGACATTCGCGGCTGTTACCGCCTCCGTCACAGGATTGACCTTATGGATAGCATTTCAGATCTTGAGCCAGAGCGAGTGATACACGCGCTTGGGGACATGCAGCCCTTGCGACACTTCCTGGACACGCAGGATTTTTCCAAAGACGAACTGCTGCGGATACTTGACCTGATCCGGTTGCTTAAGGAAGCCGACAAGGTCGGTGCCTGTCCGAAACTTCTGGCAGGGGCTTCTCTGGGGATGATATTCGAGGAGCCTTCCACCCGCACACGCGTGTCGTTTGAAGTGGCGATGACGAAACTGGGCGGTCATGCCCTGTTCCTGCGTCCCGGTGAAATTCATCTTGGCGTAAGAGAAAGCCTGAAAGACACCGCCAAAGTTATTTCAAGCATGGTCGACGTGATTGAGGCGCGCACCCTGAAGCACAAGACCGTATTGGATCTGGCCGCCTATTCCACGGTTCCCGTCATCAACGGTCTCACGGACTATAATCATCCGACTCAGGTCGTTTGCGATGTCTTCACGATGCTGGAACACAGCGTACCCGGCAAGCCGATGACCGACCTGCGCGTCACCTTTGTCGGTGACGCCACGAATGTTTGCTCTTCCCTGATGATGATCTGCACCCAGATGGGTATGCATTTTACCCATGCGGCCCCGCAGCCTTATCAGGCGCCAGAAGCGTGGCAGGCCATAGCGCGGGTAAATGCCGCGGCCTCGGGCGGATCGGTGACGGTGACCGACGACGTTGTCGAGGCCGTGCGCGAAGCCGATTTCATCTACACCGACCTGTGGTGGTGGGTGGGGCAGGAGGCTGAAATCCCCGACCGTACCCAGGCCTTCATGCCGAAATATCAGGTCAATGACGCCTTGCTCGCCAAAGCCCCGTCGCATGCGAAATTCATGCACTGCCTGCCGGCTTCGCGAGGCGTCGAGGTGACCGATGCGGTCCTGGATGGCCCGCGGTCGATTGCTTTCGACCAGGCCGAAAACCGGCTGCACACGGAAAAAGCCCTGCTTGTCCATTTTGTCCTTCCCGGCCTGAAACGCGCCTCGCCCGAGCTTATGTCGTGGCACGCCGGTCGGATTGCTGATTTCCTCAGCCGTTAAGCGGAGATACCTCATGACCGATATAGCTCAACCAAATGCCGTCAAGGCACCCGCTAAGATCATTCCGCGCTTCACCAAGGTCTTGCGCGGCCTGGATATGACCCTTTTTACCGTCTGCGCGATCCTGGTGATCGACCAACTGGCGGCTTCGGCATCGATCGGGGTTCAGTCGATCTTCTGGTGGGTTTTCACACTCGTCCTCTTCTTCATACCCTACGGACTGATCACGGCAGAAATGGGCAGCGCGCTGCCCCAGGAAGGCGGCATCTATTCGTGGGTACGTCGCGCTTTCGGTCCGCTCTGGGCCGGACGGACAGCCTGGCTCTGGTGGGTCAATGTCGCTTTGTGGATGCCGTCGGTCTATATTCTGTTCGCCGGCATTCTGGCCCAGTTGATATACCCGGATATGAGCCTTCTGACAAAGATGGCCATCACGCTGGGACTGACCTGGCTGACCGTCGGCATCAATATTGTTACCCTTCAGGTCGGTAAATGGGTGCCCAATCTCGGCGCGGTGTTCAAGGTCGTGATCATGCTGGCCATAGGTATCGGCGGGATCACCTATGCCCTGGCGCATGGCGTCGCCAATCCGTTCACACTGCGGGCCATGGCGCCCAACTGGGGCGTGAGCCTCGCCTTCCTGCCGGTCGTTCTCTACAATTTTCTTGGCTTCGAGCTGATGTCTGGCGCCGGCGAAGAAATGAAAGACCCCGCCCACAATGTCCCCAAGTCGATACTCATCTCCGGCCTTTTGATCTCTTTCTTCTATATCTTCGCAACGGTCGGCATTCTGCTCGCCTTGCCGACGAAGGACATTGGTCTGATCGATGGCCTGGTCGATACCTTCCGCCGGCTGTTCGGTGGTTCACCGGTCGGGACGGCCTTCGTCGCTTTGCTCGGCGGCATGGCGCTTTATACACTGATCGCCAATATGGCGACCTGGACGATTGGCGCAAACCGCTCGGCGGCGGAGGCGGCAAACCGTGGGGACCTGCCGGCTATTTTCTCCAGGCTGCACCCCAAGTTCAAGACGCCGACCAGTTCAGCCGTTCTGGGCGGCCTGATTGGGACACTGGTCCTGCTGCTGTACGGGTTCCTCGCTAAATCGGCTGAAGACCTGTTCTGGTCGACTTTCGCCTTTTCATCCGTCGTCTTTCTTCTCCCCTATTTCCTGCTGTTCGGCTCGTTTCTAAAACTGCGCCGGACCGAGCCCGACCTGGCGCGACCCTACAGGGTTCCGGGCGGCTACGCGGTTGCCGTTACGCTTAGCCTCATCTGCATGGCTTTCATTGCCCAAAGCATCGTCTTTCTCATCTACAAGCCGGGCGCCTTTGATCTGAACTATGCCCTGTCCATCATTGGTGGCGTAGTCGTGACAATTGTGGTGGGTGAAATCCTGGTCCGTGGCGCGCTCAGCCGCTCAAAAAAGAAAGATTAGCTCATGTCGCGACGTCTCACCTCAACCCCGCGGGCGGACGGATTCCATATGCCGGCCGAATGGGAACCACATGTGGGTTGCTGGATGCTATGGCCCGAGCGCTCCGACAACTGGCGGGACGGGGCGAAACCGGCTCAACATGCCTTTGCCGCGGTGGCCAAGGCCATCACTCAGGGCGAACCGGTGTCCGTCTGTGTCTCGCCCGGGCAATATCTCGTGGCGCGCCAGATGCTTGATCCGGCGATCCGTCTGGTTGAAATGACAAATAATGACAGTTGGATACGTGATTGCGGCCCAACCTTCCTTATCAACGAAAAGGGGCAGGTCCGCGGTGTCGACTGGAAGTTCAATGCCTGGGGCGGATTGGATGACGGTCTCTATTTCCCGTGGGATCAGGACGATCTGGTCGGGGAAAAGGTGATCGAGCTTGAACGGGTCGACCGATATGCCCCGGATTTTATTCTGGAGGGCGGATCGGTCGATGTGGACGGCGAGGGCGCCGTTCTGGTCACCGAGGAATGTCTGCTCAATCACGATCGCAATCCCGACCTGACACGGGGACAGATCGAAGCCAATCTGCGCGATTATCTCGGCTGCGATACCGTTTTGTGGCTAAAGGCGGGCGTCTACCGCGACGAGACAAAAGGACATATCGATAATTTCTGCCGCTTTGTCGCGCCGGGTGAGGTCGTCCTGACCTGGACCGAAGACCGTAATGATCCTCAATACGCCATTTCGGCGGAGGCGCTGGCGCGTCTTGGCCAGATGCGCGATGCGCGCGGCCGCAAACTGGTGGTCCACAAACTGCACCAGCCCGCACCTGTCCTGATTTCGGCGGAAGAAGCAGCCGGCGTCGCCCCCGTTGAGGGAACGCTGCCGCGGATGGTGGGTGACAGGCTGGCGGCCTCCTATGTAAATTTCTACATCGGGAATGGTGTGGTCGTCATGCCCGCATTCGATGATCCGATGGACGCGGAGGCGCAAGCGACCTTGGGAGACCTCTTCCCGACACGACAAATTATCGCGGTTCCCGGCCGCGAAATTCTGCTGGGCGGCGGCAATATCCATTGCATCACGCAGCAACAACCATCTGCATTCACACATAAAAGTCATGCAGGCCTGCAATCGGCGGGAAGCTGAAGCGTGCGCCTGGTGATCGCCATCGGGGGGAACGCGCTGCTGAAGCGCGGTGAAATCATGAGCGCGAACAACCAGCGCGCCAACATGACCACTGCGGCCCTGGGTCTGGCCGAAGGCTGTGCGGGTCACGAAATTGCCCTTGTCCATGGCAACGGCCCGCAAGTCGGCCTGCTGGCGCTGGAGGCGGACCTCTATAAGGCGGTTCCACCCTATCCCCTTGATGTCCTTGGGGCGGAGTCTCAAGGCATGATCGGCTATATCATCGCTCAGTCGCTGCGATCGGTTATGCCAGATCGCCAGATCGCGGCGATGGTGACGCAGGTCGTGGTCGATCCCTCCGACGCCGCGTTCGCCCGCCCGAACAAACCGATTGGGCCGGTTTACGAGGCGAACGAGGGCGCCGGACTGGAGGCAAGGCACGGATGGGCTTTCGCCGCTGATGGCCGCAAAATCAGGCGCGTTGTTGCATCCCCAATGCCTGTGGAGATTTTGGAACTGCCGGTCATCGAGCGCCTGGTCGCCGCCGGCGTCCTGACGATCTGTTGCGGCGGGGGCGGTGTGCCGGTTCAACGGGACGACGCCGGTTACGTCACGGGAATCGAAGCGGTTATTGATAAGGATCGGGCGGCCTGTCTCCTGGCACAAAGGCTATCGGCCGATCGTCTCGTCATTTTGACGGACGTGGACGGGCTTTACCAAAACTGGGAGACGCCGAACCCAAAATTGGTTCCGGTGGCCACGGTGGCCGAGCTCAGGGGGCTGACCTTCGCCGAAGGGTCTATGGCCCCCAAGGTAGAGGCCGCCTGCCAGTTTGTCTCAAATACCGGCAAACCGGCTTTCATCGGCAATCTTCAGGACGCAGCCAGGGTAATCGCCGGGTTCGCCGGAACCCGGATCGAGATTTGACCGCGTTTTTCTGACGCCAGGACAAAATAGGAGATTAGCGTCACCCACAGGCATTTAGGGGGGCAGATCAGGGAGAGGACGGTGTAGCCGAAAATCCGGCTAAACTTTACCGTCATGCGTCCATTTTCGTCGGGACCGGGACCAGGGGGGCGCGTAACCCTTTTTGATCTTCCCAGTGGCGGTTGAGATCGGTCTCAAACTCAGATGCCGGCTTGGCACAAATTGAGTGCCCTTTGTCAAAGACGTCACGGAGCAGTTTGCGCCGATGATTCCGGATCAGGTGTCTTGCCCGCTTCGTCGCTTCGGTACTTCCAGCCTCATCAAGAGCGGCCAGGCGCTTTTTAAGTATCGAGAGATCATGAATATGCCCGAGGGTATCGGTGAGTTGGGCAAGCTCGTGTTTCAATCTGTCAATATCCTTCGGCCAGATAGGTTGCAGTATCGCAATCTGGTATTCCAGCCTTTTTGCCTGTTTTCGCCATTCATGCAGATTGACGCTATTGGGTTGGCGAACGGCGTTGGCGAAGGCGTTCTTATTGCGGTGATAGGTGCGCTTCAGAGCAGACGCAATGTAAGACCATTTGACGTTCAGGGTGGCAATGGGCAAAGCTTCGCGCTCGGCATGGACGTCGTTGTGTATGCTCGCCAATGCCTCATCGAGGCCCGACTGGGGCTCGCCAAGCCGCAAATCCAAACGAAGCCTTTCAGCATTGCCCGGGGTGAAGTCTCGGTCATGTAGTCCTTCGACATAGGATATCGTCTCGTACAAAACCTCTGTCTCGCGATATGTTCGCAAGGTTCGCGAAGCATCACGAAAAACAAGATTGGTTGTGTCGAAACGGACCTTGCCCAGCGGCTTTTTCAGGAGGTGAAGATAAGCCCGGATTTTCTTTGTGCACACGCGTACCGTATGGACAGCGGACTCGCCCGATACGCTGGTCGCCAGGATTAGATTGACCTGGCGCTGGAACGCTCCATCGAGGAGAGATGCCAGTCCTGTAGGTTCTTTCGGTCTTTTCATCACTCTTGCCTTTGCCGGCTGAATGCACATGCTTGTGATTATTATATATGAATAGTCCCACGGGCGACATGCCTTGATCCGGATCAAAAGCGGGCAAGAATTACGCCATTGGCAACACGAAACCAGGCATTACTCTCAGAGCGAGGCGGTTATCATCAAGACGCTTGGGTGGCCAATATGCGGGCGCGGTCGAAACGCGGCGGCACCGCTTAGCCTATGCGACTTCTCGAATGTCGATCTTGCGGGTCTTCGTTGTATCCGGCGCTTTTTTGGCGATCGTGAGGGTCAGCAAGCCGTTCTTCATCTCGGCCTTCACCGCATCGATATCGGCATCCGCAGGCATCGGGACGACACGCCTGAA
Organism: Asticcacaulis sp.; assembly: GCF_035497195.1. Taxonomy (GTDB): domain Bacteria; phylum Pseudomonadota; class Alphaproteobacteria; order Caulobacterales; family Caulobacteraceae; genus Asticcacaulis. Next base: position 267,830 of record NZ_DATJDZ010000027.1, read on the forward strand.
GCTGCCATAGCTGCATTCTTGACGAATATAGCCTTTGTCATGCGTTTCCTTTTCCTCATTCCTCTCGCCGGCGAGCGTGAGGCAGCCGTCCGAAGTCGAGATTTGTATATCCTTGACCTGCATACCTGGGACTTCGGCGACGAGGGTATAGGCTTTATCACTTTCGCGCAGGTCGATGGCCGGCGCCTTCATCGCAAAAGTAGCGGCAAACCGGTCTCCCAGGAAGCGGTCCCAGGCGGGAAACGCGAGATCGCCGAAGAACTCGTTAAACAGACGGTTGACGTCGTTCTGAAGACCGCGAATGGGATTGTCGCCGCGGCTAACGGCTACAGCTTCCTTGCGGGAGGGGGTAAGGGATTGATTGGACATGAGTTACTCTCCTTTCGATTTTGAATCTAAATCTACAAGCGTCAGGGATTGGGTTTTAAATTTCAGGTAATGCGCAGAGTAGCTTAGGTCGTATCGGGCGATGGAGATTTGATCGGCGTCAAGCGCCAGATTATTTGCCATTATCGCTTTGGTCCGGATCAAGGCCATTCGTCCGGGAGACAGTCATAGAGGCGTACCGCGCCAGGCCCGGCGCACGCCTTTACGGATCGCTCTGGAGGTCATCCGCGAACCGATGCTGGCGTCTGATTACTGTGCAGCTGCGTTATTGCACCTTGGCGCCATAGATTTTACAGAGCAGGTCTATGACCTGTCCTGCGGCATCGTCCGCAAGCCGGTAATAGATCGTCTGGGCGTCGCGCCGGGTATCGACCAGGCCTTCGGCTTTCATCTTTTGCAGATGCTGAGAGGCTGCGCTTTGGCTGAGGCCGACCAGTTCGGTTAGTTCGCCGGCGCTTTGCTCGCCTTCGCCCAGTTTGCACAGGATCAGCAGGCGTTGTTCGCTGGCCATCAGCTTCAGCAGACGTGTCGCCTTCTGGGCATTTGCGGCCAATATCATCGGTGACAGGTCTTTTCTCATGATGTCTTGTCTCTGCTGTCCGAATCGCCACGCATGACGACATAGATGGCGGGAATAACCAGAACAGTCAAAAGGGTTGAGGATAAAAGTCCGAACAGCAGCGAAATGGCCAGGCCCTGGAAGATCGGGTCAGTCAGGATCACGGCCGCGCCGATCATTGCGGCCAGGGCCGTCAGCAGGATCGGCTTGAAGCGCGTGGCGCCGGCGTCGAGCAGGATATCCTGCAGGCGGCGGGGTTGGCCATTCGCGTCATGCTTGTCGGCATGGCGGATGAAATCGACCAGCAGGATCGAGTTGCGCACAATGATCCCGGCCAGGGCGATAAACCCGATCATGGACGTTGCCGTGAAGGGGGCGCGAAACAGGATGTGGCCGATGACAATGCCGATCAGGGTCAGGGGCACCGGCGTCAGGATGACCAGGGGCAGCTTGAAGCTCTTGAACTGACCAACGACCAGTACATAGATGCCCAGCAGGGCCACGCCGAAGGCGGCGCCCATGTCGCGGAAGGTGACCCAGGTGATTTCCCATTCGCCGTCCCACAGGACCGTGGCGTGGCTTTCATCCGTCGGCTGGCCGTTGAGCCGAATGGCCGGTACTCCAAATTCCTTGGAATTTGGCAAGGGCGAAAGCCCGCCCCCGCTCGTGCGGGGAGCCTGCGCGGCCTCTGAGCGCATAATGCTGCCCCAGTCGGCATTTTTAATGGCCTTGTCCACCGCCAGAATGCCGTAGATCGGCGCCTCATACTGCCCGGCCATTTCACCCAGGATCATGTCGGCGTCGCGGCCGTCACGGCGGAAGATATGTGGCGAGGTCAGGCCCTGTTTCGCGGTGGTGACTTCGCCGAGCGACACCAGGCGCGTGCCGGCGGCTGATACCGAGGTCGCTACGGGCATGGATTGCAGGGCCTGGTCATAGGTGCGCTGCGATTGCGGCAGGCGCAGGGATATTTCCAGCGGATCGCGGCCATCGCCGCGGTTGGAATAGCCGAGCACCTGTCCGTTCATCAGGGCGCCCAAGGAGGCGTAGACCTGACCGTCCGAGACATTGAGCGCTTCAAGCCGCTGCCGGTCGGCGACGATATCCAGGCGCGGCGCGGCCACGCCATAGCTGTCATCGACATCGACGATATAGGGGATGGACTTGTAGATCGCCTTGACCTTTTCCGCGACAGCGCGGCGCGTGGCGGCGTCGGGGCCGTAGATTTCGGCCAGCAGGGTGGCCATGACCGGCGGGCCTGGCGGGGCTTCAACAACCTTCAGCACGCCATTGGCCGGCAGGGGGATGGCTTTCAGGCGCTGACGCAGGTCTAGCGCGATCGCATGGCTGGCACGCGAACGCTCACCCTTGGGCGCCAGCAGGACATTGAGATCGCCCTGTTCCGGTAGGTTGCGGAAATAGTAATGGCGCACCAGACCGTTGAAATTGAAGGGCGTGGCCGTGCCAGCATAGGAATCGATGGCCTCGACTTCTTTCAGTTGCGTGGTGATCTGCGCCGCCTGGTTAAGGATGCGCTGGGTGGTTTCAAGCGATGTGCCGCGCGGCAGGTCGGCGATGACCTGAAGCTCGGACTTGTTGTCAAACGGCAGGAGCTTGACCGTCACGGCTTTGAAATAGAAGGCGGAACAGGCGAGGAGCGTGGCAATGCCGACCGCCGCCAGGAAACGGCCGGCGTTTTTTTTATCCTTGATGATGGCCCCGGCGACGCGGCGATAAATGGCGCCGATAAAGCCTTCATTATCATGCGAATGGCCGTGTTCGCCGGCTTTCAGGGCCTTGCGGGCAAAGCGGATCATCAGCCACGGCGCCAGGATGACGGCGACAAAGAAGGAGAAGATCATCGCCGCCGAGGCATTGACCGGAATCGGCGCCATGTAGGGGCCCATCAGGCCAGAGACGAACAGCATGGGCAGCAGGGCGGCCACGACGGTCAGGGTGGCGATCACGGTCGGATTGCCGACCTCGGCCACGGCGTCGATGGTCGCCTGGGGCCGCGTCCTGCCGTCATTCATGCCCCAGTGCCGCGAAATGTTCTCGATCATGACGATGGCATCATCGACCAGTATGCCGATCGAGAAAATCAGGGCGAACAGGCTGACGCGATTGATCGTATAGCCCATCAGGTTTGAGGCGAACATGGTGAGCAGGATCGTGGTCGGGATAACCACCGCGGTAACGGCCGCCTCGCGCCAGCCGATGGTAAAGCCAATCAGGATGACGATGGAGACCGTGGCCAGCCCCAAGTGAAACAGCAGTTCATTGGCCTTTTCATTGGCGCTCTCGCCATAGTCGCGCGTGATCGAGACCTGCACATTAGCGGGGATCAGCGTTCCCTGCAGGGCCTCGACACGGGCATGTACGGCATGGGACAGCACCACCGCATTGGCGCCCTTGCGCTTGGCGATGGCCAGGGAGACGGCCGGCGACTGCCCCCAGGAGCCGTCCTTCAGGCGGGCATAGCGAAAGACATGGGACTGGTCCTCGCGCGGCGCCTGGATGACGGTCGCCACATCGCGGACAAGGACATTCTGGCCCGTCACCGAGGGCAGGGTGATCAGGCCGACATCCGTGGCCGTCTGCAGGGTCTGGCCGGCGCCGACCGTCACAGCCTGCCCGGCCTGGCGGATGCTGCCAGCCGGAAAGCTGGTATTGGCGGCCTTGACGCCGCTCATCAGGGTGTCCAGCGAAATGCCGCGCGCGCTCATGGCGGCGGCGTCAGGCTCGATGCGGATTTCTTCCGGGCGGCCGCCGACGATGAAGGTCAGGCCGACATTATCGACCTTGGCCAGTTCGACCCGCAGGCGGGCGGACAGATTATACAGGGCCGTGTCACTTAAGGCGTCGCCGCTGCCGGGTTTGGGTGACAGGGTGATGATCATGGCCGGCACGTCATTGATGCCGCGCGTCTGCACCAGCGGCGCGGCGATGCCGACCGGCAGGCGGTCCATATTGGCGTCCAGCTTCTCGCGGATGCGGATAGCGGCGTTGTCCGGATCGGTGCCGACCTTGAAGCGGGCCGTGACCAGCACGCGGTCGTCATCGATGAAGCTGTAGACATGGTCGACATCATTGACGCTCTTGACGATGGTTTCCAGCGGCTTGGCCACCAGTTGCGCCGCGTCGACGGCCTTCAGCCCGGGCGCCCCGACGCTGATGTCGATCATCGGCACGCTGATCTGCGGCTCTTCCTCACGCGGGATCGACATGACCGCGAGCAGGCCCACAAGAATGGCGACGATCAGGAACAGCGGCGTCAGCGGCGAGGTCAGGGTGGCCTTGGTCAGGCGGCCGGAAAGGCCCAGCTTTGCGTCGCTCATTGGGCCGCTCCCGAAGAAGCGCCATAGGGGGCGACGGCATCGCCGCTGTTCAGGCCGCCGAGGATTTCGAGGTTTTGTGGATCTCCGGTCGGAGCCGTCTGGACCGTGGTTTCCATGACCGTGCCGTCTTTTTGCATCAGGCGGACGTAGTCGAGGCCATAGCGCGTCGTGACATAAGCGCGTGGCAGGACGATCGCGCTGCGCCGACCGACGCCGACATAGGCGGTGACCTTCTGGCCGATCACGGCGTTTTCCAGCCCCTGGGGCGCGACATCGGCCACCACCTGTCCGGCGGTGACGGATGGATAGATTTCGTTGATGACGCCTGCGCTACGCACACCATTGGCGTCCAGAAGCACATTCTGGCCAAGGCTGAGCGCCGTGGCCTGGGCTTCCGGTAGCTCGATGCGCACCACGCGGGCGCCGGCCGTTACGGTGGCGACGGATTGGCCGGCCATGACGACCGATCCGACCGGCACGGTGGCGTGGATGATGCGGCCGCTGGCCGGGGCCAGGATGGCGCCCTGCCGCGCCGCCTCGCCGCTGGCGGAGGTCTGGGCGCGGGCGGCGCGGGCATTGGCTGCGGCGGCATCGGCTGCCGCCTTGTCCTGATCAAGCTTCGCCTGGGCGTATATGCCCTTGTCAAACAGGGTCTGGGTGCGTTTCAGGGCGGCGCGCGCCAGGTTGGCCTGAGCCTCGGCGGCCACGGCGGCCTGATCATAGGCGCCGGTTTGCAGGTTCAGCCTCTGGTCCTGCACGAAACCGATCACCTGACCCTGCTTTACCGTGTCGCCTTCGCGCACCTTCAGGCTGGTCAGGATGCCGGAGACGCGCGCCGTCGCCTCGCCGGTCTGGCGCGTGGTCAGGGTGGCGGCCAGCGGCTTCACATCGTCGATCGTCTGGGCGGTAATGTGCAGGGTCGGGCCTTTGTAGGCGGTCACCGCCGGAGCGGGTTCCTTCCGGCCGCACGAGGCCAGCCCCATGCCTGACACGGCAATGGATATGGCAATAATGGACAGTCCTGTCCGCAGTATTTGGCCTGATCGAAGCATGTGGCGCACCCCTTTTATATATTATCGTATGGTCGGCAGGCCGTGGGCCTTCCACGCGGCGATACCGCCCGCCAGGTGATGGTCGACTGTCAGGCCGCGCTTGCGGCACAATGTCACGGGCCTTGCTGAACGTACACCACCGGCGCAGTGCATGACGATCCGCTTGCCGTCGGCATCGGGCAGTTTTGCGGTTTCCAGCCGTGACAAGGGAACACTGACCGCGCCCTTGATGCGCTCGGCATTGTGCTCGTCCAACTCGCGGACATCGACAAGCACGATCTCACCGCGGCTGAGTCCCTCACTCACTTCGGCCGGTGTAAGATTTTTGACGGTAAACTGACTGAACATGGGAGTGACTCCAGTGGGTTTTAAAAAACATTTGTATTTTCGATAAATCGAATATAAGGTAATTAAAATATACAATCAAGGCCTTTCACCGCATTTCGCGGCGTCCCGGTCAAGAAATGGCATCAATCAGGGACCTCCGGGTTGACGTGGATCAAATCGCACCCGCTATTTTGATCCTAGGATTATGGGCTGGCCAGACGAAGGCCGAAAAAATGAAGGATAAGGGCTTATGAATACCGGGAAGATACCTCGCATTGTCATATTGGGCGCCGGTCTGGGCGGCTCGATCGCCGCGTTTGAAATCAAGGAAGCGGTCGGCGAAAAGGCCGAAGTGGTCGTCGTCAATAAAGGCGACACCTATCATTTCGTACCGTCAAATCCGTGGGTGGCGGTAAGCTGGCGTACCCGCGAGGCCATCGAGGTCAAGCTGGCGCCCGTCTTCAAGAAGAAGGGGATTGTCTTTCACAGCATGGGGGCAAAGGCTGTCGAGCCGGGCAAGAACCAGTTGATCCTGAACGACAATATGGAGCTGGTCTATGACTATCTGGTCATCGCCACCGGGCCTGAGCTAGCCTTTGATGAAATCGAGGGGTTAGGGCCAAACGGCTTTACCTCGTCGGTCTGTCATGTCGATCACGCTGTCGAAACGGCGAAGGCATTTGATGCTCTGGCCGCCGATCCGAAACCTGTCGTGATCGGTGCGGTACAGGGGGCGTCGTGTTTTGGCCCGGCCTACGAATTTGCCATGATCGTTGATACCGAACTGCGTAAACGCAAGGTACGCGATCGGGTGGCCATGACCTTCGTGACCTCCGAGCCTTATATTGGCCATCTCGGCCTCGATGGCGTCGGTGATACCAAGGGCCTGCTCGAATCCGAGATGCGCAACCGCCATATCAAGTGGATCACCAATGCCAAGGTGTCGAAGGTTGAAGCGGGGCATATGTTCGTTGAAGAACTGACGGAGGACGGCGCGCACAAGGCCGACCATGACCTGCCGTTCGGCTTTTCCATGATGCTGCCCGCGTTTCGTGGCGTCGATGCCGTCAAGGGCATCGAGGGCCTGACCAATCCGCGCGGCTTCATCCTGATCGACAAGCACCAGCAGAACCCGACATTCCCTAATGTTTTCGGCCTCGGTGTCTGCGTCGCTATTCCGCCCATGGGAAAGACCGCCGTGCCGGTAGGCGTCCCCAAGACCGGCTTCATGATCGAATCCATGTGTACGGCGATTGCCCATAATCTGAAGGACATTCTGGCCGGTAAGCCGCCAACGCATGAGGCCACGTGGAACGCCATCTGCCTGGCCGATTTCGGCGATGGCGGCGTGGCTTTCTTCGCCCAGCCGCAGATCCCGCCGCGCAACATCAACTGGTCGGCGCATGGCAAGTGGGTTCACATGGCGAAGGCGGCGTTCGAAAGCTACTTCCTGGGCAAGGTCAGGGCCGGCAAAAGTGAAATGTTTTTCGAGAAAATGGCGCTCGATCTGATGGGCGCCCACAAGCTGAAAGGTGAATAATCATGACTCTCGATAAAGCCGTTATGGCCTTTGCCGGTTTCGTCGTCCTGACGAGTCTGGCACTTGGCTACTTCGTCAACCCGCTGTGGTATTGGCTGACCGCCTTTGCCGGCGCCAACATGTTCCAGGCAGCCTTTACCGGTTTCTGCCCGGCCGCCATGATCTTCAAGAAGCTGGGCGTCAAGCCGGGCGTCAGCTTCAAGTAAACGAGTATGCCATGACCAAGTCCTATCCTGACATCACCAAACGCATTTCCGCCAACATCAAGACCCTGCGCAAGGATATTCCCGACACGATGAGCGGGTTTTCCGCCATGGCCCAGGCCGCCGGCAAGGATGGCGCGCTCGATAAAAAGACCAAGGAACTGATCGCGCTGGCCATTGGCATCGCCACCCGCTGCGACGGCTGCATCGGCTTTCATATGGAGGCGCTGGTGCGGCTTGGCGCGACAAAGGCCGAGGTCGAGGAGTGCCTGGGTATGGCCATCTATATGGGCGGCGGCCCTTCGCTGATGTATGCCGCTGATGCCATGATGGCTTATGAACAGTTTGCCGGACCAGCTTGAGATTGTCAGTCTTAGTCTGAAGTCGTATGATCCAGATCAAGGCAATTCCTGTGTAATTATACCACAGAACTAAAGAGTGCCGCGCCGGTATTTTATCAGGAGACGCCATGTCGAGGCCGACAGACGAGACAAACTCCGGTCTGAGTGCGGCCGAGGCACAGGCGCGGCTGCAACGGGACGGGCCGAATGAACTGCCGCGTCAGGCCAGACGCACCCCTTTTCGGATCGCACTGGAGGTCATCCGCGAACCGATGCTGGCCTTGCTGATCGCTGGCGGTGTGATCTATCTCTTCCTTGGTGATCTGAGCGAAGCCATCATTCTGATGGTGCTCGCCCTCTTTTCGGTGGTGATCACCGTGGTGCAGGAGGCGCGCACCGAGCGAGTGCTTGAGGCGCTGCGCGATCTGACCAGTCCGCGTGCTCTGGTGATCCGTGATGGCGAGCGACTAAGGATCGCCGGCCGGGACGTGGTGGCCGGCGACCTGCTGGTACTCAACGAAGGCGACCGGGTGCCGGCCGATGGCCGCGTGGTCGAGTGCCAGAGCCTGCAAACCGACGAATCCCTGCTCACCGGCGAATCTGTGCCGGTAAGGAAGGTGGCCTCGGCCGCTGGGGGCGCCTTTGCGCCGCCGGGCGGTGATGACCTGCCCTATGTCTATTCCGGTTCGATGGTGGTGGGTGGCGCTGGTTTGGCCGAGGTGATCGCCACCGGGCCGCGCAGCCAGATCGGGCGCATCGGCCAGAGCCTGGGCGAACTCACGACGGAGCCACCCAGGCTGAAACGTGAAATGGGCCGGCTTGTGCGCATCTTCGCCATCGGTGGCGGCGCAATCAGCCTGGCGGTCATGATTCTTTACGGCCTGTTTCGCGGCACCTGGCTGGAGGCGCTGCTGGCGGGCATCGCCGTTGGCATGTCGATGCTGCCCGAAGAGTTTCCCGTTGTCGTCACCATCTTCATGGCGATGGGCGCCTGGCGGATTTCCCGCGCCCGGGTGCTGACTCGTCGGGCGGCGGCCATCGAGACATTGGGCGCGGCCACGGTCCTCTGCACGGACAAGACCGGCACCCTGACCGAGAACATCATGCGGGTGGCCGAACTGCGGCGGGCTGATGGCGCGATTTTCAATGCCTCTGAAGGGGCGCTGCCGCCGGCCTTTCACGATCTCGCGCATTTCAGCGTCCTGGCCAGCGCGCGTGAGCCGTTCGATCCGATGGAAAAGGCGCTGCATAAGTTTCGTCCGGGCGGTGGCGATGTACAACTGGTTCAGACTTTTGGCCTGCATCCGGATCTGCTGGCCATGACCAATGTCTGGCAGGCAGAGGAGGGCGAAGATCTGGTGGTCGCCGGCAAGGGCGCGCCCGAAGCAATCGCCGGACTTTGCCGGCTGGACAAAGACAACCATGCGCGGCTCTTGCGTGACGCCGACGCCATGGCGGCGGAAGGGCTACGCGTTCTGGGGGTAGCGCGGGCGGGCGCGGCGCGACCGTTACAGACTAAGGATCAGCGCGGCTTCGCGTTTGAATTTCTCGGCCTGGTAGGGCTGGCCGATACCCTGAGACCCTCTGTGCCGGCGGCCGTGGCGGAATGCCGGACGGCGGGTATCCGCGTGGTGATGATCACCGGTGATTATCCGGTGACGGCGCGGGCCATCGCGGCCCAGGCCGGGATCGATGCCACCGATGTGATGACCGGCGACGAACTGGCGGCGATGGGGGATGTCGATCTCAGCCGCCGGATCGAGCACACGACCGTTTTTGCCCGCATCATGCCGCAACAGAAACTGCGCATTGTGGAGGCGCTGAAGGCGCAGGGCGAGGTGGTGGCGATGACCGGCGATGGCGTCAATGATGCCCCCACGCTCAAGGCGGCGCATATCGGCATCGCCATGGGGCAGCGTGGTACGGATGTGGCGCGGGAAGCCGCGGCGATCGTACTGCTTGACGATGACTTCGGCTCGATCGTCAAGGCGATCCGGCTGGGACGGCGCATCTATGACAACCTGCACAAGGCGGTGACCTTTATCCTGGCGGTTCATGTGCCGATTGCCGGCCTGGCGCTGCTGCCGCTGATCTTTGGCCTCCCGATCCTGCTGGGGCCGGTGCATATCGCTTTTCTCGAAATGATCATCGATCCGGTCTGTACGCTCGTCTTCGAGGCGGAAACCGAGGAGGACGACGTCATGCGCCGCCCGCCGCGTGATCCGGAACGGCCGATGTTTTCCTTCGCCTTTATCAGCCGTGGCGTGATGCAGGGCGGGCTCGCCCTGGGTGTGGTCGTGCTTGTGCTGTTTTTTGCCTTGTGGGCCGGACTGCCGGTTGATGCGGTGAGGGCCGTGACCTTCGTGGCCCTGGTCGCGGTCATTCTCAGCCTGGTGCTGGTCAATCGCTCGCGTGCGGTCTCCATTCTGGCGGCGGTAAGCCGACCAAACCGGGCGCTGGTTCTTGTCTTCCTTGCCGTGGCGGTGATCCTGACCGTGGGCTTAAGCCTGCCGTTCGCCCGCCATCTCTTCAGTTTCGAAGCGCCGTCCTTGCCAATGATCGCCCTGGCCCTGTTCGCCGGACCCGTCATGCTCGTGGCGCTGGAGGGACTAAAATGGCTGACGGGGCAGTGGTATCCGCGGCGACACGCAAAACCTTAGCGCCGCGTACCGGCTTTTGCTTGAGATCCAGCAAGGCCTGATTGGCGTCTTCGAGGTCATAAACCTCGACCTGCGGGTGGAGATCCGCTTCGGCCGCCCATAGGAGACATTCGCGGACATCTTCGCGGGTGACATTGGACACGCTGCGGACCTGTTTCTCCAGCCACAGGTCACGGGCATAATCGAGTTCCAGCAACGCAGCCTTGTCAGCCTCTTCCTTGCGAATGGCGTTGATGACCAGCCGGCCGCCGGGTGCGAGATGGCGCAGCACGGAAACCGCCGGGCGCCAGGCCGGCGTCGTGTCGATGATGGCGTCCAGCGGATAAGGCGGCGTGTCATCGAAGCTGCCCGCCCAGTCGGCGCCGAGGTCTAGAGCAAAGGCGCGTTCTTCGGCGCTGCGGGCGAAGACGTAAAAGCGGCATGATGGCAGGCGCAGGCGAGCCAGTTGCAGGACCAGATGCGCCGAGGCGCCGAAACCGCTAAAACCGAGGGCCGGATCGGCCTGTTCGCCGTCGATCAGGCCTGTCAGGCGCAGAGCGCGAAAGCCGACCGCGCCGGCACAGAGCAGGGGCGCGGCTTCGACGTCGCTGAAGCCCTGCGGAATGGCATGAATGAATTGGGCGGAGACGACCATTTGTTCAGCATAGCCGCCATTGACGTCGCGGCCGGTGGCCTGGAAATTGGCGCAGAGGTTTTCTTCGCCTTTGACGCAATGGCGGCAGCGGCCGCACGCGTGGAATATCCACGCGACGCCGACCCGATCACCGATGGATAGCCCTTCAACTCCGTGACCGATGGCATCTATGCGCCCGATGACCTGATGCCCGGGAATGACCGGCAAGTGGGGTGGGGGCGTTCGGCCCTCGATCTCGTCCAGTTCGGTATGGCAGACTCCGCAGACGAGGACACGCAGACGGACCTCGCCGGGGGCTGGCACGGGCACGGGGACCTCCACGCGTTCAAGCGATCTGTCATGTAGAGGCCCTGTTCCTGATAGCTGCATGGCACGCATCTTTTCGGCTCCATTTGGCTTCAGGGTAGGCGGAAGGTGGCAGCAGGCATTTGATCGACGTCAAATCACTTATGTAAAGTGGCTGTTATGCTTTGGCGAACCTGAGAAAAAACTGGAGAGCCGCCATGAACCATGTACTGACAGTTGCGGCGTTGGCTGGTGTGCTGCTGGCATCACCGGCGTTGGCGGCTAAGCCAGTCAGCGCAAGCCGGGTGGCGCTGGGGGCACAAATCTACACGAGCAAATGCAGCTTGTGTCATGACAACAGCCAGCACATGATCAACGACATCGGCCCTGCCTTATTCGGTGTGGTGGGGCGTCGCGTCGGGTCTGTCGACGGATTTAACTATTCTCCCGCCCTGGTGAAAGCCTATGACGATGGGGATGTGTGGACCCCGTCTGCCCTTGATCGCTTCCTGACCAATCCGCATCATGTGCGTCCCGGTACAGGTATGCCTTTCATGATCAAAGGGACAAAGAACCGGGCAGGCGTCATCGCCTATCTCAAAACCCTACATGCGAAGCCTTGATCTCCGGCGAAGACAAAGCGGGTTCAAGCCTGTGTGCGCGAGTTATCTGGGTATGATAGAACAAAGCTCCGCCACGCGGCGCGACATCTGGACACCGCCTGGGCGGCAAGGCTTCTTAGCTGGCCTCAGTGTGCCAGGAAGACAGGCATGTCACTGTGCTTGAGAATGTGATTGGTCGCGCCACCCAGAATCATTTCTCCAATATGATTGTGACCGTATGCGCCCATGACCAGCCAGTCGGCGCCGAAGGCCGTTGCATCGCTCAGAATGGCCTCGCCGCTCGTACGCTCATACCGCTCGACGCGGTGAATGTGTGCTGTCAGCTCATGTAAATCGAGCCAGTGCGCCAGGCCACCCTCCGGTTCGAATTCAGTTCCTGCGTTTGTTGGGCGGACACAGATAATCTGGACCTGGTCAGCTTGGCGCAGCAATGGCAGGGCATGATAAAGCGCCCGCGCCGCTGGCAGGCTGCCATCCCAGGCGACGGCGACCTTACGCGTTAAACAGAGTGGGGTGGGGTGATCGTCGGCATGTGGAATAACGAGGACGGGGCGACCGGTGTCGAACAAGCCGCACATCACCGTTTCGAGATCGCCAGCGAATCTGGATGTTTCGCGTCCTATGACTATCAGATCGGCCAGTCGGCCGACGGGTGGAAGGCAGTGTCGGGTGCGGGCGGTAACAGGACAGAAGACGGCGATGGCCGCGCCGGTTGCGCCATCGAGGCAATCCTCGCGACTAAAGGCAATATTCCCCGCCTTGGCAGCCGCTATAACCCTTGTCTGGGCGATGTTTCGCTGCTCTTCATTGGCTTCGGCGATCGATTCCAGTCCCCCGGCATCGCCGGTGACGGCCTGCCCGTAAAGCGTCATGCCGTAGAGTTCCGGATAAACATCAGGCGGAATGGAAATGTGCAGAAACCGCGCTTCCGCCTTGAAATGGTCCGCCAGCGACAGGGCGGTGCAAAGGGCATTCTGCTCGAACAACGCGCCGCCATAGACGCAAAGAATCGATTTGATCGACATGGAAGACATTCCTTGGCCTGAATGGCTGATCAAAGCCTATATCTTTTGATGGCATGTCTGTTTGATCGCGGTCAAACTGTCCTGTCCATTTTGGCAGTATCCTGGGAAGCTATTGGCAAGGGCCATGCAGGGAGCTGTACTATGTCTATCAAGTCCATTCTGTGTGTGTTCAGTGGCGAGCGCTACGACCTCAATGCACTCAGCACCGCCTTCACCCTGGCTCGGGAAGGTCACGCCCGCCTGCGCATCCTGCATATTGCCGAGCCGCCGATACTGGCGGCGGAAACCCTCGGGATCGGGGGCTATGGGTTTGCTACCTATGGCGGTGCGACATCTGTCGATATCCTGGAGAAGGGCGCACGCGACCTGTACAGTTCAGCGATAGAGCTGTCGCGGGAATGGGCCGGGAAGAATGCGATGACCGTGATCCAGGAAGATGAGGGAGCGCATCCCGACGCCAGTCGCACCACGGTTGTTTTTCGTGCCCGCGTCGGTGCGCCTGCCGAATGCCTGAATGCCGAGGGACGTACGGTCGATCTGATCATCGCCGGCTTTGACAATAGCAGCGATGGTGATCAGGAGACGATCCGGGCGGCGCTCTACAAAACAGCACGGCCACTTCTTCTGTTGCCGCGGCTTCCCGGTGCTGTGTTGTCGGCTAGCGGATTTCCGCAGACCGTTGTCCTGGCATGGGACGGGAGTCTGTCGGCAGCAAGAGCCATGCGGGATGGACTGCCGTTTCTCTTACGGGCGAAGGACGTCTACGTGTTTATGGCAGAAGAAGATGGCGGCTATCCAGCCCAAAGCCACGAGGCCGATCTCACAAGTTACCTGGAAAGCCACGAAGTGTTCGCCAAATGTGTACATATCCCACGCGATGGTGAAGGGGTTGGTGCGCGGTTGCTTGAAAAGAGTAGCGGACTCGGGGCCGGGCTCCTGATCATGGGGGGCTATGGTCGGGGGCACTTGGAAGAAGCCGTTCTGGGCGGGGCGACGCGCCATGTCCTTCAACACTCTCATCTTCCCCTTTTGCTGTCACATTAAAGGATGGCAAATGAGTTCGGGAGGCATACCCGTGCTTCAATCCGCCTCAGCCATAGGCTGGTGACGAACGGCGATGTGTCGCGCGCAGCATATGGTTCCGTACGCTGTGTCATGACGATTATCGATGCGATCTACTGCCGACCACGCTTCGAATTAGCCAGGTTGTTTCATCCTCGCCGCGCGGATTTCTTCGATATTGTCTGTCGGCTTTGATCACGGTCAAACCCGGACATATAGCAACGATTTACAAAGCCTTTACGATAAACAGAGGAGGCCACTATGCCAGGCCAGACACCGAAGGATTTGATTTTCGAGCGTGAGGTCGGAGGGGATGGTTGCGAATTAACCGTCACTTGTCGGCCTGCGAACAGTGACGCACCGGCAGCCCAGCAGACAACGGAAAGGAAAGCCCGCAGACGCCCAAAGACCGACGATCGTTTGGAGCTGACCCCGGAGCAGAAATACATCTGTGATCACGCCACTGATTGACAAAATGTCTTGATGGAGAGGTTTACAATGACCCTTTGCTTTGTCCCCATTGAGGTACGCTCTCATAGTATCGCGGTGCAACGGTTGAAGCCGGACGCTCTTTCGATGAAGCCAGTACCGATATTCATCCAAACCACGAACCTGCGGCTGGAACTGGTCCATACGGGCCAGGGGGGCGATGCGATATTGCCAGATGCCTATCGTGCCGTGGACGGAAGGGCAGGCGACGACACGGGATGGATGTGGTCGGTGGCGACGGTCGAAGGAGAGTCTTTAGGCTTTATGGCCCTGAACGCGACGCCGTCGTCTCCTGATTTCGACTGCTATTTCGGTCCGCACCTGGCGCCGGCATGTCGACGGGACGTCGAATATGCACCGTATGTGCCTGAAGCGATTCAGGGCCTGCTCGACTGGCTGCGCGTGCATGATATTTGTTTTATCGTCCATGCGGATCATGGCGCTACAGACCAGCAACTCGCGACCTGGCTCGTTGCCGCTGGCTTTCTATACACGGGATGTCGGAGCCGGGACGGTCACCAGCAGATGATTTGTCTTTTATAACAGGCGGTATCTGCGGGCATCAGAGCCTCCTTTGTTTTTAAGGGTAGGCGACATGATCGCATGAGGCAGAAACAGGGGGTCTGACCGGGATCAAAACGCTTTCGTTTTACTATGGTGTTCGGAACGGTGTTAGCCGGTTGCGGTGTAGCCGTTGTCGACATGAATGACCTGTCCGTTGATGCCGGAGGCCTTCGGCGACACCATGAAGGCGGCGACATCGCCGATCTGTTGCAAGGTGATGGCCCGGTGCAGGGGCGTGCGGAACACGTCTTCCTGCATAATCTCATCAAACCGTCCGGGATGGGGAGAAACCCGACTTCGGACCGGACCGGGCGACAGGGCGTTGACGCGAATTTCGCACGTACCCAGTTCCCACGCAAGATAACGAACACTGGATTCCAGGGCCGCCTTGACAGGCCCCATCAGATTATAATGCGGCATGACTTTCTCAGCACCGTAGTAGCTCATGGTGAGGATCGACCCGCCCTTCGTCATCAACGGTTTTGCACGCTTCGCTAACCGAATGAGAGAGTGGCATGACACGTCCATAGCCGTGGCAAATCCGCTGGCAGAGGCATTGGTCAGTTCGCCAAGAAGGTCGGCCGCCGGGGCGTAGGCGATGGAGTGCAGCAGAAAATCCAGATGGCCGAATTCCACCGAGATCGCCGTGAAAACAGCATCCATCTGCTGAGTGTCGGTGACATCGAGCGGATAGAAACCTGTGATGCCAATCCGGGCGCCGAGGGCTTCAACCGCGCGCCGGGTCTCTTCCCCCTGATAGGTGAGGATCAATTGGGCGCCTTGGTCATGAAAAGCCTTTGCGCAGGCCCAGGCGATAGAGTCTTCGTTGGCAATGCCGATAACCAGACCCTTGGGGGCGTCAGTCATGAGACAGTCTCCTGATAGAAGGCCGCCATGATCTCAAGCGCCATTTGGCGCTCCTCATTGGCGGCGATGATGAGGGTTTCAAAAGTTGGCAGGCAAGCGAGATGGTGGAGGATCTTGTCACGTATCGGGGCGGCGTTTTCTCCGATGCCGCCGGTAAAGACTAGTCCGTCCATACCGCCCAGGCTGATGGCCATGGCGGCGATTTGCTGCGCGGTTTTCAGGGCAAAATAGTCGAGCGCGAAGGCGGCGCCGGGCAGGGGGCTTGCCAACAAGGTCTTGATGTCATTGCTGATACCGGACAGGCCCTTGAGGCCGGACTGGTTGTAAAGCACCTCTTCGACGTCTTCCGGCGTCATGTTCAGATTTCGTTGCATATAAAGCACGACGCCGGGATCGAGCGCGCCACAGCGCGTACCCATGGGCAGGCCATCAAGCGCTGTCAGGCCCATGGTAGTGTCGATGCTCTGGCCATTTTTCATCGCGCACAGGCTGGCCCCGTTACCCAGATGCGCGGCGACGACCCTCCCCCTGGAAAGGGCGGAATGGTCGCATTTCAGCCGGTGGGCAATCCAGGCATAGGAAAGACCGTGAAACCCGTAGCGTCTGATATCTTTGTTGCGCAAGTCGGCCGGCAGGGCAAACGCTCGGTGAAGCGGATCGATACGGGCGTGAAAGGCTGTGTCGAAACAGCCGAACTGGCGCAGTCGCGGCGCCTCCGCCCAAAGAGCCTCAATGGCCGACAGGTTGTGCGCCTGATGCTGGGGCACCAGACTGTTGAATTGGCGCAGTTCATCGACCGTTCGACGATCCAGTTCGGTCGCTCTGACGAAATCCGGCCCGCCATGCACGATCCGGTGAACGCAGGCGCGTAGCGTCCATTGTCCGGCATGGGTCTTCAGCCAGCCAAGGACATAGGCCAGGGCTTCGCCGGCGTCCGCTTGAAGCGGCAGAGCGGCCGTCCCGTCGCCGGTTCCATGTGCCTGAAAGACCGGCCGGCCACCGATATCGCTCACCTTGCCACCCGCGATGACGGGCAGGTCGGGCGTTAAACCGAACAGGCGGAATTTCAGGCTCGAAGAACCGGCATTGAGGACGAGCAGGGCGTCATTCATTTCAAGCGGCCTTTTTGACGGGCATCGACCAGATATTGCGCCACCACGCAGGACAGCCGACGCGTCCGCAGCGAGTCGGCCCGACTGGTCAGGATGATCGGCACCCGCGCGCCAAGCCCGATACCTGCGGCCTGCGCATGACCGAGGTAGATCAGCTCCTTGGCCAGGGCATTGCCGGCTTCAATATTGGGCACAACGATGATGTCGGCATCACCCGCAACCGGAGACACAAGCGCCTTATCGGCGGCGGCTTCGAGGCTGATGATATTGTCGAAGGCGAGGGGACCGTCAAGAATAGCCCCGGTGATCTGGCCGCGATCGGCCATCTTGCAAAGGGCGGCGGCGTCGATAGTCGAGGGTAAGGCGCTCATCACGGTTTCTACCGCCGACAGCAGCGCCACCTTTGGCAGGCGGTCGTTACCGAACAGGCTGTGCCACAGGCTGATGGCGTTACGGCAGATGTCGGCCTTTTCGTCGAGATTGGGCGCGATATTGACGGCTGCGTCCGTGATGATCAGAGGCTTATGATACATCGGGATATCAAGAATATAGGCGTGCGATACCCGCCTTTCGGTGCGCAGGCCAGAGGTCTTCGCCACGACCGCCGTCAGCAGTTCGTCACTATGCAAGGATCCCTTCATCAGGGCATCGACCTGACCACGGGCCGCCATCGCCACGCCGGCTTCCGCGGCCGCATGGCTGTGCTCCACATCGATCAGCGGCCAGCCGGATATATCGATGCGGGCGTCCTGTGCAATTTTTTGAATGCGCTCTTTCGGGCCAATCAGTATGGGCGCGATCAGCCCGGTGGCCTCGGCGTCTGCCGTGGCTTCCAGCGCGTGGGCGTCGACCGGATGGATGACGGCCACCGTGATACGTGGCAGCGCCTTTCCGCCTTCCAGAATGTGGCTGTAATGGTCGACGGGGGGAATGTTGACGTTCATGAAACTCTCGGCACTGGCGAACACGAATTGTGGAGGCGTCACCTGATTCTTGAGGGCGCCGGCTTGCTGCTAGGCCCGCTTATCGCCCCAGGTGAGCCGACATGCGCGATTCATCTCAAGAAAAATCGAGCACCATCCGGCCTTCAATCTTACCTGCCGTCAGGTCGGAGAAAATCGCGTTGATATCCTCCAGCGGTGCTTTCCTGATGTCCGCCTTGACCTTGCCGGCAGCGGCAAATGCCACCGCTTCATCGAGGTCACGACGCGTGCCAACGATCGAGCCGCGCACGGTAATACGCTTCAGAACCACATCGAAGATCGGTGTCGGGAAATTGCCAGGCGGCAGGCCAACCAGGCTGACTGTCCCCTTGCGACGCACCACGCTCAGCGCCTGTGAAAAGGCGGGCGGCGATACTGCCGTGACCAGCACGCCGTGCGCACCGCCACTGGTGGCCTTCAATATGTCGGCTACGGCTTCCGGTGACCGGCCATCCACGGCGATGTCGGCACCGACCGAACGCGCCAGGGCCAGCTTGTCGGCTGAAATATCGATGGCGGCGACATACAAACCCATAGCCTTGGCATACTGTATCGCCACATGGCCCAACCCGCCGACGCCCGAAATGGCGACCCATTCTCCGGGGCGGGCTTCGGTCTCTTTCAGGCCCTTGTAGGTGGTGACGCCGGCACACAATATCGGGGCAATTTCAGCGAACCCAACGCCTGAAGGCAGACGCGCCACGAAGGCGGCCGCAGCGATGACATATTCAGCGAAGCCGCCATTGCAACTGTATCCGGTGTTGTGTTGTTGCTCGCACAGGGTTTCCCAGCCGGTCTCGCAATATTCGCAATGTCCACAGGCATCATGCAGCCAGGCGACGCCGACGGCATCCCCTTCTTTCAACCCGGTCACGCCGGGGCCCATAGCGGCGATCACGCCCGCGACCTCATGGCCGGGAATGAAGGGGGGCTGCGGCTTTATCGGCCAGTCGCCGTTGGCGGCGTGCAGGTCGGTATGACAAACGCCGCAGGCGACCACCTTGACGAGCACTTCACCAAAGCCGGGCACAGGAATCGGCATGTCTTCTATAGCCAGGGCCATGCCGAATTTTCGAACCACGGCGGCTTTCATTGTCTTCGTCACAAAGACTCTCCTCGTTAATGGATGCGGAGACCTGCGGGCCCCATGATTGCCATCTTATGAGAGCCTGCACTGTCTTCGGCTTTGATCCTGATCAAATGAGCCGGACGATTGCAGTGCTATTTGACGATCAGGTTTAGCCGTGAGGCACTGAAAGCCAGCGATCACGGGCATACTGGTCCGCCCTAAAAGGATTACGTCATGTACGACAGCAAGAATGACACCCTGTTCCAGAAGGCAGTGGAGTTTGTCCGGACGAAGGGCGCTCTGCCGGCCCGATACGAGAACTTCATTGGCGGAGCTTGGATCGCGCCTGTCGATGGAGCTTATTTCACCGATCACAGCCCGATCAATGCCCAGCCTCTGGCCCAGTTTGCCCAGTCGACGGCACAGGACGTCGAGACGGCCCTGGACGCTGCCTACAGGGCGAAGGCGGCCTGGGCGAAGATATCCCCGGCCGAGCGCGCGAAAATGCTGAACAGGATCGCCGATCGTATGGAGGAAAATCTTGAACTCCTCGCCATCGCCGAAACCCTGGACAATGGCAAGCCCATACGCGAGACGCGTGGCGCGGATGTACCCCTGGCCATTGATCATTTTCGTTATTTTGCCGGCTGTATCCGGGCCGAGGAAGGCCGTATCTCGACGATCGACGATCAGACGATCGCCTATCATTTTCAGGAGCCTCTGGGTGTCGTCGGGCAGATCATACCGTGGAATTTCCCACTGCTGATGGCCGCATGGAAGCTGGCGCCCGCCCTTGCCGCAGGTAATTGCACGGTGATCAAGCCGGCTTCAAACACGCCGCTGTCGCTGCTCATTCTGGCGGGCCTGACCATCGATATCCTGCCGCCGGGGGTGCTGAACGTCGTGACCGGACCGGGGGGCACTGTCGGCAAGGCTATCGCCGCTAACCCGCGTATCTCGAAGGTTTCGTTCACCGGCGAGACAACGACCGGCCGTCAGATTATGCAGTACGCGTCAGAGCATCTCATTCCGCAGACCATGGAACTGGGTGGCAAGTCGCCGAACATTTTCATGGCGGATATCATGGACTCTGATGATGCGTTCTTCAACAAAGCGCTCGAAGGCTTCGCGCTCTTCGCTTTTAACAAGGGGGAGGTCTGCACCTGTCCGTCGCGCGCCCTGATCCAGGAGTCGATTTTCGACAAGTTTCTGGAGCGCGCCATCAAACGTGTCGAGAATATCAAGGTGGGCAATCCGCTTGATCCTGAAACCCAGATGGGCGCTCAGGCTTCGGAAGAGCAACTGCACAAGATTCTTGGTTACATAGACATCGGTAATCAGGAAGGCGCCACGTGCCTGACCGGCGGTATGGCCGCCAAACCGGGCGGTGATCTCGACAATGGCTATTTCGTTAAACCGACCGTCTTTGTCGGCGATAATTCAATGCGCATTTTCCAGGAAGAGATTTTCGGGCCGGTCCTTTCCGTCGCCCCCTTCAAGACCATCGAAGACGCCATCCGCATCGGCAACGACACGATCTACGGTCTCGGCGCCGGGGTCTGGTCACGCAACGGAAACGCCGCGT
Source organism: Asticcacaulis sp. (assembly GCF_035497195.1). Taxonomy (GTDB): domain Bacteria; phylum Pseudomonadota; class Alphaproteobacteria; order Caulobacterales; family Caulobacteraceae; genus Asticcacaulis. The sequence goes on from NZ_DATJDZ010000027.1 coordinate 288,535, forward strand.
ACAGGATCGGTCGTGAGATTGAGGCGGGCCGGGTGTGGACCAACTGTTATCACGTCTATCCGGCTCATGCGGCCTTCGGCGGGTATAAGGCTTCAGGTTTCGGCCGCGAAAATCACCGGATGATGCTGGAGCACTATCAACAAACCAAAAACCTGCTGGTCAGCTATGGCGAGGATGCCCAAGGCCTGTTTTAGCCGTCATATCCCTCCGATGCACTGGTCTCGCGATTGCCCCTTATTCAAAGCGGGGCCCTGCGCAAGGTGCCAATCTCAGCCAAGGCAAATCAGTATGAAAATCGTAGCGCTCTGCATGACTCTTGTCGGTACGCTCGTCGTTCATAATGCGTGCGCCGATACCGCAAAAGAGATTGCCACCGGCCGAAACCTCTTCAATCATGGATGCACGGCCTGTCACGACGATACCGGGTACATGGTCAAAGGCGATGGGCCGGCACTATTTGGCGTTGTGGGCAAGCCGGTAGGGGCGGTGGTCGGATTTAACTATTCTCCCGCGTTGCGGGCAGCCAACCATAATGGTGACATGTGGACTCCTGACCACCTTCAGGAGTTTCTCATTGACCCCGCCCGCATGTATCCAGGCACAACTATGCCATGGAGTTTCTCCGAGGCTAAGGATCGAAAGGCGATGATCTCTTATCTGAAATCATTGAAACCCCTTAAGCCTTAGGGGAGGGCGCAAGCATGCCGCCAGCGATTGCGCTTGTGTTTTCTGGTGGAAACGGCGAACGATCGTAAACGGCTGTTACGGACAAATGCCGCGATAACGCGGTATCTGGCCGACAAGGGAGCAGGGGCGGAAGCGGCTGTCGAGTTCCATCGAGAGCACCAGGTCCCAACCGTCCTTGCAGGCGCCGGTCGAACCCGGCAGGCAGAAGATGAACGTGTCTCCGGCCTGCCCCGCGAAGGCGCGTGACTGAAGCGTCGCCACGCCGACAGTTGCCAGACTGGCATGGTGAAACACTACGCCGAAGCCTTCCATTTCCCGGCGAAAGAGGGGGCGAATGGCTTCCGGGGTCACATCGCGCGGCGCGAAACCTGTGCCGCCGGTCGTCAGGACGACATCGACATTCTCATCGGCGATCCATTTACCGACCTGACTGCGAATAGCATCGACATCATCGGTTACGATGACACGTGCGATCAGCTTATGACCGGCTGCGAGAAGGCGATCCGCCAGCAACGCGCCCGAGGTGTCTGTTTCGATATTGCGGGTGTCTGAAATGGTCAGGACCGCAATGTTGAGCGGATAAAAAGGGAGGTCTGGATTGATGCCGGCCATTGCGACGCCTTACGCCGTTACAAGTGACATATCAGCAAACCGCGGGAACAGGATGTTGTTCTCTAGGTGCAGGTGAACGCGCAGATCCGTATCGAGCTTTTGGCAGGCCGCATAGAGGGCGCGCCAGGTCGTGCAGGCGCTGTTGGGTGGGATGAAATCCGTGGTCAGTTGCGCCAGGGTTTCGAGTTGGGCGCCGAGGTCTTCATGATCACTCATCATGCGGGCGACCGGATGGGTCAGATCATACTGGCCGCTCAGCATGGACGGGAACAGCATTTGTTCCTCGACAGCCTGATGTTCGTCCAGTTCATGCGCCATGATGGCCAGAAGATCGCCAAGCCCGTGGGGGCAGTCAGGGCTGTCGCGGTGAACGGCTTCGACGCGGCGCGCCATACGAATGGCTTCCGGAAATTCCGCGCGGTGCACATCGTGATAGCGTTCGACGATATAGAAAATAAGCGCTTCGGTCGCATCCGGCGCTTCGACTTCGCCTCCCTTGAGTGCCGACAGATCATTTAGCACGCTGTTCAGATCGACCCCGCGGGTTGCCGCCGCCTCGCTGAGGGGCACACCGCCCTTGCAGCAGAAATCGATTTTGTAGCGCCGGAAAACGGCCGTGGCGCCTGGCACCGTAACGGCGATGTCTTTAACGAGCGTGTCTTGCATGGTCATGTTGAAAACTCCTTCACTGAGACTTTCATACCGGCCGGAAGAGTCCGCGGCATTAAAGGCTGTCAATCGTCCGTCCAAGGCTTTTGGGTCATTCGCTTGATAAATTTTAACGGTGCGACAGACGTTCCGGCCTTGCTGTTGCCGCAGATAGTTTGAGAAATGGTCTCACTCAAAAACCATTTTGCTGGACGCTACCGAACGATCTTCGACGTCACGCTGCCTGGTTCTTGCAACCTGCTGTTTCGGTCAATCCTTATGCGCCCAAAGTTCCTCGGCTCTTTTCCTATGGTGTTGCCGTCTCCCCCGACCTGGCTGTTTCAGCCGGTGATGGCGCCACTGAGTGCAATGCTCACGGCATCGGTCCGGCGTCTGGCGACCGAACGTCCGGAGGTCTTTCGCAGACTGGGACGGTTTCAGCAGGCCGCCTTTCTGATTTGCCCAACGGACCTGCCCTTTGCGTTCAAATTGACACCATTGACGCAGCAAGGCGCCATTAAGGTCGTGGGGGCAGCGGATCGGGAGGCATATTCCGTCAGAATCAGCGGTACGTTTATGACCTTGCTCGGTCTGTTCGATGGAACGATCGACGCGGATTCGAGTTTCTTCGCCGGCCATATCAAGATGGATGGCGCCACAGACGCGGCATTGGCGCTTCACAACGCCCTGGAGGCGGCTGAACTGGGGCCCGGCGACATTTTGGGTCTGCCTTCTCCGTTGAAGCCTGTCTTCGATAAAATGTTCGCCGGATTGTATACCAGGGCGCGTCATGGCGTCGCCTAAACGGAAAAAGCTGGAGCTGGTATGTCCGGCGGGATCGGTGCCCATGATGCGGGCCGCCGTAGAGGGCGGGGCCGACAGCGTTTATTGCGGTCTGCAGGATGAAACCAATGCAAGAAACTTTCCCGGCTTAAATCTTGAAGCCGCCGATTTGCCGGCGGCCGTCAGGTGGACGCGTGAGAAGGGCGGTAAACTTCTGCTGGCGATCAATACCTTTGCGCGGGCGGGCAATACGGCCGCCTGGCAAAAAGCGGTGGACAGCGCCGCACGATCACGGGTCAACGCCATTATCGCCGCCGATCTCGGTGTTCTGGCCTATGCGCATTCGGTCTGGCCGGATTTGCGGCTTCATCTCTCTGTCCAGGCGGCGGCCGGCACGCCCCAGGCAATCGCCTTCTATGCACAGGCCTATGGTGTAAAACGTGTCGTCCTGCCTCGCGTGCTCAGTGTGGAAGAGATCGCGCGGCTCACCAAATCGGTCGATGTGGAGATCGAGGCCTTCGTTTATGGCGGGCTTTGCGTAATGGCGGAAGGCCGGTGCGCCCTGTCGTCATACGCGACACCCGGATCGCCAAATCTGACGGGTGTATGTTCGCCACCCGAGTCGGTGAGTTTTACCGAGGCTCACGGTACAATGACATCCCGGCTCGGAGAGTTTGCCATCGATCACCACGCCGCTAACGAACCCGCCGGATATCCGACCTTGTGCAAAGGGCGCTTCGTTCTCGACGAAAAGCCTTCGTATCTGTTTGAAGACCCGGTGAGCCTCAATGCCATGGATATGCTCGCCGGATTAAGACGCGCCGGGGTAACCGCGGTCAAGGTGGAGGGGCGGCAACGCGGCAAGGCATATGTGTCCCGCGTCGCCAGGGCGTTCAGGCTGGCCATCGATGCGCTTGAAGCGGGGGAGCCGACCGCGCCCTATGCGGACCTGCTTACGGATCTGGCCGAGGGGCGAAGAGAGACATCGGGGGCGTATAAAAAGTCATGGCGTTAGCGAATCTAAGCCTGGGTCCCTTGCTCTTCAACTGGTCGCCTGAAGTCACCGAGACCTTTTACGCGCGCATAGCAGATGACAGCCCGTTCGACCGCGTTTATCTGGGCGAGGTTGTATGCTCCAAACGGATACCGTTTCTCGGTCCCGTCCTGGCTCGCGCCGCCGAACGCCTGATCAATGCCGGAAAGAGTGTGGTCTTTTCCAGCCTGGCCTTGCCGGCGACTGAGCGGGAGCAGGCCATGTCGTCTGCGCTGGCCTGCGTCGAAGACGAAATCGAGGTCAATGACATGTCCGTCCTGCTTGGGCGCGACAATCGGCCGTTCGTCGCGGGGCCGTTCCTCAATGTTTATAACGAACTCGCCGCGAAGCAACTGGTAGGCATGGGATGTGTGCGTCTGTGCGCCAACATCGAGCTTTCGCTGGAAGCGATCAGCGCGATCCATAAGTCAGTTCCGACCTTGCCGATTGAAATCCATGCTTTTGGCCGGCTGCCATTGGCGCTTTCGGGGCGTTGCTACCACGCGCGCGCCCACAATCTGCATAAGGACGCCTGCCAGTTCGTCTGCGACCGTGATCCGGACGGGCGATCCGTCCGGACGGTCGAAGGCCAGGATTTTCTGGCCATCAATGGTATCCAGATCCTGTCGAATGGCGTCCATGTGCCTGGCGTTTCTATCGATAGGTTGACGGATGCCGGCGTGACGACCCTGAGACTAAGCCCGCACGCGGTGGATATGATCGCCGTGGCTCCGTTGTTCGAATCCTTTGCATCTAAGGCCATAGATGTTGGCGAGTTGAACGCCAGGCTCCGGGCGCTCTCGCTCCCCGGTCCGCTTGTGTCCGGTTATCTGCTCGGAGAACCTGGCAGTAAGGTCGCTGAAAGCGCGTGACGATCTGCCGCGTCGTATTTGCAAATAATAGGCATTATTATTTGGTCTCATTTTAGGAGTTTGCGTTATGGCGACAACGGCAGAACAAATGAGAGCCTTCAAAGGGGTCTCCATTCTGAGCGCCGGCTTCAGACCCTTCTATCTGTTTGCCTCGGTCTGGTCGGCGTTGATGGTGCCGCTGTGGATATGGATCTATTCGGGCGGAGACGCGGCGGGGATGCGAATAAATGTTTCCTGGCACGCCCATGAAATGTTGTTCGGCTATCTCGGCGGGATCATAGCCGGTTTCCTGCTGACCGCCGTGCCCAACTGGACCGGCCGGCTGCCGGTCACGGGCATTCCGCTCGCCATCCTTTTTGGCCTATGGGGTATTGGTCGTGTGGCAATGCTTTGCCCCGCCAGGGACAGCCTCGCAGGCGTGATTCTGGATAGCGCCTTTCTTTGTGTTTTCGCCGCCGTGATCTGGCGGGAAATACTGACCGGCAAAAATTGGCGCAATCTGCCCATAGCCGTCATGGTGACCCTTCTGGCCCTGGCCAACATTGGCTTTCATCTCGGGGAAACCCAGATGACGATCCGGTTGACCCTCGGAATTGTTCTGACGCTCATAGCGTTGATCGGCGGCCGCATTATTCCGAGCTTTACGACCAATTGGCTGAAAAAGGCCGGCCGGGTTATCATGCCGCCGTCTTTCAACCGCCTGGATCTGCTTGTCATCATTGTCACCGCAGTCGCATTGCTGGGCTGGGCCATGGTTCCCGTCTCGATGTGGAGCGGTGGAGGGCTTTTGGCGGCGGGCGGCCTGAATGGCTGGCGCCTCAGCCGGTGGCGGGGATTGGCGACGGGTAAGGAGCCCCTTCTGTGGATACTGCACGTGGGCTATGCGTGGCTGGTCATCGGCCTCGTTCTGCTTGGCATGGCATCGTTGGGGCAGGTCGTGAGTCCGCCAGGTGCGGTGCCGATGCAGGCTGGTCTTCATGCGCTGACGGCAGGCGCCATTGGCGTGATGACCCTGGCCGTGATGACGAGATCGACTCTCGGGCATACGGGACGGCCGCTGACTGCCGACCGGGGAACGCTCATTATTTACATTCTGGTCAATGCGGCGGCCGTAGTGAGGGTCGGCGCCGCTCTCATGCCTCAGGCATATATGTCCGGCCTGATCATATCAGCCGCGCTTTGGATGATGGCGTTTGCAGGCTTCATACGGGTCTATGGACCAAAGCTCGTCACGGCCCGTCTGCGCGCGTGAGGCGCTGAACGTAATTGATGAATGTCAAGCAAACGCGACGGACCTGTCAATAGAGTTTGGAAGCACCGGATGTAGAGTCGTCATTATTGGAGCCGCGGCAAATGACGTTTTCCCCCTTCGCCACACGCTGCGGCAGATAACGGACAGTCGACGGAATGTGCCGGTCAGAGCGGCGGGGTGACCCGCCGCTTTTCATCTTATGAGGACGTTCTAATGGCCTTCGAGGCTCGCAACCTTTCCGATGGATTCGGCCGGCGCTTTTCCTATGTCCGGCTGTCGGTGACCGAGGTGTGCAATTTTCGTTGTACCTATTGTTTACCCGACGGCTGGAAGAAAACCGGTCCGCTCAGTTTCCTGACCCCGTCTGAAATCGCCAATCTGGCGTCCGCATTTGCGGAGGTCGGCGTCTCCAAAATCCGCCTGACGGGCGGGGAGCCGAGCGTCAGGGTCGATCTGATCGACGTAATCGCGAATTTGTCCGCGGTCGACGGCATCACCAAAATCGCCATGACCACCAATGGCTGGAACCTGGATCGTCGCGTGCGCCAGTGGCGAAATGCCGGATTGAGCCACCTCAATGTCAGCGTCGACTCGCTCGACCGGGACACGTTTCATCGGATCACCGGTCACGACAAGTTGCCGGCGGTCATGGCCGGAATCGACGAGGCGCTCAGCCTGGATTTCAGGTCGGTAAAGCTCAACGCGGTTCTGCTTAAGAACACAGGTGAGGCCGGCTTCGATGCCTGGGCAGAATTCGTTCGCCAGCGCCCCATCGCCGTGCGGTTCATCGAACTGATGCGGACTGGCGACAATGCGGACTATTTCGCCGCCAATTACATCAAGGGCAGCGTGGTGACGGGCTGGCTCACGCAAAGAGGTTGGCGGTTGCAGCCAAAACTGCCGGACGGCGGACCTGCCGCCGAATATGCCCACCCTGATTATGCCGGCCGGATTGGTCTTATTGCCCCCTATGCCGCCGGCTTCTGCGACGGCTGCAATCGGCTGCGGGTAACGTCCCGTGGCAAGCTGCGCCTGTGTCTCTTCGGCGAAGGTGGCTGCGATTTGCGTGACCTGTTGCAAAATGCCGAAGATAAGAGCGCGCTTATACATCGTATTTCCGCCGCTCTTGCCGGTAAGCCGGCCGGGCACCGTCTGCACGAAAACCTGCCAGGAGACCTTAAGCATCTGGCCGAATTGGGGGGTTAGCCCCTTTCGGCGCTGCAGGATCGTTCTGATGGCGGCCACATTTCCTTGGCGGCCTTGCCTGTCGTGCCTTTGCCTGGCGGCATATGGTTGTCTATCAACGGACTTGGCGCAGCCAGACGCCTCAGCGGCACAGGCCTGGCGATCTTGACTTCCGAGCCTTGCACCTCAACGCCGTAGTCAGACAAGGTGGCAAAGGCCCGGGACAGGTTTTCGGCCGTCATTCCCAGCAGCGAGGCGAGGGTCCGTTTTTCATAGGGCAGCGTGACCGTTTCAATGCCGCCCTGGCGGACCTGAAGGGTCAACAGATAGTTGGCAAGCCGCTCGGCGCCGCCGCGCAGCTTCTGGTTCTTGATCGAACGGACCAGGCCCCGGTAGCAGCCGGAGACTTCCTGAGCAACCGCCACGGCAAAACCGGGATCTTCATTCATCGTGCGCCGAAGGGATTCAGCGGACAGCATCAGAATCTGGGATTTCTCCAAGGTGCGGGCTGACATCAGGGCGTTGGCGTCAAGTACCACGGCGGCGAGAATGAAAGTTGAGATGGGCCTGAGAATCGCAAGCGTGCTTTCCTTATCCTTCCAGGTCCCCTGCAACTCAACGGCGCCTTCCATCAAAATATAGAGGAAGTCGACCGGGTCGCCTTCGTACATAAGTGTGGCGTTGGCGGGAAAGTTTTGCAGAAAGGCGCCTCCGGTGGCATCCACAAACCGGGCGTCACTCATTCCCGCGAACAATTGCAGATTGCGAATCTTATTTAGATCGACATCTCTCATGGGGAAACTCAACTCTTTTCCAGTGACGCAATAATTCAGCATTGCTGCCCAAATTGATAAATGTCAAGCGACTTTCACAAGCACTTTCCGGGCAAATTTTGAGATTTTAAATAGTTGTCCAAGGCGTAATGCTGGTTGATATGTGTCAAGTCGGGAGCACACACTTGACAAGTGTGTTGATGAAATTGATCAATATGCTCATTTCCTCCAGTTAATTTTAGTATTCGTATGACGGACATGGACCGATAGATTGACATCTATCAAGTGTACTCTCGTGCATGTGCCGTATTTCTGCCTGAACACGCCATATGGGCCTGCATCACTTAGGTAGAAATGACAATGGTCGCCGCTTCTGAAAAACCCGCACCTGGCGCATTTGCCGCACTCTGGGTCAGCACCATTTCTTTCACGGCATGTTTCGCCGTCTGGACGATCTTTGCCATCATCGGCATTCAGATCAAAAAGGACCTGCATCTCAATGATGCCGAGTTTGGTCTCCTGGTCGGCACACCCATCCTTACAGGTTCGCTCGTCCGGCTCTTTCTGGGCGTCTGGACCGATCAGTTCGGGGGTCGGGTCGTCAATCTGGTCGTGATGCTGGCGGCCGCGGCCTCAACCTGGTTACTGTCCTACGCCCACACCTATCCGCAGTTTCTGCTGGCCGCGCTCGGCGTCGGGATTTCCGGCGGCTCCTTCGCCGTCGGCATCGCCTACGTCTCAAGATTTTATCCCAAGAACAGGCAAGGGACGGTTTTGGGCATCTTCGGCGCCGGCAATATCGGCTCCGCCTTTACCAAGATTGTCGCCCCTGTCGTCATGGTCGCCCTGGGATGGACGGGCGTCGCGCAGGTCTGGGCCGCGGGCCTGTGCGTCATGGCGCTGTTTTTCTTCTTCACCACCAGGGACGATCCGGATCTGGTCGCGCGGCGCAGCGCCGGCGTCAGACCGGCGCCTATGCTCGCCCAATTCGCGCCGCTGAAAAACCTGCAGGTCTGGCGTTTCGCACTCTACTATTTCTTCGTTTTCGGCGGCTTCGTTTCCCTGGCCCTGTGGTTGCCGCACTATCTTGTTGGCGTCTACGGCCTCGATGTCCGTACCGCAGGCCTGTTCGCCGCCGCCTATTCCATTCCGGCGTCCCTGTTTCGCGCGGTCGGTGGATGGCTGTCCGACAAGATTGGCGCCCGCAAGGTCATGTATATGACCTTCGGCGTGGCTTTGATCTGCACGTTTCTCCTTGCCTATCCCTCGGCCAGTTACATCGTCGATGGCGTCAAGGGGCCGATTACCTTCCGCATTGCGACCAGCCTCGTGCCGTTCACGGTCATCATCTTTGTGCTCGGCTTTTTCATGAGCCTGGGTAAGGCCGCCGTCTATAAGCACATTCCCGTCTATTATCCCGACCGTATCGGTGCCGTTGGCGGTGTCGTTGGCATGGTCGGCGGTCTTGGCGGTTTCCTGCTGCCGATCGCTTTCGGCTTTCTCAACGACATCACCGGCATCTGGACCAGTTGCTTCATGCTGCTTTTCCTCCTCGTGGGCACGGCTCTGTTGTGGATGCACTTCGCCATCCGCCGCATGGAGCAGGCCCGCTTCCCCGGCATGTCCTCTCTTCCCGAATTACCTGAACTGGTTGGCATGGGCCAAGCGCCGGCAACCAAGTCTTAAGGAGACCTCCTCATGGCAAACCCTCTGCTCACCGACTGGAAACCCGAAGACCCGGATTATTGGGCCGGGAAGGGACGCGGCATCGCCACGCGCAACCTGTGGATTTCGGTTCCCAATCTCTTGCTCGCCTTTGCCATCTGGATGGTGTGGTCGGTGGTGGTGGCGAAGCTGAAACTCATAGGCTTCAAGTTTACGACCGACCAGTTGTTCTGGCTGACGGCGTTGCCGGCCTTGTCGGGCGCTACCTTACGCATCTTCTACAGCTTCATGGTGCCGATTCTGGGCGGCCGTCTCTGGACGGTCCTGACCACCCTTTCCCTCGCTATCCCGGCGATCGGTATCGGGATAGCCGTTCAACACCCTGAAACGCCCTATCTGGCTTTCGTCATCCTTGCCCTGCTGTGCGGGCTTGGCGGCGGCAATTTCGCCTCATCGATGAGCAATATCGGTTTCTTCTATCCGAAGTCGCAGAAGGGAAACGCGCTCGCTATCAATGCCGGGTTCGGCAATCTCGGCGTCAGCGTGATGCAATTCCTGGTGCCGGTCGTTATCGCCAGTAGCCTGTTCGCACCGGTGTTCGGCGCGGGTCAGGTTACACATGACAAGGGCATAGAGGGCCACCTCTACTTGCAAAATGCCGGCTTTATCTGGGTGCCGTTCATTATCGCCGCCGCTGTTGTGGCCTGGTTCGGCATGAACGATATCTCCACCGCCAAGGCGTCATTCAAGGCGCAGTCGGTCGTATTCCGCCGCAAGCACAATTGGCTGATGTGCTGGCTGTATCTGGGCACTTTCGGCTCGTTCATCGGCTTTTCCGCCGCTTTTCCCTTACTGTCGAGGACTCTGTTCCCTGATGTCCTGGTCCTGAAGATCGCCTTCCTTGGACCATTGGTCGGTGCCGTTTCCCGCGCCCTGACCGGTTGGATTTCCGACAAATGGGGTGGCCAGAACGTCACGCAAATTACCTTCTGTGCGCTGATCTTCGGTGTTCTGGGCGTCCTTTACGGTGTCGGCGCATTCGGGAGCGCCGCGTCCTTCCCGACCTTCTTCAGTGCCTTCATGTGGTTGTTCTTCTGGACCGGTGTCGGCAATGCTTCGACGTTCCAGATGATCCCCTCTATCGTCCGCGCCGACATGCCACGGCTTCTTCCCAAGGCAGGCCCGGCCGAACGTCTGAAGGCGTCGGAAATGGAAAGCGCCGGGATCGTCGGCTTTACATCCGCCTTCGGCGCTTTTGGGGGCGTGTTCATTCCCATGGCGTTCGGGCAGTCGCTGAAAGACACCGGCAACGCCAATACGGCCCTGATCCTGTTCCTCCTGTTCTACGTCACCTGCGCCGTCCTGAACTGGGCTGTCTACGCCCGCAAAGGCTCCATCCTGAATGGCGCTAAGTCTCCCACCACTCTTAAAGCGGCCGAATAATCATGTCCCATACTCTTGACCGTCTCGCCTTCTTCAAGCGCAAAACCGAGCTGTTCTCCAAGGGCCACGGCGTCCTCAACGACGATGACCGCACCTGGGAAGAGGCCTATCGCGACCGCTGGCGCCATGACAAGATCGTGCGCTCGACGCATGGCGTGAACTGCACCGGTTCGTGCTCGTGGAAGATCTACGTCAAGGGCGGCATCGTCACCTGGGAAACCCAGCAAACCGATTATCCGCGCACCCGCCCGGATCTGCCGAACCATGAACCCCGCGGTTGCGCGCGCGGCGCCAGCTATAGCTGGTATCTCTATTCGGCCAACCGCGTGAAATACCCGCTCATCCGTTCGCGGCTTTTAAAGTTATGGCGAGAGGCGAGAGCGAAACTGGCGCCGGTCGCCGCCTGGGAATCGATCCAGCGCGACGCCAAGAAGCGCGACAGTTACATCCAGGTGCGCGGTTCCGGCGGTTTCGTGCGGGCTGGCTGGGACGAAGTGAACGAGTTGATTGCCGCCGCGAATGCCTATACCGTTAAGCGTTACGGTCCGGACCGCGTATTTGGCTTCTCGCCTATCCCGGCCATGTCGATGGTGTCCTATGCCGCCGGCGCGCGATATCTGCAATTGCTGGGCGGTGTCTGCGGCTCGTTCTACGACTGGTACTGCGACCTGCCGCCGTCGTCGCCGCAGACCTGGGGCGAACAGACCGACGTGCCGGAATCGGCGGACTGGTATAATTCCGGCTTCCTGCTTTTGTGGGGCTCCAATGTGCCGCAGACCCGCACACCGGACGCCCATTTCTATACCGAGGCCCGTTACAAGGGCGTCAAATCGGCCGTCATCTGCCCGGATTATTCGGAAGCCTCGAAGTTCGGCGATATCTGGCTGGCGGTCAAGCAGGGCACGGACGCGGCGCTCGGCATGGCGTTTGGGCATGTCATCCTGAAGGAGTTCCACCAGGATCGTCAGGTGCCGTATTTCCGCGACTACCTGCGCAAATATTCCGACATGCCGATGCTGGTGCGCCTGGTCAAAAAAGACGGCTACCTGATCCCCGAACGTCTGCTGCGCGCCTCCGACTTCATCGGCGATATGGCCGAAGCCAACAATCCCGACTGGAAAACCGTCGCAATCGATGAAACGAGCGGCCAAGTCGTCGTGCCGCAAGGCTCGATCGGTTTCCGTTGGGGCGAAGACGGCAAGTGGAACCTGGAGGAGAAATCCGGCGCCGGTGAAGCGACCTCTTTGCGCCTCGGCCTGAAGGGTGCGCATGACGATGTGGCCGGTGTCGGTTTCCCGTATTTCGCCAATGAGGCGACCGTCGGTTACGCCTCGACCGACCATCCCGATGTCCTGGTGCGCAATGTCCCCGTGAAGCGGATGGCGTTGAAGGAAGGCGACGCCATTGTCGCCAGCGTTTATGACCTGTTCCTCGCCAATTATGGCGTCGATCAGGGCTTCGGCGGCGACTTCATGCCGAAGGATTTCGACGATCCGCAGCCCTATTCGCCAGCCTGGGCCGAAAGCATCACCACGGTATCGCGTGATAAAATTATTGCGGTAGCGCGCGGCTTCGCGACCAATGCCGAAAAGACCAATGGCAAATCCATGGTCATTATCGGCGCGGCGATGAACCACTGGTTCCACATGGACATGAACTATCGCGCCGTCATCAACATGCTGGTCATGTGTGGCTGCGTCGGGCAGTCGGGTGGCGGCTGGGCGCACTATGTCGGCCAGGAAAAGCTACGTCCGCAAACCGGGTGGGCGCCTCTGGCCTTTGGCACCGACTGGGCGAAACCGCCGCGTCAGCAAAACGGCACATCCTATTTCTATGCGCACACTGATCAGTGGCGCTATGAAACGGTCTCGACCAGCGAACTTCTGTCGCCGACCGCGCCGGAAGGCGACTGGAACGCCTCGCTGATCGATTATAATGTGCGCGCCGAACGGATGGGCTGGCTGCCGTCGGCGCCGGCGCTGGAAACCAACTCGCTGGAGATCGCCAAGGCCGCCGCTGCCGCCGGTATTGACACTAAAACCTATGTGGTCAACGCCCTCAAAGACCGGTCGCTGAAGCTATCGTGCATGGACCCTGACAAGCCGGTCAACTGGCCGCGCAACATGTTCGTCTGGCGTTCCAACCTACTGGGATCATCCGGCAAGGGCCATGAATATTTCCTGAAGCACCTGCTGGGCGCGACCCACGGCGTCCAGGGCAAGGACCTGGGCGTTACGGGGGAGCAAAAGCCGATGGAGGTCGTCTGGCACGATCACGCGCCGGAAGGAAAGCTCGATCTGCTGGTGACGCTCGACTTCCGCATGTCGACGACGGCGGTCTATTCGGACGTCGTGCTGCCAACGGCGACCTGGTACGAAAAGCATGATCTCAATACCTCGGACATGCACCCCTTCATTCACCCGCTGACGGCGGCGGTCGATCCGGCGTGGGAGGCGCGTTCTGACTGGGCGATCTTCAAGGGCCTGGCCAAAACCTTCTCGGAGATCGCCCCCGAAGTGCTGGGCGTCGAACAGGATGTCGTCCTGACGCCGATCCAGCACGATACGGCCGGCGAGATGGCGCAGCCCTTCGACGTGCAGGATTGGTACAAGGGCGAATGCGAGCCGATCCCCGGCAAAACCATGTCGCAAATTACCGTGGTCGAGCGCGACTATCCCAATCTCTACAAGCGCTTCACCTCGCTCGGGCCTCTGCTGGCCAAGACCGGCAATGGCGGCAAGGGCATCTTCTGGGAGACCGGACACGAAGTTCAGTTGCTCAAGGAACTGAATGGAGAGGTCAGTGATGAGGGGGTAAGCCACGGTCTGGCGAAGATCGAAACCGACATCGATGCGTGCGAAGCCATTATGATGCTGGCGCCCGAAACAAATGGCGAGGTGGCGGTCAAATCCTGGCAAGCGCTTGAAAAGCAAACCGGGCGCGACCACGCTCACCTGGCCCTGCCCAAGGAAGACGAGAAAATCCGCTTCCGCGATATTGTCGCCCAGCCGCGCAAGATCATCTCGTCACCGATCTGGTCCGGCATCGAAAGCGAGCATGTCTGCTACAACGCCGGTTACACCAATGTCCACGAACTGATCCCTTGGCGGACCCTGACCGGGCGCCAGCAACTCTATCAGGATCACCTGTGGATGCGGGCATTTGGCGAGGCTTTGTGCGTCTACAAGCCACCGGTCGATATGAAGACGACCTGGGTTAAGGGCGAGAAAAGCAATGGCGAGGCTGAAATTGTTCTCAGCTTCATTACCCCTCACCAGAAGTGGGGCATCCACTCGACCTATTCCGATAACCTGATGATGCTGACGCTCAATCGTGGCGGTCCGGTCGTGTGGATATCGGAAACCGACGCAGCCAAGGTCGGCATTGTCGACAATGACTGGGTTGAGGTCTTCAATTCCAATGGCGCCCTTACGGCACGTGCCGTCGTGTCGCAGCGGATGCGTGAGGGCACGCTGTTTATGTACCATGCGCAGGAAAAGATCATCAACACGCCAGGCTCGGAGATCACCGGTCAGCGTGGCGGCATTCACAATTCCTGCACCCGCATCGTTCTGAACCCGATCCATATGATCGGCGGGTACGCCCAACTCAGCTACGGCTTTAACTACTATGGCACCGTCGGTTCCAACCGCGATGAGTGCGTCGTCGTTCGCAAGATGAAGAAAGTCGACTGGCTCGAAAAGAAACTCAGCAAGAAGGAGTCGGCACAATGAAGATTCGTGCGCAAATCGGCATGGTGCTCAATCTGGATAAGTGCATCGGCTGCCATACCTGTTCGGTAACCTGCAAGAACGTCTGGACGAACCGCGAAGGCGTCGAATACGCCTGGTTCAACAATGTCGAAACCAAGCCTGGCGTCGGCTATCCCAGGGAGTGGGAAAACCAGAAGAAGTGGAATGGCGGCTGGGTGCGCAAGCCCAACGGCAAGATCGAGCCGCGCATGGGCGCCAAATGGCGCATCCTGTCGAAGATCTTCGCCAATCCGGACCTGCCGGAGATCGATGACTATTACGAGCCGTTCGACTTCGATTACGGCCACCTGCAAACCGCGCCGGAGATGAAGGCGTTTCCGACAGCGCGCCCGCGTTCGAAGATCACCGGCGAACGGATGGAGAAGATCGAGCGCGGCCCGAACTGGGAGGAAATCCTGGGCGGCGAATTCTCCAAGCGTTCGAAGGACGTCAATTTCGAAGGCATCGAAAAGGCCATGTACGGTGAGTTCGAAAACACCTTCATGATGTACCTGCCGCGCCTGTGCGAACACTGCCTCAACCCGGCCTGCGTCGCGGCCTGCCCGTCGGGCGCCATCTACAAGCGCGAGGAAGACGGCATCGTCCTCATCGATCAGGACAAGTGCCGGGGCTGGCGCATGTGCGTCTCGGCCTGTCCGTACAAGAAGATCTATTACAACTGGAATTCCGGCAAGTCGGAGAAATGCACCTTCTGCTTCCCGCGTATCGAAGTCGGCCTGCCGACCGTGTGCTCGGAAACCTGCGTCGGCCGTATCCGCTATCTCGGCGTCCTGCTCTATGACGCCGACCGGATCGAAGCCGCCGCTTCGGTGCCCGACGAAGATCTCTATCAGGCCCAGCTCGATATTTTCCTCGATCCGCATGACCCGAAGGTGATCGCCCAGGCGCGCCTCGACGGCATACCCGAAGCCTGGCTGGAGGCCGCGCGCAACAGTCCGGTCTACAAGATGGCCATGGACTGGAAGATCGCTTTCCCGCTGCACCCCGAATACCGCACCCTGCCGATGGTCTGGTACGTGCCGCCCCTGTCGCCGATCCAGTCGGCAGCCTCTGCCGGTGCGCTCGAAATGGACGGTGAAATGCCCGATGTGCATTCCCTGCGCATTCCGGCGAAGTACCTTGCCAACCTGCTGACGGCGGGGGTCGAGGCGCCTGTCATCACCGGGCTGCAACGCATGATGACCATGCGCTGCTATATGCGCGCCAAGACGATCGAAGGCCGTATCGACGCGCCCATGGTCGAAAAGGTCGGCCTCTCGGTCGCACAGGTCGAGGACATGTACAAGATCATGGCGATCGCCAATTACGAGGATCGCTTCGTCATTCCGACCACGCACCGCGAGGCGGCGGAGGACGCCTACGACCTGCGCGGTTCCTGCGGCTTTACCTTCGGCAATGGCTGCTCCGGCGGACAGACCGAGTTCGGCCTGTTCGGCAAAATCAAGAAACCGGCCGCCGTGCCCACCGCGAAGGAGGCCTAAATCATGGCTATGACCTACAAAGGACTGGCGTGTCTCCTGTCTTATCCCACGGAAGACGTGAAGAAGACCGTGGCCGTGGTGTCCCAGGTCCTGCATCAGGAAGGGCTGGTCTCAACCCGGATATGCAAGGCCGTGGATGCGCTGATCGCCGAGATCGAGGGAGATGATCTCTATGATCTGCAGGAGCGCTATATCGGCATATTCGACCGGACGCGTTCGCTGTCGCTCAATCTTTATGAGCATGTCCACGGCGAAAGCCGCGAACGCGGACAGGCCATGGTCGCCTTGCTGGAACTGTACCGCAGCCGGGGTCTCGAACTCGACGCCAACGAATTGCCGGACTTCCTGCCGGTGTTCCTGGAATTCCTGTCGACCCTGACGCAGGCCGAGGCCGCATCGTTTCTCGTTGAAGCGGTTCATGTGCTCGAAGCGATGGCGATCCGTCTGAAGAAACGCGACAGTCGGTATCAGGCCGTTTTCGACAGTCTGGTGGCCCTGGCCGGCGTGCGCGCCGAAGCCGCCGTGGTGGCCGCCCTGCTGGCGGAGCCGGAACAGGACCCCGACGATCTCGAAGCCCTCGACAAGACCTGGGAAGAGACCGCTGTCACCTTCGGACCGGGCGAGGCCGGTTGTCCCAAGGCCGAGGCGCTGGTTGAAGCCATGCGCGCCACACCGCCGGCCAGCCGGCCGGCCCCCAGACCGGCAATCGCCAGAGGAGCGTAATCATGGAAACCGTCAACAACCTTCTGTTCGGGGTTTACCCCTATATCGCCCTGTCGGTGCTGGCGTTGGGTTCGATCCTGCGTTTTGACCGGGAGCAATACACCTGGCGTTCCGGCTCGTCGCAACTCCTGCGTCGTAAGCAACTCGTTGCCGGATCGGTTCTTTTTCACCTTGGCATACTGGTGATTTTCGTTGGCCATCTCGTCGGCCTGCTGACGCCGATCGCGGTTTTCGAATATTTCGGCGTGCCGCATATGGCCAAGCAATTGCTGGCCATGATCGCTGGCGGCATTGCGGGCGTCTTCGCTCTCATCGGCGCGCTCCTGCTGCTGCACCGGCGGCTGTTTGACGCCCGCATCCGCAAGACATCGAGTTTCGCCGATATCGCCATTCTGGCGCTTCTGACGATCCAGCTTTGCCTTGGTCTGGCGACCATCCCCCTGTCGGCGCAGCATCTCGACGGCAGTGAAATGGTCAAGTTCATGAGCTGGGCGCAGGGCATCTTCAGCTTCCAGTCCGGCGCGGCGGCCAATGTCCGCGATGTGTCCCTGATTTTCAAGGCGCACCTCATGCTTGGCATGACCATCCTGCTGGTCTTTCCCTTCACCCGACTGGTGCACATGCTGTCAGCGCCGATCTGGTATCTCAACCGTCGCGGCTGGCAGCTTGTGCGCACCCGTCGCGATATGACGCAACCGAAGCGGAGATAGAATCATGGATGTTTTTGTCATTGACGGGGTGGAAATCCCCGAAAAACTGATCCGCGACGAGATGCCGAACCACCCCGCGCCGACATCGGGGGACGCGCACAAAAGCGCCGCCCATGCCCTGGCCATCAAGGCGCTGCTTCTCCATCGGGCTGCGGAATTGAATTTGACGCCGGAACCGGAGATCGATGACAATGGTCGTCTGGAAACCGCTGAAGAAGCCCTGATCCGGCAACTGTTCGCCTGCGAGCTTACACCCGTGGCGCCGACGGATGACGAATGCCGACGTTTCTACGATTCCCGTCCGCAGCACTTCTTCACGCCGGAACTCTACGAAGCCTCGCATATCCTGTTGCTGGAATCGGCGCGCGACGTGGCGTTCGACCTGGTGAAACAACTCCTTTCCGAGCCCGGTGCATTCGGCAGCCTGGCGAAAGCGATGTCGCAATGTCCGTCGGCTGAGGTCGGTGGCTCTTTGGGACAATTGCAGATCGGCGACCTAGTGGCCGAGGTCGAGGAAACCCTGCTGTCCATGCCCGCCGGGGCCATCTATCCGGAGC
Organism: Asticcacaulis sp.; assembly: GCF_035497195.1. Lineage (GTDB taxonomy): Bacteria > Pseudomonadota > Alphaproteobacteria > Caulobacterales > Caulobacteraceae > Asticcacaulis. Next base: position 306,732 of record NZ_DATJDZ010000027.1, read on the forward strand.
CTGTCGCGTCCCGGTTTGGATGGCATATCCTGCGGCTGGACCGTCGGGTTGAGCGTCAGCGTCTGCCGTTCGAAGCCGTTCGCGAACGAATCCGGATGCACCTCGATAGCCGGTCGTGGATCGCCGCATCGGCTAAATATGTCGAAACGCTCGTTGAGGGCGCCCGCAGCCAGGGGATCGCCTTGCGCATGGGGGACAGTGGCAGGGTCGAACAACCCAGCCTGTCTTTGGGGGCTTTGGTCGATGATGACACGCTCGCCGAGCGGATCGCGCCGTGGCTGACCTCCGCCGATCCGGAACTGGCCGGCAGGGTAGCGGCTGCCGCCGAACTCAGGGGCGCGACGATTGCCGACTATGTTCGGCAGGAACTGCGGGATTTCCTCGATCATGCCGACGATGAGTCGTTCACGCAACTCGTCTCGGCCGCCCAGGGCGCGGAAGACCCCTTGCTGGCCAGCGTGACATGCGTCCTGAAAAAGCGCCTGACGCCAGTCAGGAAGACCTTCTCCCTCATCAGAAAAGCCTGAATTATGGCTCTGGCTGCCAATTATCTGGAGACACAGTTATGCAGGCTCAGGAAACGGAAATCGAAAAGCTGCCGGACACATTGATCCACGAACCGCTGAATTGGCTGTTCGCCGAACATTACCGTCATCGGCAGCTGTGCAAGCTCATCGACATGCTGGCAAGTTCGGCGGCCTATAACGAAGAGGGTATGGACGAGGTCATTGCCTTCCTGGAACACGATATGCCGCTGCATGTGCTTGATGAGGAGGAGGACCTGTTCCCGCTGCTGCGCCGGCGGGCTGTGCCCGATGACGACCTGGAACATGTGCTCGGCGTTTTGAGTGGAGAGCACAAAACGGATGTCGATCGAGTCTCTGCTTTGCTGTTCGCTTTGATCAAGGCGCGAGCGGACCGAAAATCGCCTGCGTTGAATCCGGGCCTTCGAACGCTTTTGACGGAGTTCGCGACCCACGAACGCAAACATATTGCCCTTGAGAACGCCGTCATTCTGCCGATCGCACGACTGCGCCTGCAACTCTGCGACCTGCAGGCCCTGAGCGCCCGACTTGCCGCGCGTCGCGGACGCCTCCTTGAAAGTGACAAAGAATGACCAGTCCCATTTTCAGGAAAAATCTGGTTTGGGTTGCGAAACAGACCCAGGCCGATCCGCACGCCTTCACGAGTATCGGCAGAATGCCCGATCCACGGATTTTATGGATCGGTTGCAGCGACAATCCGCACCCATCTTTGGAAATTGCCCCCTTCGAGACGGAGGGATGCCTGGTCCACCGCAATCTCGGCAATCAGATATCGGCGCAGGATTCAAGTCTTCTGGCGACCCTGGCCTACGCGGTTGAAACGCTTCGCGTCGAGCGCATTGTCGTCTGCGGGCATTATGGCTGCCAGTGCCTGCGTAATGTGCTGCGGGACAAGGCGCAAGGGGTCGCTGATTATTGGACAAGCCCGATCAGAACGCTTTTCAAGCAGCATCGGCGTCACCTCGATGAGATCATCAGTGAGGATGCGCAAGTGCAGACATTATGTGAACTGAATGTGCGGACACAGGTACGTAACCTGGCCGAGCATCCTCTTGTCGAGGCGCGCCTGGCGGTGGGTAGCCTCAAGATTGACGGGGCAATGTGGTCCGCCCGGGATGGGCTGCTGAGAGACCCGGGTATTGCCGTTGGCAGAACGCCACGTCCGGCCAGGAAGGCGGCAAATGCGGTCGCAATCGAGGTTAAAGACCGCACGGACTTGCAAGTTGAGAGATAGAAGGACCGGCGCCATGCAGGCGGTTACAGTCGATGAAGCCATTACCCTGATGGCGGACGGCGCGCCCGAACCCCGGCGCCACAAGAAGGCCTTGCAGCATTGCGACGGCCGTATTCTGGCCGCTGATGTCGTTGCGCGGCGAGACCAGCCGCCTTTCGTATCATCGGCGATGGATGGCTATGCGGTCATTCGTACCCAACAGGCGTCGGATGACCCGTTGAGCGAATTCACGGTCGTGGGCGAGAGTCAGGCGGGGAAGGCATATACAGGGCCGTTGCGCGACGGTGAGGCGGTTCGGATATTCACGGGCGCGCCGGTGCCGGGCGAGGCGGGGGCTATCGTGCTCCAGGAAAACGTTATCCGTAGCGGTGATCGCATAGCCATCACGGCAGACGGCCTGAAGGAAAAGAAGACGCATATTCGTCTGGCCGGTCAGGACTTCAGGGCCGGAGACGTGGTTGCAAGGGCAGGAGAGTGCCTTGACGCGTGGCGTCTCTCCCTCGTGGCCGCAACCGGTCTGTCTGCGGTCCATGTCGCCGCCAAGCCCCGGATAGCTATTCTATGCACCGGTAATGAACTCGTCCGGCCGGGCCACGCCGTGCGCGACGATCAGATTTTCGAATCGACGTCGTTCGGGCTTATGAGTCTGGTAAAGGCGTGGGGCGGTAAGCCCATCTTCGTCGGCGTTGAGGCAGACAGTCTTAAGGCGATCACCAGGGCATTGCGCGACATGAAGGCCGATTTAATCGTAACCGTCGGCGGCGCGTCAGTGGGAGACTACGACCTGGTAAAACCAGCGCTGTACGCATTGGGATATAGCCCGGTCTTTGAAAAGGTCGAACTGCGGCCGGGGCGTCCGACCGCCTTCGGGACCCTGAAAGACGGAACACGTGTCCTCAGCCTTCCAGGCAATCCGGCCTCCGCCTTCGTCTGCGCTCAGCTGTTCCTGAAACCGTTTATCAATAAGGCCCTTGGCCGTCCTCACATCGAGGAACATCTGAACCTTCCGACCGTTGATGCGCTCTCCGGCAATGGAGACCGGCAAGCCTATCTGCGGGCGAAGGTGGTAACGGATGACGAAGGGCGTCCCATGCTGAGGGCTTTCATGGACCAGGATTCGGCGCTCATCCAGGTTTTTGCGCAGTCCGATGCCTTGATCGTCCGTCCCTCGCAGGCATCGCCGGCGCTGCCGGGCGCGCTCGTGTCTTTCATCCGCCTCGATCGCCGCTGAGCCGGCTGGTGTGTTGACGTTCAGGAAAGACTGATCATCCAGGACGGATAGCGTTGATAGCCTCGCAGTGCCAAGGTTCTTCATGCGGCTTGTTACCGCCCATGCGCCGACCGAGGCCATCGGCAAGTATTACGACACATGCCGATAGGGCCGATGGTTAGTTGGTATCGCCATAGGATGGTCCGGATCGTCGTGTCTTTGTCGGAGACATCCACCATGCGTGCGCGGCCAGGGTCATCCAGATGGCAGAGAGAATTATCGATCATAATCAGGCCCAGCGACGAAGGTCGGTTGCATCCTTGTTTGTTGGCTCAACCCAGTGGTCGAGCTTGGGCCCGACCTCCCGTTTCCAGAGGGCGATATCGGATTTAAGTCTGTCCAGGGTGTAATCGACGGCCTTTATAGTTCCACGGCGGTGGGCGGCCGCGGCACCGACGAAAACGATCGGCTCACCCGCCAGGACCTTGCCGCAGCGATGAATTATGGTCAGCGCCTCAAGGCTGAAACGACGCGCGGCCTCTGCGGCCACCTCTTTGATCGACCGTTCGCTCATGCCGGGATACCAGTCGAGTTCGAGATATTCTACGATATGGTCATTATACCGTGGCCTGACGATGCCCGTGAAGGTTGACAGGGCGCCGAGGTGGCCGAATTCGATGACAAATTCGGCTTGAACCCGCGCGATATCAAGAGCTTCGGGGGACAGCACGACATGAGGCCGGGACATGTTCATCCGCCTGAAAATACAGAAAAGAAGGCGATTTCGTCGCCATCGGTCAACGGCTGATCCGTGCGCGTTACCGCTTGATTCACGCTCATCTGGACCAGCTTGAGCGTCACGCGACCGCTTTCGACAAACTCTTTGAAGATTTCTTCCCGAAGCCCAAACAAGGATTTGCGGGCATCGGTCAGTTCAAGCCTGAGGGCGCGTTCTCGCACGATGTCTGCCATACGGCCGAAAAAGAGTATGTCGATCATAGGTTTGCGGTCATTGCAGGTTTCGATGGGGGGATGGATGCTGGGCATCCGGATGACTGTCAGTTGGGCTGATTCCGGTTTTAGAGGACGGTCGAAACGTGCCTCATGACGCAATAGCCACGTCGCCGGCAAAGGGCGGGAAAAGGAGATTGTTCTCCAGATGCATATGCAGGCGGACATCTCCATCCAGAACGCTGCACAGTTTGTACAATATCCTTTGCCTCAGACCTGCGTCTTCGGGAGGCAGATAGCCATTCGTCAGCCTGGCCAGGGTATCGAGTTGTTCGCTGATTTCGTCGTGCTCGACCATCGCGCGGCAGACAGGGTATCGCAGGCTATGCTGCGGGCTGTTAATCAATGCTGGATATAGATTTTCCGCCTCCCCCTCCTGGTGGTCTTCGAGCGTATCGAACAAAAGGGTCAGGAGGTTAGTCAATCCCGAAGGGCAGGGCTGATTTGCCGCTGTGTCGTTTTTCTCATTGACCTCGATCGCCTTGGCCAATCGGATGGCGGAGAGCAGGTGCGTGCGATGAACCGCGTGGTAACGCGTGTCGATATAGGTAATCAACCCCATCGTCGACGTCGGAGGCGGGGAAGGATTCGGCGGCAGGCACGCCAGTGCCGTTTCAATATCCTCAAAAGGGAGATGTTGCCGCGCGGCCGCTTCATGTAACTCAAGTCCGCCGATCCGATAAAAATCGATTTCAAACTTTCGAAATACGTCGCTGGCGCCGACGAGGTTTCCCACCAGATCCCGGACATGAAGGTGACTAAGTTGCATCAATGGCGCTCCATAAGATGCAGACACTGTAATCAATTTTGAATATTCTGCATTAAAGAGGGTCAAACTGGCAGCACATGCATTTAGGCCCGGCAATTGATATATTTCGACGGTCCACGCCGTCATTACATACCGATGAACCTCAAGCCGCAAAAATTCCCATTATTCTGCATGATTTTGTAGCTGGTGCTGGCCGTTTCGGAGGCTTAGCCAAACACGTTTGCCACCGGCAATGAAGCGTCTGATCGGATATGTGACACCATCAACCGCAAGTGGCCTCTCAATGGGGTAAGTGCTCACGGCTGTTGTAAAAATTGACAACCATCAAGTTTTCGCAGTTTATCGAACTAAAAGAACCAATCAAATCCTCTGGATACTGCGCGTTGTAGGCCGAAGCTTAAAGCCGTCCCATTTTGTCGCGCGCCACCAAATAATTGATAATCATCAATTCAGGTCTCAAGAATTGCTTTCCGTCGATTGATGTTGTTGCGGGGCATAAGCCGGCAATGTCAATGCGCAGCGGTTTCGTAACCGCTATAGAAAGATCATGTTATTCAGGAGTTTGACATGACGAACGAACCTTTCATTGACCTTTCGGTCCACCATAGTCCCCGCGGCTTTTCCGATCATTTCGCCCTGGGTTTCACCAAGTTGCTGCGCTTTTGCGCCGATACCTTCTTCGCAAAACGCTATGGGCATCGCGCGGTCGTGCTCGAAACGGTGGCAGCGGTGCCCGGCATGGTCGGCGCCACGATCAATCACCTGAAGTGCCTGCGCCGCATGAGCGATGACAATGGCTGGATCCGGACCCTCATGGAAGAGGCCGAAAATGAACGCATGCACCTGATGACGTTTGTCGAGATCGCCAAGCCGACCCTGTTCGAGCGTTTTGTCATCATCGCCGTCCAATGGGTCTTCTATGTCGCCTTCTTCCTTCTCTACCTCGTCTCGGCCAAGACCGCGCACCGCGTCGTCGGCTATTTCGAGGAGGAAGCGGTCATCAGTTATACGCATTATCTGGCGGAGATCGACGAAGGCCGCAGCGCCAATGTCCCGGCGCCGGCTATTGCATTGCGCTACTGGAAGATGCCGGCGAACTCGACCCTGCGGGATGTTGTGCTGCTGGTCCGCGCCGACGAGGCCCACCATCGTGACGTCAACCATGGCTTCTCCAACGAGCTGAAAGGCGCAGTCCCGGCCGGCCAGGTGATCGCCTCTTATCCGGAGCACGATGTGGAAATCGCCGGGATATCCCGGAAAGAAGCCGCCTGAAACCGGCCCGACCCGATATATCCTGACAGTGCCCGCTTTCATGCGGGCACTTTTTTGTCTGGTGAAACGGGGCAATTGCCCGCCTGGCCTGCGCGCTTTTGCAGCTTCGTCCGAGAATGTCACTCGCCCGTTTGACGGGGATCAATGCCGTGCTTCCGCATCAATATATGGTGGTTTTCGCAAATATTGCGTCCATATTTTGATGTTGGAGGTTTCCATGGCTGACGGCGACAGCGCCCTGCGCCCCCTTGATTTCTTGTTTCCCGCCCGATCGGGCAATCTCATCCCCGATGGCTTCGTAGACTGCAAACAGACGGTCGAGGAATATATCCTGCGTCAGGACTGGCGGGTGAATGCCAATGCCAATACGTCCTACAGTAATGCCGGGTTGATCAATAACGCTGCCGGAAAGATCGTCGCCAACTATTGGCTGGATCACGTCTACAGCCCGGCCGAAGCCACGGCGCACCGCCGGGCCGACCTGCATATCCACGACCTTGACTGCCTGACGGGCTATTGCGCCGGCTGGAGCCTGCGTGCCCTGCTTGACGAGGGCTTCAATGGCGTGCCGGGCAAGGTTGCCAGCCGGGCGCCCCGGCATTTCCGCGAGGCGCTCGGCCAGATGGCCAATTTTCTGGGCATCCTGCAATCCGAATGGGCTGGCGCTCAGGCGTTCAGCTCGTTCGACACCTATCTGGCGCCGTATGTGTTCAAGGATCAGTTGTCCTTCAACGACATCAAGAAGGCCATCCGCAGCTTTGTCTATAATCTGAATGTGCCGGCGCGCTGGGGGCAAAGTCCCTTCACCAATATTACGCTCGACATTACCGTGCCGCCGGATCTGCGCGACAACTTCCCGACAGCCGACACGCTTCACCTGTTCAAGGGCATTGACGATCCGGGGCTTCTGGCCGAGGCCAATCGCCGGGGCGCCGCCGCGCTCGAAGACATGACCTATATCCACTTCCAGCCCGAAATGGAGCAGATCGTCATTGCCTATTATGAGGTCATGACCGAGGGCGATGCCCAGGGCCAGCCCTTCACCTTTCCGATCCCGACCGTGAATGTCATGGAGGACTTCGACTGGAATAGCCCTGTGGCCAATGCCCTGTTCGAGAACACCGCCAAGATCGGCAGTTCGTACTTCCAGAATTTCATCGGCAGTCAGTACCGATTGAACGCCGAGGGCGAGCGCGAACCTAACCCGGACGCCTATGCGCCCCATGCCGTGCGCAGCATGTGCTGCCGGCTGCAACTGGACCTGCGCGAACTGCAAAAACGCGGCAACGGCCTGTTCGGATCAGCCGAAATGACCGGCTCCATCGGGGTGGTGACGCTGAACATGGCGCGGCTTGGCTATCGGTTCAGCGGCGATATGCAAGGTCTGCTGGCGGAGATCGAGCGTCTTATGGATCTGGCGCGTTCATCGCTGGAGAAGAAGCGTGTCTTCGTGCAGGAAATGTATGACCGCGGTCTCTATCCCTACACACGCCGCTACCTGCCGCACTTCCGCAATCATTTCAGTACGATCGGCGTCAACGGCATGACCGAGATGGTGCGGAATTTTACCGGCGACGCCTGTGACGTTACCGACCCGCGCGGCATTGCGCTTTGCCAGGACATTCTCGACGTCATGCGGGGCCGTCTGAAGGTCTATCAGGAAGAGACCGGTCATCTCTACAATCTGGAGGCCACGCCGGCGGAGGGCACGACCTACCGTTTCGCCAAGGAGGACGCCAAATACTATCCAGGCATCCTTCAGGCTGGCTTCGATGACAACATCTATTACACCAATTCCAGCCAGTTGCCGGTCGGCTTCACGGAAGACCCGTATGAGGCTCTGAATCTGCAGGATGCGCTGCAATGCAAATATACCGGCGGGACGGTGCTTCACCTCTATATGAGCGAACGGATTTCATCGGGGGAGGCTTGCAAACGCCTTGTGCGCAAGGTGATAGAAAACTATCGTTTGCCCTACATTACCATCACCCCCGTCTTTTCGGTCTGTGAAACCCACGGCTATCTCGCCGGCGAGCAGGCGCATTGCCCGACCTGCCACAAAGAGACACTCGTCTGGACGCGGGTGATGGGCTATCACAGGCCCGTCGCCAGCTTCAATCTTGGCAAGAAAGGCGAGCACAAGGAGCGGCTGCACTTCAAGGAAGGGGCATCGAACTTGCCGCTGTTCCGCTGCGAGGCGGCCGAGTAGGGCCATGTGGCGTAAATTGCCCATCACCAGCCTGACGCCCTTCACCTTCCAGGACTATCCGGAACATACCGCCTGTATCCTGTGGTTTTCCGGCTGCAACATGGCGTGCGGCTATTGCCATAATCCGGAACTGGTGAAGGGCACGCTGGCAAAGCTGCCGGCTGAGACCATCCAGCGGTTCCTGGCCTCGCGCCGGGACCGTCTGGAAGGGGTGGTCTTGTCGGGGGGCGAATGTACGCTGTCGCCGGCATTGCCGCAGCTTGCGCAGTACCTGAAAGGCATGGGGTACAAGGTCAAAATCGACACGAACGGAACGAACCCGACCCTGTTGGCGCAGCTTCTGAATGACGGGCTTGTCGATTTCATTGCGTTGGATTTCAAGGCGCCGCAACTGAAGTTCGAGGCCATTACCGGGATGTCCAGATGGGCAGATTTTCTGCATTCGCTGCGACTTGTGGCGGCAGCGCCCGTCGGTAAGGAATTGCGCACCACGATTCATGCCGATCTGCTCGATCGCGCTGACATAGAGCGGATGATAAATCTTCTGCAGGAGGTAGAATTTCATGGCACGTTCGTGCTTCAGAATTTCCGGATGGGGCGGACGCTTGGCAATTTGAAAACGCCATCGAGGCGACTGGACCTGGCCGGCCTTTCGGGGGAGGGGCTGGATATTCGGTTTCGCAATTTTTGATGCGAACAGGCGATCCTATGTGAGGTGCGACCATTTGTCCGGCGATTACGAACGTTTTTGGGCCGGGCAATTGATAGTTTTGGTTCTTCTGGCCGCCTGATCGTGCTGTTCTGGGATATAAATCAGTCGCCTGTGGCGTGGGACGAACGCGATGCAAAGATCATGGCAAGAACAAGATGTGCAACGGTTCCTTGGCAAGGAGGCGCCACGCTATACGAGCTATCCATCCGCGCACCACTTTGGAGCCATGCCGGCGACAGCCTATCAAAAGGCGCTCCGATCGCTTAGGGCGGATCAAAGCGTTGGCCTTTACCTGCACGTGCCGTTTTGCGAGCAGATGTGCTATTTCTGCGGCTGCAACACCCACATCACCAAACGATATTCTCCGGTTTCGACATATGTCGAAAGCCTGGTCCGGGAAATTCATATGGTCGGGGAGAGCCTGTCTTTCCGTCCCAAGGTGCACTCGATCCATTTCGGCGGCGGCTCACCAGGCATTTTATCGCCCGAAGATATGGCTGAGGTGTTTGATGCGTTGAAATCGTTCTTTTCGATCGAGCCATCCGCCGAAATCTCAATCGAGCTCGATCCGAGACGGATAACCCCTACCAAGGCAGAGTCTTACGCGGCCATGGGGTTCAATCGTGTCAGTCTTGGCGTCCAGGATACGAATGCCGCCGTTCAGCGCGCGATAAATCGTGTCCAGCCAATCGAGCTTATCCAGGCGAGCGTTGACCTCCTCAGGTCGCATGGCTTGCAATCGATCGGAATAGATCTGATCTACGGCCTGCCATTGCAGACATCGGAAAGTCTGTCCGTTACCCTGGAAGAGGTCCGCTGCCTTGAGCCAGCACGCATCAGCGCCTTTTCTTACGCCCATGTGCCGTGGATGAAGAAGCACCAGACCCTGATTGACAGCGATACGCTGCCAACGACGGAAGACAAGGCGGACTTCTTTCTGCTTCTCGACCAAAAGCTGCGTGACCAGGGTTACCGGAGCATCGGCATCGATCATTTCGCCCTGCCGGACGACGGCCTGTCCAGAGCGCTTGACAATCATACGCTGCGTCGCAATTTCATGGGATATACCGACCAGCCGAATGACCGGCTGATCGCGTTTGGCGCCTCGGCCATCAGTGAACTGGATGACGGTATCTTCCAGAATATTCCGCAAAGCACGACCTACCAGAATACGGTCAACAAAGGCGGCCTGCCCACCAGCCGCGGTTGGCTTTTCGAGGGCGAAGACGCTTTACGCAAAACCATTATCGCTGAATTGATGTGCTATTTTGAAGTCGATATCGGCAATATCCTCATCGATCATGAGTTGCCATTCAGCTACCTCGATGGTGAACTGGATCAACTGGGCGAATTCGTCGCCTCAGGCCTGGTCTCGGTACAGAATCGCAAGGTCACATTCCATTCACCGTTGAAGATGCTTGTCAGGTCGGTGGCAAGCGTATTCGACCGCTATGCCACGGAATCTTCTGGCGACCATCGCTATTCAAAGGTCGCCTAATTCGATCCTTGGCTCCCACACGCAGAAGGAACAGTATCACTTCGCCTGGGACGATGGAACTTGTCGGCAATGATGGTCGGACGGTGGAATGCGCGTTGATCCTGATGAGCGATATCGGCACGCAATTGCCGCCTTATCTGGAGTCCTGAAGAGACAAAAAAAGCTGACGAATTCTGTGGAAATAGGCGGGTCGGCGGTTAACCGACTACTGGGAAATACCCAAATCCCAGTAGGGTGGAGCGCCGAACGCCTCACGAAGATGAGAAACGAATAAGCGTGATTTCGCTCTGTGAGATCGGCCCGGCATATGAACGGCATGGACCCCCGTGATTATATTTGCCGGCGGCCTGGCATCCGGCAAAACAGACACTAATCGGCCGTCCCTGACCATGTCACCCACCAGCCAGCTTGCCAGGTGAACGATTCCCAATCCCTCGATGCACGCCTGGGCCAGCGCACCGGTATCATCCGATCTCAGTCTTCCGGTGACATTCAGCGCCTGGTCACGGTTGAAACCCTGAAAAGTCCACCATCCGCCAGGGGAGGGCGCCGACACGGTTGTCAGGCAACTGTGGTTCAGCAGGTCCGGCGGACTGAGCGGCACGCCATGCTTCGCAAGATAGTCCGGGCTTGCGCAAACCAGTCTGTGAACGGGAGCTAATTGCGTCGCAACCAGATCGCTATCCGGAAGTCTGCCCAGGCGGATGGCGACATCAGCCCGTCTGGCGCTTAAATCGATCACCTCGTCGCTCAGGTGCAAATCAACTTCCAGGGCCGGGTATTTTTGCAGAAACGTAAATATGGCGGGCAGAACATGCTGTCGTCCAAACATGGCCGGCGCTGTCACAGTCACGACACCGCGTGGCTCAGCGTTCATTTCTTTCAGGTTTTCCCGAGCCTCGATCATCTCATCTAAAATGTGCTTCGCACTTTCCAGAAACTTTTCGCCGGCGTCAGTCAGAATCAGCCGGCGCGGGCTTCGGCTGAATAATCGCACGCCGAGGTCCTCTTCCAGCCAGTCTATGCGTCTCGTAATCGATGACACGGCCACGCCGGAATTTTTGGCGACGGCTGAAAAATTACCGGCCGCGGCAACGGCGACAAACACCTTGATAGGTTCGATCATATCCATTTCTTAATTTGCACAAAACGCAAAACATATTTGCTTTATGGGTATATTGTGATGATTTTCGCAAAATTCTATTTAGACGGTGTGAATTCAACCTCAAAATGAGAATCCAACATGCCCCGTAACACGCTAAAGAAACTTGCTTTTTCGGCCCTGATCCTGTCAGGCGCCCTGATGGAGGGAGTGCCCCTTCAACAGGCCTATGCCGCTGCCCCGATGGTCAGAACTCAGGCGCCTGGCTATTACCGGCTGATGCTGGGCGCGTTCGAGATAACGGCCCTGTCTGACGGAACCGATGATCTCCCCGTTGATCAGTTGCTGACCAATACGACGAAAGCGAAGACCGATCTCGCCCTTCACAATGCGTTTGAAGCCTCCCCGCTGGAAACATCGGTCAACGCCTTTCTGATCAATACGGGCACCCGGCTTATCCTGGTTGACACGGGCGCCGGGGCGATGTTTGGCCCCACGCTCGGCAAGCTGATCAGCAACCTGAAAGCGGCCGGTTATCAGCCCGAGCAGATAGATGAGGCGCTCATCACCCATCTGCATCCTGACCATGTTGGCGGCCTGGTGAGCGACGGCAAGGCAAGCTTCCCCAATGCCCAGGTCTTTGTCAGCAAGGCTGACGCCGATTTCTGGCTGAGCAAGGCCAACCTCGATGCGGCGCCGGAGAGTTCGAAAGTGTTTTTCACCGATGCGGTGTCCGCCGTTGCGCCTTACATCGCGGCTCAGCACTTTTCCATATTCGATGGCAGCACCGAAATAGCCCCCGGCATCCGGACGGTTTCGTTGCCTGGCCATTCTCCGGGCCAGACGGGGTATGCGGTTGAAAGCCAGGGGCAGAAACTCCTGATCTGGGGCGATGTGGTGCATGTTGAAGCTGTGCAGTTTGATGATCCTTCGGTAACCATCGCCTACGACGCCTCACCGGAAACCGCGGAAGCAGAGCGAAATAAGCAATTCCAAAAGGCGGCAAGCGAAGGGTATCTGGTGGCCAGCGCGCATCTGGCCTTTCCAGGCTTCGGCCACGTAAGGGCCAGCGGAAAGGCGTTTCAATGGGTGCCTGTGAATTATTCTCGTCTGCCTGAGTAAGCGCTAACTGGCTATCGGGGGTGCGGTCGTCTTCAGGGGCGCCGCAGCCTCGTCCCTACGGTATTTTACAGATTGGAATTTATTTTCCGCTTACGCAGCCGAGCGGGATTCGTCTGCCAAATTTACCTGGCTTATGGGCATGATCGGGAGAAGAGGCCGTACGCCTCACGCGTTGAAAGGTTGATTTTCATGTGGTCCCGTCGCCATTTCGCCGATGCCCGTCCCGCCGGTGTTGTTTTCCTGCAAAATCTGTTTGTCCATATGGGGAGTTCCGTACCCGCTCCTGAACCGGTTATAGATAATCTTGCCGCGGTCACTCTGCCGGCGCGCCGTCTGGCATATGTCAAGCTGCATCCGGCCCATTGATAATGACTGACATGCAAAAAAAGGGCTGGTTTGCCTGTTTCGCCCAGGGCACAGCAACGCTCGCCGGTAGCGCGGGTGCATTTGCCCTGGCTATCGGCGTGGTTCTGGTGTGGGCTGTCAGCGGGCCATTGTTTCATTTTTCGGAGGTCTGGCAACTGGTCATCAATACCGGCACGACCATTGTGACTTTTCTCATGGTTTTCCTGGTGCAGAATGCGCAGAACCGTGATGGCAAGGTGATCCAGCTCAAGCTTGACGAACTGATCCGCGCGGTCGAGACCGCCAACACCGCCTATATCGGTATGGACGACATGAGCGAAGCCGAACTGGAAGCGCTCCGGACCAAGTATGCGCGACTGGCGGAGCGGGCGCGCCATCAGACCTTGGATATCCCGAAAAGCGGGAAGGGTGCTTGACGCATCCTTTGCCTTCCTCTATAGCCCGCGAACCATTTTCGAGGTGCGCCCTTAAAAGCGCGTCTTGATCCGGAAATATGCAGGGGCTGTGTCCCCGCCGTAACCTCCATAGCGCAGGTTGCGGCTTTTGTGTTTGCCAACTCTAGGGAGTTCCGGTGATAGCCTCCTGAATAAAAGCCGCTTCTCCAGGCCAAAAACCTGGGAAGCTCCTGAAACCTATGATCGCCCGGCCAAACGGCACAGATCATAAAGAAGAAAGCCATCGCGCACGATGCCCACAATTAACCAGCTTATCCGCAAGCCGCGCCAGCCCAAGCCGGTCCGGAACAAGGTCCCGGCCCTGAAGGGTTGCCCGCAACGCCGCGGGGTCTGCACCCGCGTCTACACCACCACGCCTAAGAAGCCGAACTCCGCTCTGCGTAAGGTCGCCAAGGTTCGTCTGACCTCCGGCATTGAAGCCGTGTGCTACATCCCCGGCGAAGGTCACAACCTGCAAGAGCACTCCGTGGTGCTGATCCGCGGCGGCCGCGTCAAGGATTTGCCCGGCGTCCGTTATCACATCCTGCGCGGCGTCCTCGATACGCAAGGCGTCAAGAACCGTAAGCAACGCCGTTCGCACTACGGCGCGAAGCGTCCTAAGTAAGGAACAGAATATATGTCACGTCGTCACCGCGCCGAGAAGCGCGACGTTCTCCCGGACCCCAAGTTCGGCGATCTGATCGTCACCAAGTTCATGAACTACGTCATGTACGAAGGCAAAAAGGCTGTTGCTGAAAACATCATCTACGGCGCCTTCGACATCCTGGAAGCCAAGAAGAAGGACGCGACCGCTGTCGAGACCTTCCACACGGCCCTCGATAACGTTGCCCCTTCGATCGAAGTGCGTTCGCGCCGCGTCGGTGGTGCCACTTACCAGGTGCCTGTCGAAGTTCGCCCCGACCGCCGTCGTGCGCTCGCGATCCGCTGGCTGGTGAACGCCGCCCGCAAGCGTGGCGAAAACACCATGACCGAAAAGCTGGCCGCCGAGCTGCTCGACGCCGCCAACAACCGCGGTACGGCCGTCAAGAAGCGTGAAGACACGCACAAGATGGCTGAAGCCAACCGCGCCTTCTCGCACTATCGCTGGTAGGGCGGGAATAGCGAGGGTTTCGGCCTTCGCTGTCGCAAAAAAATTGCTGGTACGCGCGGGGGGTTTGAGCTAAACCGCCCGCGCTGCTTGCAATTTAGAGCACCATTTTTTGAATTTGACCGTTAGTTAAGGCTCTTCCAATGCCCCGCAGTCACAAGATTGAAGACTATCGTAACTTCGGCATCATGGCCCACATCGATGCCGGCAAGACGACGACCACAGAACGCATTCTGTATTATACCGGCAAGAGCCACAAGATCGGCGAAGTGCACGATGGCGCCGCCACCATGGACTGGATGGAACAGGAGCAGGAGCGTGGTATCACCATCACGTCCGCCGCAACCACCACGTTCTGGCAGGACAAGCGCCTGAACATCATCGACACCCCGGGACACGTCGACTTTACAATCGAAGTCGAGCGCAACCTGCGCGTCCTCGATGGCGCTGTCGCCGTTCTCGACGGTAACGCCGGTGTTGAGCCCCAGACCGAAACCGTCTGGCGCCAGGCTGACAAGTACTCCGTGCCGCGCATCGTGTTCGTCAACAAGATGGACAAGATTGGCGCTGACTTCGACGCCTCCGTGCAGTCGATCCGTGACCGTCTCGGCGCCAAGGCCGTGCCGATCCAGTTCCCGATCGGTTCGGAAAACACCCTGTCGGGCCTGGTTGACCTGGTTCGCATGAAGGCCGTTGTCTGGGACAACGATGCCCTCGGCGCCAACTACCGCGACATGGAAATCCCCGCCGATCTGCTGGAAAAGGCGAAGGAAGCCCGCCAGTACCTGATCGACAACGCCGTTGAATGCGACGACGAGGCGATGGAAGCCTATCTCGAAGGCAACGAGCCTTCGGAAGCCGTGCTGAAGAAGTGCATCCGCAAGGCTGTGCTGAACGCGACCTTCTATCCGATCCTGTGCGGTTCGGCCTTCAAGAACAAGGGCGTTCAGACGCTCCTCGACGCCGTCGTCGATTACCTGCCGTCGCCGGTCGATGTGCCGCCGACCGTTGGCATCGACTACAAGACCGAAGAGCCGATCACCCGCAAGGCGTCGGACGAAGAGCCGCTCGCCATGCTCGCCTTCAAGATCATGGATGACCCCTTCGTGGGCTCGCTGACCTTCTGCCGCCTCTATTCGGGCAAGATGGAAACCGGCATGGGCCTGCTGAACACCACGCGCGACAAGAAAGAGCGCGTTGGCCGTATGCTCCTCATGCACTCCAATGACCGTCAGGACATCAAGGAAGCCTATGCCGGCGACATCGTCGCTCTGGCCGGCCTCAAGGACACCCGCACCGGTGACACCCTGTGCGATCCGATGAAGTCGCCTGTCATTCTGGAACGCATGGAATTCCCGGCCCCGGTTATCGAAATCGCTGTCGAGCCCAAGTCCAAGGCCGACCAGGAAAAGCTGGGCGTCGCCCTGGCCAAGCTGGCTTCGGAAGATCCGTCCTTCACCGTTTCGACCGACCACGAGTCGGGCCAGACGATCCTGAAGGGCATGGGCGAACTCCACCTCGACATCAAGATCGACATCCTGAAGCGCACCTACAAGGTGGAAGCCAACATCGGCGCGCCGCAGGTGGCCTATCGTGAATCGATCACCCGCACCGCGGAAATCGACTACACGCACAAGAAGCAAACCGGTGGTACGGGCCAGTTCGCCCGCGTCATGATCACCTTCGAACCCGGCGAACCCGGTTCGGGCTTCGTGTTCGAATCCGCCATCGTTGGTGGTGCCGTGCCGAAGGAATACATCCCGGGCGTTCAGAAGGGCCTCGAATCCGTCAAGGATAACGGCCTGCTGGCCGGCTTCCCGCTGATCGACTTCAAAGCCACGCTGACGGACGGCAAGTTCCACGACGTCGACTCCTCGGTTCTCGCCTTCGAAATCGCCTCGCGCGCTGCCTTCAAGGAACTGCGTGAAAAGGGCGGCCCCAAGCTGCTCGAACCGATCATGAAGGTCGAAGTGGTTACGCCGGAAGAATACCTCGGTTCGGTCATCGGCGATCTCAACGGTCGTCGTGGCATGATCCAGGGGCAGGACATGCGCGGTAACGCCATCGTCGTTGACGCCTTCGTGCCGCTGGCCAACATGTTCGGTTACGTGAACACCCTGCGTGGTATGTCGCAAGGCCGCGCCCAGTTCTCGATGACCTATGATCACTACGAGCCCGTGCCGCAGCATGTCGCCGACGAAGTGATCAAGAAGTTCGCCTAAATCAGATATTGGCCCGTGGCATTTTGTATGCTACGGGCCGCTCCAACTTAAAAATCTTTTGTAATAACCCCTACCGAATGAAGGTCCGCTACGGCGGAGATGAAAAATGGCCAAGGAAAAATTCAACCGCAATAAGCCTCACTGTAACATCGGCACGATTGGTCACGTTGACCACGGCAAGACGACGTTGACGGCGGCGATCACGATCACGCTGGCGAAGTCGGGCGGCGCGACCGCGAAGGCCTAT
>NZ_DATJDZ010000028.1:0-3781 GCF_035497195.1 Asticcacaulis sp.
TACGATGCCTATGGCCAACTCGACATGCAGGCCAGCTACAAGGTCACCCCCCATCTGACCGCTTTCATCGAAGGGCTCAACCTGACCGATGAAAAGACCCGCTCCTATGCCGCCTATGAAGAACGCCTGCTCACGCTCGAAGAACCAGGCAAACGCATAACAGCTGGCGTCAGAGCTAGCTTCTAACACCTTACCGGATCTGCGCTTCTTTCCTCCCTGTGCGCGGACCGGTTTTACCGGCGGATGTCCCTTCCCTGTGACATCCGCCGGCTTTTTGTTGCTGGGGTGCCGATGTCAAACTATTGGTAGGGATTGTTCTTTTCGATGCCCTGATCACCTTCGGAATAGAGGCGATCTCGTTCCGGACACTGGTGCATTGCGCGGTGAAGCGCTCCCGATTTTGCAAAGAGCTTCAAGTAAACAAGACGCGATCAATACGATCATCGCAACATTAGCGACCCAAGGCGGTGATTTGGCTGATAGGCTATTCCGCTTGCTAAACCGACGGCGGTTCAGCCCGTCATCACCCACTCAAGACCGATAACGGTTCAGATTTCCCTCTTAAACAAACTGCATCATATCCTGTCGGTTGATCTGATCAGAGACCTCTTACAAGAACTACCGTTGTGACTGAGTGATATTAAGCCGGGTTGGAAGCTGCCTACACTCGACAATACGCGCTAGAACCGTGACCTCGTCAAATTGCTGGAGTAGCGCCACATTATCTCTTCATCGAAACTGGCCTTTTTTGATGAGATCCGGATCTACAATTTCAAACCTAATTCGACGTGAGGGCGAACTTTGAATTCAGGGGGCGGAGGATGTAGCGCTCCTCGCCTCCTGAAATAGGAAAATCATCTCAGCCAGTTGGCGATAACGGTCGACGTCGCCCCGAAAAAATAATCCAGCAGTGCGGAGTAGGGAGCGCCGTGTCACCTATGTCTGGTTTCGGGCCGTCCACGCAACCAACTGCAGAATGTCTGGAATGGGGCGCTTAGCGGGCCTGGGGGGCGTCGTCAATTGCCATAACTGGACGTGTGGCGCACCTCTGCGACCAAGGTCCACGAAAAGCACCGTCAAGCGGGGTTGAGGGCAGTTTCAGCTTTACACGTAGTCAGCGATCATGACCTCTGAAAGCGGCGATCAGCCGCGCTGCGCGAGCGACGGTCGTGACCCCAACCAAATTTCTCATTGGCCAGATACTGATCGTGCTGTTGGTTGTGGTTGTTGGCGTTTGGGCCGGGACACAGTGTGCAGCATTGCAACTGGGGTTTCAGGCGGGGTTGGGCGAGCCGTGGTTTCTGTTCTTCGGGGTGCCGGTCTATCGCCCGTGGCAACTGTTCGTCTGGTGGTATTTCTTTGATGCCTATGCGCCAGAGGTGTTTTTCCGGTCAGGTGTCGTGGCGGCATGCAGCGGTTTTTTGGGATGTTTGGCAGCCATCTTTGGTTCGTTGTGGCGTGCGCGTCAAAGCCACCATGTCACCACCTACGGTTCGGCACGTTGGGCCAAATTGATCGAGATCGTCCGCATCTGGATCACCAGGAGGTAGACCTGGCATTTTGGAAAACGTTCCTAGGGCAAAATTTCCCGCAATTCTCCCAGGCGAGCCAGAAGGCCCGGGTGTGCCCTGCGCGTGAGAACATATCAAACAGTGCAGTGGAATAGAATGAGCTTTATGGGTCTCGAACGTAACATCATTTAGCGCCTTCCTTACATTCTCAGCTGGTGCGATTGACACTCCCCACGTTTCCGAGATTGGTCCTGATCGCGTGATGTCCAACGAATGGCAATTGGACGGCACTCGGTTCAAATCATTTAAGTGATTATAAAACGCATAAAATGCAGGGAAGCCGAAGCCATTGGCCGTATCAATAAGTCTGTCGATCTGTCGAACGGAAGAAGTTCCGATCTTGCGTGGAATTTCACCATAGTCTCGATCAAGTGCATCCAGTACTTTCGCTTGGACCATCATCGGGTAGTTGTAGGCCCCATCAGCACTTTCGAAAGCCCACGCCCAATCCGCGCCAGTCTTCCCCTCGATCGGCTTAGAAAACGGAACGATCGTCACTTTGCCGGGATATGTTAGAGCTAGGTCCAGCAACAGGTTCTCAGTTATCCGTGGCACGATCACAGGTTTGATCAATGTGTGAGCAAGACACCGCTTACGGAGCACCGCAAGTACCTTACTGAAACAGTCCGGACAATGGAGGCCAGATGCTATCGAGGCGGCGCTTGCTCACCAGGATAAAAACAAGGTCAGGCGAGCGTACAATCGGGGGGCATATTGGGAGGAGCGTGTGAAAATGGCGCAATGGTGGTCGGACTATTTGGATGAGCTGAGAGATAGTTCCCAGACTAAAAGTCAACGATCAGCCTAAATATCAAAGACGGTCGAAGTCCATCGCAATAGGCGGACCATTCCTCCTAAAGCCGCTGCTAAATGGTGCCGTCAAGTGATACGGGCATAGCGCTGATGCTAGGTGTTTAGTCCGGGTGCTTGATGGGCTACAGCGCATTTGAAGGTATTTGGCTCAGATTTCCACTTTTTGATGACAAATTCGTATGGTGTGAGGCCCTTAAGTAGCCTTATAGATTACCGGGCGCCGCTCAATTCGTCGGAAATTCGCGAGGCAATCTCCTGAAGGCAAATGCGTGCTTCTTTGCTATCCACAGTTTGTGTGCCGTCAACAAGTTGCAAGAACGGAATGGTAAGGGCGGCGAATGCGTGGCCCTGGCCGTCAAATACCGGATAACTTAAATCTGTGACGCCCAGAGTCCGTGTGCTTTTCATCATCTCATAGCCGCGTGCGCGAACACGTTGCAGCGTTGCGCTCAAGGGGCCGCTCTGCGCGGCGACTGTAAGGCTCGGGTCCAGGTCAAGGGCATTGAAGGCCAGGAGCACGTGGCCGGAACAACTGTCCTCAAGGGCGATTCCCGCACCGATACGAACAGCGAAAACGGTCGGCCCTGGCGCTTGCTGCCGAAAAACGACCAGGCCGCTATTCCCGTTGCCAATGACCAGATGGCATGACTGTTCAACCCTTTGGACAAGCTCGCGCATAAGCGGGGCGGCGGCTTGAATCAATTCTTCGGCTGGCGTGGATTTAAAAGCGAGGTCGAGGACTTTCGTGGCGACTCTCAGGCGGTCCCCCGCCTTCCGTTTCAGCCAGCCCCGCCGTTCCATCACCATGATGATCCGAAAAATCTCGCTCATCGAAAGTCCGAGGCCGGCTGCAATTTCCGAAATGGTCAGGCCCTGAGGATTCTCCGCCAGGAGTTCAATAACATTGAAGCCCTTTTCCAGAGCCGGCGCAGAATAGGTATGAGCCTTAGTTAAGGTCTCAGGCGAGTCTTTTGTCTTTATGATCATCTCAATGTCATACATTTAAAAGGTAAAGCGATCAACTCTCCCGCCCAGGCTTAAACCGAACAGGGGGCAGAGTTGCAGATTGGCCATGCCCGCAAGAACTGGCAATAAGGTGGCGTCCCCATTCATTTTTTTATGTGGAAATAAATTTTATATTTGATCGTGAGCTGCATTTATATTACTGTACGATAATAGCTCGACGTGAGACGTTAATGGCTGCGGATTTTTGATGAGCTGACTGCCTGGGGTGCAAATTTTCTCCCTGATTATAACGCGCCTATCCTCCACTATCCACTATCCACTATCCACTATCCACTATCCACTATCCACTATCCACTATCCACTATCCACTATCCACTATCCACTATCCACTATCCACTATCCACTATCCACTATCCACTATCCACTATCCA
>NZ_DATJDZ010000029.1:0-1684 GCF_035497195.1 Asticcacaulis sp.
TACCTTGCGAGCCATCCGCCATCGACGGGCAGGGTGATGCCATTGACATAATCCGAGGCTTTGGATGCCAGGAACACCGCGGCCCCGGCCATGTCGGAGGGGTTGCCCCAGCGTCCGGCGGGGATGCGCTCCAGGATGGACTTGTTGCGCGCCTCGTCAGCTTGCAAAGCGGCGGTGTTGTCGGTGGCCATATAGCCCGGCGCGATGGCGTTGACATTGACGCCCCTGGCCGCCCATTCATTGGCCAGCAACTTGGTGATGCCGGCAATGCCCGATTTCGAGGCGGTGTAGGAGGGCACGCGGATGCCGCCCTGAAAGCTGAGCATCGAGGCGATATTGATGATCTTGCCACCCCCTTGCGCGATCATGTGCCGACCGCAGGCTTGCGCCAGGAAGAAGGCGCTTTTCAGGTTGAGATCGATCACCGCGTCCCAGTCGGCTTCGGTGAAATCCACGCTGTCGGCGCGGCGGATCATGCCGGCATTGTTGACGAGAATATCGAGGCCGCCAAGCGCTGTCAGCGTGGTCGAGACAATGCGCTCGACCGGTTTGATCGAGGTCAGGTCGGCGGCGATATGGATGGCTTTCCGGCCCAATGCCTTCACCGCCTCGACCGTTTCGGTTTCGGTCCGCGTGGAGACGACGGCGATATCGGCCCCGGCCTCCGCCAGGGCGAGGGCGATACCGGCACCCAGGCCCTTGTTGCCACCGGTGACGATGGCGACCTTGCCGGTCAGATCGAAAAGCTTGCTCATAAGGTATTATATCCACTGATAAACTTACGGGTGCAGGGGCCGAGACCCTGCCCCTTCTGACCCTGCTTACGCCAGTTGGCAGATATCGAGCACGTTCATGTCGGTATAGTCGAGGTTTTCCCCGCCCATGGCCCAGATGAAGGCATAGTTGCTGGTGCCGGCGCCCATGTGGATCGACCACGGCGGCGAGACGACGGCCTCGTTATTGGCCATGACGATATGGCGGGCATTGTCGGGCTGGCCCATGAAGTGGAATACCCGGTCGTTCTCACCGAGGCCGAAGTAGAAATAGACCTCTGAGCGGCGGTCGTGCAGGTGCGGCGGCATGGTGTTCCACACCGAACCGGGGGCCAGGATGGTCAGGCCGAGCAGCAACTGGCAGGACTTCGCCGTGGTCGGCACGATGTACTGGTAGATGACGCGCTGATTGGATTGTTCCAGCGAACCGCGCTCCAGCGGCACCGCCTTGTCGATGGAAATCTTGACGGTCTCATAGCGGGCGTGGGCCGGGGTCGAGGTCAGATAGAAGAGGGCCGGATTGGCGGCGTCATCGGAAGAGAACAGCACCTCGGCGGTGCCCATGGGGATATAGAGGCCATCTTTGAGGCCGAGGTCGTAGCTGACGCCATCGACTGACACCTTGCCCGTGCCCGATCCGACATTGATGACGCCGAGTTCGCGGCGTTCAAGGAACGGATGCCCGGCGGCGGAGGCCGGCTCGGTCTGGTCGGGCAGCTTGACCACGCCCTTGACCGGGGCGGCGCCGCCGATGACGAAGCGCTCGAAGTGGGTGTAGTTGAGCACCACGGCGTCCGGCGCGAACAGGCCCGTCATCAGGTATTTGTCGCGCAGGTCGGCATTATCCGCGCCCTTCATCATGTCCGGATGCGTGGCGTAAAGCGTCTTCGCGTAATGGCTGGTGCACATGG
>NZ_DATJDZ010000030.1:0-55823 GCF_035497195.1 Asticcacaulis sp.
CACCGGCTGCCGCCGAAACTTTCCAGTAAAACCGGAGGGCCTCGTCAGCGGAGCGGCGCTTATAGCCGATCCAAATTCTCAGTCAAGCCTTTATTTTTAAAAAGTTTTTCAACAACTTAAAAACCAAAACCCAACCCGCCATCCCAGAAAACCGAAGCTTCCCAGAACAACCAGAGCGGCGCTTCTAATCGAACCACCAACCCCATGTCAACCAAGTTTTTCAAAGAATTTTGCAGTTGCGAAATTCGGCAAAAACACCGGCCGGCGCCCGTCTCTGATAGTGCCTTAAGGGACTCTAATTCCTACAGTTTCCTGTAGTTTTTGTCGTCGCCGTGAGACGTTATCGTCGTCGGGAGGGCGGCTTCTAACCACCCCTCCTCCATGAGTCAACACAGATCGGCGACTTTTCTCATATAACGCCGTTTATACACAGAACACGGACTAAAACGCCTCTTCGGCGCCCTTGAGTGGCACAGGATAGCCATTTACAGGCTTCAGCGCCCCTTTCCAGACCAGCCAGGCGATCCCGCCCGACAGGATCACTGTCGTGAAAATACTGGCTTCCGGTCCCCAGCTCCCGCCACTCAGCCACCAGGGCGCGCCCGGCTTATCCATCAGATCGACCACCAGCGGCGCGACTTTCAGCTTCATGCCACTGACTTCCAGGCCAAAACCGATTCCCAGCAGCCAGTTCCACGCCGCGTGCCAGCCGCAAACGCCCCACAACGAGCGCTCATTCAGCGCATAGAGGCTGATAAAGACGCCGAACAGCGCCACATTGACCACTCCGGCAAACATCTCAGGCGACGGCTTGATATTGCCGGCGTGCAAAAGACCGAAGACGACCGAGTTGATCACCACGCCCCAGATAATGCCGTGGCGCGACGACACCAGCCCCATCAGCCAGCCGCGCATCCAGATTTCCTCGCTGGCCCCCTGAATAATGAACATGACCATATAGAGCAGGATCGGCAGGACTGCCGCCAATGTCGGCGCGCTCCAGAAACCGGCGCTTTGTATCTGATAGCCGCCGCACAACCAGATGCCACCCACCACCGCCACCAGAAAAGCGCAGCCGCACAGATACCCCCGACCGAAGCGCAACAGCCCCCTGGCATTGAAGCCGATCGCATCCAGATCCCGGCGCTCGAACCACTTCACCCACACGAAGATAAAGGCGACATTCAATATATAGCTGACAATCAGCACCGTCACCGGCGGATCGAGCAAGGCCGGATCCGGCGCCGGCGCCGGTCCCCCACTCGCACCGGCCGCTATACCTGCCATGATCATTTTGACGATATAGGGGAACATGGCCAGAATCGGCCCCAAAATAGCGAAAATCAGCCCCAGCGCGATCACCGCCCAGGTCCAGGTCCGGCGATGCCGCACGGTGCGGGGTGCGTAAAGTTCGATACCGGCCATGATTGCCCCTTCTGAAAGTCCCGCCTTTACAGTCTTAGCCCGAAGCGCGGTCCAAAAAACACCATCCCGGTATATAGCGCAATCGTTAACACGCAGCCACTGAGCAGCGCTGGATAAAAGCCGACGCCCCGGCGCAGCAGGAACGGAATCAGCAGGAACATCGGCAGGGAGGGCAGCACGAACCAGAACGTCCCCTCGGCGTGAGCGGCCATGCGTGCGATGTCCTTGGTATCGCGCCACAGCCACAGCATCCCCAATATCGAGATCAGCGGGAGTGAGGCGACCAGCGCGCCGAATCCCGGCCAGCGCTTGGCGATCTCCGACACCGCCGCAATAATGATGCCCGACAGCAAAGCCTTGATCGCCAGATACAGCATTATTCGCCCTTCTCCGCTTTTTCCTTAGCCAACCGCGCGAGAACGCGCCCCCGGCCCTTGGTCAGGGCGGTCACGACGCCGCGCCAGGTGCGGATTTCCTGTTCGGTCAGGTTGGCGCGATTGAGCGACGAGCGCAGATTGCGCACCATCGAAGGCCGCTTGGCCGCCGGGAAGAAGAAACCGGAGATATCCAGCTCGCCTTCCAGATGCTCATACAGCCCGACCAGATGCTTCATCTCGGCCGGCGGGTCCTGGTTTTTGGTGAAATCGGCCTTGGGCGCATCCATGATCTGCAACCGCCATTCATAGGCGACGATATTGACCGCCTGCGCCAGATTGAGCGACCAAAAGCGCGGATCGACCGGAATGGTGACAATATAATGCGCGTGAATGAGATCGTGCGTTTCCAGACCGGTGCGCTCGGCGCCGAACAGCAACCCGGTCTTCAGGCCTTGCCGCGCCTTTTCCATGCCATCCGCGGCGCATTCCCGCGGCGTAATCACCGGCAGATTGACCTCGCGGTTACGCGCCGTCGTGGCATAAACCACCTGCAAATCGGCCGTCGCTTCTTCGACCGTGGCATAGACCTTGGCGCCATCGAGCGGCCATTGCGCCCCCGACGCCATCGCCCAGGCCTTTTCCTGCGGCCAGCCGTCACGCGGCGCCACCAGACGCAGCTCGCTCAGGCCGAAATTGCCCATGACCCGCGCCACGGCGCCGATGTTCTCGGCCATCTGCGGCCGGTCGAGGATAATGCAGGGAAGGTTTTCGCTCATAAAGGCGCTTATAGCGCGTGGCCATTCTGCGTCAAACGATGAACACTAAAGTTTTAACTTGACTATTATTTTCGACAGACCAATACTGAAGCTTGGACTTCACTGTCAGAAAGGCAAACCCATGTCCCAGCCCGTCGTTCATCACACCTTTATCGTCGAAAAGACCTACCCCAAGCCGCCATCTGCCGTTTTTGCGGCCTTTTCCGATCCCGCCCAAAAGTCGCGCTGGTTGAGTGGCGGCCGGCAGGAGATGTCTGACTTCACCCTGGATTTCAAAATCGGCGGCCGCGAATTCGCCGGCTATGTCATGGGCGCCGACACACCTTTCGAGGGCGCGAAAATGACCAGTGACGGCCTTTATCTCGATATCGTACCGGATAGCCGCATCGTTATCGGCTCCAATATGGCGATGAACGGCACGCCATTTTCCGGCGCCCTGCTCACCTTCGAATTCCTGACTGAAGGCGATGGCACCAAACTGATCCTGACGCATCAGGGCGCTTTCTTCGAAAATTCCGACGGCTCGGAAATGCGCCAGCACGGCTGGACCAAGCTGCTCGACCAGGTGGCGGACACGCTTTGATCGACACCGCCAAAGTTTTTCAGGCGCTCGGTGACGCCACCCGCCGCGATATGGTCGAGCGCCTGACCGACGCGCCCCTGTCCGTCTCCAAACTGGCCGAACCCTACGCCATGAGCCTGACCGCCGTGGGCCAGCACCTCGCCATTCTCGAAGCGGCCGGCCTGATCACGACGCAGAAGACCGGACGGGTGCGCACCTGCGCGCTGGCCCAACCCGGCCTTGACACTCTGGCCGACTGGCTGGCGGCGCGGCGCTCACCCTGGGCGCAAAAACTCGATGCCCTGGGAGATATGCTCGACGAACCGTAGGAGTCTGGCGCTTACCAGTATTCGCGGATCGCCAGAAAACCCAGCACGACCAGAGCCAGCGGCAACAGGGCCAGGGCGCGGGCGGTATCCACCCATTCCAGATGCTTGGGGACGTCATAGGCTTGCGTGTTCATTTCGGCACCTCACTGTTGTTTACGCAGGGGCAATGCAAGCGCCGGGCCACTTTTCTGCCACCCAATTTACCGTTTTGCGCCGCCCGCCTTTTCCGCTATAGCACCTGCCGTTAGCGACCGGTCCGACCCTGTGCGTCCTCCGGTCAGCTCCCGTTTGGAAAAGGACTCCGTAATGGCTAAAATCAAGGTGGCGAACCCGGTCGTCGATATCGACGGCGACGAAATGACCCGCATCATCTGGCAGTGGATCAAGGACAAGCTGATCCACCCCTATCTCGACATCGATCTCCAGTATTTCGACCTCGGCATGGAAAACCGCGACGCCACCGACGACAAGGTGACGATCGAGGCCGCCAACGCCATTGCCGCCTGCGGCGTCGGCGTCAAGTGCGCCACCATCACGCCCGATGAAGCCCGCGTGAAGGAATTCGGCCTCAAGAAGATGTGGAAGTCGCCGAACGGCACCATCCGCAACATCCTGGGCGGCGTTGTCTTCCGTGAGCCGATCATCTGCAAGAACGTCCCGCGCCTGGTTCCCGGCTGGACCCAGCCGATCGTCGTCGGCCGCCATGCGTTCGGCGACCAGTACAAGGCCACTGACTTCCTCGTCCCCGGCCCCGGCAAGCTGACCATGAAGTTCGAAGGCGATGACGGCAAGGTGCAGGAATACGAAGTGTTCCAGTTCCCCGGCGCCGGCGTGGCCATGGGCATGTACAATCTCGACGCTTCGATCCGCGATTTCGCCCGCGCCTCGTTCGAATACGGCATTTCGCGCAACTATCCGGTCTATCTCTCGACCAAGAACACCATCCTGAAAGCCTATGACGGCCGCTTCAAGGATATCTTCGCTGAGATCTTCGAAGCCGAATACGCCGCGAAGTATAAAGAACTGGGCCTGACCTACGAGCACCGCCTGATCGACGACATGGTGGCCTCGGCGCTGAAGTGGTCCGGCGGTTTCGTCTGGGCCTGTAAGAACTATGACGGCGACGTGCAATCCGACACTGTGGCGCAAGGCTACGGCTCGCTGGGCCTGATGACCTCGGCCCTGGTCACGCCCGATGGCAAGATCATGGAAGCCGAAGCCGCCCACGGCACCGTTACCCGCCACTATCGCCAGCACCAGAAGGGCGAAGCCACCTCGACCAACTCGATGGCCTCGATCTTCGCCTGGACGCAAGGCCTGAAGCACCGCGCCAAGCTCGACGACAACGCCGAACTGAACCGCTTCGCCGAAACCCTGGAAAAAGTCTGCGTCGATACGGTCGAAGCCGGCTTCATGACCAAGGATTTGGCGCTTCTGGTCGGCCCATCGCAAGGCTGGCTGACGACCGAGGGTTTCCTCGACAAGATCAGCGAAAACCTCAACAAGGCCCTCGCCGCTTAGTCCCATTATACCTCCCCGACTTGTCGGGGAGGGGGACCGCGCCCATTCTTCATGGGCGTGGTGGTGGGGTTTCTTACTTTTCACAAAGCCGTCGCACCCTCACCGATGCGGCGGCTTTTTCTTTCTCCTCCCCTGCAAAGCGGGGGAGGTGTCAGTGCTAAGCCCGCAGGGCTGGTGTCGCTGGCGGAGGAGGCAATCCCATGCCACCTTGACGCTCTCCCCTCCCCCTGAAATAGTCCATCCCATAACAATAACGGAGCAGGTAACATGCGCATCTGGGCGGGACTGATATTGACGGGCCTGCTGGCCACCGGCGCATACGCCGCACCACCGAAACTCGAAACCCTCCCGCAAGTGCCTGCCGACTACATCAAAGTCGCGCAGTCGATCCACGGCCGCTATTCCAACGCCGATGCCCTCGCGTCGGTCCTCGCCGGCAAAGCATCTCTGGATGATGACCTGCCGATCAGCTTTCAGTGGCCCGGCACCTATATCGAGGCCGAGTTCGGCGGCCCCGAAATTCTGATCCGTTTCGACAACACGACGGATGCTTTCACCGTCCTCATCGATGGCGAGACCGCCGCGAAAGTCATCAAACCGGGCGATAAGGTCTATCGCCTGAGCGGCCTGGCCCAGGGCTGGCATCGCCTCCGCATCGAGAAAAACGACGAATCGCAGGACACGGTCGGCACGTTCGGCAATATGTGGATCGGCCCGAATGAAGACTTCCGCTGGCCTGCCCCCCGCACCCGCCAGATCGAATTTATCGGCGATTCCTATACGGCCGGTTATGGCAATACCTCGCCGAAACGCGAATGCACCCAGGATGAAATCTGGGCCACAACCGATACGCAACAAGCCTTCGGCCCGCTGACCGCCAAACATTACAACGCCGATTATCAGATCAATGCCTATTCCGGTATCGGCATTGTGCGCAATTACAATGGCGTGGCGCCGAAGCGTAACATGCCGCTGCTGTACCGCTCGGCTCTGATCGAGGATGAAACCGTCCATCCCTACAATAATCCCCAATGGAACCCGGCCATCGTCGTCATCGCGCTTGGCGGCAATGATTTCTCAACCCCCGTTCACGCTGGTGAAAAATGGGCCAGTGAAGACGCCCTCACCAACGATTACATCGAATCTTACGTCGCCTTCGTTCAGCAGGTCCGCGCCAGCCATCCCGACGCCCGCTTTATCATGATGGACTATGGCGAGGACCGGGTCGTCGCCGCCATTGCCGAGGTCATCACACGCCTGAACGCCGTCGGCGAAACCCGTGTGGCGGCGCTCGATGTCGGCAGCGGCTTTGCCCTGACAGGCTGCGACTGGCACCTCAATACCACCGATGACAAACGCATCAGCGACAGCCTGATCGAATATATAGACGCCCATCCCGAACTATGGCAGGGTAAATAGTCCGCGATCTTGACGCCTTTGGCGCACCCTGAAATAGTCCATCCATAATAATAATGGAGTTGGGACGATGCGTATGCGGGCTGGAATAATATTGGCTGGATTACTGATGGTGAGCACGGCTCACGCACAATCAGTCACGTCCGGCAATCACCTCGTCACCAAAGGCATGATGCAACTCGACACACGCGTGAAAGGGCGTGTTGAGCCGAAAGCCCTGGATGGAACTCCCAATCTGATGGATGATGCTCCAAAAAGCTGGCTGCATTCCTGGCCAGGCGTTTATTGGCATGCCGTCTTCAACGGAAGTGAAGTGACCTTAAGCTTCGATGATCCTGCCGATCAATACAGACTTTTCATCGATGGCGCTGAAATCACCATCATCAGTAAACCCAGCAAGCAGGATTATCGTATCTCAGGGCTCCATAACCAGCTTCATGACATATTACTCGAAAAGTTCAGTGAGAATCAGGGCGCGCCGACCGCTTTCAACGGCTTTTTCGTCCCGGCTGGCAAGGGTGAAACAGCACCGCACTGGAATCCGAGCGATCGCCAGATAGAGTTTATTGGCGATTCCTACACAGTCGGCTACGGCAATACCGCCGGCAAGCGTCAATGCAACAAGGATGAAATCTGGGCCACAACGGATACCTCGAAGGCTTTCGGCCCCGTGACTGCAGAGCATTTCAGGGCCGATTACCAGATCAACGCCTTCTCCGGGCGTGGCATGGTGCGCAACTATGGTGGCTTCATCGGCGATTCCTTGCCAGCCCTATATCCCTACACCCTTTACGACGGCAAGACGTCTTATGATGCCCCAGATTGGAACTGGAAGCCTCAGATTATCGTAATCGGCCTTGGCACCAACGATTTCACAACACCGCTGCATGACGGCGAAAAGTGGAAGACCCGCGAAGACCTCCACGCCGATTACGAGGCGACCTACGTGAAGTTCGTGCAATCCCTGCGCGCCCAGAATCCAGACGCCTACTTTATCCTGATGGCCACCGACCAGGTGGACGGTGAAATCCAGTCGGAAGCTAAAAAGGCCCTGGCCGCCATCCAGGCCACCGGTGAAACCCGCATCACCTTCCTGCCCATGAACGGCCTGAACTTCGGCGGCTGCGACTATCACCCCGATACGAATGACGACCGCAAGGTCAGCGACGAACTGGTCGCCTGGATCGATGCCCATCCCGAAGTCTGGCAGGGGAAATAGATGCGCCTTGCCCTACCGCTCCTGCTCGCTTTCCTGGCTGCGCCCGCCTTCGCCGGCACGCCGGTCGGTTACGCCCTTCCCCTGCATGTCGGCGGGCGCGTGGTGGCGGTCAGTGCCGATGATCCGGCGCAGGGCTATACGCACCAATGGCCGGGCGCCTATTTCGAGGCCCGTTTCAAGGGCACCGAAGTCCATCTGCGCCTCAAGGATTCCGTCAATAAATTCAATGTCTATGTCGATGGCCAAAAGGTCGCCACACCCGACCGCCCCGGTGAAGGCGATATCGTGCTCAGTCCCTTCGCCGATACCGAACACACCATCCGCGCCGAAAAACTGACCGAAGCCGCCGAAACCCCGGCGCAATTCACCGGCTTCTTCGTCTCCGATCCCGCCGCCGTCCGCCCCGCCCCCGCATCCTCATCGCGCGAAATCGAGTTCATCGGTGATTCCTATACGGTCGGCTACGGCAATACCTCCCCCACCCGCACCTGCCCCGGCGAACAGGTCTGGGCCACCACCAATACGCAACTGGCCTTTGGTCCCCTCACCGCCAAACACTTCAACGCTGATTACCGCATCAACGCCATTTCCGGCCGCGGAATCGTGCGCAATTATAATGGCGGCGAAGGCCTGCACCTGCCGCAGGCCTATCCCTATACCGTCGCCCATGAGATCGTCGAAACCGCTGACTGGACCCCGCAGATCATCGTCATCGGCCTTGGCACCAACGATTTCACCACCCCGCTCCACGGTGGCGAGGTCTGGACCACGCGTGACGAACTACACAGCGATTATGAGCAGACCTATGTTCAGTTCGTGCAGGATTTGCGCGCTAAAAACCCCGGCGCCTACTTCATCCTGATGGCCACGGATCAGGCCAATGGCGAGATCCAGTCCGAGGTGAAGAAGGTGCTGGCCGCCCTGCGCGCTGCGGGAGAGAGCCGAATCGATTTCATACCGATGAATAACTTAAGTTTCGGCGGCTGCGACTGGCACCCGACCACGGCGGATGAAGCCCAGGTGGCCGCCAGCCTGATCGCTTTTATCGAGGCCCGCCCCGACCTCTGGTGACGTACGCCCCAAATTTTGTACCTCCCCACCTTTGGTGGGGAGGGGGACCACGGGCCACTTGGCGCGTGGTGGTGGGGTGTCTTGCTTTCTTCCCTGACAATGGCCACTATCGCCAAAACGGGAGCGAAAACATGTGGAAATCCATCGGGCTGGCTGCACTTGCAAGCGTCTTAGCAATACCTGCTGCCGCTACTTCCCTGCAACCACATGCCGGATATAGCCTGCCCGTACATATAGGCGGGCGAACCACCTCTGGTTCCGAAGACAACAGCTATCAATGGCCTGCGGTTTATTTCGAATCGCGATTCAGCGGTACACAGATTGAAATTCGGTTCAACGACGAGAACAGCAACTTCAATGTCGTTCTGGATGACCATCTAATTATGGTGGTCCGCAAGCCAGGAAATAAAGCCATAACCATCCGTGCAAATGATGGCGAACATGCGATCCGCGTGGAAAAGCGTTCGGAAACGCAATACGCGACCGGCCACTTTTTAGGTTTTAGCGTTCCGCAAAAGGACGATGTTCTTCAGCCATCGCATCATCCCCGCCAGATCGAATTTATTGGCGACAGCCTGACCGTCGGCTACGGCAATACCTCGGCCTTTTCCCAATGCACACCTGAGGAAATCTTCGAGACCACGGACTCACAGCAAGGCTTCGGCCCGCTGACCGCGAAACATTTCGATGCCGATTACCAGATCAACGCCTTCTCCGGTCTCGGCATGGTGCGCAATTACGACGGCCGCGAGCATCCGAAATACCATATGCCGATGCTCTACGATCGCGTCCTCTTCGACGATCCGACACCCGCCAGCCAACCCGACTGGCATCCGCAGGTTATTGTCATCGGCATTGGCGGCAATGACTTCTCCACGCCCGTCAGGCCCGATGAACCCTGGGGCAACGAAGCCAATCTGCGTGCTGATTACGTCAAAACCTACACCGCCTTCGTACAAACCATTCATGCCCGCAATCCGGAGGCCTTCATCATCCTGGCCACCCCGCCGGCGCGCGGCGCAGGCTATAGCGGCGGCACGGACGATGTGTTCGCCGCCATCAAGGCCGCCGGCGATACGAGGATCGATCGCGTCACCCTGCCGGAACTGGACAAGATCGGCTGCAACGGCCATCCCTCCACCCGCGCCGATGCAAAAGTGGCCGATTTCTATATCCAATACCTGACCGATCACCCCCAGGTCTGGCAGGGGAAGTAGATTGACCACGAACCACACGTGACGAAGTTCGGCGAAGCCAACAGGCGACAAACGAAAATCCCCGTGCTAAAAAGGTTAACGCGGTCTCCAGGGGGAATATACTGTGTCGAGAATCTTTGGTTTTTTACTGATCGTCATCATCGCCGCCGCCGCAGGTCTGTTCTACGCCGCGCCGATCATTTCGTTTTATGACATTCGCAGCGCCTGCAAGAGTCAGGACATCGAATCCCTCGCCAAGCTGATCGACTTCAATTCCGTCCGCACCAGCCTGAAAACCCAGCTTCTGGCCGGCGACGAAGGCATCTCCGCGCCCGTCCCCTCAGCCCTCAATGATCCGGTCGGCGCCACCGGCAGCGCCATCAAGGGCGTCGCCGATTCCGTCGGCAAGGCGTTCAATGAACTGGTCAACCCCAACGCGCCCAAAACGCCATTGAAGCCAGTCATCGACGCCAATTCATACCTGACGCCCAAGGCATTGCTCGGTCTGACCTATGGCACAGCCAAGGACGCCAATACCTTCGATCTATCGCAATATGAAGGCAAACCGCCCTCGCCCAAGACGGCCTTTTTCAGCCTGGAACGCGCCCGCCTGACGGTGACCGACGACGTGCGCGGCACAACCACCTTCACCTTCGAGCGCCACGGCCTGACCCACTGGCAACTGGTCCATATCGGCCTGCCCACGCCGGATATGGAACCCAAACCCGAAACCCCGGCGGGCTGACCCGTCCTTATACCTCCCCAGTTCACTGGGGAGGAGGACCGCGCCGCGCTTGCGGCGGGGTGGTGGGGGTTCTGACTTTCTTTTCCCCGTAAATCCCTTATAGCCTGAGCGGATGATAGACACCCTGATCCGCGTCCTGGTCTTCTTCGCCTTTATCGGCCTCGGCGCTCTTTTAGTGAAGCTGAAACGCCTGAACGCTCAGGGACTCGATGGGCTGTCAGCCTATTTCTACTGGCTGGCCTTTCCCTGCTGGCTGGTGGTCAGCTTCGCCAAACTGCCGCATTTTCCTGACGCAATGACCGCGCCCCTGCTGGCCTATCTCGCCGCAATGGTCCTGACCGCCATCATCGTTATCGTCATGGCCCGGCTGTTCAAGGGCCGCAAGGACGATTCGATCGCCGCCGGCATGGCCGGTTTCATCAACAATTCGGCCTTTCTCGGCATCCCCATCGCCCTCAGCCTGTTTGGCACAGCCGTTTCGCAAACCGGTCCTCTGGTCGTGGCCGCCGATTTCCTGATTCTGTTCAGCCTCGGCTGTGCCGGCCTGGCCAAGGCCTCCGGCAAAACCATCACGGCGGCCCTGGCCCATACGGCGAGAAACCCGACCGTCATCGGCTCGTTGATCGGCGTTTTCTGTATGCTGATCGGCTTCCACTTCCCGCCGGCCATCGAAAACGCGCTCGATATCCTCGGTAAGTCCGGCCCGCCGGTGGCGCTCGTGGCGCTGGGCGGCATGTTGGGCCTGATGCCGGCCGCTAATCTGATCCGGCCCGACGCCACCAGCATCGCCGCTATCGCGGGCAAGATCCTGCTGGCCCCGGCCCTCGTCGCCATCGCGCTGACGCTTCTGCACGTCGATCCGCTGACCTTCCGCGTCTTCGTCTTCCTGTCGGCCACCCCCACAGCGGTCAGCGTCTTCATCCAGTCGAAAATGTACGGCCTGTGGTTTCAGGGCGCCGCCAAGTCCGTGGCGCAATCGACCCTGATCAGCCTGTTCACGCTCTCCGCGCTCGCCCTGATCCTCGCGCACGGCTAGGCTACTTCGGCGACGTCGCCGTACCCGCCAGTATGCCGCCGTCGATATTGAATTCCGAGCCGGTGATATAGGTCGCCTCGTCCGACGCCAGCAAAATCGCCACGGCGGCCACTTCGTCCGGCCGGCCGAAGCGATGAAGCGGCATATTTGCCAGCAGCCGCTTTTCATCGTCCGCGCCATCGATCATCGCCTCCCACATCGGCGTGCGGATCGAGGCCGGATAGAGCGAATTGCAGCGGATGCCGAGATTTTGCTCAGCGCAATAGAGCGCCACCGTCTTGCTGTGATTGCGGATCGCCGCTTTGCTGGCCGCATAGGCGGCGGTCTTCGGCACGCCGACCAGCCCGGACCGGCTTGACATATTGATGATCGACCCGCCCCGGCCGGTGGCGCGCATTGCCTGGATCGCGTGCTTGCACCCCAGGAACACGCTGTCGAGATTGATCCGCATCACCTGATGCCAGTCTTCGAGGCTGGTATGTTCCGGATCGTGCGGATGCCCGCCTTCCGTGCCGGTGATGCCGGCGTTGTTGACCAGCACATCCAACCCGCCATGTTCCGCCATGATTTTGCCCATGACTGCCGCCCATTGGGCTTCGTCGGTGGCGTCATGGCGCATGAAGTACGCGTCTTCACCCAGCGCCGCCGCCCTCGCCTCGCCGGTCGCCGCATTGATGTCGCTGATAATGACGCGCGCGCCCTCGGCCACGAAGGCCTCGGCGATGGCGCCGCCGATCCCGCTGGCCGCCCCGGTGATAAGGGTGATCTTGCCGGATAGTCTGTTCATATGAAAAACCCTGCATCCAAAACCAGATGCAGGGTTATAGCATGTAAAGTAAGGACGCTATGTGTCAGATGAGCGCTTTAACCGCCGCGATTCCGGCATCCGCCTGGCTATCATCCGGCGCGCCGCCCTGTGCGAAATCGGCCTTGCCGCCGGCGCCCTGACCGCCCATAGCGATGACCGCCGCCTTGGCCAGTTCGGCGGCGTTGTATTTCGCCGTCAGGTCAGGCGACACCGCCACTGTCACCGCCGCCTTGCCATCCAGCTTGCCGACCAGCGCCACGATGCCGCTGCCGAGCGATTTCTTGAAGTCTTCAGCCAGAGGTCGCAGGTCCTTGCCGCCAACGCCTTCGAGCACGCGGGCGATCACCTTCGTGCCGTTGATCTCTTCCGGACCGGAGGCTGCGCCGCCGCCACCAACCGCCAGCGCGCGCTTGGCTTCGGTGAGTTCCTTTTCCAGACGCTTGCGTTCCGCCATCAGCGCCTCGACCCGCGCCTCGACCTGATTGACCGGCACCTTGAACTGATCGGCCAGCGCCGTAGCGACACCCGCCTGCCCCAGCAGATACTGACGCGCCGCTTCGCCTGTAAGGGCCTCGATACGGCGAATCCCGGCGGCCACACCGCCTTCGGAAATGATCTTGAACAGGGCGATATCGCCAGTGCGCGAAACGTGCGTGCCGCCGCACAGTTCGACCGAATAGTCGCCGTCACCTTCGAGCGCATGGCCCAGGGCCAGCACGCGCACTTCATCGCCGTACTTCTCACCGAACAGCGCCACGGCGCCGGCTTCGATCGCCTTTTCCGGCGACATCAGCTTGGTGGAAGCGGCCTGGTTTTGCAGGATCACGGCGTTGACCTCGGCTTCGATGCGCGCAATCTCGGCATCCGTCAGCGGCGCGCCGTGGCTGAAATCGAAGCGCATCCGGTCGGCGTCGACCAGTTGGCCCTTCTGTGCCACATGCGGCCCAAGCACATGCTTGAGCGCGGCGTGCAGCAGGTGCGCCGCCGAGTGGTTCGATCGCGTCGTCTGGCGCTTATGACCATCCACCTTCAGTTCCACCTTGTCGCCGATCTTCAGCGTACCTTCGGTGATCTCAAGCTGATGGACGATCAATTCGCCGGCCTGGCGATAAGTGTCCCTGATGACGCCCTGGCCATGCAGCAGTTCGACCGTGCCGGTATCGCCCGCTTGTCCGCCGCCTTCCGGATAGAAAGGAGTCTTTTCGAAAACGACCTCAACCGTATCACCAGCCAGGGCTTCCTTGACCTGCTCGCCATCGAGCACCAGCGCCTGCACATGGGCCTGCGCTTCCAGATGCTCATACCCAACGAATTCCGAAGCCCCGACCGAATCTTTGATAGTGAACCATTCAGCGGCCTGGGCCTTTTCGCCCGAACCGGTCCAGTTCTCGCGGCCGCGCGCCTTTTGCGCCTGCATGGCGGTGTCGAAGCCGGCCGTATCGACGGTCAGGCCCTTGCCGCGAATGGCGTCCTGCGTCAGGTCTAGCGGGAAACCGTAAGTGTCATACAGCTTGAAAGCGGTTTCGCCGTTCATGATGTCGCCGGAATGGAGGTCGCGCGTCGCCTCGTCAAGCAGGGTCATGCCACGGCCGAGCGTGCGGCGGAAGCGTTCTTCCTCCTGGCGCAGGGTATCGATGATGCTGGCTTCGGCGCGTTTCAATTCGCCATAGTGACCGCCCATTTCAGCGACCAGAGTAGGCGCCAGCTTGTGCAGCAGCGGTTCCTGCGCACCGAGCAGATAGGCATGGCGCATGGCGCGGCGCATGATGCGGCGCAGGACATAGCCACGGCCTTCGTTTGACGGGGTCACCCCATCGGCGATCAGGAAGGACGACGAACGCAGGTGGTCGGCGATAACGCGGTGCGACGGCAGGTTGTCGCCCTCGGCCTTGACGCCGGTGGCATCGACGCTGGCCTTGATCAGGGTCTGGAACAGGTCGATGTCGTAATTGTTGTGGACGCCCTGGAGCACGGCGGCGACGCGCTCAAGCCCCATGCCGGTATCGATCGACGGCTTCGGCAGGCGGGTGCGTGTGCCATCGGCCGACTGGTCGAACTGCATGAAAACCAGGTTCCAGATTTCGACGAAACGGTCACCATCTTCTTCCGGCGTGCCCGGAGGACCGCCCCAGATATGGTCGCCGTGGTCATAGAAGATTTCGGTACAGGGGCCGCATGGACCGGTATCGCCCATCGACCAGAAATTATCCGAACCGGCGATACGGGCGATCTTCGAGTCCGGCAGGCCGGCGATCTTCTTCCACAGGTCGAAGGCTTCGTCGTCATCGATATAGACGGTCGCCATCAGGCGGTTCTTGTCGAGGCCATAGTCCTTCGTCATCAGGTTCCAGGCGAATTCGATCGCCTCGGCCTTGAAATAGTTGCCGAAGGAGAAATTGCCGAGCATTTCGAAGAAGGTGTGGTGACGCGCCGTATAGCCGACATTATCGAGGTCGTTGTGTTTGCCGCCGGCCCGCACGCATTTCTGCGAGGTGGTGGCGCGATTATAGGGCCGCGTTTCCGCGCCGGTAAACACGTTCTTGAACTGCACCATGCCCGCATTGGTGAACATCAGGGTCGGATCGTTATGCGGCACGAGCGACGAAGAGGAAACGACCTCATGGCCCTGCTTGGCAAAATAATCGAGGAAGGTCTGACGTATCTGGTTCAAGGACGGCATGGTCTGCTTCAGTTCGAGGTAAGATCAAATAAGGGCTTGTATATAGAGAGGCTTAACGCCAAGCGCAAAGGCCTTTGCGGCGTCAGGGCTATCTTTTTGCCTCTACCGCAAACCGCGTAACAAAAAAGACGCCCTTTGCGGGGCGTCTTCTTCATCAGTCGATCGGGCGATGGGTTTGGATGCCCGCTCAGCCAAGTGACTTATAACGACTCATCACCCTCATTGGCGTCCGGTTCCGGCGTGCCGAGCAGTTCCTCAGCCAGCACAACCGACTTGTTGCGGATGCCCTTTTCGATCTCGTTGCACATATCCGGATTGGCCTTGAGGAAGTCGCGCGCATTATCGCGGCCCTGACCGATGCGGGTCGAGTTGTAGGAATACCAGGAGCCTGATTTCTCGACGATGCCGGCCTTGACGCCGAGGTCGATGATTTCACCGATCTTTGAGATACCCTGACCGAACAGGATATCGAACTCAACCTCGCGGAACGGCGGGGCGATCTTGTTCTTGACCACCTTGACCTTGACGCTGTTGCCGATGTTCTCGTCACGCACCTTGATGGCGCCGGTGCGGCGGATATCGAGGCGGACCGATGCGTAGAATTTCAGGGCGTTGCCACCGGTCGTCGTTTCCGGCGAACCGTACATGACGCCGATCTTCATGCGGATCTGATTGATGAAGATGACAATACACTTCGACTTCGAGATCGAACCGGTCAGCTTGCGCAGGGCTTGCGACATCAGACGGGCTTGCAGGCCGGGCAGGCTGTCGCCCATGTCGCCTTCAATTTCAGCACGCGGCGTCAGGGCCGCCACCGAGTCGATGACGATAATATCAACGGCGCCGGAACGCACCAGCGTATCGGTGATTTCGAGCGCCTGTTCGCCGTTATCCGGCTGCGACACCAAAAGACTGTCGAGATTGACGCCCAGGCGTTGTGCATAACTGGGATCGAGCGCGTGTTCGGCATCGACAAACGCCGCCGTGCCGCCCTCTTTCTGGATTTCAGCCACCGTATGCAGGGCCAGCGTGGTTTTACCCGACGATTCCGGGCCGTAGATTTCAATGACCCGGCCCTTCGGCAGGCCGCCGATACCCAGCGCCATGTCGAGGCCGAGCGAACCGGTAGACACCGCTTCGATATCCGCGATCTTGCCGTTCTTGCCGAGGGTCATCACCGACCCCTTGCCGAATGCGCGATCAATCTGCGCCAGCGCCGCTTCCAGAGCGCGCTGCTTTTCACCTTCGTTCTTGCCTACCAATTTCAATACCGCCTGAGATGACATAACCAAACCCTCCTATGTCACGATTCCCCGCCCGCGGGGCCTGTTTTCATTCTCGTGAAGGCCAATTCGTACCCCATTTGTTCCAAGTTCGCAATACGTTCTCCCAAAATTTAATAGGCAATTTGGAACATTTTTAGAACACATAATAGATTCAAATGCTTATCTGAACGCTGACGGGGCCGCCGGCGGGCACAGATCGGTCGCGACCTGCCCCGGCAGGGCCAGGCGCACGCAATCCGGCCCCAGCTCTTGCCAGGCCACATCTCCGAAATTGGCGATCAGCACACGGCCATCGGCATAGGCCGCCTCCTGCACCAGACGATCCGGCGTGAGCCAGCGAAATCCGGTCAGGGCCACGGGCGCGCCCACGCCATGCGCCTGCCGGAAATCATCCTCAGCCGCTTTCAGCCACGGACCGACTCGCGCCAGTTCGCGGCGATCTAAGTTCCACATGGTCGGCGTACCGTAGAGCAGCGACCGGGCGAAACGCGTCCGTTCCTCGCCAGTGATCTTCATCAGGCCGAACTCCCAGCGATCGGCCGCCACCACAGAGTCGTGGAAGGCCGCCTCGAACAGCGGCAGGCGGTCCGACGCCCCAAACAGCGCCCGCGCCTCGTCCGGCCTCGGTGTCAGGGGCCTGAAAAACATCGGCGGACGCTCCGGCGGCCAGTAACCGCCGAAATTCGGATTCTTGTGCATCGGCCAGATGGCAGCGGAATGGGCCTGCGCCGTGCCGTGCGAATAATGGGTCACGCCCGTGGCCCAGGCGGTGACGCTTTCCGACCCCAGCACCAGTTTATACTCACTGATCGCCAGACCCAGCCGCTTCAGGCGATTGGCGCGATCCTGCGCCATGGTCATCGGATGATCGGGGCTGTGATCCTCGAAGAAGTCGCCGAAGGCATCAACATCGATAAAGACATGGCTGACGCCGTCCTTGATATGGCGGGCATAGCGCTGGCCGGGAATAAACGGCCCCGGATAGCGAGCAATCGCCTCGGTCGACATATAACAGCCGCGATTGGCGAAGCCCGTCTTCGGTTTGCCGTCGGCCTCGATGACGCAGCCCTTCGGATAGAGATCGCCCGGCCAGATCGCCACCGGCGTGTCGGCCGTGGCTGCCGGTTGGCCGTTATCGAAGGACTCATACGGCCCCGCCAGATAGCCCATCCCCGCCGCCTTTTTCAGGTAATCCGGCGTGACCACGAATTTGCCGGTGCGCTCATCCTGATCATAGGCCAGCAGGATGCGGTCTATGCCGAAGGCTTTCAGATCATCGAGAAAGGCCAGATCACGGCCGTCGCCCCAGACATAGGCGTGCGGCGCCCCGAACAGTCGCGGCAGATCCGGCACCGCCTTGTCGGCAAAGGATTTGAACTGGCCGCGGCCTTTAAGCACCTCCCGGTAGAACAGCGCCGGCGCCAGCGGCGCCGGCGGCCGGATGGAGAACAGCAGCTCGATTTTTTCCGCGCCGGGGCCGAACTCATGTTTCAGCTGCCCCTGCAGGCCGGCCTGGTCATGCAGGCACAGTTTCGATTGCAGACCATCGCCCAAGGCATAGGTCACGGCCCTCGTTTCGGTCAGGTAGCTCCAGGCCGGGAACGACAGCGCCGTGGTCCCGCCCATGCAGTGCGCGTTGGCGTAGGCCGCCTTCCAGAACGGGTCATCAACCGTAAAGGCCATGCCCTCACCATCAGGCACAAGCCAGGTGCCGTCCATCGTCGGCGGCAGGTCCCAGGCCAGCTCTTCCCCGGCCTTTCCCGTAATGCTGAGGCGCAGGGCGTTGCCTTCCACCGTAAGGACAAGATCATGACCGGCGCTATCGGTCCAGTGAGGCGCACGGGCGTCAGGACCGTCATCGATGAACTTGAAATCCTGCGCCGGATATAGCGGCGGCATGACCGCCACGACCGTGCCATCGGGCAATTGGGCGGCGATGCTCAGGGTTCGCGGATCGACATTATAAACCGTGTCATTGATGCGCATGACGAAGGG
The DNA here is from genome assembly GCF_035497195.1 of Asticcacaulis sp. Classification (GTDB taxonomy): domain Bacteria; phylum Pseudomonadota; class Alphaproteobacteria; order Caulobacterales; family Caulobacteraceae; genus Asticcacaulis. The sequence continues at coordinate 18,443 of NZ_DATJDZ010000030.1, forward strand.
GGATGCCATGGCCGGTCCCGCCACGACAGCCATCAAAAACACCAAGCCCGATATCGCGCGCCTGACCATATTCCGCTCCCCTGTTATGCGGCAAACGATATCACAACTGCCGGTTACCAGCAACGGATGGACGCCACTTGACAAGGCATACTGTATTGCACATACTGTAGATCATACAGTGTACAACGCATACTATACGAGACGCAGCTATATGGACGAAAGCGACCTTTTTGAGAGCCTGCGTGCGGAGTTTCGGCGCGGCTCCCTCAGCCTGGCGGTCCTCGCCCGGCTTCGGGTGGAGCGCTACGGCTACACCCTGCGTCAGGCCCTGGCCGAGGACGGGCTGGATATGGAGGAAAGCACCCTCTATCCGCTGTTGCGCCGCCTGGAGACCCAAGGGCTTCTGGTCAGCGAATGGCGTGAAGAGGAAAAGCGCAAAAAGCGGTTTTACATCCTCTCGCCGGCCGGTGAGATCATGCTGGAACGGCTGATCGAAGAATGGCGGGCGATCAGCGCCTCGCTTGAGAAAATAACAGGTGAAAAGGTTTAACGGGGTTCAAAATGGACATGCTGGAAGATTATCTGCGGGCCGTATCGCGGCTTCTGCCCAAGGCCAAACGAGAAGACATCATCGCCGAACTGCGTGACGAAATTCTGACACGCATCGAGAGCCAGGAAGGCGAACTGGGCCGCACGCTCACGCCTGATGAGACGGAACAACTATTGCGAGACTTCGGCCATCCGATTGTCGTGGCCGCGCGCTACCGCGACGAACCGCAATACAGCGTCGGCCCCGCCCTCTATCCCTTCTGGATCTTCGCCGTGCGCATGGCGGTGATCCTCGAAGTCGTCATCTCCGCCCTCGTCTTCTTCGGTCGCCTCATGGCCGGCGCCAATCCCGCCGAGGCCCTCGGCACCGCGATCGGCTCCGGCATCACCGGCGTCATGACCCTGATCGGCTTCGCCACGGTCGCCGCCTGGATCATCGAGCGCAAGGGCATCACCATCGCCTATTTCAAAACCTGGCGCGTCCGCGACCTGCGTTTCCTCGATTTCGCCGCCTGGGACTGGGCCGACGTCAGTGACTGGATGGCCGCCCGCACCCCGCGTCCGCAAGCTGCTTCACACGATTACGGTGCTTATTATGGCTGGAACCTGCGGCAATCCTCCGCCGGTCGCGGCGTCAGCGCCATCGTCGCCGGCGTGGTCTTCATCCTGTGGTGGGTGGGCGCCTTAAGCTTCGGCCTGACCCCGATCCCGGTCGATTACGCCAGCCTGCACGTCGATCCCGGCGCCCTGGCGCATGTTGACTGGCCGGCGCTAAAGGCCGCCGTCTACTGGCCGGTTCTGGCGTGGTCCCTTGCGCTCATCCTGTTTGGCACAGTCATCCTGACCTGGCCCCGCGGCGTGCGCCTGCGCGGCGTCATCGACATCTTCATGGGGCTGGCAGGCCTGGCGATCGCGCTGTGGATATGGACCGCCTCACCGGTGGCGAATGCTATCCGGGTCGACAGCGTTCAGGTCCTCCTCCAGCGTATTCAGGCCTTCTTCATCCAGCCCCTGCCCATTCCGCTCGAACTGGCCGCCACGGTGTTTTTGATCCTGTTCGCTTTTGGCGCCTTCTGCCGGGCACTCGGCGGTCTGTGGGAACTGCTCACCGGCGCCCCGCGCTATCCGGGCGATTAAGCCGCCTTCATCGTCGGCCGGTGCAGACGGACACAGTTCCGCCCACCGGCCTTGGCGGCATAGAGCGCGATATCGGCCAGCGCCACCAGCTGCGACAACTCAGCGTCCGATGCCTGCGACCAGTGAATGCCGAAGCTGGCGGTAATCTGTCCGCAGGCACCGAAATCGAAGGTCTCGATGCACTCGCGGATCTTTTCCGATACCCGTTGCGCCCCGCGCCGGTCGATGCCGGCGCAGACCACCACGAACTCCTCGCCGCCCCAGCGCGCCACCAGATCGGCCCCGCGCACATTGCGACTGATCACCCCGGCGATTTCAGCCAGCACCTGATCGCCATAATCGTGGCCGTAGCTGTCATTCAGCGCCTTGAAATGGTCGATATCGATCAGGATCACGGTCACGGCGGCCTCACGCCTGTCTTTCCTCAGGTCCGTAAAGCGTTCGGTCACGCCGCGCCGGTTCAGGATTTTCGTCAGATGATCATGGTTGGCCGCCGCCTGCGCCTCACGCAGCGCCAGCGCCTCCAGGGTCCGCCGCCCACGCAGGGCGCGCCGCAGGTTGCCGAACCGGTAACCGAGATAGACGACGATCATCATGATCCAAAGGCCAAGCAGTAGCGAATACCATTGCGCCTCGCTCATGATCGCGGTCTTCACCTCGATCTGACGTATCTGGAAGGCGTGCGGCCCCAGCGGCGCCTCGGAGCCGGTTTCGATGATCATCGAGGTGATATTATCGAACTGCGGCCGGCCGAACTGCGGGGCCAGTTTGTACTTGCGCAGCCACCAGTCGGCCACGCCGAAATCGTCCGGCACGAAACTGGTCCGCTGCCACTTGCCGGGCGTGGTGTCGGCCTCCACGCGCAGATATTTCGGCGTGTCGTCATCGGTGGCGCGGCTGTAATGCGGGTCGAAATTCTTCAGATGCACCCGGAACGACGTCGCCTGCCCCTCGTACATCAGGGAGATGGCCAGGGTGCGCATATTGGTCAGGTTCAGCCCGTGGGTGCCGCGATTGCGATCGACGAACAGTTCATAACCACAATAGGGATAAGGGTTGCCGGCGCGCAGATCACAGGCCCAGGCCAGTGGTCCGGTGCCCTGCACCACCGTCTTGCCGCCGGAATCGGCATCAGAAAAGATCAGATGACTGTTTGAGACAGTGCTGGCCGGTGTGAACCGCGTGGTGCGCAGCAAAATCTGGTCCTGCCAGATAACGGCGCCGGCAGTCAGCAGCAGCAGACACAGCAGCGCCAGTTCAAACCTGACATTCGCCAGCAGGTGCCCAAGCCTTCCGGCCCGTTCCGAGAAATATCTATGCAAGCCCTTGATACGCAAGGCCATTTACTACCTCAACCCACTGGTTTCCATTTTCCCCTGTGGATATCTTACACCCCAACCCTAAGCGGACCGTGAAGGTTTAGCGTTAACGGGGCTACCTTGAGATACCGCGTCTAGAATTATTTCTTTTTATTTCGTTTTGCATCATTTTATAACTTGTAGTATTTTTATAGCCGACTAATCTGAGAAAAAGGACAACCCGGCTGGGTCCGGGTGACACGGGAGATATCAATGACTGTGTTTGCGTTTTCCCGCACTCGCCGCATTCTGGCGCTTTCGGCTCTCCTGCCTTTGGCCCTGACCGCCTGCGGCACCAGCACGCAGGCATCCCCGGCGGAGCCACCGCCTGCGCCAGACTCCGCGGTTCAGGCGGCCTTTACCGCAACAGACTCCGATTTTCCCAATCCCGAACGCGGCTTCTACCACGCGTCCGCAACCGGCCTGGAAGCGCTCGACGCCGCTGAGATGGCGCGGGCCTATGCCGACGGTTACCGGCTGATTTATGCCCGGATCAATCTCGATGATTACCGTGATGTCGACCTGCCGCCTGCCTTTCTCGACCGGCTTGACGCCGGATTCGCCGTCGCCCGATCAGCCGGCGTCAAGCTGATCGTCCGCGCCACCTATAATTATCCGCAGGGCGAGACCGAATATCACGACGCCCAGGACGCGCCTCTGGCGCGGGTGAAAAGCCAGCTCACACAACTCAAGCCGCTCCTCTATCGCAATGCCGACGTCATCGCCTTCATGCAGGCCGGCTTCATCGGCGCCTGGGGCGAGTGGCACACCTCGTCAAACAACCTCACCACGCCTGAAAACCGCACCGCGATCAAAGACGCCCTGCTCGACGCCGTGCCGCCGACGCGCTTCATCCAGTTCCGCTATCCGCCCTATATCCGCGACTGGTATCCGAACCCGCCGGGCGTCGCCGCCGCTCTGAAAGACAATTTCCGCATTGGCTTCCATAACGACTGTTTCCTGGCCAGCCAGACCGATGTCGGCACCTATTCGGAAGACCCGGCCACCCGCGCCGGCGAGCAGCAGTTCACCGACGCGCTGGGCGATGCCGGTCCCTTCGGCGGCGAGACCTGCAATCCGGCCGATGACCCCGGCGCCATTCCCCGCGCCGCCTGTACCGATATCCTGGCCGAGGGCGCGCGCTACAATCTCACCTACCTGAATGATGGCTATTACCGCCGCCTGTTCCACGACAACTGGACCAAAGGCGGCTGCATGACCGAGGTCCGCAGCCATATGGGCTACCGCTTCGGCCTGGTCAGCGCCAGCCATCCGAAACTTGCCAAACGCGGCGGCGATCTGGCGATTTCAATCCTGGTCCGCAATTCAGGCTGGGCGCGGATCTATAATGCCCGGCCGGTCGAGATCATCCTGCGCGATCCGGTCTCCGGGGACCTCCAGCGCCTGGAAGCCCAGGGTGCCGATCCGCGCCGCTGGCTGCCCGGCGCCGATACGGCTGAAACGCTGAAGATAAGCCTGCCCACTGATTTTCCGGCCGGTGTGCGCGAGGTCTGGCTGGCCCTGCCCGATGCTGACAACCGGCTTACGGGTGATCCTCGCTTCGCCGCGCGACTGGCAAATGCAGACGACACCGCGAAAGGTCAAAAATGGGACGCGGCGATGGGCGCCTTCGCCCTCGGAACGCGCGTGAATATCCAGTGAAAGAGAGGCCGGGCAACGCCGGCCCTCTCTTTCACCCTAGATCAGTCCCGCATCCTTATAGACCTGCTCCAGCACATCGAGCGGCACGGCGCCGGCCAGCAGACCGGTATCGTGGAACTTTTTGATATCGAATCCCGCCCCTGCCTTGGCCTGCATCTTCTGACGCAGCTCCAGCCACTTGATCTTGCCGACCATATAGCCCAGCGCCTGGCCGGGCCAGACGGCATAGCGCTCGATCTCGGTCTCATTCAGATCGCCGGTATAGGTCTTCATGAAGTCCATCGCCTGCTCGCGGCTCCAGCGCTTGGCGTGCATTCCGGTATCGACCACCAGGCGGCAGGCGCGGAACATGGCGTCGTGCAGATAGCCGATATGGCCGAACGGATCGTTTTCATACATCCCCATATCGGTGCCGGCCAGTTGTTCGGCATAGAGCGCCCAGCCCTCGATATAGGCGTTGAAGCCGGAAATCTTGCGCAGTTCGGGCAGGTTCTTGTTCTCCTGCTGGATCGAAATCTGCATATGGTGACCGGGAATAGCCTCATGATAGGTCAGGGTCGGCAGGGTCCATGACGGCACCTCGGCCGTATCGCGCAAGTTGATGTAATAGGCGCCGGGACGCGATCCGTCGAGCGAAGCGCCCATGTAATAGCCGCCCGGCGCGCCCAGTTCGGTCGCCTTCGGCACGCGCTTCACCGTCACCTTCGATTTCGGCAGCACGCCGAAGAACTGCGGCAGCTTGGCGAAAACGACGTCGATCTGCTTGTTGAGATCGGCCAGCAGTTTGTCCTTGCCGGCGTCGGTATTGTCATAGATGAACTTCGGATCTTTCGTCATGGCGGCCATGCGTTCGCCGGTCGTGCCCTTGGTCATGCCATGCGCCTGCATGATGGTTTCCAACTCGGCGTTGATTTCCTTGACCTTGTCGAGGCCGATCTGATGGACCTCCTCCGGCGTGAAATTGGTCGAGGTATTGGCCCGCACGCCAAAAGCATAGCGTGCGTCACCACCCGGAATATGCCAGACGCCGGCGTCGTGTGTCGCCTTGGGCAGGGCCGCCTTCAACGCCGCAATCTGACGGTCGAGCGCCGGCAGCACGCCGTCCTCATAGGTCTTGGTCGCGCTTGCCGACCAGTCGCCGGCAATGGCCTTTTCCTTGGCGCGCCTGACCAGCGACTGCACCAGCGGCGACACATCGGCCTTGGTGCCGCGCTGCGTTTCCATCTGCCTGATCGCCTTTTGCAGGGCGAAATCAGGTGGCACGATGCCGTCGGCGATGCTGGCATTGAAGCGCGCCGTCTCCTGATCGAGCACCGTGGCGTACTGGCTCAGGCGCGACATATAGGCGTCGGCGTCGTCCTTGCTCTCGACCGTATGCTGGCTGTCGAGGAAGTCCGGCACGTACTGATAACTGCCGGTCAGTTGCGTGATCGGATACGGCCCCCAATAGGTGCCGCCGTCGCCGTATTTGTAAGCCTTGTAGCCTTCCGATTGCAGGCCGAAATCCCACAAAACGGTGTCGTAATTGATGCGGTCCATGCTGGTCAGTTTCGTCCGGTCGATGGCTTTCAGATTGGTGACCGCCGTGTCGTAGAAGGCCGCCAGCCGCGCCCGCTCTTCCGGTGTAGCGGGATCGATTTTCGATTTCAGCCCAGCCAGCTTACCCTTGTCGAGGCCGAGCGAGGTCGCCAGCATCGGCGAATTGGCCACCTGCTCGTCATAGATCGACTGGAAAAGCGTGTTGAGATCGGCGGCCTTTTTGGCGGACTGGGCGACCGGTTTCGAGCAGGCCGTCACGGCCACAGCGGTCAGGGCCGAGGCTCCGGCCAGCAGATTACGACGATTGATCATGGGGTTTTCCTTTTTCATCAGATCAGGCCCGCAGCCCTGTAAACATCATCCAGCACATCCAGCGGCACGGCGCCGCACAAGAGGCCGGTATCGTGGAAACGCTTGATATCGAAGCCCGGCTTCGCCTTCGCCGCATCGCGCAGCTTCAGCCATTCGAGCTTGCCGACCATATAACCCAGCGCCTGGCCCGGCCACACGCAATAGCGTTCCACCTCGGCCGTCGCCTCGCCCTGCGCCTTGCCGGCGGTATCCATCATGTAGGTGATCGCCTGCTCCCGGCTCCAGCCCTGCGCGTGTATCCCGGTATCGACCACCAGCCGCACGGCGCGGAACAGGGCGTCGTGCAGATAACCGATGCGCCCGGCCGGATCACTGTCATACATACCCATCTCGCCGGCCAGTTGCTCGGCATAGAGCGCCCAGCCTTCGACATAGGCATTGAAGCTCGAAAGCTTGCGTAGCAGCGGCAGGCCGGTCGCCTCCTGCTGGATCGTGCCCTGCAAATGGTGACCTGGTATGGCCTCATGATAGGTCAGGGTCGGCAAGGTCCAGCTCGGCAGTTCCGAAATATCGCGCAGATTGATGTAATACATCCCCGGCCGCGCCCCATCGATCGAGCCCGGACTGTAATAGCCGCCCGGCGCCCCGGCCTCGATCGCCACCGGCACACGCTTGACCTGCACCTGGGACCGCGGCAGCACGCCGAACCACTGCGGCAGGCGGGCCTGCACGGCCTTCACCTTGCCGTTGAGATCATCAAGCAACTTCGCCTTGCCGGCGTCATCATTGGCATAGAGATATTGCGGGTCTTTATACATCGCCTTCATCCGCTCCCCCACCGAGCCTTGCGTGCGGCCCATCCCCCGGAAGCGCGTCTCCAGTTCGGCGGTGATCTCGCTGACCTTTTGCAGGCCCAGCGTGTGGATGTCCTTCGCCGTCAGGCTTGTCGAGGTATTGAGCTTCACGCACTGGTCGTAATAGGCGGCGCCATTCCCCAGGTAACGCACCCCCGCGTCATGTTTCGCCATGCTTTGCTGCGCCGTCAGGGCGTCGATCTGGCGCGTCAAAGCGTCCTTCACCGGTCCGGTGACGATGGCCGTGGCCTGTGCCTGCCAGTCGCCAGCCACGCCCTTCGCCGCCGTGCGCGTCGCCAGAGACGTCACCAGCACGGACGTCGCCGGATCGGTGTCGCGCATGGCCGTCAGGGCCGCGATCGTCTTGTTCATTATGAAATCGGGTGGCACCACACCGCGCGCGAAATCGGCCTTCAGCCGCGCCGTTTCCTGATCGAGCACGACCGCAAAAGCGCTTAACCGGCTGAGATAGGCCTGCGCATCACCCGCGTTTTCAATGGTGTGCTGGCTGTCGAGGAAGTCCGGAATATATTGCCAAGACCCCGAAAGCTGGCTGACCACATAGGGATTGGGGAAACCACCGCTCCATAGCCCCCCACACGGCGCGCTGTCGCCAAAGCTGAAATTGCGCGCCAGGGCCAGTTGGTTGGTATTGTCCCACAGCACGGCATCGTAATTCACCCGGTCCGTTGCCGCCAATTGATCGCGCGGAATGGCGCTCAGGCGATCGACCGCCCGCTTCAGCCGCGTGACATGCGCCGCCTGGCCGGCGGCGCTGCGGTCGTCCAGCTTCGATTTCAACGCGGCATATTCGCCCTTGTCCAGTCCCGCATAGGTGGCCAGCGCCGGCGAGGCGATCAGCATATCGCGCAGAATCGCATCAAACGCCGATTTCAGCGCGGCGGCCACTTCGGGCGGCGTCACGCTGGGCACCGGCGGCTCAACGGGCTTGGGTGGCGGGGCGGCCTTCCTTGGCGCGGCCCTGGCCTTTGTTTTCGGTGTCTTTTTACGCGACTTGCTCTTTTTGGAAGTCTTCTTCGCAGCCGGTTTTTTCTTCTTTGCGGCCAGCGCTTCGGTAGCGGTCAGGCCCAGCAAAGCGCCCAGCGCGCCGACCAGAAAACGACGATCGATCATATTAACCCACTTTTATGGTTTATTATTATAGCCGAACCTATGCCGAACTCGTCACGCCTGCAACCGGGCGCGCATGAATAGTTTGTCACCTGATGATTGCCGTCGCGGGCCGGTGTGTTAAGACCGCATGGGGGCAGCAGAGAGCAGATCCATGTCGCGTTTCTTCGTTTTTAATCTGACCGTCGCCCTGACCCTGCTGTTTCTGGCCCTCGCCTTAACGACAAACCCCGACTTCGCCTGGCCGCTCATTCTGCTGCTGCCCCTCAGCCTGCTCGGCGTCTATGACCTGATCCAGCCGCACCATTCGATCCTGCGCAACTATCCGCTGATGGGGCATTTCCGCTTCATCTTCGAATATATCCGCCCGGAAATCCGCCAGTACCTGATCGAGGACGAGCGCGACCCCCTGCCCTTTTCCCGCGACCAGCGCGCCATCGTCTACCAGCGCGCCAAGAACGCCTCGGATATGCGGCCCTTCGGCACCGTGCTCGATACCAGCGCCACCGGCTACGGCTGGGTGTCGCATTCGGTCATGCCGGTCGAGATAAAAGACGCCGACTTCCGCATCACCATCGGCGCCGCCGCCTGCACCCAGCCCTATAACGCCTCCATCCTCAATATCTCAGGCATGAGCTTCGGCGCTATCGGCCGCAACGCTATCCTGGCCCTCAATACCGGCGCGAAAATGGGCGGCTTCGCCCACGACACCGGCGAGGGATCGATCAGTCCCTATCACCGTGAAGGCGGCGGCGACATCATCTGGCAGGTCGCCACCGGCTATTTCGGCTGCCGCACGCCCGATGGCCGTTTCGATCCCGACCTGTTCGCCCTCACCGCCACCGATCCGCAGGTCAAGATGATCGAACTCAAGCTCAGCCAGGGCGCCAAGCCCGGCCACGGCGGGGTGCTGCCCAAGGCCAAGATCACCCCGGAAATCGCCGCCACTCGCCTGATCGACACCACGCACGACTGCATTTCCCCGTCTCGGCACTCAGCCTTCTCCACACCTTTGGAAATGCTGTCTTTTATCCAGCAATTGCGCACGCTTTCCGGCGGCAAGCCTGTCGGTATCAAGATGTGCGTCGGCCACCGCTTCGAGGTGCTGGCCATGATCAAGGCCATGCTCGAAACCGGCATCCGGCCCGATTTCATCGTCATCGATGGCGGCGAAGGCGGCACCGGCGCGGCCCCCATGGAACTGTCCGATCATGTCGGCCTGCCCCTCATCGAAGGCCTCAGCTTCATGCACAACGCCCTGACCGGCGCTGGCCTGCGCGATGATCTGCATCTGGGCGCTTCCGGCAAAATGGTCACGGCCTTTGATTTCTGCCGCATCCATGCGCTCGGCGCCGATTACGTCATGGCTGCCCGCGCCTTCATGTTCTCGCTCGGCTGCGTCCAGGCCCGCGCCTGCCATACCAACAAATGCCCGACCGGCATCACCACCCAGGACAAGCACCGCCAGCGCGCCCTGGTGGTCGCCGACAAGGCCCCGCGCGTCGCCAGTTTCCACCACAATACACTCGGCGCCATCGCCCAGGTGATCGGCGCCGCCGGCCTCGCCCATCCGGCCGACCTGCGCCCGTGGCATATCCATATGCGCTCGGCCACCGGCGAAGTGGTGCGCGGCGATGTCGCCTACCACCACTTACCGCGCGGCGCCCTGCTGAGCGGCGATGTCGATGACCGGCTGAAACGCGAATGGGATCGCGCCTCGGCTGATAGCTTTATGCCGCAATTTTGATGGATTCCTGACAATCCCGCCTTTGCACAGCCTTGTTTTTGTGGCACTCGCTTTAAGAACCATTCGCAAACAGGGAACCTCCGCATGATCCGTTATACGCTTGCCGCCCTCGCCCTCCTGGCCGCCGCCCCGGCCCTGGCCCAAACCGCGCCCCCGGTATCCGACGCCCTGACCGGCAAGCTGGCCGGCCCTGATGGCGCCGATCTCGGCACCATCACCATCAAGCCGGCGCCGAACGGCGTCATCCTGCGCGTCGAAGCCAAGGGCCTGACACCCGGCTGGCACGCCATGCACTTCCATGAAAAGGCCTCCTGCAGCGACGAGAAATTCGCCTCCGCCGGCGGCCATGTTCACAGCATGACCCCGGTCACCCACGGCCTGCTCAATGCCGACGCCAATGACGCCGGCGACCTGCCCAATCTCTTCGCCCATGCCGACGGCACGGCCACCGCCGAGGTCTATTCCAGCCTCGTTTCGGCCAAGCCCGGCGGCAAGCTGCCCGCCCTGATGGATGAAGACGGCTCTTCGGTCGTCATCCACGCCCTGCCGGACGACTACACCACCCAACCGATCGGCGGCGCCGGTGTCCGCGTGGCCTGCGCCGCGATACAATAGGCGTTTCATTGCGCCAATGCCCCGGTGCAGTTAGCGGCGTTTAAACACAGGAACTTTGCTTTTCTTGTACCTTCCCGCTTGTCGGGGAGCCGGGCGGCCGGTGCCGGGGACCGCACGTCGCGCGAAGCGCTAGATGCGGCGGTGGGGGTACTTTCTCTGGATTTAAGCTAGGGCCGTCCGCGAAAAGGCGGTGGACAGCCTCCGCCTGACCTTACTAAAGAACCGCATCCGGGGCTGATCATTTCCATTAAAGGCCTTGCCATGTCCCTCCCCCCGCTTGATCCCCGCACCACAGCCCTTGTCCTGATCGACCTGCAAAAGGGTATAGCCGGTGATGGCCGCGCCCCATATGCCAGCGAGGATGTCGTGGCCAGGAGCAAGGCTCTGGCCGAACGTTTCCGCGCCGCCAGCAGCCCCGTTTTTCTCGTCCACGTCCACTGGGCGAAGGATTACAGTGACGCCCTGAAACAACCGGTCGATCAGCCCGCACAGCTACCCGCCGACGGCCCGCCCGCCGGTTGGGCGGATTTGGTCGATGGTCTGAAACACGACGGCGACATTATCATCCACAAACGCAACTGGGGCGCTTTTCACGGCACCGATCTTGACCTGCACCTGCGCCGCCGCGGCATCCAGACCATCGTACTGGCCGGCATCGCCAGCAATTTTGGCGTCGAATCGACGGCGCGCGACGCCTGGGAACGCAATTACAATCTCATGGTGGTCGAGGACGCCTGCACCACCACCTCCGTCGAAGCCCATGCCCTGGCGTTCAAATACATCTTCCCGCGCATTTCCCGCGTGGTCAAAACCGCCGACGTCACCCTGGCTTAGAGGTCTCGTCGTCCGTGTCCGTCGCCACTTTTGCGACATCCCGCGGCGGACGCAGCCATATCTTGACCCGCCGGCGCAACATCATCCCGCCCAGAAACATCACCAGCAGAACCCCGGCCAGCAGCCAGAAAAACAGCCCCCTGATGATCACTTCATCCGAATGGGCAAAATACCAGGTCACGCCGTCATGATACCGCGGCTGCACGAAGCCCCCCGCCGCATCCGTCACATGCGGGCGCACCGCATAGAGGTGCGCCAGAAACATCGGCAAGCTGATCGCGGGGATAAGGGTGAAAATGAATGCCGCCAGCAATCGCCACAAGGCATCCGGTCCGGCAGAGGCAGCGCGATTTTCTTTCATGACCCGAAAATAGACCACACGCTCCTAAAATCTCAATGCGGAACCAATGGCAGGGAAAGCTGCCGCTTTGCCGCCGGAATAACCACCGGCGCATAGGTCCGCGCCTTCACCACCGCTTTCACCGGATAGGCCGTGCGCGCGGAAACCTTCGGCCGCACCAGCACACTGACGCGCGGCTGCACCTGCGGCACGACCGGCGCCTCGCCATTAATGGCGATGCGCACCATGCCGCCGCAGGCCGCATCCGTGCAGCGGTATTTCCATTCAAGCAGGTCGACGAACTCCACACCCATGTGGTTTTCGATCAGCCCCTGCACGCTCTCCCCCCATTGCTGCCCGCAACTCCGGCAGGTGACACCGATCTTTGTATCGCGCGGCAAATCCTTCACTTGCGGCGGACAGCTATAGACTTTGGTATCCAGCATGGTGAACACTCCCTAGTTAATGTTCCCATTTTGTTCCAACTGTGGATAAGAGTCAACCGGCGGAACAAAAGAAAAACAAGCACTGCCGACTACAAATAAGCCAGCCACCAGTTCTTGTGCCGATGTTTGATACCTAGCCACCACCGGCAGACCGGATAAAGCAGCGCAATCACGATCACCCAGCAGACCCAGACTACCCACAAGGGCATGTCTGTGCCTTGCAAAGCCATCGGATGCTTGAGAGCCATGTAAAGGCTGTTGAACTGCCCGGTCAGCGACTTGCCCATCGCCAGATGCGTCACAATTGTAACCGCATGTACGATGTACAAATGCGCTACATAGGCCATCAGAGGCACGGCGCCGAAGGTGCGAAGAATACCTCCCAGCCTTGCCGGCAACCGTTCAAGCCACGGGGCCAGCAACAAAACAGCGCCCAGCGTCACGCATAAATACAGCAGCGAAGGCGGGTATTTCTGCACGTTCAGGAAGTCCATCACACTGTCTTCCAGGTGCGCCTGCACCGCCCAGGGCCGTGGATCGCCGTAGAAATTGCCGCCGCGCAGGGTCAGGAAGAGGACCAACAATCCCGCCCCCAACAGGATCAGCCGCCTGTCCCGGTCCGGCGCCAGGAAGATGTGGCCCATGCCGAAGCCCAGCGCGATCACCCCGATCCACGGCAATACCGGATAGGATAGCGCCAGCACAGGCATCCCCCCCAGGCTGACCAGTCGCGGCTCATACAGGAAGTTCCAGACAATACCGAACACCCCCAATTGCGATGCATGTATGGAATCGAGCAGATTATGCCCCAGTGTGATGACCAGCCTCACGATCAGCACCCACTTGCGCGGCAGATAGACCAGCCCTGCCAGCGCGATCATGGACCAGCCGATGGCCCACAATATCCCCAGCAGCACCGGCACCGGCCAGCCAAATGACCAGCCCAGCCCCACAATGGTCACCTCCACGACCATCAGCCACAGTCCCCGGCTCAACAGGAAAATCGACAGTCGGCGGATTTCCGGCAACCGCACATATTGCAGCCAGGCCGAAACACCGGCCAGGAAGACAAAGGCCGGCGCGCACAGATGCGCCGACCAGCGCATGGCGAAAAGGACCGGATTGCTGACATGAAAATCCATGGGATCGAGCGCGAAACCACTGATATGCGTGTAACGGCGGACATGGTCCAGCGCCATGATCACGATGATTAACCCGCGCAGGATATCAATCACCGCAAGGCGCTGCCCTGCTTTTAACGCATCCACCTCGCCCGACATGCCGTGCTCCCGACGACTTTGTTAACCAAAGTACGCCGAATTGCACATATAGCAAGCCGGATCGGTGCACTCGCAACTAACGCTTTTGCGCCCATAAAAAACGGCCCCGTTTCCGGGGCCGTTCCTGTCTCTTATGCGTCAGCGCGAACGCGCTTCTTGCGGAACGAAGGATTGAGTTCCTTCTTGCGCAAACGGATCGACTTCGGTGTCACTTCCACCAGTTCATCGTCTTCGATATAGGCGATCGCCTGTTCCAGGGTCGGACGGCGCGGCGGCGTCAGGCGGATGGCTTCGTCCGTGCCCGAAGCGCGGATGTTGGTCAGCTGCTTGGTCTTCATCGGGTTGACGTCGAGATCGTCGAGACGCGAATTCTCGCCGATGATCATGCCCATATAGGTCTTTTCGTTGCCGCCCACGAACATGGTGCCGCGCTCTTCCAGCTTCCACAGCGCAAACGCCGCAGTTTCGCCGTCACCGTTCGAGATCAGCACACCCTTGCGGTTCTGGTCGATAATGCCCTTGTAGCTTTCGTAGTGCGAGAACACGCGGTTCAGCACGCCCGAACCACGCGTATCGGTCAGGAACTCGCCCTGATAACCGATCAGCGAACGTGAAGGCGCCTTCAGCGTCAGGCGCGTCTTGCCGGCGCCCGAAGGCCCCATGTCCTTCAGCTCGGCCTTGCGGGCGGAGAGCTTTTCGATCACCACGCCGGTATATTCTTCGTCGACATCGATCATGACGTCTTCGATCGGCTCCATCTTCTCACCGGTTTCCGGATCGTTTTTGAACACCACGCGCGGACGCGAAATGGCCACTTCAAAGCCTTCGCGGCGCATGTTTTCGATCAGCACGCCCAGTTGCAGTTCCCCACGGCCGGCCACTTCAAAAGCGTCCTTCTCGTCGGTTTCGGTCACGCGGATGGCGACGTTCGATTCGGCTTCCTTCAGCAGGCGCTCACGAATAACGCGCGACTGCACCTTGGTGCCTTCCTTGCCGGCCAGCGGCGAATCGTTGACCGAAACAGTCATGGAAATCGTGGGCGGATCGATCGGTTGCGCCGGCAGCGCTTCCACCAGGCTCATATCGCACAGCGTATCGGCCACGGTCGCCTTGGAAAGGCCGGCAATGGCGCAGATGTCACCGGCTTCGGTGCCTTCGTCAATCGGCTGACGCTTCAGGCCGCGGAAGGCCAGCACCTTGGTGATGCGGCCGCGCTCGATTTCAACGCCGTCACGGTTCAGCGCCTTGATGGCCAGGCCCGGAACGGCGCGGCCCGAATTGACGCGGCCGGTAAGCACGCGGCCGAGGAACGGATCGGATTCGATCAGAACGGCCAGCATCTGGAACGGCTTGTCTTTATTCTCAACAACCTTCGGCGCCGGCACGTGCTCAACGATCAGGTCGAACAAAGGCCCCAGGTTATCGGAAGGCACGTTCATGTCCATCGTCGCCCAGCCGTTCTTGCCCGAAGCATAGATGTGCGGGAAGTCGAGTTGTTCTTCGGTGGCGCCCATGATGGCGAACAGGTCGAAGGCTTCGTTGTGAACGCGGTCCGGATCGGCGTGCGGGCGGTCAACCTTGTTGATGCAGAGGATCGGGCGCAGGCCGAGCTTCAGCGCCTTGCCGAGCACGAACTTGGTTTGCGGCATGACGCCTTCTTCGGCGTCGATCAGGATGACGCAGCCGTCAACCATGCCGAGAATGCGTTCGACTTCGCCGCCGAAGTCGGCGTGGCCCGGCGTGTCGATGATGTTGATGCGGGTTTCGCCGGCCTTGCCGTGCCACAGCACGGAGGTACACTTGGCGAGAATGGTGATGCCGCGCTCGCGTTCCTGGTCGTTGGAGTCCATGGCGCGCTCAACCGTCGCTTCATTGGCGCGGAAGACGCCGGACTGGGCCAGCAGGGCGTCGACAAGCGTGGTCTTGCCGTGGTCAACGTGGGCGATAATGGCGATATTACGCAGGTTCATAAAGGGCCTTTTATTCAATATACGCCTCCCCTATTTATGGGGGAGGTGGCGCGCAGCGCCGGAGGGGGCTTCTCTCGTCCCTCTCCACATATTGGAAAAGGACTTCATCTTCATACCTCCCCGCTCGTCGGAAAGGTTTCTCATCTTATACCTCCCCGCTTGCCGGGAAGGTCTCTATACTTATACCTCCCCAGCTTGCTGGGGAGGGGGACCGCGCCTGAAAGGCGTGGTGGTGGGGGTTCTGACTTCCCTTCTCTCCTCCCCTCTTTCGAGGAGGTGGCGCGCAGCGAGGAGAGACCTCTTCTCCTCCCCTGTAAAACGGGGGAGGTGTCAGCGCGAGTGTCGCTGACGGAGGGGGCCTCCCGCTCCGAACACCAAAAAAGCCTCTCGACAGAGAGGCCGGAAGGGTTGGATCGTTTGGAATTGCGCGCTCTATAACCGAATCTGCGGCAAATGGCCATAGCCCCGGTGGATTATTTTTCGCAAGCGCGAAAGGGCAGGGTCACGGACCCTGCACCCGAAAGCCTAATTTGTTTATTGGACATTCAGACGGATTACAGTCTCTCTAAAGATTATTTACGTAAGTTCGTAAAGCCGATAATTCGTTAGGTACTAGATCGGGTCTACGCTTCCAGACAGCGAACATAGCGCGCTCGGCACTTTGTCGATCTGCTAGTCCCAGTGCTTTGAAAATAGCTTTGGACACCTCTTTCCCTTCGCAAATCATCCAAAGATCATTTTCTACTCTCTTACGGCCATATATTGCAGCACGAGCCTCTAACATTCTACAGAGCGCTTTGGATTCCTCTGCGTTGATCTCTCCATGAGCATTTGCAATTTCGCTACAACAAGTTTTGATGTCTGAAAAATCCTGCCATTTTAAACGATGTACTAGCTCTCTTACAGCTTTAGATGGTTCCGGATATTCCCTGAAACGACGATCTGTGCGTGCACCGTCAAATATCCAAGTACCAGCTCTTTCGTCAGCGGCATCGCGGATTAACCCCTCAACATCGTCAATATCTTGGCCATTTGTATTAGAATAATCCCTTACTGTGTCTGGGTGTATGAATAAGTTTTCTATTTCGTGTACACCTAGAATGAAGATACCTCTATCTGTAAACTCTTTAAGCTCAGCGGACGGTCTCCAGTCACGATCAATAATGCCTCCAAGGCGAATTTGCTGCCCAGAAACATCTGCAAGTTCTTTAAGATTAGACACCTTTCTAATCACTTCTTTGCAAGACCCTGCTTCCAAAAAGCGTACATGAGAAGGTATATTGCATAACAACCGCAAACGTTCGCGTTCTCCGATCTCCTCCTCACCCTCAATCCAAACAAAAGCCAAATTTGAAATTGAAAAACAAGGAGAGCCCACGGCACGTGAAAGTGTTGCCATAACCGGTTGATCGCTAAGTCGTGTTGCGCCACTTATTTTTCGTGTTTGCTCGTTTCGCTGCAAAACGATGGTTGCGTCACGGCCAGTAACTTCGACAACCTCTAGGGAATGGCTGGCCAGCCAAATTTGGCCCAGTTCAACGCTATCTTTTAAAAAACCAATCCATGACCTCAAAAGATCGTAATTTAAATGAAGCTCGGGTTCATCTACCAGCATTAAACCTTTTTTTAATCCAAAACGTTCGATCTGCCCAATGAGAAAAGCGATTTCCCGCTCCCCTCCGCTGAGTTGATCAAAGGTTAGCGGCAATCCAGTCGAGTTGAAGTTAATTTGGCGCGTTTGGGGATTAATTCCTATGAATAATAGATGAGGCAAAACTTTCTTTATAGAGTCTTTGTATGCTTCAAATTGATCTATAAATATAGGTTCAACAGTTTGCGTATCTCTTGCAATTCGTATTGATTGAACATACTTGTTGTTTTGTTGATTTTCGCTTCCAATCAAAAATCTAAACCACTCATCATATAAATTTTTTGTTATCCTAAAGGAACTTTGCTTGTTCGTAGCATCCCAGTCTCTGTCAAATACTTGGCCGAGTTCGTGGTGCTGAATTTCGACCTTATGGTATGATCGGTCGGCATCAAGAGATAGATAATGGACTGATTTGCTTTGCTGAATGATTTGCACAACTGCATGCGCAAATTGATCTCCTCCCTCTGGACGAACCTTGCCTGCTCTCAAGTAATATCCGTGGTCTTTTCGATTACCAACTACAAGAGTTCTGTCCCAAGTCGTAAGGTCCTCTCTTAAACCTGGTGCATACACATCGGAGTTCTCCACCTCAGGCACCACACCGATTGACACAAAAAAGGTAATTTCAAAGGTCGAGTTGTCACTAAATGGGTCCCCGCGACGGTGTTCAACACCGGGAGATAACCCAACACGTTGTGCGCATGCTGCTATCAATTCGAGGATTTGACTTTTGCCTGTGCCATTGCCTCCAACTATACATACAACAGGTGCGTCATCGGGCATCCGAATATCTAAGTTTTCAAAATGGCGCCATTGATCAATTTTAATTTGTTGAATTCGCATTTAGCACCCCACAACTTAAACAAACACGCTGTCAAAATACGACTATATGTCAATGCAACGAAATAAACAGTCAAATACCACTGCCAATCCGGCTCTGTAAATCAAAGACGATGACACAGCACAGCCCACTGAACGCTCAAAGGGAACCTCACCACACCGGGTAGCGGTTAGATGTGGTGGTGGGGTTTCTGGGTTTCTTTCATCATTATGACAAAGAGGCCCCCTCTGGCGGGACTACGCCCGCCACCGCAGCGGCGGCCCGGCTCCCCCGCTTCGCAAGGGAGGAGAAGCAAACAAATCCCCCTCCCCTCCATCACCCCCATCATATCCGGATGGACACCTCTGCCGACAGGGTTGCGCAAACCGAGGACGATGCCGCGGCGCTGGCCACGCGCCGGCTGACCGTGCGCGCCTATGCCGACCGGATCGCGCAGATCGTCGAAGGCCTGGACCTGCCAGACACCTTTCTGGAGGCTGAACGCGCCGCGCGCGCCATCACCGCCGCCGATCGGATTATCCAGCAACTCCCCACAATCCCGGAAGACCAGCCGGAAAACCCAAACAACAATGACAGCGACGCCGATCAGGCGCCGGTCATTATCAAGCCGCCGCGCCGCCGTCTGCGCGCCAGAGCCGACCAGTTGCTGGAGGTCATCGGCCTTATCCCCGATCCGGACAGCTTCCTGGAAGGTGAACGCGCCGGTCGCTGCCTGCTGGCCACCGACCGCATGCTCTCCCAGCTCTATGAAGCGCCGCAAAGCCCAAATAAGTATAATGCGCGCTTCCCCAAATCACCCGCCTTCGCCGACGACCTGGACGAAGACGATCAGGCCGAAACCACCGATTGGCGCGCTGAATTCATGGCCAAGGCCGATCGCTTCGCCACAGGCTGTGCCCGCGAAAGCGGCATTTGGCCGGACGGCACCGCTTTCGACAAAGACACCACCGCGCCGAAAGATCGGTGGTGCTGGGCGGACAGCCTCACCATTTTCCAGTGTGATAGTGATCCGCTGCAAAAGGACCGCTGGCCTGCCCTGCTGATGCTGAACCGCGCCAATGCGGTCACACGCGCCATGGCCCGCCGCGATGGCCGCTGGCCCGACTATGCGCTCTTTGGCGAAGACGATCCGGACTATTACAGCCTGTCGGCGCGCTATGACGAACAGGTGCTCAACAAGCCGCCACCTGATACCCCGACGGATCACAAGGAAATCCCCAACACCATCGGTTTCCCCTGGTGGCTGGTCAGAAAAGTGCCGCAACACCCTCCTCCACCTTTAAAGCCCCCTCTCCCCACCTGAGGGGAGAGGGTTGGGGTGAGGGGTTTCTTACTTTCTTAAAAGCTCAATTCACCCGCTTTGCACACAGCGCCGTCAATCGCGCCTCAAGCTCTTCCATCAGGAACGGCTTACACAAAACCTCGTCCATCCCGGCCAGTTGACACAGCCGGTGCGTCGCCTTGTCCGAATGCCCCGTGATCCCCACGATCGGCACCGCCGGCACCAGCGCCGCAATCTCCTGACTGCGGATTGCCTTGGTGGCGGCCAGACCATCCATCACCGGCATTTCGATATCCATAAGGATCAGGGCATAGGCATTGGCGGCCGACATCTCCAGCGCGTCCTGGCCATTGCGGGCGCGCTCGACGGCGAAGTCCATCATATCGAGCATGGCCTCGATGACGAAAGCGGTCTCGTCATTGTCATCGGCCAGCAGAACCAGCCGGTTTGTCGCTGCACTGAGTTTACTCATGCCGCACCCTGTTACATATGGCCGGAACATAGCCCGACGCGTGTAAAGGATCAGTATGGGATGGTCATGGTAACTGATAAACGCAGGCGGAAGATGTTCCCACCTTCCGCCCTGGCTATATGATCTCAGTAACCCGGACTATTATAGCTGCTGCTCGAATAGCTGGAGGATTCCTCGTGCCAGCCGCCGTCACGGTCGCGCCAGCCATAGGCGACGACCTGGCCGATATGCCAGCGCCCGTCGTCATCCTGCCAGCCGACGGCGCGCGGACGGCCATTGTGCCACTGGCCCTGGTCGTCGCGCCAGCCTTCGTCGGCATTGTCGGGACGGCTGGAACCGTATTGCGAACCGGAATTATACCGGTCATCGACATAGGGGCGATCCGGGCCGTTGTTATCGTAAGGCCGGGACTGGTAGTCGCTGTTGTCCGTGTAGGGGACGGTGTTGTATCCGCTGTCGTCCTGCTGGCTGTAGCGGGTGGACGGCGCATCATAATAGACGTTGTCGTAATAGCCGCTTTGCGGGCGGTCGCGGAAGTACAGCACCTGATAGCCATCTGGCGCCGGCGGTGGCGCATAATAGTTGCCCTGACGATAGGCATAATAGGCGCCATTATAGCATTTGACCGACGACTTGCCGATCTGCGAACCAACCACGCCGCCCAGTACCGCGCCGCCGACCGTGCCGAGGCCGCGTTCGTGCTTGGAAATCTGGCTGCCGGCCAGACCGCCGACCACCGCGCCGATCACGGCGCCGTTGGTCTTGGCGTTGTCCTTGCGGGCGTAGCAATAGCCGTCATAGGCCTTGTTGTCGTATTGCGCCTGGGCCACGGACGGCAAACCAAACGTCAGGGCCAGGCCGAGCGCCGCCAGGGAGGGCGCAATATATTTTGTGAGGTGTCTCATGGGGTTCTCCTACAGGCGCAAAAAGGCCTTTGCCAGCCAGCCTGCGCCGGCGATCATAAATTTACAATAAGGCGCGCTTGCGGCGGGAATCGCGTCTTATTCCGCCGGTACTTCCAATGCGTTACGATGCAGACCCGCCCTGAGCGCCGCCTTGTCCAGTTCGCCTTCCCAGCGCGACACCACCACGCAGGCGACGCCATTACCGATAAAGTTGGTCAGCGCCCGGCATTCGCTCATGAACTTGTCGATACCGAGCACAATGGCCATGCCGGGCACCAGCGCCGGGTTGACCACCGCCAGGGTCGCCCCCAGCGTGATGAAGCCCGCACCGGTGACGCCCGAAGCGCCTTTCGAGGTCAGCATGGCGACACCAAGCAGGGTCAGTTCCTGCATCAGGCTGAGGTCGTAGCCCATCGCCTGGGCGATGAACAGCGACGCCAGGGTCATGTAGATATTGGTGCCGTCGAGATTGAACGAATAGCCGGTCGGGATGACCAGTCCCACCACCGGTTTCGAACAGCCGAGCGCCTCCATCTTGCGCATCAGGTTTGGCAGGGCACTTTCCGAAGACGAGGTGCCGAGCACGATCAGTAGCTCATCCTTGATATAGGCGACGAAGCGGAAGATCGAAAAGCCGGTCAGCCAGGCCACACTGCCGAGCACGACGAACACGAACAAGGCCGCCGTCAGATAGAAGGTGCCGATCAGCATCAACAGCGAACCGAGCGCCGCCGCGCCAAACTTGCCCAGGGTATAGGCCATGGCCGCGCCGGCGCCTACGGGGGCCAGTTTCATGATCAGGGTGATGATGTCGAAAATGATCTTGGTGCCTTCATCGATCAGGTTACGCACGCCCTGAACCGGCGGGCCGATACGCTGGAGCGCGAAACCGGTCAGAATAGCGACCAGCAGGACCTGGAGGATATTACCCTCGGCAAAACCACTGAGGAAAGTATCGGGGATCAGATGCAGGACAAAATCAACGAGGCTCTCATGGGTTTCCGGCGCCACATATTTAGCCACCGCCGCGGCGTTGCCGGCGGCGTGCATACCGGCGCCGGGCCGGACCACATTGGCGACAATCAGGCCGAGGATCAGCGCAAAGGTCGAGATCACCTCGAAATAGGCGATGGCCTTGACGCCGACCCGCCCGACCTGCTTGGCTTCAGCCACCTGACCGATGCCCGACACCACGGTGCAGAAGATCAGCACGGCGATCATCATCTTGATCAGCTTGACGAAGCCGTCGCCCACCGCCTTGACCCACGGCTGCGCCGCCACTTCCGGCCATATCAACCCGATGGCAGCGCCGAGCACCACGCCGAAAAGGACCTGCACATAGAGATGGCGGTAAAAAGGTTTTTTCGTTCTATCCTCTGGCATGGCCGCCCCGTTTATTATTGGCGGACACTGTATAAGCGGTTAGGCTTCCTCACAATGGTTCAAATGCGCGCCCTTACCACTACTGAAATCAAAGCCCTCCCGACCGGCCTTCTCGCGGCCGTGCCGTTTGAAGACGTCCGGCTTGTCGATCGGCATCACTGGGTATCGTGGCTGGCGCGGCTGATCGGACGTGGCCCGCAAATCGTGGTGCGGAGACGGCGGATACACTGGCCACGTCCGCCGGCGGATATGAGCGGCAATCCGGTCGCCATGAGCCTGCTGGCGCATGAACTGGTCCATGTCTGGCAGTATGAAAATGGCCTGACCCTGTGGCGCTATATCCTGCGCGAACGCGGGCAATACCATTACCGGATCGATGGCCGCGCCTATACGGATTACGGCTACGAACAACAAGCGGCGATGATGGAGGACTGGATGCGGTTGCGAGCGGGATTTTCCCCACGTTACGGACAGGTTGACTCAGCCACACTGAAAGAGATCATACCCTTCCTATGACCGACAATTCCCCAGACCTGTGGCTTTCCGCCCTGCCCGCCCTCAAAACCGATGGCAGCAAATATGATCGTGGTCATTGCGTGGTGCTCGGCGGACCGGTGGCCTCAACCGGTGCGGCGCGTCTGGCGGCGCGCGCGGCTTTGCGCATCGGCGCCGGACTGGTGTCGGTGGCCTGCGATCCGTCGAGCCTGATCGTCTATGCCACGGCGCTGGAAGCGGTGATGACGAAAGTGGTGCGCGACGAAGCGGCCTTCGCTGAACTGATGGCCGACCGGCGCATCACCGCCGTCGTCCTGGGGCCGGCCGCCGGCGTCAATGAGCGCACCAAGGCGTTCGTGCTGACGACCCTGAAAGCGGAAAAAGCCTGTGTGCTCGATGCCGACGCCCTGACCGTTTTCAAGGATGAGCCGACAGAGCTTTTCAAGGCCGTCCGCTCGCCGGTTCTTCTCACCCCGCACGAAGGCGAATTCGCCCGGCTGTTCGGCAAGGTGATCAATCGGGAAAGCGATGCCCTGCAAGCGGCAAAGGCCAGCGGCGCGGTGGTGCTGTTGAAGGGCGCCGATACAATCATCGCTGCGCCGGACGGCCGTATGGTGGTCAATCGCGCCGCACCACCGACCTTGGCCACGGCGGGTTCCGGCGATGTGCTGGCGGGCTTTGCCGGTGGATTGATGGCCCAGGGCATGGACGTCTTCGATGCCGCCTGCGCCGCCGCCTGGATTCACGCCGAGTGTGCCCGGTTGTTCGGACCGGGCCTGATCTCGGAAGATCTCAGCGAGATCGCGCCGCGGGTTTTAAGCCAACTAGGCCGCTGACTCAGATGGCGCAGACCGCGCCGGTGCCTTTCAGACCGCAATAGCCTTCGGGATTCTTGGCGAGGTAACCCTGATGATAGCCCTCTGCGAAATAGAAAGGCGCGTCCGGTTCGATCTCGGTGGTGATCAGCCCCTTGCCGAGCGCATTCAGCGATTTCTGGAAGGCCGCCTTGCTGGTGACGGCGGCATCGTATTGCGCCTCCGTCTTGGTGAAGATGGCCGAACGATATTGCGTGCCGACATCATTGCCCTGACGGAAGCCTTGCGTCGGGTCATGGCTTTCCCAAAAGACTTTCAGCAACTGCTGGAAGGTAATCTTTTTGGGGTCATAAACCACGAGCACGCCTTCGGTATGTCCGGTCTGGCCGGAGCAGACCTCCTTGTAGGTCGGATTGGACGTATAGCCGCCGATATAGCCGGCGGCGGTGACGTAAACGCCTTCCTGTTGCCACAGCTTGCGCTCGACGCCCCAAAAGCAGCCCATGGCGAACACAACCGTTTCCATACCGGCCGGATAAGGGCCTTTCAGTGGGGTATGCAGGACGAAATGGGTGTCCTCAGTGGGGATGGCTTCGTTGCGGCCAGCCAGGGCCTGCGTGGCGGAAATCATCTGGGATTTAAGGCCGAACATGGTGTTTTCCTTCTTGTTGCGTCGAATATACGCCCATGCCGTCAATATAGTTACAAAAAAAGCGGTGGTAAGGGGCAAACTTCGCTTGCGACTTTGCGCGGCGTGAGTATAAAGACCGCCTTCCGCGCGACACTCGACCTGTCGCGATTTGATGGATGGACAGGTGGCGGAGTGGTCGATCGCGCACGCTTGGAAAGCGTGTGTACGTGAAAGCGTACCGAGGGTTCGAATCCCTCCCTGTCCGCCATTATATAGATAAATTATTGAATTTATTAAAATAAATCACCCACCACTGTCAAAACATCGTATGACTTCGGGTTGCATCAAAAAAAACGCCATTTCTGACGGGGCTGGATGATTAAATTCCTTTTCACCGACCAGAACCGCATTTCCGAGCCCGTATGTTCGCTCCAGTCGCTTCGGTCATTTTCGCTTAGCGCCGCCGTACCACGCCGGACTTTGTACCGACCATCGGTGACGTGGAAGTAACCCTGCCGGCCATTATCGTCAGTCCTGATGTAGTCGCCATCGCCTTCAAACTGGAAAAGCCTGCGAAAGCCAGTCAGCAGAAATGCCCAGCCGGCGTCACTATTTTTCTCATTCTTTATCTATCAAATATTGTCGTCTGTTAAAAAATTCCGGATTCGGAATGGACGAGAAGTCAATTGCAACATAATACGTATGATGTGATGGGCTGCGGCGCAACGATCATCCTATGCGCAAAATAATCAGAGTGCCCACAGGAAGGACACGCCTCCATGAAAAAGCCAAGAGACAACCTCTTCGTCTGCGGCACCGCCTTGGGCGCGGCTGCCCTGGTGACGTTCGCCACGTCGGCCTTCGCGCAACTGCCGCCCGCGCCTGATATCCCAGTTGTCGTGCCGCCCAGATCGGATCGTATGTCCGGTTCGGTCCATCTGGCGCACCGTCCAGCTCCCATTCCCTCGATTGTCTATCTCTCCCCGCAAGGGGCCGACGATGGCGACGGCTCGTCCACGCATCCCTTCGCCACGTTCGCGCGCGCTCAAGCCGCCGTGCGCACCCTTAATCAGGACAGTGACGTTACCGTCAGCGTTGCCGACGGTGTTTATCGACTCCACGCCCCTCTGAGATTCACCGCCGCTGATGGCGGACAAAGCGGCTTTACCGTGCGTTACCAGGCCGCGCCCGGCGCGCATCCGGTCATTTCGGGCGGCGTGCGCATCCAGGGCTGGACCCGCGCCGATGTGGACCGCGACATCTGGGTGGCCGATATGCCACGGGGCATGGACCCGCGCCAGATCTGGGTGAATGAAAAACTGTCGCGCCGCGCCGCTGTCATCGCGCCACGCAATGCCTTCGAATTCTATGACTGGGGTCTAAAGATCGTCGATCCGGCCTGGCGCTTTCTGGCTGACCTTCCCGATCAAAGTCGTCTCGAAGTCGAAAATCTTGGCTGGTTCACCGATCGACACGCTACGATCCAGCGCATCGAAGGCGACCGCATTGTCATGCAGCAGCCGGGCTGGCGCAACAATATCGTCGGTTACGACACCCTGGCCAGGCCGGTTTCACCGGAAAATGCCCGCCTGGAATTCGTCAATTCTCTGGCCTTCCTGCGCACAGAAGGCGAGTGGTTTGCCGACCCGAACGCCGGCAAAATCTATTATAAGCCGCGCAAGGGCGAGGACATGGCTTCAGCCGATGTCGAAGCGCCACATCTGGAATGGCTGATGTCGATCAGCGGCGCCTATGAGCGGCCGATTGTCGACCTCGAATTTACCGGCCTTAGCTTCCAGCATACGAGCTGGCTGCAACCATCGGGGGCCGAAGGCTACGCCAGTCAGCAAAGCGGCGCTTACCTTGCCGGTGACATGCCCAACTACCCAAAGGACCCGATCCGCGATTGTAGCTGGGGTTGCACGGCCTTCGAGGCCATGCGCAACAAATGGAGTCAGCAGCTCGCGGCCATTCAGGTCTCAGCCGCCGAGCGTATCACCTTCTCCCATGACGAATTTACCCACCTCGGCCAGATTGGCCTCGGCATCGGCAACAATGCGGAAGCCAATGCCAGCGGAATCGGTCTGGGCGCCAGCACCATCAACGTCGTGCGCAGCCGCTTCGTCGATCTGGCTGGCGGCGCGATCATGGTTGGCGGCGTCACGCCGGACGCGCACCATCCTTCGCGCCCGGAAATGACCGTCGCGGACATTCTGATCTCCAATAATCTCGTGCAAAATATCTCTCAGGACTATCACGAGCAGGCCGGCATCATGGTGACCTATGCCGCTGGCACGACCATCACTCACAATGACGTGTCGCAGGCCCCTTATGACGGCATCGACATCGGCTGGGGCTGGGGCGCCAACGATCCGGGCGGGTCGCCGGCCTACCGCACCGCCAACCGCGGCTATTACGATCAGCCCGGCAATCTGGTGTATAATACGCCCACCATCCTTCATGACACCGTGGTCTTCGCCAACCGTGTGCATGAGGTAAAACAATCTTTTCCTGACGGGGGCGCGATCTATCATCTGTCCGCCGATCCCGGCGCCCTGATCGCGGAAAACTACGTCTATGACGTGCCCGGCGGCATTGCCTTGTATCTCGACGAAGGGTCAAGATATGTCACGGTGCGCAACAACGTCGTCAGCAATGTCGGCATCTGGCTCAACATCAACTCTCAGGACAATCTGGCGCCGCGACGGACCGCGATGGATAATACCGCCAAGGGCAATTGGTATAATTCCGGCGTACGCAGCGGCTCATGGACCGACTATCTGAATAACCAGTTCATCGACAACACCAAGGTCCACAGTAATGCCTGGCCGGAAGCGGCCAAGGCAATTATCGCGCGCGCCGGCATCGAGCCAGAGATCCAAACTGAGAAATAAAACAAGATAACAGCATAAAAGAAACCAACACGGCAATGCCATTCGGCGCCATGCAAGGATCAGTATCGCGTCGCACTTAACGGCGCACTCGATCATGGCGCCGCCCCGCTTGACTACCGGTTAAAAATTTAGAGTTAATCGTTCAATCGAGATAAGCTTTAATCAATTGACGACTGCTTTTTGGCCATCGGCTGAGGCCGCGAACATCTGTAATGGACCCAAACGGACCGACAACACTATTTGACGGGCCAACTCTTCAAATATCTAAATCATGAAAAATGGCGCACCCAGCGTCATATTTTTCGAACCTTTCGCCCGACCATTATGGGCAATTATTCGCCCCCCAGGAGCGTCACAACCGGCGAATGAGGACGTAAACAACCCGATAGCTGCCCCCACAAACTTTCCTAAACGGAAATGCAAATCGCGTCGGAAGGCACATGGATATTCACGAAAGTGTAAAAGCTGCGATCATGAGCCGAATAAGATATCTACAAGATATCGAAAACCAAACCGACGAACCAAGCTAAACTACAAAGATATCGATGAGGAAAATACCGGCCGCATTGTACGGCCTGCGCTGATGCAACAGTCTCTTGCGCACCCGTTGCAGACAATTGCCGACGGCCTTTATTATTGCCCAGAAGCGGACGTACACCGAAACGCCGGACGATTTCATCTCACGCATGATCAAATCGGATGGGCAAGCAATGTCGCACGCCAGTGGTCCGCCCGGTCTTTCAGCTTTGCTGTGAGCAAGTAGGGCGTAGCCTCCTCCGCGATGCGTTCTAAGACTTCGAAACTGAACTGTGCTTCGCCATGCGACCGCCAGGCGTCCTGGACCGCCTTGTTTGGGTAAGTTCCTAGCCGTAGCGTGAACCACATTCGCGTTCGGATGGTTTCAACATCTGACCAGTGTCCGACCCAGACTGCGTCGGACGCGGTACAGCGTACGGCATAAATTCCCGCGTTGCTTTTACGCTCCTTATATGCGGCGATCGCAACCTTTCGCGCTTCACTCTTCATCCTGGCTCCTGATTGGTCACAACTTCGCACCGCAATTTGCGGCACCACGCATTATTATACGGGTAATATTGACGCAAGTATTTTATCCGGGTAAAATAAAAATACATTGGGAGCGAAAACGCTGTGACTGAACCTGCAATCAAGCTTTTTACTGCATTCGAGGGGCACCGGCTGATTGTCAGGTCGTCGCTCCCGGAAGTCGCGCTCACCGTCAAAGCCGCATCAGACGCCGGTTCAACAGAGTGCCTCCTTGTGTTCGACGACGCAACGGGCCGGTCCGTCGACATAGACCTGCGCGGAAATGCGGAAGACGTCCGCGAAAGACTGTCACAGCCCCCGCAGACATTTATTGGCCGATTTCGCTCTCCCGTCAGTCAGCCAGTTAAAGCCGACGACACTAGGGATTCCGAACCAAGAGGCCGGGGCCGGCCGAAATTGGGTGTCGTTCCGCGCGAAATCACCTTGCTTCCGCGGCATTGGGAATGGCTGGGTGCCCAACCGGGCGGCGCGTCGGCCGCGTTGCGCCGGCTCGTCGATAACGCGAGGCGCACTGAACTACCGAAGGCCAAGCAGCGCATTGCACAGGAGGCGGCCTACCAGTTCATGACGGCCATCGCCGGCGATTTTTCTGGCTATGAGGAGGCCATTCGCACGCTATTCACAGGTGATCTTTCCAGGCTGGCTCAGCAGATGGAAGCCTGGCCCGCCGATATCCGTGAGTATGCACTGTCCCTCGCGGCGGCCTAGCGTCTAACGCAAACAACAACCGGCAGGAACTGCTCTGCGCCTCAACACAATTGAAACGGACACACCAAATGAATATGGCAAAATCGAATGGCATCGAGCTGGCCTATGACTGTTTTGGCAAGGCGGATGACGCTCCGCTCCTGCTTATAGCCGGTCTCGGCACACAAATGATCCGCTGGACGTCCGCGTTTTGCGAAGACTTGGCCGACAAGGGCTACCGGGTCATCCGCTTCGACAATCGCGACGTCGGACGATCAACCCATTTCGATCGGAGCGGGACACCTGATTTCGCAATGATCGGGCAAGCGCTCATGGCTGGTCGACGCCCCGAAGCGCCGTACACCCTATGTGAGATGGCGAAAGACACTATCGGCCTCATGGATGCACTAGGGATAGATGGAGCCCACCTGGTCGGCCGGTCGATGGGGGGCATGATCGCGCAAATTGTTGCAAGTGAGTACCCCGATCGCGCCTTTTCGTTGACCTCGATTATGTCAAGCACCGGTAACCCCGCGCTTCCGCCTCCAATGGCTGATGCAATGGCTCTGATGACGACTCCGGCCCCCGACCCGGCGGCCGATGAGGTGGGCTTCCTGGCTAATCGCGTTACGTTCGCCCGGCGTATCGCAGGCACAGGTTTTCCATTCGACGAAAGCGCATGCCGTGAACTTGTGCTTGCGGAACTACGCCGTGCCTACGACCCAGCCGGGACGGCGCGCCAGATCGCGGCGGTTGCCGTCACAGGCGATCGGCGTTCACGGCTGGCCACGATTACCGTGCCAACGCTCGTTATTCACGGTTCAGACGATCCGCTTTTTCTGCCTGCTTGTGGCCTGGATACAGCCAATAGCATCCCTAAGGCCGACTTCATGTTGATCGAGGGGATGGGACACGATCTACCGCCTCCATTATTCGCCGCAATAATAAAGGCAATTGATCGAAACGCCCGTCATGACCTTCCCGACAAGCATTACCCACGGGTGATAAAGTGCCCGCCCGTCGCATGCTCCTGTTTCAACTGGCCGGTCATACCTGATATATCCGCCATACTTTCTCTCCTGTGATGCGATTTTTTGCTTTTTTGACGCCGATCAGAACGTTGCGATTGCTTTCAGTACCGAGCCTTGATTTGCCATGAGATCTCTGATCATTGTCGGCGTGTCCATGAGATCAAAATTGTGAGTTTGAAGCATCTCGCTCGGGATGGCGCCAGATCGCAGTTTCTCGATAACGTATTCGAAATCCTCGCGGGTCGCGTTCCGACTGCCTAAAAGCGTCGTTTCCCTCTTGTGGAATTCCGGGTCTGAAAAAGAAATTACGTCCTTTACAACGCTCACAAGGACATAACGGCCGCCATGCGCGACGTATGAAAAGCCTTTTTCAATTGCCTTTCCATTGCCCGTCGCGTCGAACACGACATCGAAATATTCACCATCGGACCGCCCCTTGAGGAAATCCTCCAGCTCATCACCAACCTGCCCCACGTGGTCAATTCCAACCTTGTCGCGGGCATAGTTGAGACGGTCGGCGCTTGTATCGATGAGGGTGACCTCGGCGCCGGCAAACTTGCAAAACAGCGCTACCCCGACACCGATAGGCCCCGCGCCGACGACCAGGGCGCGGTCTCCCCTGGTTGTCTGGCCGCGCCGAATGGCGTGAGCGCCAACCGAAAGAAATTCGACCATGGCCGCCTGGTCGGGCGTCAATCCATCGACCGGGATCACAGCCGCGGCCGGCACGCAGATGAATTCGGTCATCCCCCCGTCAACATGAACCCCCAGCACATTTATTTTTACACAACAATTCGGCTTGTTTTTCCGGCAGGCAATGCAATCGCCGCAAGGAATATAGGGATTGACTGTGACGAGTTGCCCCACCTCCAATGCCGTCCCCTCGTCAGCCTCGACAACCTCTCCCGCCAATTCGTGCCCCATAACGCGCGGATAGGCCAGGAACGGCTGGTCGCCGGAAAAGATATGATAGTCCGTACCGCAGAGTCCCACCCGGCGAATTCGGATCATCACCTCCCCTGCCTTACGACCGGGCACGGGCCGTTCCTCAATTTCGAGTGAGAAGGGTCTATCACACACAATGGCTTTCATCGTTATTTCATTTCGTGTTAGTGCGTCAAAATATCGTATATGACATTCGCTATCATATATGACAACCAATCCGCAAGGCAAATGACAGAACGCACACTAGGTGAATGCGCGGCCCGCCGGCTTGCCGCATCGGTGAAAATTCGATTGGAAAATCAAATGCCTGGCGTTCCAGTCTGGTGAAAGGCGGATGATTTAAGCTTCGCCGGATAATCGGCAAAATATAACCGCTACCTCACCCAGAATCTTGGCTGTATTCGGCCTCAGCAAATAGGCGACAGCGATTCCCGTACAAACCAATCAGGCGTCATATCATTGAGGTAAATTCAGGACAGGCCAATCCGGATAAAATGGGATTAGCCATTTGCGTGTTTTATAAATAATATCAATTACCGTATAAGATATTTTGAAATTACCCTTAATTCGCTCCCCCAATACGGAAAAGCCAAATGGAAAAGCAATATTTCGTCCTCGATCTGAAGGATGACGCCGCGACGATAGACGCATATAAGAAATGGCATATGGCAGGCGCCGTGCCCGAACAGGTAACCAAATCAATTCGCGGCGCCGATATCGAAGAACTCGAAATCTTCCTGGCCGGCAACCGCCTCGTTATGGTTCTAACCCCAGGCCCGCACTACAATTCTGAGGCCAAGGCGACGGCCGATGAAGCAAATCCGGACGTTCAAAAGTGGGAAACGCTAATGTGGAGATTTCAAAAGCAGTTGCCGTTTGCTCGTCCGGATCAAAAATGGGTGCCGATGGAACGCATTTACGCGTTGTCGCAACAGTAGGGCCTAAACCGAAGGCCGCCCCCCGCAGGTAAGTGCGTGAGACGGCCTTCGGTACATGACGGCCTATTGGAGAAGGTCGACGCCCAATGGTTCAAGCCGTAACGTGCCCTTCCAGGCCTGACCGGAAATGACACCGGTCTTTTCCCCGGAGATGGCAATATCCTGCGCCTTTCCCGTCGTGTTGACGTAAAGTGTTCGCCCTTCGACGACCCGCGCATAGACGCCTTCCGGCGTTTTTGGTCCCGGCGTGATGTGCAGTTGCGCATAGAGGCTGCGATAAAGCGGCTGCATGATCGAAGGCTGGGCGGGCGTGGCGACGTATATCGCCTGTCCCTTGCCGAAGCTATTGACCGTAATAACCGGCGGTGCGCCATCCACATTCGAGAAACGCGCCATGACCTTGGCGGTGGACGGCTCCAAAACCTCATAGAAATTGATTGAGGTGGAGAAATCGGTGTCGCCGATCTTGCCCGTCAGCGGCGTATCGGTGCGGTAGAATTCGTTCGTCTTCAGGCCGAAGACATCCGATAGCCGCCCCGGCAAGGGGATATTGAACCATTGATTGTGCTCATCGACCTTCGCGGAAAACGCCGTCATAATCACCGTGCCGCCGCCCTTGACATAGGTGCGGATGGCGTCGGCCGAAGCCTGATCCATCAGATAATCGCCCGGCACCACGACCATTTTATAACGGCTCAGGTCTTCATGACCGATATTGATGACGGCCGAGTCGATATTGTCATTATAGATGGGGGCAAACGCATTGTGCTGCTGCGTCAGATAGGGCGTGGTATAGTATTGCTTGACTGTATTCGACCAGCTGATCGGCGCCGACGCTACACGGCTCTCAAACGAATAGGCAAAGGCCACGTCAGGCTTGACTTCTCGCGGAAAGCCTAACTTTTCAAACTTTTTGAACTCCGAAGCGATCCGGCCCCATTCGTCCAGTTTCCATGAAGGTGTATTGTCGTGATCGACCAGGCCGAACAAGGCCTGCTCCTCGCCGCCGAGGTGGCTGTTGAAGGTCCAGGCCAGCATACCCTGCCCGCCGTTGAGAAGGCCGAAATAGGCCCACATGCGCGACTTGCCCTTCTGGCCATAGAAGCCGCCCCCACCTGCCTGAAACTCGTTGAACCACGACGCTGTCGGCAAGGCGCCCTTCATCATCAGGGTTTCATAGGCACCGCCAATAGGCTCGCCGGCATAGTAACCAAAAGAGCCATAGGTGACATAGTTCTTATAGGTCGACAGATAGTCAAACCCCTTGCGGTCACTTGAATCCCACAGGTTGGAAATCGTCGGCTTGTCAGGCGCATTCTTCCGGCGGGCCTGCTCCAGATCCATCAGGTTGTCTATGGTGACCTCAGACCAGTAACGGCGCAGATCCAGGTAACGCTCAAAAGGCCCCGGCCCTTCTGCGTAAGGCAGCTCGACCTGATCCCAGTCGGTCAGGGTACGGCTCCAGCGCTGCGTGGCCCACGCCTTGTTCAGGGCCTCCAGCGTGACATACTTCTTCTTCAGCCAGATGATAAAGCGGTCGCGGTCGGCCGCCGAATAGGACATGAAACCGTTGCCGATCTCGTTATTGTAGCCAATGGCGATGACCGCCGGGTTTTTGCCATAGCGCTTGGTCATGGCCTCGGCCAGGTCCCTGGCGAGACGGCGATAGTCGGGATCGCTGGTATCGTCCATATAGCGTTCTGCGGCATAAAGCCGGGTGCCGTTCTGTGTCACCAGATCGACGCCGGGATATTTTTTGTGCAGCCACATCGGCGCGGGTTGGCCCGGAATGTCGACAATGACCTTGATGCCGTTGGCGTGCATTTCCGCGAGCACCTTGTCGAACTTCTCAAATGTGAAGACACCCTCGGCCGGCTGGAAATAATCCCACGACAGGTCACCCATTCTGACGACCGTAAAACCGGCCTTCTTCATCAGGGCGATATCGGCGTGAATCTCCTCCGGCGACCGATCGACCGGCTGATAGTTGGCGCCGATATAGAGTTCCCCGGCGCCCGGCCAGTCCGGATGCCCGACGGCGCTTTGCGCCGAAGCCACACCCGTGACCGCCACGAACAGGGCGGCGGTGCTGATAAGAAGAGCTTTGAGTTTCATGAGGTATTTTCCTGAAAACGGAACGGCAGACTGACGCCGCACCAGGGCGATGCCGGTAAGTGAAGATATCTAGGCCTTGAAGGTGATTTCAAAGGCGCTGGCGTGACGGGTGGGCAGCGAGGCCGGCAGATCAATCACCAGCGCCTCATCGGTCTGACGGAAGGTCAGCGCTTTCTTTGCGCCCAGCAGCCTGATACTACGCACGACCTTCGCCCCCTGCCCCGCATGCAAGGCCTTCACAGCCACGCTTTGCGACGGTTCACCGAGCGTGATCGCGTACAGTTTATTGCCCTTGGTGGTGAAGCGGATATCCTGCGCCGTGTAGCTGTTGTTTTCTTGGAAAGCGCCGTCCACCGTAGCGGATGGCCCCTCGCCAAAGGTGTGCCACGGGCGCGTACCGTAAATGGCGTCACCATTGATCTTCATCCACGCCGCCAGTTCA
This sequence comes from Asticcacaulis sp., assembly GCF_035497195.1. GTDB lineage: Bacteria > Pseudomonadota > Alphaproteobacteria > Caulobacterales > Caulobacteraceae > Asticcacaulis. The sequence continues at coordinate 52,809 of NZ_DATJDZ010000030.1, forward strand.
TCAAGCAGGGTCTGTGATTCCGGCGGCAGGCTGCCATCGGGATACAGAACGACATTGAGCAGCAGATTGCCGTTCTTGCTGACGATATCGGTCAGCATGGTAATCACCTGCGGCGCGGTCTTGTAGGTATAGTTGTCGCTGTAGAACCAGTCGCCGTTTGACGTATCGGTCTGCCACGGCCGCGGATTGATGCCCTTGAGCACGCCGCGCTCGACATCCTGCACACAGGTCTTGGCGTGGAATTCGCCCGAACCCAGGTCCTTGCAGTTATAAACGGCCTGCACTGCGCCTTTTTTGTCAACGCTGCCGTTATAGAGGTGCGACACCAGAGAGCGGCCAACCACACCGAACGGCAGGCCGCCATCGGAATAGAGCAGGTCCGGCTTGTAGGAGTCGATCAGGTCGCTGATGCGGTTATACCATAATTGATGATAGGCCGGATCGGTGGTGTACCAGCTCTTACCATCGCCACGATACTCCTCCCCCTTATTGTCATGATACAGATCGGCGAATTTCGGGTCAGCGCCGTCATAATTGACGCCCATCTTGGGCCAGAAGCGGTCAAACTGGTGGCTGGTATAGAACCAGTTATGGCTGGCGCCCAGATGCTCCGACACACCAAACCGCAGGCCGCGTTTACGGGCGGCCTTGCTCCATTCGCCGACCACGTCGCGCTTCGGTCCCATCTTCACGGCGTTCCAGCCGTGCAGCTTGGAATCCCACAGGTCAAAATTGTCGTGGTGGACGCCCATGCTGACGAAATACTTGGCGCCGGCGGCCACATACTTGTCCATCAGGGCTTCGGGATCGAACTTTTCCGCCGTCCACAGCGGGATAATGTCCTTGTAGCCAAATTCGGACGGATGGCCGTAGGCCTTCAGATGCTGATCATAGTGCGGATGCCCTGGCACATACATGAAGCGGGCATACCAATCGCCGGCGCGTGGCACCGCCTGCGGTCCCCAGTGTGCCCAGATGCCGAATTTGGCGTCACGGAACCACTCAGGCGTCTCATATGTTTCCAGGGACTCGACCGTCGGCTTGAAAGGGCCTTTAGCAATAGGCAGCTTGTAATCGGGCGCGACCGGCGCGGTGCTACAGGCCAGATCAGCCGTTCCCGCCTTAGCCCGCCCAGCCGTCGCCAGGCCCAATGCCGCCAAAATCGGCGCGCCAGCCAGCAGGTTTCGTTTACTGATCCGCATGTTTCACTCCTTGGCCGCGAGCAAGCGGCGCCCTGTTTTTCGCAGCCCATTTCCGGCAATTGTATGAACCGGGCACGCTGCAATCTTCACAAATTAGCGGCATATATGAAATATTATTTCAACGGCAAAAGTCGTACTTTTCATGCGCGTTTGGGTTAAGCCCGCAGTTAGTTCCCATAAGTGTCCTTATCTGGATATCGCATTCAGCCAAACCTTGCGTGCAGGCAGGCCTTCGACGGTCACCTCAACCCCGATCGGGCCCGCTGTCGTGCCCGCCTGAATGGCCGCCACCACCTGCCCATGAAACGTTTTGCGATCTCCGGACTGGAAACTGGCCGCGTCCTGCGGATCGCCATTACCAATCCCGGCGAGCTGACCGGCGCCGGAAACACGAACCTGCACCTGGCGATCATCAGACCGGGCATAGATGGGTGTCCCGTTGGTATCGACCAGCGCCACCGTTACGTAGGCCAGGCCCTCGCCGTCAGCCTTAATCTGCGTCTTGTCGAGTGAAATGCGCGTATCGGCAGGCTTACCGGCGGTGCGCAATTCCCAACGTCCGGCCGGCTTGCCATTTTCATAACCGACAGCCGTCAGGGCGCCCGGCGCATAGGTCAGTGAATAGGTGGCCTTATATTCCGGTCCGACCGCCTTACGCCCCAGGCTTTTGCCATTCAGGAAAAGTTCGACTTCCGGGAATTCCGAATAAACAACCACGTCAACCCGTTTGCCTTCCTGACCAGGCCAGGTCCAGCTCGGATGAACATCATCAAGCGACCAGTCGAGGTGCGGCGGGGTAATTGGGAAGCCGTTGTCGAAATCCCAAGTCAGATCGAGCTTGATGGCATCGGCAGTCGCGGTATTGCGGGTCGCGGTTGGTTGAACCGCCCCGTAATTATAGTTCGCCGGATCTGCCAGATAACCCGGTGTGTCCGTACCATGAACCGGGAATTTACCCGTATTGTCGAAGACATAGTTATAGCTGGCTCGGGTCGAGTTTGAGAAAAGGTACTCATTCATACCTTTCTGGTTGACCGCGGAGTCCAGGTGTTCGTAATACGTTGAAGCGATTCGGCGATGTCCACGTCCGGGAAACGGCCGATGTCCGTCGCGGTGATCGAATCAACGATCTGGTCGGATTTTTGCTTAACGGCCTGCGCAGTCGCCAGACTGTTACGCAAGCCCATCACCACGATGACGGTTTCCGAATCATTTGTCGTGGCAGTCGCTGCCGGCGCGACCTTGTTATCTTCTATTTGAGCAAAGGCCGGCGAGGCCATGCAGACCGTCGCAAGCGCAAAAACCGACGCGCCCGCTAATGAACGAGACATTGTTCCCATTTTCTATTTTCCTTCCTGATACACCGCCCGTCTTAAAACGGTCCGGCCTAGGATTTCTCTAAGCTCATACATCACGAATGGAAATAGATTTCATATAAGAAAGTATTACTTTATGTTGATTGTGTTCATTTCGCCTCACTGCCCGCATCACAAATTCGTCAGAACTTCACACAAAAGCCATATAGCTTCAGTCGCTACCGCGCTTCGGGGCCCACCCAATGTCTGTGACGGAAACGGGCGCGCGCCCTCTTCGCCAGCTTGGGGGCCTCGATGTTATTTTCCGAAGCGCCTTGCCGTTTCCTACCGGGCAAAAAAAATCCCCTTGCGCTGCGGGGAAAGTGGATAGTGGATAGTGGATAGTGGATAGTGGATAGTGGATAGTGGATAGTGGATAGTGGATAGTGGATAGTGGATAGTGGATAGTGGATAGTGGATAGTGGATAGTGGATAGTGGATAGTGGATAGTGGATAGT
>NZ_DATJDZ010000031.1:0-355505 GCF_035497195.1 Asticcacaulis sp.
GGGCCTCCTTGCCACCTCTCCGGAGGCTGCCCCACGCGGCCCGGAGGCCGATGTGCTGGCCATGATCAATGCCGAGCGAGTGCAGCACGGCTGCAAACCTCTGCGGGTCGAGGCACGTTTGTCGGAAGCCGCCGAGCGCCAAAGCCGTGGCATGGCGGAGCGCCATTATTTCAGCCACAATGCGCCGGATGGCTCGACGCCCGGCAAGCGGGTGAAGGATACCGGCTATGTCTATCAGATGGTCGGCGAAAATATCGAGATCAATTCCGACGATCCGGAAGCGGTGGTGTCGACCTGGATGAACAGCCCAGGTCACCGGCAAAATATCCTGATGTGTGCCTTCAAGGAAACCGGAATCGCGATGTACCAGGTGGATGAGGACGGAGCCTACTGGACGCAGGTCTTTGCCATGCCGCTGAACTGGGGGAAATGAATTTATACCTCCCCACCAGAGGTGGGGAGGTATAAGAAAGATTCAGATAACGTACAGATCGACATAGTCATTGACCGGCATGGCCTCCAGCGCCTGCTGATCGAGGCTAACCTTTAGAATGGCCGCCTGCTGCTTCGCCGGAAAACGACGCGCCAGATTGGTGCGGAACTTGGCTTCCAGCAAGGGGATGCCGTCGGCGCGGCGGCGCTTGTGGCCGATCGGGTATTCGACCACGATCTCGTCCAGCACCGTGCCGTCGTTCAGTTCCACGGCCAGGGCATTGGCGATACTGCGTTTGTCGGGATCGTGGTAATCGGCGGTGAAGGCGGTATCCTCGACGCAGGTGATCTTGTCGCGCAGGATATCGATGCGTGGATCAGCGGCGACCGCATCTTCATAATCGGCGGCGGTCAGACGACCGAAGATCAGCGGCACAGCGACCATATACTGGATGCAGTGATCGCGGTCGGCCGGGTTATCGAGCGGGCCCTTTTTATCGATGATGCGAATGCAGGCTTCGTGCGTGCGAATAGTGACGCGGCTGATATCTTCTGTCGTCTTGCCAAGTGCCGCCAACTTGTGATGCAACATCATGGCGGCTTCAACGGCGGTCTGGCTGTGGAATTCTGCCGGGAAACTGATCTTGAACAGGATCTGCTCCATGACGTAAGAGCCATAGGGCCGCTGGAATTTGAATGGCTGGCCCTTGAACAGGACATCATAGAAGCCCCAGGTCTTGGCCGTCAGCACCGACGGATAGCCCATCTCGCCTTTTTGCGCCATCAGCGCCAACCGGACGGCTCGGCTGGTGGCGTCACCGGCGGCCCAGCTTTTACGCGATCCGGTATTGGGCGAATGGCGATAGGTGCGCAGAGACTGGCCATCGACCCAGGCCAGCGACACGGCGTTGATGATCTCGTCGCGTGTCAGGCCCAGCATCTGCGCCACCACGGCGGTGGAAGCGACCTTGACCAGCACCACATGATCGAGACCGACGCGATTGAAGCTGTTTTCCAGCGCCAGACAGCCCTGGATTTCGTGCGCCTTGATCATGGCGGTCAGTACCGCCTTCATGGTGAGCGGCGCGCGGCCATTGGCGACGGCCGTGCGTGACAGCCAGTCGGCGACGGCGAGAATGCCGCCAAGATTATCCGACGGATGGCCCCATTCGGCCGCCAGCCAGGTGTCGTTGAAATCGAGCCAGCGGATCATGGCGCCGATATTGAAGGCGGCCTGGACCGGATCGAGCTGGAATTGCGTGCCGGGAACTTTTGCGCCGTTAGGCACGATGGTGCCGGGCACGATCGGTCCCAGCAGCTTGGTACAGGCGGGATAGTCGAGCGCTTCCAGCCCACAGCCCAGCGTATCGATCAGGCAGTTGCGTGCCGTTTCATAGGCGAGGCTGGAAGTGATTTCATAGTTCAGGACATAATCGACGATATCGGTGAGGACGGTATCGGGAGCGGGACGTTCGTTCGGGATGTGGGCGGACATGAATGTTTCCTGTTTCTCCTCCCTTGCAAGCCGCTTGGCGAAGCGGGGGAGGTGGCCAGCTTGTCTGGCCGGAGGGGGCAATACGGATGGAGCAAGGCCCCCTCCGCCTCGACGCGCTTCGCCTGATGGCTCCGCTTGCTCGGCACCTCCCCCGCTTTGCAGGGGAGGAGAAAGATTTACGGACGGTCTTTCAGGGCGACGAAGGGGCGATCTTCGGGGCCGGTATAGTTGGCATTGGGGCGGATGATCTTGCCGTCCTGGCGCTGTTCGATAATATGGGCCGACCAGCCGGCAGTGCGCGAAATGACGAACAGGGGTGTGAACATCTCGGTCGGCACGCCCATCATGTGGTAACTGACCGCCGAGAACCAGTCGAGATTGGGGAACATCTTTTTCGCATCCCGCATCACGCTTTCCAGCCGTTCGGCGATGTTGAACATTTTCATAGAGTTCTGTTCGACGGAGAGACGGCGCGCCACTTCCTTGATCACCACATTGCGCGGGTCGGAAACCGTATAAACGGGGTGACCGAAGCCGATGATGACCTCCTTGCGTTCGACGCGGGCGCGGATATCGGCCTCGGCCTCGTCCGGGTTGTCGTAGCGCTTTTGGATTTCGAAGGCGACCTCGTTGGCGCCGCCGTGCTTGGGGCCGCGCAGAGCGCCGATACCGCCGATGATGCACGAATAAAAGTCCGAGCCGGTGCCGGCGATCACGCGGGCGGCAAAGGTCGAGGCATTGAATTCGTGCTCGGCGTAGAGGATCAGCGAGGTGTGCATGGCGCGCACCCAGCTCTCCGGCGGTGGCTTGCCATGCAGCATGTGCAGGAAGTGGCCGCCGATCGAGTTGTCGTCGGTCTCGACCTCGATGCGCTTGCCATTATGGCTGAACTGATACCAGTAGAGCAGCATGGAGCCTAAGCTGGCCAGCAGTTTGTCGGCGATATCGCGCGCGCCCGGATGGTTGTGATCCTCGCGCTCTGCCGACTGGCAGCCGAGCACGGAAACGCCGGTGCGCAACACGTCCATCGGATGGGTGGAATAGGGCAGGCTTTCCAGCACAGCCTTGAGCGTGGCGGGCAGGCCGCGCAGCGACTTCAATTTAGTCTTGTAAGCCGCCAACTCGCTGATATTGGGCAGCTTGCCGTGGATCAGCAGGTAGGCGATTTCCTCGAATTCCGAGGTCGCCGCCAGGTCGAGAATGTCATAACCGCGATAGGCCAGGTCATTGCCGGTGCGGCCGACCGTGCACAGGGCGGTATTGCCGGCGATCTGGCCGGAAAGCGCCACGGATTTCTTGGGCTTAAAGCCAGTCGGTGTATCTCCGTCCATGAGGCATTTCCTTATCCGATTGTTCTATTTGTGTTGAACAGCGCGTCGAGGCGCTCTTCAAAAGCGTAGTAGCCGATGCGGTCATACAGTTCCTCGCGCGTCTGCATGGTATCGAGCACGTTCTTCTGGTGACCGTCACGGCGGATGGCTTCGTAGACGTTTTCCGCCGCCTTGTTCATGGCGCGGAAGGCCGACAGCGGATAAAGCTGGATAGCGACTCCGGCCGAGGCCAGTTCTTCGCGCGTGAACAAAGGCGTCTTGCCGAATTCGGTGATATTGGCCAGTACCGGCACCTTCACGGCATCGACGAAACGGCGATAGGTCTCCAGATCATAGGCGGCTTCGGCGAAGATGCCGTCGGCGCCGGCCTCGACACATTTGACGGCGCGGTCGATGGCGGCATCAATCCCATCGACGGCAATGGCGTCGGTGCGGGCGATCAGGAAGAAATCGGGATCGGTCTTGGCGTCGGCGGCCGCTTTCACGCGATCGACCATTTCGGCGGTCGATACGATTTCCTTGCCGGGGCGATGGCCGCAGCGTTTGGCGCCGACCTGATCCTCGATATGGCAGGCGGCGGCGCCGAACTTGATCAGCGACTTGACCGTACGTTCGATATTGAAGGCGGACGGCCCGAAACCGGTATCAATATCGACCATCAGGGGCAGATCGCAGACATCGGTGATGCGGCGGATATCGATCAGCACGTCATCGAGCGTGTTTATGCCGAGATCGGGCATCCCCAGCGATCCGGCGGCCACACCACCACCGCTGAGATAGATAGCCTTGTAGCCGGCGCGTTTGGCCAGCAGGGCGTGGTTGGCGTTGATGGCGCCTATGACCTGCAAGGGCTTTTCAGCGGCAAGGGCCGCCCGGAATTTCGCGCCCGCGGAAGCAATCGTCATAGAAATTTCCCTGTCTGTTTTCCGAGAGGTATCAATTGAAACCACTCAGGTCAAGCGTCAGGTTATTTACGCCCGCGTAAACCTTTGCGTCAAATCACGGGCGATTGATAGGGGGCAGGGAAGGAAGGGTATCCACAGATATCCGTACTCCGGAATTATCTCATGTCGAACGCGTAGGTCGTTTCCGATCGCCACGTTTCGCCAGGACGCAGAACGGTTGGCGGGAAATTGTCATGATGCGGGCTATCGGGAAAATGTTGGGCTTCCAGCGCGATGCCGGCGCCGGCTGGCAGGTGACGATGACGGGCATCGATCAGCGAGCCGTCGAACCCGCCAGCCGTATAGGCGATCAGGCCCGGTTCGGTGGTCGAAACAGTCAGGGTGCGGCCGCTTACCGGATCGTGCAGCACTGCCGCCGGTTTTCCATCCAGCACGAAGGTTTCATCGAGCGCCTGACCGCCATTGCTGATCGGCCGGGTCTTGCGCCAGTCCTGTTCCGTGCCGCCCACAGGGGCCAGTTCACCGGTCGGCAGGCGCAACTTATCGACCGGCAGGTAGTGGCTGGCGTTCAGCCGCAAGGTATGGCCGTAGACATCCCCGTTGCCGGCCAGATTGAAATAGGCGTGGTGCGTCAGGTTGATGACTGTCGGCCTGGTCGTGCGCGCCGTATAGGTCAGAGTCAGGCGGTTCTGGCTCAGGGTATAGCGCACGGTGACACCTAAAGCGCCGGGAAAACCATTGTCGCCATCGGGACTGACCAGCGAAAGCTCCACCCCGCAGGCCTCTGAACCCAAAGGTCTCACCGACCACAGGCGGCTGCCGAAGCTTTTCGCGCCGCCGTGCATGGTGACGCCACGCGCATTGCCGGGCAGGGGATAGGTCTGGCCGTCGATCGTGATTCCGCCGCTGCCCAGGCGATTGGCGAAGCGGCCGATCAGGCTTGAGAAATTGTCACGCTGTTCATAGGCGGCGAGGTTTTCCAGATTGCGCACAACATTGATCCGGTGGCCTTTGCTATCCGGCGCGTCGATATCGTGGATAATGCCGCCGAGACTGAGAACTGTGACGGCCAGATCGCCATCATCGAAACGATAGGCCTGGACCTTTTCGCCTGACGCCATGACGCCGAAATCGGATACAGTCAGTATGCAGCGGGCATTCGCCGCGCCGGCCAGTCCAAGCGAGAAAAGGAGGGCAGGAGCAATGAAGCGGATCATGTGGTGACGCCTTTCTCCACGCGCCGGCAAAAAAAAGCGGCCGTTTTGCGGAAGGGGCAAAACGGCCAATGTTCCATTCAGGGAAAGAGGAACGAAGAACAACGGGAGATCTCTTTTTAAGGGAAAAGTATGACAATTGTCAAGGTAAAAGTGATCGAAAGTGATAATTAGATGTTATTTTTGACTATACTTGATCATTTTGGTGAGGCCGTGAATGCCGCCGTACCGGATTTCAGGCCCGGCGCGCCAGCGGTGACGGTGATCGCGCCGCTGGTTTTATTGGCGCGCACCATGATCAGGGCCTGGCCATTCCAGCTCTTGCGCTCAGGGGAAGCGAAGGCCGTATGGTCGGTCGGATCACCGTTATCGAGCGCGGCCAGATCGCCCGCGCCGGTCACGGTCACCGAAAGCGGCACGCCGGCATTGGGCACGATCACGCCCTTCGCATCCACTAACTCAGCGCGCACGAAGCCGATATGGTCGAAGCCCGGCGCCAGGATTTTCGTTTCCGCGACAAGCCGTACCGATACCGGTACGCCGGCGGTTTGCAGGACGTTTTCGGCGATCTTTTTTCCGCCGGCGTTATAGGCCACGGCCTTGAGCGTGCCCGGTGCATAGTCCACCTGCCACACCCGCGCCGAAGCGTTGGCGTTGATCGGCTTGCGGCCCAGAGACTTGCCATTGAGGAACAGTTCGGCCTCTGGCGCGTTGGAATAGACCTCAACCGTTTCGCTGTGCGCCTCGCCATTGGCCGGCGTCCAGTCGGCGAAGGCGCCCGGCGTGGCGCGGCTTGCGGCCTGAGTAATCTCAGCGCCGACCGCGCCGGCATTGTCCTTTGTTTTCGCCACGCGACGGGCCATGCGGATCACCGGCTGTTCCGACCACCATGAGGCCCGCTCCCAGCCCACCGGCTTGACCACGCCGTCGCGGTCGATCAGGCCGGAGGGATTGGAGATATAGGGCCAGCCGGCGCGGTCGGCCTCACCGAGATAATCGATGCCGGTCCACAGGAACATGCCGCTGTAGGCCGGGTTGTCGCGTACAGATACCCACGGTCCGCGATCCTTGGTGTTCTCGGTGCCGATGATCTTGCGCGCCGGATTATCGGCGTGCGCCTTGGCCAGCTCATTTTCACGATAATTCTGTCCGACCACATCGAGCATGTCGGCCAGGCCGTTATCATAGTCATGGCTGACATTGGGGCGGAACAGCGCCTGGGTGACGGGGCGCGACGCGTCTTCGGCGTGGAAGACATCGCGCAAGCGGGCCAGGGTTGCCTTGGCGCTGACGGTATCGGGCGTATCGTGGATCTCGTTGCCTATCGACCAGATGACGACCGAGGGATGATTGCGGTCCCGGCGAACGAAATCACGGGCGTCCTGCGAAGACCAGTCGCTGAAGAACTGGTGGTAGTCCTGCGGGTTTTTCGCCACGGTCCATATATCGAAGGCTTCGTCCATGACGATAAAGCCCATGCGGTCGCACAGGTCGAGGAATTCCGGGCTGAACGGATGGTGCGCCGTGCGGATGGCGTTGACACCGAGGCTTTTCAGGATGGTCAGGCGGCGTTCATAAACCGACAAAGGCACGGCCATGCCGAACGCGCTGCCATCGGCATGGATGGCGACGCCCTTGAGCTTGAGATTGCGGCCATTGAGCCAGAAGCCGGACGCCGCCTCGAAGTGTGCCTCGCGGATGCCGAAGGTCTGATCGGTTTCGTCCTGCGCATCGTTGCCTGCGACGATACGCAGGTGGGCGGTGTACAGCGCCGGATCGTCGAGGTTCCATAGATGCGGGCGGGCAAGCGTGCCCGTCAGTTTCAGATCGCCGGACTGACCGGCGGCGATGGTGATCGGATCGCTTTTGAGTGTGGCGGCGACCTTGCCGTCCGGACCGGTCAGGGTGGCCTCGACATAGACGTTGCGCACTTCGCTGGATTGATTCTCGGTTCGCACCTGAAGCGCGATTTCCGCCTGGTCGGTGGTGACTTTCGGTGTGGTGATAAAAGCGCCATCGGCGGCGATATGGACGTCGTTCTGTGTGATCAAATGGACATGGCGGTAGATGCCGCCGCCAGCGTACCAACGTGACGCCGGCTGAGCGGATGTATCGGCGCGCACGGCGATAACGTTGTCGCCGTCTTGCAGATAAGGTGTCAGGTCGTACTCGAAGGCGGTGTAGCCCGATGGCCGGAAGCCGAGGTGATGGCCGTTGATCCAGACGCCGGATCGTTCCATCACGCCATCAAAGCGCACGGATACCTGCTGGCCCGCCGGCCGGATGAAATGCTTGCGATACCACACCACGCCGGTCGGCAGCCAGCCCCCGGAGCCGGTGGAAGGCGCGGCCTGGTCGAACGGTCCGCTGATTGCCCAGTCGTTGGGCAGGTCGACCTTGATCCAGCCGGCGTCATCCACCGCGATCTGTGAAGCCGCACCGGTATCGCCCTTGTGGAACAGCCAGCCGGCGTCGAAGTTTTCGGTGGCGGCGCTTGCGATGCCGGCCCAGAAAAGAACGGCGGCCGCGGCGCCGGTCAGCCAGAATTTACGCATTCGTCCAACCCCTGTGAATTTATGATTGCGGTGAGTCTTAACCGCGGCTCACGGCATCGGCAAGACTGAACTGCGTCATAATGCGTAAATATGATCGAAATTGAGCAAAAATGGCGCCGCGCTCTTGCGCTTTGCCAAAGCTGGGTTAAACATCGCTGTCAAATAAGAGCGCACCGGCCGGGGAGCGGGCGCGGGGAAACGTTCAGGATTTGCCATGACGATGCGTTCGCGCCGCCTTCTCCTCACCCTGACCGCTGTGTCAGGTCTGGCTTTCGGGTTCGCCGGGGTCACTCACGCCGCCGGACCGGATGGCCTGTTGTTTTCCCTGTCGGGCGACAAGGGGCTTGAGGCGGAAATCTCTGGCGGGCAAGCCGGACCAGTATTCGCTTCAGGCGCGAAAATAGCCGATGGTGAAACAGGCAAATACCTGTCGCTCGATGACAATCTGGCGCTGGCCTGGCCGGCGGCGGGTAATATCTATGCCCAGCGTGGTACGCTGTCCTTCTTCTTCCGGTCACGCGCCCCCCTGGGCCATACGCCGATTCCGGTTTTTCGCGTCGGCGCGGCCGACGGCACGAGCTGGGACATGCAGTTCCTGCGCATTGACTGGAACGGTCACGGCTTCGACGCCTTTGTCACCGATACCGGCCTGGCGCGATCTCGTGTGTCGTTCCGCATGGATACCATTCCGGCGGCGGACGAATGGGTGCATATCGCTTTCGCCTGGGATGAAACCCGCGGCGTACGGCTGTGGATCAACGGCAAGCCGGCGGCAAAACTCGATAAAAAGGCAGTGTACGATCAGGGCCTGTGGGGCTTCGGGCCATTCCAGCGCATCATAGCGCCCTGGCAGGTGCATTCGATGTATAATTACCGCCGCTCCGGCGATATCGACGAACTGCGCATCTACGACCATATGGTCAGCGATGCCGATGCCGCCGCTCTGGCGGCGCATCAGGCCCCGCAAACAGCGGCGCAGGCTACGACGTTTGACGATCCCAAGGTGCGTGACGACTGGTATCTGCGCTACGGCTGGAACCGGCCGGGTGACGCGCCGCGCTATCTCTCCGATCCGGTTACGGCTATCCGCAAGGTCGAATTCAGCCATACGCGCGACCTGAAGGAAAAGAATTTCAAGGGCGCCGATGGCATCCGCGAAACCACCTGGCCCGGCGTCTACAACCGGTCGCGCCTGCCGGGACGGCATGACTATTTCGAACTGCCTGACTGGAATGTTTATTCAGAGGGCGGCAAGACTTACACGCTCACCCTGCCGGACGAACCGTGGAACCACCTGGAAATCAACGGCCCTGCCTATGGCGAGGTCAGGCGCACAGCGGGCGATGGTCAGGGCGTGCTGTTCACCCGTCAGCAGGGGCAGGAACGCACGTCAAACACTCTGAAAAGCCCGCTGCGCGGTGGTGAGATTGAATTCGTCAACACGGCCCAGGAAACGCCCATCGAAGAAATCGGCGCCTATGATATCCAGGCTGGCGCCGTGCCGGAGGGCTACGCGATCCTGAGCTATACGGTCGATGCGCAGGCCGATCCGGGCTTTTATCCGGCGCTGACGGACCTGCGCGATCATATCGGCGGGCGCTTTTTGCCCGCCGAACGCGCCGAAGTGGTGGCCCTGCCGAAAGGCGCGCCGCGCCGGCCGGAGACTGACGCGGGTGCGGCTACCCTGCCGATTGTTCATGTGCTGATCCCCGGCGATTTCCGCTCGCCTTTGCCGGGCAGTCCGCCAACGCGCTTTTCCTACGGCTGGGAAAACCTCAATGCCGGGCTGGACGGCATCGCCATCGACCTGCCGGCTCTAAATTTACCGGCGACCCACAAGGGCTTGATCCCGCTCAATATCCGCGTCAAGGATCCGACCTGGCCCGACCGTGACCTGCTTGACATCAATGTCTCGGTGAAGCCCGATGAAGCGCGGACCCTGTGGCTCGATACGCGTGACCGCCTGCTGCCGGCGGGCACGAACCTCTACCTGACCATCGCCGCGGCTTCCGGTGGTTTTGACGCCAGGGCGCTGAACGGCATGGCGGTGCGGCTGATCTTCAAGCCGGCCGAAGCGGCCAAGCCGGAACACATCGCCGACCGGATGGAACAGGCGCGCGATAACCTGTCCTTCCTGGTCGAGGAACAGCCCAATATCCGTCTCTATCCGTTATGGGGCCGCTTCGAGCGCGATATCTCCGATGTGCTGCGCATAGATCCCGATAATAAAGACGCGCGCGCCTACTGGGTCGAGAAAAATCCGGAGCAGCCCTATGGCCCGTTCACGCAAAAAACGCCGCCGGAAGGTGTGCCGCTATGGGCCTTTCGCCAGAGCGAAGACCTGAAGCTTTACCGCCAGTTCGTTGACTGGTGGATCGATAACCGCCAGATCGAAAACGGTGAATTTGGCGGCGGCCTGTCCGATGACACCGATCTCGTCAATCAGTGGGTGCCGCTGGCCCTGATGGGGGTTGAGCCGGACAGGCTGATCCGGTCACAGCGCGCCGTGCTCGACGCCACCTTCGCCAATGGCATGTGGACTGATGGCCTTGGCCGGATTCGCGCCGACGAACTGCATTCCTACGAGGAGGGCATCAACGCCGTGGCGCAGGCGATGCAGATCGACTGGGGCAACCCGCAGGCGATCGAACGCGGCATGGCCGTGGCGCGCAACTACCCGCGCCTGATCCAGGCCAATGCCGCCGGGCATCTGCACTTCGTTTCGAGCTATTATTCCGGCAGCGATATCGACCGCGATGACAATCTCGGCTGGCAGCATCCCTACAGCCTGCTGGTCACCCATCCGGGTCTGCTGCTGGTGGATTATAATGGCGCGCCGCAGACAAAATCGCTGCTGCTCGGCCTGCTTGATGGCTGGATGGCGCACGGTACGCAGGATGCGCATGGCAACTGGCGTTTCCCGCGTGATATCGAATGGGCAACTGACGCAGCGCGCGACAATGGCGTCGACAGCGCCGCCAGCAATTTCTGGGCGGCCTGGACCTGGACCGGCGACAATAAATATCTGCGGCCGTTGCAGGGCGATATCACGCGCGGAAATCTGGGAGGACTGGCGGACCTCAACGCCGACCTGCTGACCCGGATGCCGGGCGGTGAAGCTCTGGCGCAAAAGGTGGCCGGTGGTGAAGTGGCCGCGGCAGGTGGCGCGATCGATCGCAATCTCGGCGGCATCACCGACAGGGATTTCGCCCGGTTCGTGCGCTGGCAGCGGACCGGCGACAACACGATTCTGGCCGATCTGTATGGCAAGGAGATCGAAGCGGTCACGCAACGAATGCCGGTGCTGACAACCGCCGAACTGTGGGTGGATCGCGTCAGTGTACCGAGCGACCTGCTGCAACGGACCCGTCTGGGCGGCGTGGCGCACCGGCGCAATACTTACTACCCCGGCAATCTGGTGAACTGGCGGTTTACGTCCGGGGCCGGGCCTGTCGATGGCGAGAACGTCGCTATTCTGATCCCGAAAGGCGATCCGAAGGCGTTCAAGGTCATCGCCTGTAACCTGACCGATACGCCCGTAACCGCCCGTATGACCGGTGCGCAACTGGCGGCGGGCGTCTGGACGCTGACCGGCCCGGCGGGCACGCGTCAGGTCAATCTCGAACGTGGCAGGACGGTCGATCTCGACCTGCCGCCGCATCAGACGATGACGTTCGATCTCAGCCTGACAACGCCGGGCGATGCGCCTTCGACGCGGGCCGATATCGGCCTGTCCACTGATGATATCGTCATAAAGGGCAATCGCCTGACGATCACCGTGCATAGCCTGGGCGCCAGACCGACGCCCGCCGGCAAGGCGTTGATAGAGGACGCGGCCGGTAATAGCCTTGCCAGCGTGTCTTTCCCCGGCCTGGCCGCGCCGCTCGATCTTATGCCGAAGACAGCCACGATCACGGCTGATCTGCCCGCGAAAGTCGCACGTGTGCGCCTGACGCTCGATGGCGATCCGGCGGAAGTTACCGACAGCAATAACCGTGCGCCATTGCCGGATATGTAATCTTAACAGAGGGGATATTCATGACATCGGCAAAATTCAGGCGACGGATCGGCAGTCTGATCCTTGTACTGGCGTTGTCGGGCGGTGGCGTCAGTTATGGCCAGACGCCGCAACAGACGACAGTCCCGCCGGCTGCCGATAACGCGCCGCCGTCGCAGACCGTCACCATCTTCGGCAAGAGGCGCCGGCCTGGCGATCCGACCCGCACCCAGCTTGATAACCGGTCTGCGGAGTCCTGCGGTTTCATGAACGGCTACGATCCGGTCAATGACGATGTGGTTCAGGACTACCTGCAATCCTTCTATGGCACGGATGACAACGCCAACCAGGCGCCCGATACCGACCAGACCGATCCGAACCTGCCCGGCAATCACTTCAAGGACACGGCGCCATTTGGTGATGCGTCGCAGGATAATGCCGCCAATACCAACACCCTGCCGGGTATGCAGGTCGGCGCCGGCGGCGCGGCCAATATCCCCGATCAGGCCGGGCCGTGCGGGCCGTCCGACAAGGCGTTCGCGGCCGGGCGCAATTTTATCGCCCGCCGGGACACGTCGCTGAAAGAGGCCTTCGCCGCGTTCGACGCCAGGGATTACCCGAAGGCGCTCGATCTGTTCCATAAGTCCTACACCAAGATGGGCTACGATTCCGCCGCCCTGATGGAAGGCAAGATGTACCTGGCCGGCATGGGCACGAAGGCCGATACGGCGCAGGCCATTTTCTGGCTGCGCAAGGTGACCGACGCGCGTTTCGGTCCATTGGATATTTTGCGGTTCAATCCGGATGATCCGACCTATATGAATACACGCGTCGACGCCGCCATGACCCTGGCCAAAATCTACACGGTTGGTTTGGGGGGCGCGCGCGACCCGCAGGCGGCCCGGCGCTGGTATATGAAAGCCGATGACTTCGGCTATATGCCCGCCACCCATACGGTGGGGCAGATATATGAATTTGGTTATGCCGGTGAGAAGAGCCTGTCCAGGGCTGTGCCCTATTACAGGAAGGCGGCGATCGCCGGCTATGCGCCTTCGATGTATGAAGTCGGCGAACTCTATCTCAGTGGCGGCGGCGGCGTGACGGCGGACCCGAAACTGGGAGCGCAATGGTTGCTGGAAGCGGCGAAACGCGGCCATGCCGATGCGCTCTATGCCGTCGGTAATATGTACGATCTCGGCGGTGTGCTGCCGCATGATGCGCAGAAGGCGGTAGTCTATTACAAGAAGGCGGCGCTCAAGGGGCAGGCGGATGCGCAGGACGCCATCGGACTGATGTTCTATACCGGCGAAGGAGTCGGGCAGGATTTGGCGGCGGCGCGCAAATGGTTCGATCTGTCCGCCCGTCAAGGCAATGGCGACGCCATGTTCAATCTCGGCGCCATGCTGGCCAACGGGCAGGGCGGAGGTAGAAATCTGATGCTGGGCTACGTGTGGCTGAAGCTGGCGCAGGAAAGCGGCGTCGACAAGGCCGGCCCGGCGGCGGCTGCGCTTGAAACGAAGCTCACCCCCGATGACCGCGCCAGGGCTGATGCGATCCTGAAACCGCCGGCGTAACTGATTTGATCAAATTTGATCATTTTGTTTATACGGAAATAGTATTTCGTGCGGGAATGCTGCGACTTTTTTGCAACAAAATCCGTCTATTGGCTGCGTTTGATCATTAAATCGAACAAATGCCAACGGAAGCTTTCGGCGGCTGCGTGAAAGACACATACGCATAACGATAAATTTCAATCAGGAAATGTCATAAATGTTCCCCCTGTCTTCGCCGTCTCGCCATCTGTGCCATGTCAGCCCAGTGGTGCTGGCCATCGCGGCGATTTTGGCGCCAGCCGTTCACGCGCAGACCTCGACCGATCCCGCCACCCAGCCAAAAACGGCCGAACCGGCAAAAGCAGGGGCAAGCACCACGCCAGCTCAATCTGGCGGCACAGACAGCGAAACGACCGTTATCACGGTGACAGGCCAGAAGCCGCCAATCCAGCACAAGGTTGACCGTGATGTTTATGACGTGACGCAGGACCCGGATGCCGCAACCGGCACGGCCAGCGATGTGATGAACAATGTGCCCGCCGTGACGGTCGATTCCGATGGCACGGTGTCCCTGCGCGGCAATTCCAACGTCCAGGTCTATGTCAACGGCAAGCCCAACGCCCAGATGCAGGGCGATAACCGTGGGCCGCAATTGCAGAGCATGTCGGCCGACGACATCGATTCGATCGAGGTCATGACCAATCCGTCGGCGGCGTTCGGTTCCGATACCGGCGGCGGCATCATCAATATCGTGCTGAAGAAGGGCCGGCATATCAGGCCGAAGACCTCGATCAATGTCAATTTGGGCAATGAGGGGCGCAGCGGAATCGGCTTCCGCTCCGGCACCAATATCGGCAAGCTGACGCTCAATGGCAGTGTGAATATCCGCAATGACAGCCGCAAATCCGGTTCGTTCAGCGACCGCACGCGTATCGATCCGCTGACTGGCAATACCCGCCGCAGCACGCAGGATAATCTCAGCAACACGCGCAACAGCAATATCTCCGCTAATCTGACCGGCGATTACGACCTGACCGACAACGACACCCTGACCGGCGAACTCAACTACTCCCGGCGCACCCAGTCGGGTTATACGGCCACGGAATACAACGACCTGGATTCTACCGGAAATATAACCTCCGACAACGCGCAGATGGGCAGCAATGGGGGGCAGACTGAAAATTCAGGCGCCAAGCTGACGTGGGAGCATCGCGGCGTCGAGGACGGTGAAAACTTCAAGATGCAGTTCGGTCACAGCCAGTCAGACCGGAGTAACGATCAGGATTATCAGCAGATCTATCATCTGCCGCAGCGTGACCTGTCGCTTTATGCCAGACGTGGCGCCACCGGCAACAGCATCGACGATTTCAGCGGCGACTGGACCCATCCGATGAAGAACGACACCCAGATCCAGGCCGGATGGGACATCGAGAAGACCCTCAGCGATATCTACAACTACCGCTCACTCAATCATGCCGCCGGTACGCCCGAACTGGCCAATCCGGTCTATACCAACCAGTTCAATGTCGATCAGACCATTTCGGCGGCCTATGTCACCTATCAGAAGGCCTGGGGCAAGCTGAGCGTCCAGGGCGGGATGCGCGTCGAAAACCTGCATGAAATATTGAATCAGGTGACTTCGGATGTCCAGGCCAGGATCGATTACGTCACCTGGAGTCCCAGCCTGTTCGCCATGTATAACCTGACGGACAAGGACCGCCTGAAGGCCAGCTACAGCCACAAGATCGTGCGGCCGGGCGCCAACCTGCTCAATCCTTTCCTGAATTACCGCGATGCGCAGAACATCAGTTCCGGCAATCCCTATCTGGATCCGGAGCAGGTCGAAAGTTATGAGGTCGAATATGACCATACTGCCCAGGCGCTGAACTATTCCGGGACGTTGTTTTACAAGACAACGCGGGATAATTTCGCGCAAGTTTCGAGCTTCCTGCCCAACCAGCCGGACGTGCTGCTGACGACCAGCGCCAATTCGGGGTCGCGCAGGGACACCGGCCTGCAATTCTCGGTCAACGGCAATATCGAGCGCAAGCTGCGTTACGGTTTGAACGGTGTGCTGGGCTATGCGGTGTCGGACTCCATCGACTATATCACGCATTTGCCGGTCCACCGCGAAAGCGGCAACTCCAACGCCAATCTCTACGCCCGCTACATGCCGGATACCCGCAACACCTTTGGCATCAATGTGCGCTACCGCGGACGGCAACTGACGACCCAGGGCTATCGCACCGGCACGACTATGCTCAACCTGTCCTACCAGCGGCAATTGATCCCGCAAAAACTGGTGCTTGATCTTAATGGCCGTGACGTGCTGAGCAGCGACACCTCGCGCACCATCACCAACACCAGCAATGTCCAGGCGATCAGTGAACGCTTCGATTACGGGGCCACCTTCATGCTGGGCCTGCGCTATACCTTCGGGCCGGTGAGCGCGCCGCGTCAGTCCGGTGACCGGCCCAGAGACGGGCAATGGCAGGGCCGTGGCAGAGGTGGACGCAGTGGTTTCGGTGGTGGAGACGAAAACGCTCAGTAAAGCAGCTATGGCTTCTATCCAAACCAGCCACTGAAAAAGCGCCGATCTGATGTGATCAGATCGGCGCTGCATGTTGGATGGTCATATCACGTTATTTCTGCGGGCTGACGACCTCGACCTTTGGCCTTTTGGGCGTGGTCATGCCTTCGCCCAGGTAAAAGTCCGTATGCGGCGGCTGATTATAGGCCGTATTCTGCCAGGCGATCGAGGCGCGATATTGCGGATCCTGCATCAGGGTGACGACGCCGTAGGTAGTGGGGATCGGCGTCGAGTAAATGCGCAGTTCGCGGCTGTCGGCGCTGCGCCAGATGACTTCTTCGCGCCAGTCGCCCAGTATATCCGCCGACAGGGTAGGGTTCGACTTCGTGCCGTTGTTGGACATCATGCCTTCGGCCACCAGCAAGGGCTTTGTCGTCGAGGTCTGCCAGTCCCATTTCGAAATTGTGTTGCCGTCCAGCAGCTCGCGTAGCAGGTCGCCATCCCACCAGACGGCGAAATTGGTCTGGCGCGGACCACGTTCGGCAATGGCTTCGCCCTTGATGTTGTAGAGTTGCGGCGAATTGCTGCCCCACACCTCGTCACCGAGATAGCGCGGATCGATATCGGCGGAGAGGCCGCGGCCGGTATCCTTTTCGGCGTGTTTTTCCCACAGGATTTCGCCGGTGCGGGCGTCGAGCAGGGCCGATCCGATATTGCCGTTGTTCTTCATTTCCTCGTGGACGCCGAACTTCTCCAGACCGGGGCGCGAGGGATCGAGATCACCGACGTGCATGGCGTCGCCGTGGAACAGTTTGGCCGTCCACAAGGGCTTGCCGTTATCATCGAGCGCCATAGACCCGTTGATGATTTCATCGCGGCCATCGCCATCGACATCGGCGATGCTGACCTGGTGGTTGCCCTGGCCGCTATAGCCTTCCGGCACGCCCGCCGCCTTGGAATCGAAGGTCCAGCGCAGGGACAGCTTGCCATCGCGGAAATCGTAGGCGGCTTCGGTGGTGCGGCCGTAATAGCCGCGGATCATCACGGCCGACGGATGCACGCCATCGAGCCAGGCGGTGCCGGCGATATAGCGCTCCGAGCGGTTGCCATAGGCGTCGTCCCAGACGGCCTTCATCGTCTCCGCCGTATCGGGCATCCCTTCGGGGGCGCGTGGTGGCCAGTAGGGCACGGTATCCATGACGGCGCCGGTCTGGCCGTTGAAAACGCTTAAGTATTCCGGCCCCTTGAGGATACGGCCCTGAAGCTGGGCCATCAGCTTGCCGTCAGACGTCTGAACCGAACCGGTGCGGTCGCGCACCTCCGTCTCGCCGCCATCGCTGACCCAGTTGGCCTTTGGATCGCCAATGACCTTGCCCTGGCCGTCTACCGTCCCGTCGGCGGTCTTCACGATCATCTCGGCCTTGCCGTCACCATCATAATCGGCCACCTGGAACTGGGTGTAGTGGGCGCCGGCGCGTATATTCGGCCCCATATTGATGCGCCACAGCTTCTTGCCGTCCAGCGTGTAGGCATCGAGGAAAACCGGGCCGGTATAGCCGCCCTGACTGTTGTCGTGGCTGTTGGTCGGGTCCCATTTCAGGATGATCTCGTAACGGCCGTCTCCGTCGAGATCGCCAACGCTGGCGTCATTGGCGGTGTAGCTATAGGGCTTGCCGTCCGGGGTCACGCCGTCCGCCGGCTTGTCGAGCGGGATTGACAGGTAACCATTGCCCCACACCTTGGCGGGGGCGAGGACGCTTTTGGTTTCCTTGCCATTCAGCACGGTCGAGACGGTGTAGGTCGAGCTTGCCGTGCCCGCCTTGTCGAGGAAATTACTGATCTTCCGGATGGGGGTTGCGTTTATCTTCCGGCCATCGCGATAAAGATTGAAGGCCGTACCGTCCGGATCGTTGACCACCATCCGCCAGGTCACCAGCACGCCGCCGTCGGCCTTGACGGCGATTGTGCCGCGATCAAGTTTTTCCATATGGCGGGCGGGGATTTCGGCCGAAGCTGTGCCAAGGCCCGCGGTCAGGGCGAACAAGGCGGTTGAAACCATAAGCGAAAAGGCTTTGCGACGGATAGGCTTGATATATGACATGAACGGCTCCCTCTGCTGTATATGGCGTTAAACGGCATATATCTAAAGATCAGTCGTTAAAAGTCAAATTTACGCAAAATTATTCACTATCGATCATTTCTGAAGCGATAACTGCCGGAACCGACCTCAAAACTGACCTTGTCGTTGTCGCGGTGCAGATTGCGGATGTCGGCGTGACCATCGAGCAACTGGCCGCCTTCACGCCACATGCCTTCGGGCAGGATGACCTCGGCCGTGGCATTGGGCGGCACGGTCAGGTCGTAGCGCTTCAGGCCGCCGGCATCGCCTTCACAGCGCCCGGCCATCCGGCCCAGGCACGAGTCATAGGTGGCGCTGACGGTGCCCGCCTTCGGTAAATAGATCGGTTCGGCGCGCAGGGTGCGGAAACCGGCCGAAGCAGGCGTCAAACCGGCCAGACGGCGGTACATGAAGCCGCAGACCGCGCCATAGGCATAGTGGTTGTAGCTGTTCATCGCCAGATCGCCGGTATCGCCGTCCCAGCGTTCCCACATGGTGGTGGCGCCGTGCAATGGCATGTAGCCCCAAGACGGCTTCCCGGTTTGCAACAGAAGCCCGGAGACGACTTCCAACTGGCCGGTATCGGCCAGGGCATCGAGCAGGTAGGGCGTGCCGAGGAAGCCGGTCGAAAGCTTCATGCCGCGGCCCCGGATCTCGTCGGCCAGCACTTTCGAGGCGCCGGCGATGCGATCGGCGGGCACAAGGTTGAAATGCAGGGAAAGCACCTGCGAGGTCTGGCTGCCATTGCCGGCCTTGCCGTTGGCGTCGATAAATTCCCTGGCATAGGCCGCGCCGATTTTGGCGCGCAGGTCGCTGTATTTCGCCGCCAGATCGGTGCGGCCTGTCGCCCTGGCCATGTCGGTCATCAGGTCGGCGCAATAGGCCCAGTAGGCGGTGGCGCAGAGGATGCGCGGCGTTGTTTCGTCGTCGGGCTTGACGGCATCGACCGACAGCCAGTCGCCGAGATCAAGCCCGCGTTCGTGACGCCAGATATAGTCCGGATTATGCCTGAGCAGGTAATCCATCCAAGCCGTCATGGCGCCCCAGTTCTCGTTGACCACGGCGGTATCGCCATAGCGCTTCCACAGGGTCCACGGCAGGATGACGCCAGCCTCCGACCAGCCCGCCGTCACGATATCGGGGAAGGACAGGGGCTGCGGCACGACGATCGGGTAGGCGCCCTCGGGCGTCTGGGCGGCGCGCACCTCGGTGAGGAAGCGGCGGATAAACGGATCGGCCTCCATATTAAAGGCGGCGGCATCGAGGAAGACCTGGATATCGCCCATCCAGCCCATGCGCTCGTCGCGCTGCGGGCAATCGGTCGGCACGGCGAAGAAGTTGGAGCGCTGGCTCCACATGGCGTTATTCCAGAACTGCTGGATCAGCGCCGAGTCGAACTTCATGTCACCGGTCACTTTGCAGGCCGTGGAGATGACTATGCCCTCGATATCGGCCGCTTTTGGCACGCCGGGATAGTTCTCGACCTGGACATAGCGGAAGCCGTGATAGGTGAAATTCGGCTCGTAGGTCTCGCCCTCTGTATCGCCGCGCAGGATGTAGTGGTCTTGGCACTTGGCCATGCGCAGATTGGCCTGATCGACCTCGCCATCGGCCTTGAGGTATTCTGCGAATTTCAAGGTGATGGTCTCGCCGGCCTTGCCTTTGGCGGTCAGGCGCGCCCAGCCGGCGAAGTTCTGGCCGAAATCGAAGACGTAGACGCCCGGTTTAGGCTGAGTGATTTTCGTGGCGCGGCGCTTGCCGACCGGCACCAGCAGCGGACTGGTCTGGGCAAGGATGCGCGTCTTGGGCGTTTCGCCGATCCTGACAGCGGGCCAGGTCTGTTTGAAGCCGGGCATATCCCAGCCCGGCGTTTCCAGACGGGCATCGTAGACCTCGCCATTATAGATTTCGGAGGTGACGATGGGGGATTGTCCCACGCGCCAGTTCTCATCGGTCACGATCCACTCGGACGTGCCGCCAGCATAGTCGAGCCGGAGTTGCGCCAGCAGACGGCGCGGTGCGGGGCCAAAGCCGTAGCGCTCCAGTCGCCAGCCAAAGGCGCCGGCATACCAGCCATCACCGACCGTGACGCCGAAGGCATTTTCACCGGTACGGATCAGCTTCGTGACATCGAAGGTCTGGTAGAAGATATGGTCGCGGGCCACGCTAATTTCGGGCGACAGACGGGCCGGTGACACGCGCTCGCCATTGAGATGGGCATCATAGGCGCCTAGCGCCGTGGCATAGAGGCGGGCACTGATAACCTTGCCTTTCGGCGTGAAGCCAGTGCGCAAAAACATGGCGGGCTCGGCCGGACGCGGATCGTTCTGGACGTCGGAGCCGGATTTCTGCGCATGATACCAGCCGCTGGCGTCGAAATCGGCTTGTGTCCATTCTTTGGGTGGCAGGGGGCACACCTTCCAGTTCAGATCGCTGACAAAGCGCTTTATGCTGCCATCGGCCAGATGGAGCCGGATCAGCGCCGCAAAGGCGCCGCCATCGACCGGAAAGAAGCCGGTGGTCTCGGCCTGGACCAGCACGCAGACGCTATTCCGGCCGGGCGCGAGTTTGGCAGGCACCGGCACCAGCGTCCCCCAGTTGGGCACCGGCTGATCGGGCAGGGGTAGGGTTTCTTCATTGGCCCAGACGCCCCTGATCCAGTCCTTGCCGGCGATCAATACCTCAGCGGATGTAAGGTTGGCCGGCGCATCGAAATCGAGCCGGAAGGCGTGCAGCCGGTCATCGAGCGCCTTGGGCGACCAGATCCATTGCAGGGCGGCGGCACGATCACCGGCGGCGAGGTTGTCCTCGGCGATGATCCATTGCGCCCGCCAGTCGGCCGGATCGAGCAGGCCGGTCTCGAACCAGGTGGCGGCGGTAGCTTTGCGGCCTTCATTGTCGGTGATTTCGACCGACCACCAGACGCGTTGCATCGATTTCAGCGCCGCGCCCTTATAGGCGATATCGAAGCAATCACTGGCAGTGATGACGCCGGAATCCCACAGGTCGGCCTTTGAGGTATCGGGTGTCGAGGCGGCACGGATACGGTAGCTCGTCTGCATCAGGCCACGCTCCGGACCGGTCAGCCGCCATGACAGGCGCGGCTCGCGGATCTGTGTGCCGAGAAGCTCGGTCGTCTGTTCCGCCCGGAGGTCGGTGACGCCAAAGCGGGCTTTTGACGGGGTTTGAGCAAGGGCGTCCGATGCCGATGTGGCCACAGCCGCCGTCAGTCCGGTCGCGGCGAGGAAATGACGTCGGTTGAGCTTGGGCATCGGGTGTTTCCTGCTTATGATCTATATATAATACATCATACCTATGCCATAGTTTTGATCTGATCAAACAAAAAAGCCGGAACTGGATGTCTCCATCCGGCTCCGGCGATTGTGCAGGCGATCGAGAGGTTAGTAATTGTCGCGCAGCCTGCCGCCAAGCGCGGCCGAGACGGAAGCGATAAAGGCGCCGACCAGCAGGGAAATGCACAGGGCCATATGGAAAGCGGCCATCGCCTTGCGGGTGGCTTCGGCGGCGTCCAGCGCCTTGGCCTTGGCGGCATCGACCTGAGCCAGAGTGGTGTTGACTCTGGCCTCGGCGGCGGTTTGCGACAGACCGGTGCGGGCGGCCACTTGTGAGGCCAGATAGGCGCGGTCAGATGGCGGAATGACGCCGGTTTTTGCGCCATTGGCCAGGATGCGGGTGGTTTCGGCGGTGACATCGGTCGTGGTAGTGGCCGTGGATGTACGGTAGAGGGTGTCGGCGTAATAACCGAGATCATCCGAACTGGCGGCAGCCACGGTTGCACCGGCCTGAACGCCGGCGTTTACCGCGCCCATAGCCACGCAGGCGGCGAGCGCGAAGGTGAACAGGGTGGCGACGGCCCAGGCGAGGAAGCCATGCGCCGTATCGCGGAAGAAGACTTCATCACTGTGGGTATCCGCCCATTTGACGCGTAACCGGCCGGCTATATAGCCGCCAACGCCGGAAGACGCCCACTGCATGATGACAAGCCAGATGGCCATCCCGGCGGTGAAGGTAATCAGACTGCTGCCGGGCGTATAGGCGGAGGTGGAGGCGAAACCTAGCGCCGAGCCAAGCGGCAACAGTATCGCGGAAATCGAGGCTGCCGCCGCGGCGCCGCCGAGGATCGAGGCCCAGTGGATGCCGGATTTTGACGATTCGAGGTTGGGGCCATCGGTCGGGGTGATTGGATCGGGGAGTGCCATTCTGTGCCCTCGGATCAATGAAACAGAAGGGCGAGAATAATGATGACGGGGATAGGAACCCCCAGCAGCCACAACAGAATACCTTTACCCATAGGAACCTCCCAAGATTGAATGTTGATTCAGGGATAGGGCAGGTTTCATCGGGTCTAAATGCCGGAAATGCCAGTAAACTGTAATAAAGTCATAAACTTGAAGAGAGTTTCCGGCCTTGCCGCCAGGTCAGACTGACGGTAATCGCCGCCAGAATGAGCAGGGTCAGGTTAAGGCCAAGCGCGGTCTGCGAAAAGGAGGCCGCGCCGAAGCGAACCACATGTCCGGCCACCAGCGCCAGCAGCGATCCGGCGAAGACATAGCGTCCGATTACCGACAGGCGGGTTTGTGAGGTCGCCAGCAAGCCGACCAGCGAAAGCGCCACGGTCAGGCCCCAGAAGACCGGCACGAAGGGGAGGACGGCGGTAATCGTCGTCAGGGTGGCGATGGCCATGGCCGTCGGCACGGCCCAGACGAAGCCGGTCCAGACCTTGTGCAGGCGCGGATAGGGGCGGCCCTTCTGCGCGGATTTGAGCAACCAGATATCCATGCCGGTGGTGCAGATCAGGCAAAGCCCGGCGCCGAGAATGACATAGGCCCAGCGCACCCAGATGCCGCCGAAATTGCCGAAATGCAGGCGGTATATACTGGCATAAACCTGCTTGCCGGCGGCGCCATCGGACAGGTGGAGCTGGTCGACAAGATTGCCTTTGCCGTCAAATTCCCAGGTATCGCCATAGACCAGCCGGTTTTCGATTTCGGCATAGACGGTCAGGCTCTCATGATCGGTATTGAGATTGTTGATGCTGATGAAGTTGGGGTGTGCGTCAGGATGGGCCTGGCGCAGGGTCGTGACCGCCTTGATGAAGGCCGCGCCGGAAACCTGGCCCTCGGCGGTCTTGGCGGCAATATCGGGATAGATCGAGGCGAAGGCCTTGAGCGTGTCGCCGCCGTAAAAGGTCAGAGCGGTGATCAGCACCAGGACCTGCGACAGGCCGATCAGCGCGCCGGTCAGGGCGATGACGATGTGAAACGGCGACGCCCAGACACCGATTCGGTTATGCAGGTCGCCGCGGTTGACGCGCGGCGTGCCGTTGAGGCGCCACAGGAAGGCGTCTTTCAGGATGCGCGGATGGGCCAGCAGACCGCCGATGATCAGGGCCAGCATGGCGATGCCTGTGATGCCGACCACGATCAGGCCAAGGGTTTCTGGCAGGTGCAATTGGGCGTGCAACTCGGTCATGCCGTGCGTCGCCGGGTGTTCGCCCGGCACGCTGAAGCGTCCCTGCTGGTCATAGACGCGCACATCCGCTTCGCCGCGCTGTAGCACCAGTCGCGGATAATCCTGTGTCGGGGCGGTGATATAAAGCTCGGTCTCTTTATTATCGTTGGGGATACGTGAGCGCATGTCCGTCAAAGCGGCCGCGACAGCCTCCGGGCGGAAGTCCGGGCTCTCGGCGGCATTGGCCGTCTCCCAGCGCTCCAGGTCGATGTAGAAGACCGTCGCCGTGCCTGACAGGCAGATCAGATACAGGATAGCAGCGGTGGCCAGGCCGAGGATCTTGTGGCCTGTCAGGTTCTGCGCCACGAAGGCGGCGGAGACTTTTGGCCAGAGGGTGCGCGATTTAGTCATGATAATTCTGGCTTATCCAAACAATCCGGGCAGGAAAATGAGGCCTGCGGCAATGACGCTGACCGCCGTCAGACCGCCAAACGCGCGATAGGGGCGGCGGCTGGCCAGCTGGATAACCAGACCGGCCGTCATGGCCAGCATGGCGACAATCGCCAGCCCCATCAGACGGTCAGCCTCATCGCCCGGCACATAGGCGCGCCATAGAAGGCCCGCCAGCATACCGAATACAGGCACAACCAGAAGGGAACCAGCCAGACGAATGGTCGCGCGGCCCCAGTATCCCTTGCCGAGCGCCAGCCCGTCGGCTTCGGTTTCGCGCACGGGCTGAACCTTGGCGGGCTTGCCAAGTAGGGCAAGACCCTGTCGGGCGAGTATGGCGCAGGCGAGGACCATGACCACGACCGAACCGAGCGCCAGCCCTTGATCGGTGTTGGTGCTGACCATCCAGAGGCCGAGGCCGAGGCAAAGCAGCGCCCAGCCGGCGGGCAGCCCCCAGCGCCACAGGCCGGCGCGGACGCCCCTGCGCCGCCAGGTCAGGAAAATGGCCAGCAGCCCCGACAGGGACAGAAGGCTGCCAATAAGCTGCGCCACGATCATGATCAGAACATATAGTCGAGCGTCAGCATGTAGCTGGTTGGCGCGGCATAGAAGGCCTGATCCCATTGCAGGCCGCCGAAATACTTCTCATCGAAGGCGTTCTTGATGTTCAGGCTGGCGCGGATGCGATCCGCCACGCGGAAACTGGCCATCAAATCAACCACGGAATAGGCGTCCTGGGTGAAGGGGCCGTAGCTGTAGGTCGAGACCTCGCTCTGCCAGCGCCAGGCAGCGCCCAGCTTCAGGTCGCGCAGTTGCTGGATGCCATAGGTGGTGGAGAGCTTGAAGGTCTTGCGCGGCAGATAGGTGCGCACGTCATTGCCGTCGCGGTCCTTGATCGACAGGCTGGTCCAGCCGCCATTGACGGTCCAGTTCGGCGTAATCTTACCGGCGACTTCCAGTTCGTAACCTTCGACGAAGGTATCGATACCGGCATAATAGCTGTCAATTGAATTGGGGATGGTGCCCGCCCATTCAGCCAGACCATACTGCTCGGATTTGAAGACGGACGCGGTGGCGTAAAGGCGCTTGTCAAACCATTCGGATTTGACGCCCGCTTCGTAGCTTTTACCCTGGGCGGCATCGAGGCGAACGCGATTGATGTCCGATTCGGTCTGTGGATTGAAGATATCCGAATAGCTGGCGTACAGCGACACATTGGCGTTTACGTCATAGACAGCGCCGACATAGGGGCTGATCTTGTCTTCCGAGCGGCCCTGACCGGCGCCGTAAGATATGCCTGTGGCCTTCAGATTGAGCGCGTTGAACCCGACGATGCCGGTCAGCTTGTCGGTGACATTCAGATGGATGGCGCCATAGGCGCGGGTGGTGTCGGTTTTGATCTGTTCCTGCAAAACGAGCGCGCCATAGGCCGGTTCTGCTGGCGGCGTGATGCTGCCGCCGAGTATGGGCGCATAAGAGGTTGCGCCGCCTTCGCCTTCCCATTTGTAGGCGGAGGAATGGGTAGAGTTGACGCCGAAAACCACCTGATGTTCGCGGCCGAACAGGCTGACATCGCCGCTGGCGACAACATCGAACATATCCTGCTTGAGAATCGACGGATATATTGCGGTGTAGGCAGGCACACCGAGGCCGGTCACCGGGTCTGGACTGCCCCAGGGGTAGAGCAGCTTGGCGTCTTCATCATAGGATTTGCGCGTATAGATGCCCTTGA
Source organism: Asticcacaulis sp. (assembly GCF_035497195.1). Taxonomy (GTDB): domain Bacteria; phylum Pseudomonadota; class Alphaproteobacteria; order Caulobacterales; family Caulobacteraceae; genus Asticcacaulis. The sequence continues at coordinate 25,786 of NZ_DATJDZ010000031.1, forward strand.
TGGTCCAGCCGTTATCGAAAGCGTAGGACAGTTCACCGAAGGTCTGGTGGTCATGGCTGTTCCAGTAGGTCCACGGCGCCGCCGAACTGGCGGATACCGGGTAACTGATCGGCGTACCATCGGTGAAGTTCAGCGGCAGGGCGCCCCAGCTTACGCCGTCGGCCAGGTTGTCCTGCTGCGAATAGCCGGCTGTTGCTTTCAGTTTCGGGGTGATGTCCCAGGAGAGGACGCCGTAATAGACGCTGCGGTCAACGCCATAATAATCGAGATAGGAGTCCGTGTTGGTGCGGGCGTAGACGAAGCGGCCGGCGACGGTGCCGTCTGCGTTCAGCGGCCCGGAGACATCGGCGGTCAGGCGCACATTATTCCACGAGCCGTAACCGGCGGTGACGTCGGCCTGGAAGGTCCTGGTCGGGCGCTTGCGGATATAGTTGATGACGGCCGACGGATTGCCGGTGCCGGTCATTATGCCGGTGGCGCCGCGAATGGCCTCGATGCGGTCGAACAGGGCGGTGTCGAGCGCGCCCACTTGCAGGCCCCAGTCCAGCGGCTGGCCGACGCCATCGACCTGGAAGTTGAGGATATCGAAGCCGCGCGAATTGTAATAGGTGCGATCAGTTTCATCGGCCTCGACATTGATGCCGGGAATGGTGGCCAGAAGCTGGTTGGCGTCGGAAAGGGCGAAGTCCTTGATCTGGGCGGCGGTGACCACGGTGACGGATTGTGGCGTTTCGCGCAAGGACAGGTCGAGGCCTGTGGCGCCGGCAGACCCCTTGATCACGCGTTTGCCGATAATGACAACTTCCCTGACCTCACTGTCAGCGGCGGGGGAATCGGCGAAAGCGGCAGTGCTGGCCATGACGGCGAGCAGGGATGTCGCCGTCAGGAGCGCGCGGAGACGGGGGCGGGAAACGGACATGCGGAACCTCAAATGATAATGCGAATTATTTTCAATGAGGTGGTATTAGGCAGGCTGTTTCGCCCTGTCAATCAATAATGCGAATAATTCGCATATTCTGGATGATTTGCGACAGATGGCGCGACTATTTCGCCAGCTCGCGCGCGATGGAAGCGACGAGGCGCGGATCATCGGCGGTGACATCGGGGGCGAAACGCTCGACCACCTCGCCATTTTTGCCGATCAGGAATTTCTCGAAATTCCACAGGACTTCGCCTTTCGGGCTGACCGGGATGCCGAACTTTTCCAGGCGTTCGCGCATCGGGCCGGCGCTGACGGCATCGGGCTGTGCGCGCGTAAAAACATCATAGAGCGGGTGCTTGTCGGCGCCGACCACGCTGATCTTGCTGAACATCGGAAAGGTGACGTCATAGGTGGTCGAGCAGAAATTGGCGATCTCTTCTTCGGTGCCGGGTTCCTGCGCCAGAAAATTGTTGGCCGGAAAGCCAAGGATTTCAAATCCGTCGCCGGACTTTTCCCGATAGAGCGCTTCCAGGCTTTCATACTGCGGGGTCAGGCCGCATTTCGACGCCACATTAACCGCCAGCAGCACCTTGCCCTTGAAGGCTTCCAGCGTGGTCGGCGTGCCGTCGATGCGCTTCAGGGGAATATCGTAGATACCGGTCATGGGGCGCTCCTTGGTAAGGGGGGAGAGTGCTTTTTTCATTGCGCTTTGGCAAGGGCAGGGCCACGATATATCAACAGCGGGAACCAGGTCATGCACACAATCGCCAATATCATCATAGGTCTTGTCGCGGCGCTTCATATCGGCTTTCTGATCCTGGAGATGTTTCTGTGGCAGACGCCCTTTGGCCGCAAAACCTTCGGACTGACGCCGGAGTTCGCCGTTCAATCCGCCAAACTGGCCGCCAATCAGGGGCTGTATAACGGCTTTCTCGCCGCCGGCCTGATCTGGGGATTGCTGGCGGGGCATGACAGTTTTTATATCAAGATATTCTTTCTGACCTGCGTGATCGTGGCCGGGCTTTACGGTGGCTTCACCGTCAAAAAGTCGATCCTGTTCATTCAGGCCTTGCCTGCGCTGGTGGCTCTGATACTGCTCCATTTGCCGTAAACAAGGACGCGTACCATGGAAGACCACCAACTGACCAAGAGCCTGCAATCCATCGGAAAGTCCTGTTTCGTCAAGAATTTCGAACTGTTCAGCAATGCCGCTATCTCCGATCTCGACGCCATGCAGTTCCTGATGGATGACCAGGGCTATGAACAGACCGGCGCGCGCACCCGTGTCCGGGAAGGCCGTCGCATCATCGAGGCGGGCCGGGCGAAGGACGCCTTCAAGCTGATCGCCGATGCTAAACTCGAAGACACAGCCCTGGCCGACAAGGCCTATCGCTTGAGTCTGTAATGTCGCTGCGACCCGCCCAACTGGCGGATATTCCGGCATTGCAAGCCCTGATCGCCGAGTCGGTCATGGTCTTGCAACTCGATTACAGCGAGGCGCAACGTCAGGCGGCGCTCGGCACGGTCTTTGGCGTCGATACGCAACTGATCATCGACCAGACCTATTTCGTTGTCGAACTTGACGGCGAGATCGTGGCGTGCGGCGGCTGGAGCTTTCGCAAGACGCTTTATGGCGCCGATGCCCTGGCGGGCCGCGAAGACAACAGGCTTGATCCGGCCACCGATGCCGCCCGCATCCGCGCCTTCTTTGTCAAACCCGGCTGGACGCGACGCGGGCTTGGCGGGCAAATTCTGAAAGCCTGTGAAGCGGCGGCGGTGGCGGCCGGTTTCCGGCGTTTTGAACTGGGCGCGACCCTGACTGGCATTCCGCTTTATCGCGCCTATGGCTATGAACCGATCGAGGCCACCGAGGCGCAGATGGCGGATGGCCTGACCCTGCCGATCGTCCGCATGGGCAAGACGTTATAGAGCTTCGCTGATCCGGCGCACTGTATTCCAGTTGCGTATGGTGCCGATACCGAGTTTCTTGGTCGTCAGATGGCTGAGCAGGCGGGAATCGCTGGGCTTGCCGGAAAAAGCGATCCACAGATCGCCATTGATCCGGCACACCTCATCATCAATGGCCTTTTCCTGCACCAGATTCCAGCAGGCATCGGTCAGTGGGTCTCGCATGATACGAAGGCAGACCTGATCGCCCGATTTGTCAGGAAATGGGTTCGCCGCCTGCTTTCGCCAGTCCGACGCTGAGCGGATAATGATGTCGATATGCCTGCCCATCGCCTTGGCGAAAGCCTTTTCCAGTTGGCTTTCCAGCTCTGGAACCGGCTGTTCTTCGGCCTCGAAAATCAGGTTGCCGGTGGCCAGAAGCGTGCGCGGATTTTGTACCCCCAACCCAGCAGCAATGGCTTTGAGGTCGCTCATCACCAGCCGGCGGCCTTCGCCGAGCACGATACTGTAAAGTAAAGCGACATATGTCATTGTGGTTCTCTTGCCTTGGCACGGCCGGTTCTGTAGGGCAGGGCAATGTCAGGACCTGTCATCTATATCGACGATCATATACTGGTGGCGGAAAAGCCCGCTGGCCTGTTGAGCGTGCCCGGAAGGCTGCCGGAAAACAAGGACTGCCTGATAACACGTTTGCAGATCGATTATCCGGATGCTCTGACTGTGCACCGGCTCGATATGGCGACCTCCGGCCTGATGGTCTTCGCGCGCGGGCCGGAGACGCACCGTACCCTGTCGAAAGCCTTTGCCGAGCGGCAAGTGTCCAAGCGTTATATCGCCGTGGTGGCGGGCGAACTGACCGGCGACGGTGAGGTCGACCTTCCCCTGATCACCGACTGGCCCAATCGTCCGCGCCAGATGGTCGATCCTGACATCGGCAAGCCGTCCCTGACACGCTGGCGCGTGTTGGAAAACGCAGAAGAGACGACGCGTGTGGAGCTGGAGCCGGTGACGGGGCGGTCGCATCAGCTGCGCGTCCATATGATGGCGATCGGCCACCCGATCCTGGGTGATGTCTTTTACGCACCGCCGGAAATCGAGCGCTTAAGTCCGCGCCTGCTGCTTCACGCCGCGCGCCTGTCCCTGCCGCATCCGGTCAGTGGAGAGAACATCGATTTCCATTCGGCGGCGCCTTTTTAAAATTCATCATATGAATTTCCTTGCCATGATACCGGTGTCAGAATAGGGTGGCGGCAAATAAACAGGAAACGCCGTCATGAAAGCTATCGTCCGCCTGCTACTGGCCTTTACCCTCGTTCTAGCCACGCCGGTCCTGGCGCGTGAGCAAACCTCGCTCAACAGCGATTGGCTGTTCATCAAGGCCGACGTGCCGGAAGCGAAAACGGCGGACTTCCATGCGAATAGCTGGCAACCTGTCACCCTGCCGCACACCTTCAACGCCGGCGACGCCAATCAGGGCGGCGACACATCACGCGGCGAACGGGAAGGCGTCTATTATCGCGGACCGGGCTGGTATCGCCGCCAACTGGAGATCACGCCGGTCGCCGGCCAGCGTTATGTCCTGCAATTCGACGGCGCGGCCTTGGTTACCGATGTCTGGGTCAATGGGCAAAGCGTGGGCCATCATGAGGGCGGCTATGCGGCTTTCCGCTTCGATATCACCGATGCCCTGAAAGCCGGCGACAACTTGATCGCCGTGCGGGTCGATAATACGCGCGTACCACAGGTCGCGCCCCTGACCGGTGATTTCAACGTCTTCGGCGGGCTTTACCGCAATGTCTCACTGATCACCACCAGTGGCGTCCATGTTGATCTGATGGATCACGGCGGACCAGGCGTTTATGTGACAACGAAGGCGATCAGCGCGTTACAGGCCGATATCGCCGCGCGCATCCTGTTGAAGAATGACAGCGCGCAGGCGGCGAAGATAACCGTGCGCACGCGTATACTCGACGCCGATGGCAAGGCGGTCGCTTCGGTCAAATCAGCCGTGTCGCTGGCCGCTGGTCAGGCCCTGCCGGTTGAACAGGCGCTCAAGGTCAGCCGTCCGCACCTGTGGGCCGGCCGCAAGGACGCCTACCTCTATTCAGTGGTGGTCGAGGCTGGGGATGATCGCGTGACCGTGCCGCTCGGCGTCCGCACCGTGACGGTCGATCCCGACAAAGGGTTCCTGCTGAATGGCCTGCCTTACCGTATCTATGGCGCCAATATGCAGCAGCCCGGCCGCAAAGGCAAAGGCACGGCGGTCAGCGATGCCGATATCGACGAGGATATGCAGATCATGGACGATATGGGCGTCACGGCCCTGCGCCTGGCCCATATGCAGCATACGCAGCGCGTCTATGACGACGCCGATCGCATGGGTATATTGCTGACCACCGAAGTGCCGCTGGTCGATGAAATCAGCGCCGGACAGGCTTTCCAGGACAACGCCGTCCAGCAGATGCGCGAACTGATCGCCCAGAACTACAACCATCCGTCGGTGGCGCTGTGGGGGATCGGCAACGAGATTCGCCATACCGTTCCTGACGCCAATCCGGTACTGGCCGCCTTGCAGACAACGGCAAAGAGCATGGACCCGACGCGCATGACGGTCTACGCCCACTGCTGCCTGGCCGACGACGACGCCATTGCCAACCACAGCGATGTCATTTCCTATAACCGTTATTTCGGCTGGTACGGAGATACCTTTGCCGACATGGGCAAGTGGGCCGATGCGCTGCATGCCAAGTATCCGAAACGCATTTTCGGCGTGTCGGAATATGGCGCCGGGGCCAGCATCCTGCATCAGGAAGACGCGCCGAAAGCGGTGGTGCCGCAAGCTTTCTGGCACCCGGAGCAGTATCAGGCGCTCTATCACGAGGGTAACTGGCGGGAACTGAAGGCGCGGCCCTATTTGTGGTCGGACTTCATCTGGGTGGCGTTCGATTTTCCGTCCTTCCGACGTAACGAAGGCGATCGCCCGGCCATCAACGACAAGGGACTGGTAACAGAGGACCGCCAGACGAAGAAAGATGCTTATTACTGGTATCAGGCCAACTGGTCGGACAGGCTGATGGTTCATATCACCAGCCCGCGCGATATCCACAAACGCATCCGCCATGTGAAGGTGAAGGTCTATTCGAATATGGATGAGGTGCGACTGTCGCTGAACGGTGAGGCTTTGGGCGCGCAAAAAGTCATCGACCACATCGCCATCTGGGAAGTCGATCTACGAGACGGCGAGAATGTTATCGAGGCTTTCGCGGGCAAGGATCTGCACGACCGTGTGGTATGGAACTATGAGGGGCCGGCCGAAGGGAAGTAAGCCTACTCTTATACCTCCCCGGCTTGTCGGGGAGCCGGGCGGCCGGTGCCGGGGACCATGAGCGAAGCGAGTGGTGGTGGGGTATCTGGCTTTCTAAACGCCAACCTTCAACATCATCTCATCCGCTTTCGCCGAAAACCGGCGCTGCGGGAAACAGGTGAACTGGCGCGAGGTGATCGTGCTGACGGCAATCCATTCGCCGGTCATCTCATCGGGCGTCAGGGTCAGGCGAACAAAGCCGTTATAGGCGTCATCGGCGGCCAGCACTTCGCTGTTCTGGTCGGCGAGCGTATCGGCCAACTTAAGGTTCGGCAGCCACGAATCGAGCCAGCGCGTCGGGCTGCTGATGGCGGTGACGCCCAACTCAACAGCGACCGGCTGGCCCACGTCATCATGCAACTGATTGGCCCAGGCGCAATGGCTGTCACCGGAAACCACGACCGTGCGGGCCTGCGCCGTCTTGAGCAGGGTATAGAGGCGTTCACGTTCGGTCGGGTAGCCGTCCCAGCTATCAAGATTGAGCGGCAGCGGATCGGCACTGTCGAACAGGGCGATGAAGGTATCCAGTTTCTGGCGCGCGCCTTCCGGCGCCAGGTTGCGCATGGCGGCTATGGTATCCGGTCCCAGCCGCCTGACGATATCCGGGCCATTGACTTTCGCCATGACGATCTGATTACCAAGCACCTGCCAGGTGACGCCATCGCGTACTGACTGGGTGAGGGTGGTTTGCAACCATTGGCGCTGGTCAGCCCCCAATAGTTCGCGGTCGGGTGCGTTCAGTCTGGCGCGGAAGGCGGCCTTGTCGGGCTTGCCGTCGGCATAGGTCAGGTCTTCGGCATAATCGAGTTGTTTGGTGCGCGCCAACAGGCGGCTCTCCAGCATGACCAGTTCGGCCAGCTTGCCGAAGCGAAAGCTGCGATAAATGGCTTCGCGCAGCTTGCCGGGCGCGGGATCGCGGATCGGCATCCATTCGCTGTACGCCTTGAGCGCCGCCGCCTTGCGCACGCCCCAGTCGCCTTCGCCGGGATTGTGATTTTCCGCCCCGTCACGCCAAGGGTTATTGCAGATTTCATGATCGTCAAAAACGCAGATCCACGGTGCGCGCGCATGGGCGGCTTGCAGGTCTTCGTCGCGCTTGTACTGGGCGTGGCGCGTGCGGTAATCGGCCAGAGAGACGATCTCATGCGTCGGCTCAGGGATGCGCATCAGCATCCGGCCATTGCCCATGCCGTAATCGGTCAGGCCGGCGCCGTATTCATATATATAGTCACCGAGATGGACCACGGCGTCGACGCGCTCCAGATCGGCGATGGCGCGGTAGGCGTTGAAATAGCCATTGGGGTGCAGTGAGCAGGAAACGACCGCCAGCACCACCTTGTCCGTTTGCAGCGGCAGGGTGCGGGTGTGGCCCGCAGGCGAGGAGATTGGACCAGCGAGGAAGCGATAGGCATAGGCCGTATCGGGTGTCAGGCCACGGACATCGACCTTGACCGTATAGTCGCGGCCGGCGTCAGTGAAGACCTTGTCTTCGGCAATGACGGTGGTGAAACTGTCATCCTGCGCTATTTGCCAGGTGATATCGGCGCCGCGTTCCAGGCCGCTGATACGTGTCCACAGGATTACGGCGTCGGGGAGCGGATCGCCGGAAGCGACGCCATGCTCGAAGCGGACCTGCGCCGGTGTTTCAGGAAGGGCGGAGGCGCCAAGGGCGGGCACGGCGGCAATCGTGCCTGCGGCGAACAAAATTTTCCGGCGGCTGACCATCCCCATAAGGCTCCCGCTGTTTCCGATGAAACCAGCGCTTAGGGTGATTTGATGACAGTCGTTTGGCGATTAAGTGACGGTTTTTCTTCGGAAACCTTAACGTGGTATCAGGGCTGTTCGGCCAGCGAATAGATACGCTCCATTTCCAGCCAGGTCGAGCCTTGCGGGCCGAAGGGCAGAGGCTTCTGGAAGGTGCGCATCAGGGCGTCCCAGGCCTCGACATCGGGGTTGCCGGCGTCGCGTTCGGCCTTGGCCTCCGGATCGAAGTTCGGCCCCTGTTCCATGATCAGCACCATGCGGTCGCCAACCAGGTAGATTTCCAGGTCGCGGATATCATCGGCGCGGATGGCGGCGGTGACGGCGGCCGGCGGCCCTCCGGCTTTGTGCCAGGCCTTGTAGCGCTCGATGCCTTCGGCATGGATATCGACGGCGAAGACTTTTTTCATTCCGGGATATTCTCCTTGAAGATCGCCTGCACGCGGATCGGGATATAGGATTTCATCGCCTCGCCGCGCACGGTGCGGGCCAGTTGGTCGATCGTTTCGCGCGCCTCGACATGGGCGTTCTGGTCGATGACGGCATCCATGATTCCAGACAGCAGGAACTTGCGCGTGTGGTCGGTCAGTTCGTGGCCGATAAAGACGATCTTCTGGTCGCGGCCGGATTCTTCCAAGGCCTTGGCGATACCCCGATTGCCGGCGCCGATATTGTAGATGCCCGCCAGGTCGGGATACTGCTGGAGCAGGGCGCGGGCCTCGCGGTAGGCGGCATCATCGTCGTCTTGCACCTCGCGCAGTTCGACAACGGACAGGTTCGGATAGGATTCGCGCAGGATATGGCGAAAGCCCATCTCGCGTTCTTCGTGGCCGCGATAGGACAGAGAGCCGGCGAAGAGGGCGAGCTTGGCGGGGACTTTCGGCAGCAGGCGGCCAAGCAGATAGCCGCTCAAACGGCCGGCGGCGCGGTTATCGATGCCGACATAGCCTTCTCGCGGCACATTCGAGATATCCGAGATCATGGTGAAAACGATGGTGCCGGAATTGCGCAGCTGGCGCAGGGCCTCGCGCACCACCGGATGATCGAGCGCAATGACGGCGACCGCCTTTGATTGGCCTGCCAGCTTCAGCAAGCTATCGGCGAGGGCGTAGGGATCGAAGCCCTCGATAAAGTGCAAGCGCAATTCGATATCACCACGATCGGCGCTGATCTCTTCCAGCGATTTCGCCAGATTGCGGATGAAAGTATTGGTGCCATTGGGCAGGATGAAATCGAGCGCGACCGGCGCCCGGTTGATCGAGACCTCGCCCGGCATGGCGATATAACCGAGGCGGGAGGCGGTCTGGAAAACGATGTCGCGGGTGCGTTCGCGCACACCGGGGCGCTTGTTCAGCACACGGTCCACGGTGGCGGTGGAAACGCCGGACTGTTTGGCAATGTCGATCAGTGTGGCTCTTGTCACGGCCATAGGTGCGCCCTCCTTGTGCGGCGCGCAACTGGCGATGACGATTGCGGCCTTTGACATCAAAATACATCGAAAAGACCTATCCAAGTCAAGCAATATTATTGCGGCCGATCTGCCGTCATGTGCGGTTGGTTGATCAATGATGAAATTAATACACTGATATTAAAAGGGTAAATACTAATTGGTCCAATGGAAATAAGAAATTACACATATGATGTATGATGATGCATTGACATCATGACTGATCGGTATATGACTGATCGCTATCAAAAAATAAACGCGTACAGGGATTTGGGCCGGACCTATGGCTGAACTTTTCAAGCAAACATATTCGCGGCGTGATCTGGCGGCGCATACCGGGCAATTGTCACAGTTCGCCGGTGTGCGTCTGATGACCCTGGGTGATGGCGTCGAACGTGGCGTGCGGCTGCTGGAATTCCGCACCGGTTCCGGCCTGCGCTTCACCGTCCTAGTCGATCGCGCGATGGACATCGCCGATTGCGAGCATAATGGCCGCGCCGTCGGCTGGCATTCGCCGTCAGGTTTCAAGCATCCCGGCCTGCACGACTATGAAGGCGAGGGGGGGCTGGGTTGGTTCCGCTCCTTCTCCGGCCTGATGGTGACCTGCGGGCTTGATCATATCCTCTTCATGGATGACGATGCGGCGGATCAGTATCACTATAGCGCCCGCAAGACGGTGTCTTCTTCCCTGCATGGCCGTATCGGCACGATTCCCGCGCGGTTGACCGGCTATGGCGAAAGCTGGGACGGCGATGAATGTACGCTTTGGGCCGAGGGCGTGGTGCAGCAATCTACCGTCTTCGGCGAGGATCTGCATCTGATCCGCCGCATCGAGGCGAAAGTCGGTTCCGACGAAATCCATCTGCATGACCGCATAGTCAATCATGGATTTTATCGCACGCCGCATATGTATTGCTACCATATCAATGTCGGCCATCCGGTTCTGGCCGAAGGTTCGCGCTATGTGGCGCCGATCCGCGATGTCGTCTGGGCGGCCCATGTCGACGATTACCGGAAGCAGGGCGTCGGTTATCGCGCCCTGTCCGAACCCAAAATGAACTTCCATGAGCAGGTGTGGCAGCACGACATGCAGCCGGATGCGGCGGGCAAGGTCAATGTCGCTTTGGTCAATGAAAACATTGGTTTCGGCTTTGAAGTTGAGGTGCTGAAAGAACAGTTTCCCGCCATGTATGAATGGCAAAATCTGCAAGCTGGCCACTATGCCCTGGGGATCGAGCCGTCTTCCAATCATGTCTTCGGCAAGCCGTTCGCCAAGGAACGCGGCGAACTGATCTGGCTCGAACATGGCGACGAGCGCCGCTACGATAGCATCTTCCGTATCCTGCCGGACAGCGCCGCCGTGGCCGATGCGGTCCAGCGCATCGAAGCCGTGAGTCTCCAGCCATCAGAAGACTATCCCGCGCCATCGGGCAACTTCCTCCCGATCGGAGGGCGCTGATATGCAGGGCAGAACCGTTCTCTATACCGGCGCGGCCGGCGGCCTCGGCCTGCAAACCACGCTCAATTTTCTGACACGTGGGGCCACCGTCGTGGCTGTCGATCATGATGACGCCAAGATCGCCGCCCTGACTGCTGCGGCTGCCGGCATTTCCACCGGCCGTTTGCTGGTGACGCGCTCGGATATGTCCGATCTCGAAGGCTTCCGCGCAGATATCCGCGCCCGGCATCAAGAGACCGGCGGCTATGACGTGGTGATTAATAATGCCGCCATCTATCCGTCTAAACCCTTTGAGGAATTTACCGTCGAGGACCATCAGCTTGTCCAGCGCGTCAATGTTGACGCCGGTATCGTCGCCGTGCAGGAAGCCCTGCCGGGGATGAAGGCCAGGGGCTTCGGACGCATCATCAATATCGCCTCGATCACGCTTTCCGGCGGCTGGCCCAACATCTATCCCTATGTCGCTTCCAAGGGAGCGCTGATCGGCCTGACCCATGCCTGGGCACGCGAATTCGGTCCCTATGGCGTGACGGTCAATGCCATTTCGCCCGGCGCCTTCCCGACTGACGCCGAGGCCATCAATCCCGATCCGGAAGGCTATAACCGCCACGTCCTGGCCCAGCAGGCAATCAAGCGCCGCGGCCATGTCGGCGATATCGCCAATGCCATCGCCTTCCTCGCTTCCGAAGACACAGGTTTCATCACCGGCCAGACGCTGAACGTCAATGGCGGCTGGGTGATGGATTAAAACAGATTCATAAGGACTTGAATTAAAATGGGTATCTTAAGCGGCATTCGCGTTCTCGATTGCTCCATCGCCATGGCGGGGCCATTCGCAGCGCAGCGCATGGGCGATATGGGCGCGGACGTCATCAAGGTCGAGCCAACCACCGGCGAATGGCAGCGCCATGCCCCGGCGGGCGGCGCCTGGGGCAATGAGATCAATGTCTCCTTCCTGTCGCTGAATCGCAACAAACGTTCTCTGGCGGTCGATCTGAAATCGGCCGACGGCAAGGCCCTGTTGCTCGATCTGGTCAAGTCGGCCGATGTCTTTTTACAGAACTACCGCCCTGGTGTGGCGGCGCGTCTGGGCGTCGATTACGAGACGCTTTCGGCCATCAATCCGAAGCTGATCTATGTCTCGATGTCGGGCTATGGCGAGGACGGCCCTTACAAGAACTATCCGGGGCAGGACCTGTTGCTGCAGTCCATGTCCGGCGCCATGATGTCAGCCGGCTCGAAGGATACGCCACCGTCGCCGGCTGGTCAGTATCTGGTCGACGCCATCACCGCCTATACCGCCTTCGAGGGGGCGCTGGCGGCGCTGTTCCACCGCGAACGAACAGGCGAGGGGCAGAAGGTTGAGGTCAATATGCTCGACGCCATCACCACGATCCAGATGCAGGAACTGTCGGTCTTCACCGTCGGCAAGAAGCCGCAGACGCGTTCAGCCGAACCGCACGCCCACTCGTATATTCGCGCCCCCTATGGCGTCTTCAAGACGAAGGACAGCTATATCACCATCGCCATGGCCAACCTGAAAAAGCTCGGCGAACTGATCGGCGAACCCTTTTTCCTCAATCTCGAAGACCAGACGGATTCGTGGACCTACCGCGATGAAGTCTACGCCATGACGCGCATCAAGCTGGAAGAGAAGACGACGCAGGAATGGCTCGATCTGTTCCGCCCGGTCGATATCTGGTGCGGACCGGTCTATGGCTATGAGGATGTCGTCAACGATCCGCAGATCAAGCACAACGGCACCTTTGTCGAATATGATCACCCGACCGAAGGCCGCGTCAAGACGCCGGGCTTCCCGATCAAGTTTTCCAAAACGCCGTCAACCGTTGATCGCGGCGCCCCGCGCATAGGTGAACACACGCGCGAAATTCTGGCTGCCGCCGGGAAATCTGAAGTGGAGATCGACGCCCTGCTGGCCAGCGGCGCGGTGAAGCAGGCTAATGTTTAGGGGACTTACATGGGATCATCCACGCGGGTTCAATGCGCTGGACGCCGCCGCCAAGGCCGCGCCTGAGCTTGGCCTGTCGTGGGCCATGCACGCGCTCGAAGGTTTCGAGACGCATCCCATTGCTGACCTGTGCACGAACTTCGATCTGATCGTGCTCGATCATCCGCATGTTGGCGAAGCGGTGGCGGGTGATTGTCTGCGGCCGCTCGAAGATATCTTCACGCCGGATGAGATCGCCGGTTGGGCACGCGATTGCATCGGACCGTCGCTGGCCAGCTACCGCTTCGCCGGCCGTCATTGGGCCTTACCGCTTGATGCCGCGACGCAGGTAATGGCCGCCAGACCCGGATTCGATATTCCGCAGACCTGGGATGAAGTTTTGGCCTTTGACGGGCCGGTGGCGCTGTCGCTGGCCGGACCACACGCCGCGCTCAGTTTCCAGTCGATCTGCGCGGCGCTTGGTGAGCGGCCAGCAACGGCTGATCCCGACGTACTGATCGGCGAAACCGTCGGGCTGATGGCGCTCGATATCATGCAGCGCCTGACGGATAAATCCCCGCTCAGTGTGCGCGAGAAAAACCCCATCGGCATCCTTCAGCATATGGTCGATTACCGCGATGTCGCCCTGTGTCCATTGATCTATGGCTATGTCAACTACGCCAACATCTTGACCTTCGCCAATGCGCCGCGTGGCGCCGGCGGGATCGGGAGCACGCTCGGTGGCACGGGTATCGGCATTTCAAAGCGCTGTGAGATCACGCCGGCCTTGCTCGATCATTTGCGCTGGCTGATGTCGCCGCAAGCGCAGATCGCCTTCATTCCGGCGCATGACGGTCAGCCTTCGCTACGCGCCGCCTGGCAGGATGCCGTCGTTAATGCGCGGTGGGGCAATTTCTACCGCAACACCCTCGATACACTGGAAGCCGCCTATGTCCGTCCGCGCCACAACCATGCCATCGCTTTCCAGACGGCCGCCGCGCAGGCCATCCGCGACGCGCTTTATGCGCAGCGTCCGCACGATCAACTGTTGATTCAATTGCAAGCCCTCTATGCCGGAACACGCGCTCCGGGATCGGAACGTTAATGTCTGAAGAACTCCTCTTTGAAGTTGACGGCCACGTCGCCGTCATCACGATCAACCGCCCGGCCAAGCTCAATTCGATGACGCCGGAGATGGCCTATGCGCTCGAAGCCGCCGTGGCCGAATGCAATAAATCCAACACCATCCGCTGCGTGATCGTCACCGGCGCCGGTGAGCGCGCCTTCTGCGCCGGATCGGATATCCGCACGCTCGACGACTACGCCACGCCGTGGGACTTCCGTAATCGCGGCGACTATTGCGACGCCATACGCCTGTGCCTCAAGCCGACCATCGCCGCGGTCAATGGCTATGCCTTCGGCGGCGGTTTGGAAACGGCGATGAGTTGCGATATCCGTATCGCCTCGTCGAACGCGCAGTTCGCGGCGCCGGAAATCAAGCTTGGCTGGATCGGTGGCGGCGGCATGGCGGCCGGCCTGGTCCATTCGATCGGCGCGTCGAACGCCTCACTGATGATCCTGACCGGCGATGCCATCACCGCCCAGAAAGCTGAACAATGGGGGCTGGTCAGCGAGGTTTGCGAACCGGCCGACCTGATGACCCGCGCACGCGCCATCGCCGAAACCATCGCCAGCCGTGCGCCGATCGCCGCCGAAACCGGCAAGCTCAACCTGCGCGCCGCCCACACCATGCCTTATGAAAAGGCGGTAGAATACGAGCGCGACCTGCAAACCATCTGCTTCGCCACCGAAGATGCCCACGAAGGCCGCGCCGCCTTCAAGGAAAAACGTGCGCCGGTATTCAACAGGCGCTAGAAGAAGAAAACCGAGAGATTCCCTTATGACCCGTCCGAAAATCCTGATCACCCGTTCGTGGCCCGAAGCGGCGCAAGCCTATATGCAGGCGCATTACGACACGACGGTCAATGACAGCGGCAAGCCCCTGACGCCGGACCAACTGAAGGCGGCCATGACGGACTATGACGCGCTTTGCCCCACCGTCACAGATAAGCTGACGGCGGAAATCTTCGCCACGCCGAATGCGCGGGTGAAGATGATCGGTAATTTCGGCGCGGGCTATGAGCACATCGATGTCGACGCGGCGAAAAAGGCCGGAATCGTCGTGTCCAATACGCCCGACGTCCTGACCGAGGCGACCGCTGACATCGCCCTGATGCTGATGCTGATGGCCTCGCGCCGCGCGTCCGAAGGCGAGCGCCAGTTGCGCGCCGGCGGCTGGAAGGGCTGGGGCGCCACCGCGCTGATGGGGCAATCGCTGGAAGGCAAGACTTTGGGGCTGGTTGGTTTTGGGCGCATCGCCCAGGCGACGGCGCAAAAAGCGCGTCTGGCGCTCGGCATGAAGATCGCCTATTTCAGCCGCCGTCAGGCCGCCGCGGATATTGAAGCCGATCATGAGGCGCGCTATGTCGCCAGCCTCGATGAACTGGCAGCGCAGTCGGATGTGCTGTCTCTGCATACGCCGGGCGGGGCTGAAACGCATCATATGGTCAATGCGCGCCTGTTGGGCCTGATGAAGCCGACCGCCATTCTGATCAATACGGCGCGCGGCTCTGTGGTCAATGAAGATGATCTGGCGGCGGCTTTGAAGGCCGGCGCCATCTGGTCTGCGGGGCTTGATGTCTACGAGCGCGAACCGGTGGTCAATCCGGCCCTGTTGCCGCTCAATAATGCCGTGCTCTTGCCGCACCTCGGCAGCGCCACCATCGAAACCCGCGAAGCAATGGGAATGCGGGCGGCGAAGAATATCGACCAGTTTTTCGCGGGAGAACCTGTCGGTGATCGGGTCGCTTAAGGTCGTTGAGACTGAGGTCTGGAACTGGCTGAAAAGCGCAGAAAAGCCCTTTGTGCTCGGCATCTGTGGCGCGCAAGGTTCAGGCAAATCGACCTTGAGCGAAGGTCTGGCGGAACGACTGGAAGACGAGGGGATGACCATCGCGCTGTTGTCGCTCGATGATCTCTATCTCGCACCGGAAGCCCGTGCGGTCGCTGTCTCGCCTTTGTTCGCTACGCGCGGCGTACCGGGGACGCATGATGTCGCCTTGGGGGAGCGTGTCTTTGCCGGCCTGAAAGCCGGACAGCCGACCCGCCTGCCGCGTTTCGACAAGGCGAATGACCGGCCCTTATCGGAAAGCGACTGGCCGGAAATCACCGCGCCGGATGTGATCATTTTCGAGGGTTGGTGCGTCGGGGCGCGCCCGCAGGCCGATGAAGACCTGACCGAGCCGGTCAATGATCTGGAGGGCGCGGATGACGGCGTTTGGCGACGGGCGGTCAATGAGGCGCTGAAAGGCCCTTATGCTACCCTGTTCGGTCATATCGACCGGCTGATCCTGCTGGCCGCGCCGGGCTTCGAGATTGTGCGTGACTGGCGTATCGAGCAGGAAAATACCCTGCGCCAGCGTCTGGAAACCGAAGGCCGGACCGGCGCGAAGGTCATGAGCGACGATGAGGTGGGACGGTTTATTCAGTATTACGAGCGCCTGACCCGGCATATCCTGCGTACCATGCCCGACTATGCCGACCTGACCTTGCAACTTGATTCATCTCGGAATATGAAATTAAGTCCGATATATTGACCTTTCGCCTGCATTGAGACCGACATGATCATTTCCGCCGCCACCGATTACCGCGAAGCCGCCAAACGCAAACTGCCGCGTTTCCTGTTCGATTATCTCGACGGCGGTTCTTATGCCGAGATGACCCTGCGCAACAATGTCAGCGACCTGTCTTCCCTGGCCCTGCGTCAGCGGGTGCTGAAGAATGTCGCCGATCTGTCGCTGGAAACGGAACTGTTCGGCGAGAAGATGGCCATGCCGGTGGGCCTGGCGCCCGTGGGCCTCGGCGGCATGTACGCCCGTCGTGGCGAGGTCCAGGTGGCCAGGGCCGCGAAGAAGGCGAACATTCCCTACATTATT
This sequence comes from Asticcacaulis sp., assembly GCF_035497195.1. GTDB lineage: Bacteria > Pseudomonadota > Alphaproteobacteria > Caulobacterales > Caulobacteraceae > Asticcacaulis. The sequence continues at coordinate 42,590 of NZ_DATJDZ010000031.1, forward strand.
TCAACGGTTTCGCTCTGTCCTCTTGAGGAAATCGTTGAGAAGTCCGGCTGCGATATCTGGTTCCAGCTCTATGTGCTGAAGGATCGTGGTTTCATGAAGCACGCCCTCGAACGGGCGCAGGCCCTGGGCGTCACCAAGCTGGTCTTCACCGTCGATATGCCGGTGCCGGGCGCGCGTTACCGCGACAAACATTCGGGCATGAGCGGCGATTTCGGCCCGATCCGTCGTATAGTCCAGGCGATGATGAAGCCGGAATGGGCCTGGGATGTCGGTGTCATGGGCACACCGCACGATCTCGGCAATGTGTCGAAATATCTCGGCAAGGCCACCGGGCTGGAGGACTATATCGGCTGGCTGGCCGCTAATTTTGACCCCAGCATCAACTGGTCCGATCTCGAATGGATCCGCGACATGTGGAAAGGCCCGATGATCATCAAGGGCATCCTCGATCCGGAAGACGCGAAGGACGCGGTGAAGTTCGGCGCCGATGGCCTTGTGGTGTCGAACCACGGCGGCCGGCAACTCGATGGTGCGCTGTCGACCTGCAAGGCCCTGCCGGCGATTGCTGACGCGGTGGGGGACGACCTGACCATACTGGCCGATTCCGGCATCCGCACCGGTCTGGATGTGGTGCGGATGCTGGCGCTCGGCGCGAAAGGCGTGCTGCTGGGCCGGGCCTATATCTACGCCCTGGCGACGCATGGCGAAGCGGGCGTCACCAATCTGCTCGGCCTGATCGAGAAGGAAATGCGCACGGCGATGGCGCTCACCGGCGTCAAGACCATCGCCGAGATCGACCGCAATCTGCTGGCTTGATAAGAAAGCAAGAAACCCCATCACCACGACGATAAATCGGCGCGATCCTCCTCCCCATCAAAGATGGGGAGGTACAAAGGCTGCTACTTCTCCACGCCCGCCTGATCGATGATCGCTTTTGCTTCGGAGGGCCAGTTCTTGTCGGGCACCAGATGGTCGTTAAGGATAGCGTTGCCAGCCGCTTCGATCCACTGGCCATTGGTCATGGCGGAGTTGTGCCAGTTGCCGGTGGCGATATTGTCCGTGGTGATCTTGCGCGCCCACATCTTGCCGACCGTATTGGCGTTCAGCCAGCGGCGGCGCGTTTCGACCACATTGTTGTCTATACGGACATGCTTCGAGCCTTCATCGACATAGATGCCGATCTTGTCGCCGATATCATAGATATAGTTGTGATGGATGCGCGCGCCCGGATTGGCCGACAGGTTATAGATGGCGCCGCCGTCCATGTACCACTGCTTGATGCTGTGGATGCGGTTATAGGCCACCTCGGTATTGCGCAGGGTGGTCGGCGTGTCGAACTTCGGATTGACCGTATAACCCTTCTGGTTTTCCTCGTAGTTCGGATTGCCGCCGGCGTCGTTATAGCCCCAGCCCCAGCCGATATCGATGCCGTCATAGGTGGTGTCCGACACGTCATTGTGCAGGATGCGGGCGCCCTCGACATAGGTGCTGAGGATGGCGCTGCTTTCCTTGTAATTCAGGCTGACCTGAGTGACGACATTGTTGCGGATGGTCAGGTTTTTGTTGGTCAGGCGCGGATCGGAGGGGTGGTGCGCATCGAGCCGGATTCCGCCGGCCACGATGGCGCCGCCGGCCAGTATGGCGAATCGGTTATGGCTCACGGTGATGCCATCGGTGGCCAGTTGAGCGCCACTCAGATTGGCGTTGGCGTCGTTGCCTATGCCAAGCCCGACCTGGCCCAGTTGCGTGAAGGTGTTGCCCTCGAAAGTGACGTTGCGCGCTGCCGCCACCTGGACGGCTGCCGGCGTCTGGTTCCATTTCTGCCGCATGGTCTCGAATTCGGGACAGCCCCAGTTACAGGTTTTGAAGGCCTCAGCCGGACGGACAACGGCCGTTTCCGACAGGAAAGCGCCGCTTTGCTGGCTGGCATAGCCGGTAGGCCGCGATGGCCCCATCCAGCTTGTGTAGGAGAAGCGCAAGCCTTTGAAGGTGAGGTTCTGCACAGGCTGATCGAGTGTGCCGCCGATGCTGACCAGGCTTTCAAGCCGCGGCAGGATGACCTTCAGCTTGCTGATGTCGCTGTTGGTTGGAATGCGCAGATAGAGCTTTCCGGCAGCGGGATCGATATAGAATTCGTAGGTGGCGTTGTGCCATTCGTTGGTGCGGCCGAGCAGTTCGGGCGCATTGACCAGGAACAGGCGTGAATCCTGCGGGAAGATCGGCAGGCTGATGGTGTCGTAGCCCCAGGTGTTGTTGTCCCATGACGGCTGTTGCATGGTGAAGGTATCGCCGGAGACGCTTTTGGCCGGGGCGTAGTGATCGGTGAAGAAGCCGGTGGCTTCCAGTTCGAGGCGCTCAGGCTGCTTGATCTGCGTAATGAATTTCAGGTCGGGATTTTTGACGATAAAGCCGGTGGCGGTAAATTCGAGGTCGCTGTAGCGAATCTCCAGGGCAGCGCGTTCGGCGGCGATATCATCGACATAGAGCTGGCGGGAATCGACGCCCTTGGGGATATCGGCGACGTAGATTTCCTTATCCTTATCAAAGACGGTGAAGCCGCCGACCGTCATACCGCCGGAGAGCAGGGGAGTGGCCTTGGGCGCCGCCCGCCAGATGACGCTGTGCGCGCCCTGTCCGCCATCGGCGGCGGTGAAGATCAGGGGATGACTGAGATCATAGATGCCATCGTCGAGCAGGACGGTCACATTCTTGCCGGCATTAACGGCACGCACGGCGGCCTGGGCGCGAGGAAGGGTTTTGAAGGGGTGCGCGGCGCTGCCATCGCCGGAATCGTTGCCGGTTGGGGTTACGTAGATGCTGGCGGTGCCGGTCTTTGCCATCGATATGCCGGGATGAAAGAGCAGGGCGGTGGCAAGCAGGCAGACGGGTACGGCTAGAGCGTTGGTCATCCGGCATTTCCTCAAATTATATGATGTATTATGTTTTTTAAGATTTAAGTCCGGTATGTTTGTAAAGTCAAATGAAAAGGGCCTCCGGATCACTCCGGAAGCCCTTTGGTTTTATGTGGCGCCCACTGTTTGTTTCTGGGTTCCCAGGCCTTCGATGCCCAGTTCCATGACATCGCCGACATTGAGATAGATCGGGTCCGGCTTCTGGCCGAGACCGACGCCCGGCGGGGTGCCGGTCGAGATGACGTCGCCTGGATGCAAGCTCATGAACTGCGAAACGTAATGCACCAGGAAGGCCGGCTTGAAGACCATGGTCGAGGTCGTGCCGTTCTGGAAGCGTTTGCCGTTGACGTCGAGCCACATTTTCAGGTTGTTGACGTCGCCAGCCTCGTCCTTGGTCACCAGCCACGGACCGATCGGGCCGAAGGTGTCGCAGCCCTTGCCCTTGTCCCAGGTGCCGCCGCGCTCGGTCTGGAAGTTGCGCTCGGAGACATCATTGATGGTGCAGAATCCGGCCACGTAATCCAGCGCCTCGGCTTCGGAGACATAGGTGGCCTTTTTGCCGATGACGAGGCCCAGTTCGACTTCCCAGTCGAGCTTGGTCGAGCCGCGCGGCTTCAGCACCTCGTCGTTGGGGCCGACAATGGCGGAGGTCGCCTTCATGAACAGGACGGGTTCGTCTGGCACCGGCAGGCCGGATTCGGCGGCGTGGTCGGCATAGTTGAGGCCGATGCAGATGAACTTGCCGACCTTGGCGACGCACGGACCATAACGCGAGCCGGCCGGGGCGAGAGGCAGGGTGGCCGGATCGATGGCGGCGATCTTCGCCAGGCCGGCATCGGAGAGCACGTCGCCGGCGATGTCGTCGATCATGCCGGAAAGGTCGCGGATCTGGCCGTTGGCGTCGAGAAGGCCGGGTTTTTCAGCGCCCGACGGGCCGAAGCGGAGGAGTTTCATGGGAGGATTCCTAAATAGAGGCGGGGTGGCGGGTTCGGCACCGTCGAGTTACGGGTCAAGGGGCTGTGCCCCTTGCTAGTTCAACCAGCCGCCATCGATAATGTGCGCCTGCCCGGTCGTAAAGCTCGATTCGTCCGAAGCGAGATAAACCGCGAAGGCCGCCAGTTCTTCCGGCTTGCCGAGGCGGCCGGTCGGCTGACGGGCCAGGAAGGTGGCGCGGCCTTTTTCATAATCACCGGTGTCGCGCATACGCTGTTGCAGCGAGGGGGTGTCGATGGTGCCGGGGCAGATGGCGTTGCAGCGGATTCCCTGGGCCACGAAGTCGGCGGCGACCGATTTGGTCAGGCCAACGACAGCGGCTTTCGAGGCGCCGTAGGCGAGGCGGTTGGCCACGCCCTTGAAGGCGGCGACCGAGGCCATGTTGATGATCGAGCCGCTCTGGCGCTCCAGCATCTTCGGCAGGAAAGCCTGGATGGTGTGGAACATGGCGGTGACATTGATATCGAAGCTGAACTGCCAAGCCTTGAGATCGGTATCTAGCACGGTGCCCGCATGGACATAACCGGCGCAATTATACAACACGTCAACCTGCGGGAATTCGGCGGCCAGGGCGCGGATGGCGGCCGGATCGGTGGCGTCGAGCTGGCGGCAAATCGCGCCCTCCAGGCCGTCGAGAAATTCCAGTTTCACATCGGTGGCGATGACGGTGGCGCCCTCGGCGATAAAGGCTTCGGCGGCGGCCCGGCCCATGCCCTGGCCGGCAGCGGTGATAAAGGCGGTCTTGCCTGTCAGGCGTCCCATAGCTCACTCCATTACATAATATGTATGATGTTTTTTGGTTTAGGGAAACGGACCCTGTCTGTCAATGGTTTTGCTGAGAATTGATCAGGGAAGCGTAAAGGTTCCCAGCGTGTAAAGGTCGGCCTTGTCGCCGCCTTTCAGAGGCAGCGCCATTGTGCGTCCGCTGCCCTTTGGATCAATAACCTGCGCCTGTAATATGTAGACGCCCGACAGAACGTCGCCAAGGCAAGCGTCACTTGTAATCGTCTCGCCCGGCATGATTTTCGGCAGGTCGGCCATGCCTTCGTGTATGTCGGCGGATAACAGCCGGAGACGGGCGCGCCACGGTTCATAAGCCGGGGCCACGCCGTCATTGCGCCAGCCAAGCTCCAGTTCCAGCGGGCAGGCGGCTGTCCGGCGATACCGGATCGATACGGGCACATAGCGGTAACCGGCCCGATCACCAGAGCGCAGCAGGGCGTTCTGTTTTTCCGGCGGCAGGTCGCTCCACTGTTTGACATTGAAATTGCCGTTGCCGATGTCGCTGATGTGATAGTCTTCGACCTGCTTGACGATGCCATCCAGCCCGGCTTCAAACACCTTGTCCCAGCCATAGGATTCGACGATGAACGGCGCAGTTTGCCAGCGGGCCAGCGCCAGGTCGCGGTTGGCGCCGGTCAGGTCGCCCAGCAGGCTTTCACCGAACATATTGGCGCCCCAGCTATCGCGCCGCATCCCGATCAGGGGGGACCGCTTTAAAGCATGAACCAGAACCGCCTTGTCGTCGGTCATGGCGATCTTTTGTGTGTGCGGGAAGGCGTCGACAACGGCGTCCACCAGCGCGAAACGGCTGGCCAGCGTGCCGGGTTCGGCGCTGTGCAGGTTCACCGCCGGATCGTCATACGGAAACTGCGTCCCGTGATAGGCATTGGCGCCGGCCAGATGGCCTTCGCCCCAGTTGCCATAGCCGCGCAGATCTATCCAGGCGATGCGCGGATCGCCGTCGAAACGTTTGCCCAGCGCCGCGAATAGCTTTTGCCAGCGCTCCAGCAGGTAGGGGCTGTTCCAGTCGGGCACATAGACGGTATCGACATGACCGTAATTACCGGGATCGGCCTTGATGCGGAAGCCTTTCGGCATCTGCCTCATAAGGTATGGCGGCACATCATCGCCATCATGGCTGCTACAACAGGTATCCATCATCAGGATGCCGAAGGCGAGACGGCTACCCGCCGGCATATGCGCCAGCACCTCATCGATTTTCGAGAAATCATAGACGCCTTCGCGCGGTTCGAGATCGGCCCAGGCAAAGCGTTGATAGCCTTCGGTGGGAGAACGCGGCATGGGCATGATGCCGCCATGCCAGCCGTAGAAACCACGCATCGGACTGGTGAGGAGGGGGCTGTCGTCAATCACGGGCGGCGGCAGGGTTTGCCAGCCTTGCGCCAGTACCGGCGTCGCCAGCAGGCCAGCGAGCAGGCATAAAAGGCTTTTGATGGACATCTGTTTCCCCTGTTTTCCGCCATACTATCGCAATACGTGACGAAAAAAAGCCCGCCGCTTCCGAAGAAGGGCGGGCCAAGGGGCCTCTGTCACCGGACCCGTAAAACGGGTGAATACAGGTCCGGACAATACGCAACAGACAGCAGGTCGGGGGAGAAAACTTAATAACGGAAGCGGATGCCGGCGGAGACACGCTTGCCGGTGGTGCGGTATTCCTTGGTCCGGTCGGGCGTCACCGAGTAGATAAACTCGTTCTCGTCAGTCAGGTTCAGGCCGTCGAGATAAACAGTGAAGTGGTCGGTGACGTCATAGGACAGGCTGGCGTCGAGTTGGCCATAGGCATCGAAATATTCCGGTTCGCCGTTACGGCCCGAAGCGATCTGCAGGAACTTGTCGCGCCAGGTGTAGGCGATACGGGCCTGGATGCCGTACTTTTCATAGAAGCCGATGAGGCTGTAGCTGTCCTTCGACAGGCCTTCCAGGGTATAAAAGACGCCCGGTATGGCGCTTTCGTATTTGGCATCGCTATCAGCATAGGTGTAGCTGACTTGAGCGCCTAAGCCGTCGAACGGCGAGGGCAGGGCGGTAAATACCTGACGGTAACCCAATTCGAAGCCCTTGACCACGGCGCCCTTGCCGTTGATTGGCATGCTGACCGCGAAAGTAACGGGACCAACGACCTCCGTTGTATTGCCGAGTGTCACGAAGGAGTCGATGTTCTTGTAGAAAGCGTTGAAGGACAACAATGACGTGCGGTCGAAGTACCATTCCAGGCCGCCTTCGATCTGCGAGGCGCGGAAGGGTTGCAGGTCGGGGTTACCGCGCTTAATCGTTTCGTTGCCGGGGTTGGTCTGGATCGACAGCTTCGGCGACAAGTCGGAAAGCGTTGGGCGGGTCATGACGCGGGAAGCGGAGAAGCGGGCGATCAGTTCATCCGTCAGGTTCAGCCTGGCGTTCAGCGACGGCAGGATGTCAGTATAGTGGCCATCGAAGCTGACTGGCACAACATCGGACAGGGTGATGATATTCTGGCCGGCGCCGTTGGGGACGGCGGACAGGATGGTACGGGAGGCGCCGGTAGAGGTGTAGTCAGTGTCCTCGACGCGGACGCCGGCGTTGATCGCCAGCGGCATACCGCCGATTTCGGTGCGGATATCGCTCATCAGGTAGCCGATGGTGACCTTTTCTTCGACGACCGAGGAACCGGCCGGATCGAAGCGACCCGGTGCGAAGGGCTTGCCGTCTGCGTCAGCGAAGGTCTTGACCTGCTGGAGGAGGGCCAGCGGATCATAGCTCACCCAATCGCGGATAATATTGCCGCTGTGGCTGGAGAAGAAGTCCATGCTGGTGTTGCTGAACAGCGATTCCGGCAGAACACGATCGGAACCGCAATAGGCGCATTGTTCGCCGCCGGGGGTTGAATTCGAGTTGATGGTCTTGGTGCGTTGTTCGCTGGCGATGCCGGCATAAAGCGTGACAACACCTTCCGGCGCCCACTTGCCATCGATCTTGAACTCATTGGTCTTGTCGTCGATATCCGAACCGCCGCCCCAGATGTAATAGTGGGCGGTAATGCCCTGCGGGTTGGTCGCGGCGTTATCGTAGGTCGGCGAGGAGAAGCCGTAATCATAGATCGGGCTGCCGCTGCGGCGGTCGAACCACAGGTCCATGTTCTTGCGGCGAACGGTAGTGAAATAGCTGTTTTCCTTGCCGCGGCGCTGGGCCTTGGAGGTCGAGGCGTCGAAGCTGAGGGTCAGGGTGTCCGTCGCCTTCCAGTTGGCGTTGAAGCCGACCATGGTGGTGGTGACATCGCGGGTGTCGTATTGCAGGATTTCATCGACCGTACCGCCGGTATAGCGCTGGTAGACGGCTTCATTGCCCTGGACGACCTGCTCGACCAGCGTGCCGCCGGAGAAGTCATAGGCCAGGCCGGTCTGAGCTTCGGTGATATCCGCCTTGGAATAGAGGGTGTCGAGGGTCAGGGTCAGGTTTTCGACGGGCTTCCATTGCACCGAGCCATTGAGGCCGGTCATCTTCTTGTTGCGGACGAAGAAGAACGGCGACAGGTTCGACGGCATGGAGATGTGGGTAAAGGGGGCGACATCCGGCCCGATGCGCGCGCCGGCGACGCCGCCGGCATTGTAATAGCTGTCGCCCGAAGAGCGATAGACGTGACCCGCGCCGATTGTGAACTCGTCGTCGCGGACTTCCTGGTCCATATAGGAGGCGGAGAGGGCGACACCGAAGGTGCGGGCGTCATTGCGCCAGGTCATGACGCCTGAAGCTTCCGGATTGTTGCTGTCGGCGAGTTCCGCGTGCTGGCTGCCGATCGAACCGGCGATGCTGAAAGGCTTGGACTGGTCGAGCGGGCGCAGGGTGCGGACATCGACCGTGGCGCCGATCGACGCGCCGTTGATATTGGCCTGGGGCGACTTGTAGACGTCGGCGCCGGCGATCAGCTCGGACGGCAGGACGTCGAACGAGAATTCACGACCGTTGTTGTCGGTGGCGAGTGTCCGGCCATTGACGGTGACGGCATTGAACTTGGGTCCGAAGCCGCGAACCGAGACATAACGGCCTTCGCCACGGTTACGCTCGATGGTGACGCCGGGGATGCGCTGGAGGGATTCGGCGACGTTCTGATCGGGCAGCTTGCCGAGATCCTCGGCGGCGATCGAATCGACGGTATTGATGGCGGCCTTCTTGATATCGATGGCGGCCTTCATCGATTTGCGGATACCGCGGACGACGACGACCTGCGATTCATCGACGGCCGGTGCAGCGGCAGGCGCCGTGTCCTGCGCAAAGGCGAAGGCCGGCGCGATCATCGCGGCGGCGGAGAGGGCTGTGGCGGCCAATAATACGAGTTTCCTGGACATGATTTCCTTCCTTAGTCGCCTCCTTATGTAGAGGCTGATGTCGTGACACTATTTCATCATAATACGTGTGTCAAATGATCATCATATGTCTGACAATACGGCCTTAAATATACATGAATATGCCCGGAAGAAAACGGGGCCTTTATGTGTGGCGGTCGATGGGTTGTGAAACATAGCCTTTTTCGTGTCCCTGCGCCCCGGATCTATGTCCAGGTGGTTGTGTGTGATCGATTTTGGAACCGGGCCTCCGACGATTTGTATCGCCTGTACCGTGAGCATCTGGTGGTGTCAGGTGCAGGTAACTGAGAGGTCCGATGTTCGATCCATTTCGTATTATCGTATTTGCATCATTGTGGCGACTGAAAAAGAGGTATTGAAAGCCAGTCCGGGCTGACATGGGTATGTGCTTGCAGGGCAGGTAAATAAGGCGGTTCGGATTGATGGCGAGTGTTGCTGCACGCAGGCTGGTGGCAAATCTGAATTCAAAAGCAATTGTGGCTTAATGATCACATCTGTGATTTGAAATTAAAAAAAACATCATTTATTGATGTAAAATGATCTATAGGTGATTTTATTGTCTGAGTAATTGCATATCTGTCATGCAAAAAAGAAGCCGCTGTTGTTGTGAAACGACAGCGGCCAAGGAAGCAGGGCGGGGAGAAGAGCTATTTCACTGACTTGATCGGCAGGACAAAGAACGATCCGGCGAAGACGAAAACCAGGGCGGCGATGAACAGGACGCGATAGTCGGCATCGAAATATTTGAGCAGTTGCGCCGCCATGACCGGTGAAATGATCTGCGGGATATTGACGGCGGTGGTCAGCAGGCCGAGGTCTTTGCCGGCCTCGCCGGTGTCTTTCGGCAGCACCTGGGTCATTAGCGCCATGTCGATCGACATGAAGGCGCCGTACCCGATGCCGATCAGGGCGGCATAGCCATACATCCCTTCGAGATTCGGCATGATGAGCGGCACGATCAGGGCGGCGCCCATGATGAGGCTTGAGGCGAAGACGAACGGTTTGCGGCGCTTGATCCAGTCGGACAGCACGCCCGACAGGAAGGAGGAGGTCATGACGCAGACAAAGGTGATGGCCGAGACTGTGCCGATGACTATATTGGCCTGGTCGGTGCCGAGGCCAATATAGTCCTGGAGGATGTAAAGCAGGTAGGTAACGATGGCCTGGTAGCCCATATAGATGGTGAAGCGGCCGGCGAAGGCCCACCAGAAGTCCGGATAGGCCTTGGGATCAATCCAGAAACCCTTGGCGAAATCACCGGCGCGGAATTTGGCCAGCGGTTCGCCTTTCGATGAGGTGTCGTGATTGAGAACAACGAAGGCGATGCAGCAGATGGCGATGGCGGCGGCGAACACGGCATAGGCCAGTGGCATGTTATGAGCCAGCCGGCCGGCGACGATCATGCCGACCGTGCCGCCCGCCGTCATGCCTGCGCCGACAAAGCCCGACGCCGTGCCACGCGCGTGTTCGGGGAAGCGGTCGGCGACCACGGTGGTCAGGGCCGGCTGCATCGAATTGAGCGCGATGGCGGCGATGACCCAGACGGCGGTGATGGTCCAGAAGGTCGGCATATAGGCCACGCTGGCCAGGGCAATCGCGCCGATCACCGAACCGGTGACGATCCACGGGGTGCGGCGGCCCCATTTCGAACGGGTGCGGTCCGAGAAAGCGCCGGCGATCGGTGTCGTCAATGTTGAGAAGATCGAGGTGACGAAGAACATCAGGCCGAGGTTCTCGACCTTGTGCGCCGGATCGAGCGTGGCGATCTGGTTCGGCAGCAGCACGGCCAGAACGCCGCAATAGAGCGCCAGCAGCATGAAGAAGCAGACGAACAACGAGATTAGCAGCAGCCAGCGACGACCGCCTTCGACATGAGGAATGCCGGATAAGGCCACGGCGGGTGCTTCGGTTAAGGTTGGTTGCTGATCCATGTGTTCCTCTTATTGTTATTCTTATACGCAGTAAACGCGCCGGGCGGTCCGTGACCACACCTGTTCTTGTTCGTCTGCCGTCAGATGACTGAGCGCTGCCGTCACAACGGCTTGCCAGCGTGAATAGCCACCGGCCAGATCGACCACCGGCCAGTCGCCGCCGAACAGGCAGCGCGATGGGCCAAAGGCTTTCAGGGCGTGGTCGAGCCAGGGACGGAGCTGTTCGGGTGTCCAGTTTTCCCAATCGGCCTCGGTCGGCAGGCCGGAGAGTTTGCAGAACACATTAGGCATGTCCGACAGGGCATTGATTTCATTTGCCCAATCATTGGACTGAATATCCACGCGATGCGTCCTGATGTCTGGTTTGCCAAGATGATCCAGAATTACACGGGCATCGGGAACGGCCCCGAACAGATGCGTGAGCGCCTGGCGTAATTCCGGTAATTGCCGCGCCCGGATGCACATATCGAGGCTGAAGCCAGCCTGCGCTGCGGCGATCATACCGGCCAGATAGCCTTCGGAGGTCATGAAGCCGTCCGGTTCATTTTGCGCATTTCGACGGATGCCGACGACATTGGGTTTGGCTTTCAGTGCCGTGATATGCGGTGTGTCCCCTATTTCCAGCGGGGCATAGGCGACGATACCGAGAATGGGAAAATTGAGGCTGTTGATCCAGTCAACCTCTGCCAGTGCCTCGGCGCAATCGGCCTGAATGAAGATCGCGCTTTCAATATCGACGCCAGCGCCCGCCAATTCTGCCGGTCCCATGCGACCACTGATCGACGGCACATATTGCAGCCAGTCGTAGGTCAGGTGTTCCGGGTTCCAGAAATGCAGATGCGCGTCGATCATTTGCCGGCCTTGCCGCCATTTCCGGGCAACACATCCCAGCCCTTGTCCAGCACTGGCGCGAGAATGGCCTCGACCCGCGCCAGAAGTTCTTGATCAATCAGGGCTTCGAGCGCAGCGGCGTTATCGCGCATATTGGCGGGGCTGGACGAGCCGATCACGGTCGTCGCCATGCCGTTTTTCACCGCCCCTTGCAGGGCAAATTGCAGGGCCAGTTTCGAGATGTCGGTGCCGGCTTCGACGCAGATTCGTGCCGCTTCCGCCGCGGCGGCATGAACCGATGGATGACCGGGATGCCAGTCAGGCGGACCGCGGCGCGTCAACAATCCCATGCCGAGCGGCGAGGCATTGAAGACGCTGATGCCGTGGCCTTGCAGGCGTTTGGCGACCGGCGCCAGGCGCTGGTCCTGCAAGGTGTAGGTGCAATAGGCCATGACCGTATCGACCTGTTGCTCGACGGCGACCTTTTCCAGCAAGGCGAGGTCATAGCCGGTGATGCCGACAAAACCGATAACGCCCTGGCGTTTCAGGTCATGCAGGGTGGGGATGGCCTCATCGATCAACTGTTGATAGTCGCCCATTTCGATATCGTGACATTGCAGCACATCGATGCGGCCGGATTTCAGACGGCCAAGGCTTTCATCCAGGCTGCGCAAGGTGGCTTCGCGCGAAAAATCCCAGTCCTTGTCGCCGTAACGGCCGATCTTGGTGGCCAGCACATAGGTGTCGCGCGGTACGCCTTGCAGGGCATGGCCGAGCGCGGTCTCCGCCTTGGTCAGGCCGTAATAGGGGGCGACGTCGATGAAGTTGACGCCCAGTTCCAGCGCCGTTTGGACGGTTTCATCGGCATTGGTTTGTGAGACTTCGGAATAGACGCTGCCGAGCGACGCCGCGCCAAGGGCAAGCGCGGATATGGCCGGACCGTTTGTTCCGAGGGGAGTGGTTTCCATAATGTCCTGCAAATTTATATATTTATTGAAGCCAGCGAAGAATTAGCTTTCAGGCACCAGTCGCAGACCAGCGCGGCTTGGGCGAACATGCGGGCCGCCGGCGACATTCCATTGGCCGGACTGGCGTTTGGCGGCAATCGCCGTTTCATCGACCTCAATGCCGAGACCGGGCTTGTCGCCAAGTATGATGCCACCGTCAGCGATTTCCTGATCGACGGTCAGGCCATAGGGAATTTTCCAGTCCTGGACCTCGACGGTCAGCAGGTTGGGCACGGCCGCGGCGGCGTGGGCCACCGGATTGCCATTATAGCCGACCGGCGAAACGGGCAGATTATGCGCATGAGCCGCCATGGCGACACGGTTGAAATGGGTGATGCCCCACACCATGCCGGCCTGGACCACATCGACCGCACCGGCGGTGAAAAGCGGCAGGTATTGATCAAGACCGGTCAGGTTTTCGCCGGTCGCCACTGCGCACTTGCTGGTGCGGGTGATGACCGCGTGGCCTTCGGCATCCCAGCGGCGCACGGGTTCCTCGATCCAGGTCAGGTCAAGATGCTGTTCGATCTCGGCGATATGGCGTACGGCCTGTTTGCGCGACCACGACTCGTTGACATCAAACATGATGGCGGGGCGTGGCGTATTGCGTTTCAGCACCTCACGAACGCCGAGCATCCGGCGGATATCGTGGTCGATGTCGCGCCCCCCCTTGATCTTGGCCGAAGTATAGCCGCGATCGGCCCATTCGCCGTATAACTTATAGAGGTCGTCGTCTTCCAGGCCCATGCACAGGCCGGAGGCATAGCCGGGTACGAAGCGGTCGCGTCCACCAAGCGTCCGCCACAGCGGTTCATTGGCCATCTTGGCCTTCAGGTCCCACAGGGCCATATCGACGGCGCCGATGGCGCCATAGGTGGCGCCGGCGTGGCCGCTCTTGAACACATGGGCGAGCATCCGGTCGTAAAGTGCTGAAACCGCACGCGGATCTTCGCCTTCGATCGCCGGAAACACGCGGGCGATATCGGCGTGCGCGCCCAGGCCCACGCCAGTGATGCCTTCGTCGGTTTCGAGTAAAAGGATGGGCACATCGGTAATGCCGGAACGCACCAGCCCGTTGACATCGCCGATCGGCCGACCCCAATCATGAACCGTAGTGAGGCTGCGATAGCCGGTAATCTTCATCTGGGGTCTTTCTCGTCAACGCCTCCACAAGCGGTATCTTCCCGCAATGTGAAGTTATAATATGTATGATGAAATCTAACACTGGTGTTTTCACTTGGCAAGCGATGAATTGACGGGGGCAGGCCTTTGAAAAGGTAAGTCTTTGAAAAAGCGCTGTAATAGGACTTGCAGAAGGCTGGAAAATATATGACATATTCTCAATTAAGAAGGGTCGCGGCAAAATTGAAAGCCATGCCGGTTTTCCGTATTCCGTGATAAGCTCATCCAGAATCGACTCTTGAGGTTAAGACGCTTGAATACCACCGTAGCCTTTTCCGCCCGCAATGCCCGCCGTCGTCCGCGCCTCGCCGTGGCCGTTGTTGAAGACCTGGTGACCGCCATCGTGACGGAGGTCTATCCCGCCGGTTCGGCCCTGCCGCCGGAAAATGTGTTGTGCGATATGTTCGAGGTCAGCCGCACGGTCATCCGCGAGGCGACCACCGCCATGACGGAAAAGGGCCTGGTGATCTCGCAGCAGGGGCGCGGCACGATCGTGCAGGATTCGTCGCACTGGAGCCTGCTTGATCCGATGGTGCTCGGCGCGCTTTTCCAGCGTGACGACGGCCTGAGCTATCTCGACAACCTGATCGAAATCCGTGTGACGCTGGAAGCCTCGATGGCGTCCAAGGCGGCCAGGAAGGCGACGCCTGAAGAGGTCGCCGAACTGACGACGCAGATGGAGATACTGGAAAGCCTGATCCAGACGCCGGCCGGCTATGTCCATGAAGACGTGAAGTTCCACGACATCATTATGCGGATTTCGGGTGACCGGCTGAGCGAAGCCATTATCAACAGTATTCAGGGCAAGGCGCTGAAAAACCTGAACTATTCCGGCAAGCTAAATGTCGAGCATATCAAGGAGACCCATGCCGCGCATACGGAGGTCTACCAGGCGATCCTGAAACATGACGGTGATGCAGCGGCCAAGGCCATGCGCGACCATATCGAAGGGTCGTGGAAGAAGCGCCGCCCAACGAGTTTGAAGGGGTAAACTATTCTCCTCCCCTGCGAAGCGGGGGAGGTGGCGCGGCGTAGTCCGCGACGGAGGGGGCAACACTGCCGTCCTTTCGCCCCCTCCGTCAGCGACATCGGCTCTTCGAGCCTCGCGCTGACACCTCCCCAGATAAATCAAGGGAGGAGAGTTGTCTCCGAACCATTCTTTTGGACAACAGTGTTCGCAGCGAAACCGCTGATTCGGCCACCTTTTACGTCATCCAGCACGATCGCCGGGCGGGCATCGGGTTTTTCGACATCGAACGTGCAGTCCCTGAGGCTCAGGCCGCGTGCATTGCGCCCGTAGAAACCATAGGCGGGCAGGGTGCCCATGAAGCTGACCTCAAGGCTGGATTCGCGCTTTTCCTTTGGCGTCCGCGCCGCGTCTTCCGCCGTGCCGCCACCGGAGCTGAGCACGTGCACGTCTGAGAAGCTGACATCCATCACCGGCGCATCGGGAATACCCTGGACGCCGCACGGATAGCGGCCATCGGCGCCGGAAACCTGAATATTGTCGAACCGCACCCGCCGGCAGGCGCCGACCGTCGTGCCGGCAGGCGCCCGCAAACGCGCCGCCTGCCTGACAAACAGCGGGTGATTGACCGGATTACGCAGGATGATGTTGGAGACGACGACATCTTCCAGCACACCGCCATCGACCACGCCGACCAGAATGCCGCGCGTATTCTCGCAACTGCAATCGCTGATCTGGATATTGCGAAAGCCGCCATTGCTCTCGGTGCCGAGCTTGATGCGGCCGAGCACGCCCATGTCATCGACTGAGCGGTAGTCCGACAGGCGGTAGCTGCCGTCGAGCACCGATCCGGTCTCAAAACCTGAGGTATGGCAATTGGTTATGCTGATATTCTCACAAGTCACCTTACGGCCGAGCGCATAACTGGCCTTGACCACAATGCCGTCGTCGTGCGGGGCATTGACCCGGCAGTTGGTGACGCGCACATCGCGGCAGCAATCAATATCGATGCCGTCGCGGTTGGTATCGACCGTGATATTGTCGATGGTGGCGTTGGTGCAGCCGAGCAGATGGCAGGCGAAGTGCCCGCCCTGCAGGATGGTGACATCGCGGACCAGCACATTGCGGCAATTCTTCAGGCCAATGGCGCGGATGCCCTTGCCCTGCATGGCGATTTCCTTGGGATCTGCCGAACGTGGCGCGATCCAGCCGCTGACGCCATGCCAGCGCGCGCCGGAATCCTCGCGCACCAGTCCCTTGCCGAAGATCATCCCGCGCCCGATGATCGACACATCACTGGCGCCGTCGGCATAGATCAGGCTGCAATGGAACTGGGTGATGCCGAAATCCTGGAACTGTTCGGGCAAGTCGGCTTCGGCAAGGTCATAGCCGCCCTTGTTGAGCACCGGATCGGCGGCTTCCAGCACGCAGCCTTCGGCGAGCAAAAGTGTAATCTTGTCAAGCAGGCGGATGGAAAAGCTGAGGTAATGCCCTGCCGGCAAAAGCACCGTACCACCGCCGGCCTTGCTGGCGGCTGCGATCGCTGTATTGATGGCGGCGGTATCAAGCGTTAGCCCGTCGCCGCGCGCACCGAAATCACGGACATCGAAAAGGCCGTGGGCGGCTAAAGCCGGCAGGGCGAATAAAGCCGCCGCGCCGGTCAGGAGAGCGCGCCGGATCATTGCGGCTTCCTGATCTTTTCAGCCACTGGCGAGCCGTCCGGCTTCGGCCAGTCAACCGGCTTGGCGCGCGGCTTGACGTCGCCGAATTCGACCGGGCCGGCTTCGGGCATGATGCCGGCATTGGCCATGACCTGCTTCGCTTCGTCCGGCCATTTGCCGTCGGTGATCAGGTGGTCATCGACGATCAGATCTTCCTGATAGGCGCTCCAGATGCCCCCGGTCTTGGTGGTGTTGTGCCAGTTGCCACGGGCGGTATTGTTGGTTGAGGTGCGCAGCGGCAGGGCGGAACGGGCGGTGTTGATGTTCAGCCACTGGCTGGCGTCCTCAACCACATTGTTGCGCGCCAGAATGCCGCGCGAGCCTTCGTCGAAATAGAGAGCGATGCGATCGCCGATATCGAAGACATGGTTTTCGGCGAAGACACAATCCGGGCAGGCGCCGAGATTGTAGATCGCCCCGCCGTCCGCGAAGAGCTGCTTGACCTTGTAGACGCGGTTGAAGCCGACGAAGACATCCTTGTGCGTGGTCGGGGTGTCGTAAACCGGATTGCCGCCGCCGCCCTGGGCCACCGTGCCGTAGCCGCGCTGGCGGGTGCGGTAATTCGGGTTGCCGCCGGCATCGACATAGCCCCAGCCGTAGCCGACATCGATGGCGTCATAGGGCGCGCCGGAAATGTCGTTATGGATGATGACCGTGTTCCACACATAGGTGGAGAGGATGGCCGAATTGTCCTTGTAGTCCTGGCTGATGTTCTGGATCAGGTTGTTTTCGATCACCAGTTGCCGGTTGGTCAGTTTTGGATCGGACGGATGGTGGGCATCGGGCAGGACGCCGCCCGACAAAATCGCCCCGCCGGCCAGGTCGGTGAAGACATTGCGCGACACCACGATATCGGCCGTGGCCAGCCCTTGCCCGGAGAGGTTGGCGTTCTTGTCATTGCCGATGCCGAGCGCATACTGGCCGAGATGAGCGAAGACATTGCCGTCGAGTACGATATGTTCGGCGGCGGCGAACTGCACGGCGGCCGGGGTCTGGTGCCAGGTATTGCGCACCGTCTCGAATTCCGGGCATCCGGTCTTGCAGACCTCCAGCACGTTCTTGGGGAAGGCGGCGGCCCTGCCGGTCAGGAAGGAGCCGCTCTGCTGGCTGGCGAAGCCTTCCGGCGACGACGGTCCCATCCAGGATGTGTAGGAGAATTGCAGGCCGGTGAAGCTCAGGTCGGAAATCGGCGCATCGGGTGTGCCGGCGGCGCTGACCAGCACCTCAAGACGCGGCAGGACGACTTTGGCCGTGCGCATGTCGGCGCCATCGGCCGGCTTGTAATAGAGCTTTCCGGCGGCCGGATCGATATACCACTGGTTCGCTTTCGTCAGGAAAGCCAGGCTGTTTTGCAGCAGCAGGTGCGATAATTCAGGATGGAACGGGTAGGGGATGCTGTCATAGCCCCAGATGTTATTCGACCAGGCGGGTTGCTGCATGGTGATCGTATTGCCGGTGATTTTCTCGACCGGCGAAAAACGCGAGGTGAAGAAGCCCTGGCTCTCGACCTCGATACGGTGCTGGTCGGGCAGGGCGGCCAGATTCAGGCTGGCATCTTTGAGGACCATGCCCGTTTCGGTGAAGGTCACGGTATCGCGCGAAATCTCTATCTGGGCGCGTTCGGCCAGTTTATCATTGACCCAGAGCTGGCGGCTGTCCGTGCCCTTCGGCACATCGGCGACATAGATGTGCTTGGCGGCGTCATGAACTTTCCAGCCGGTGACGCCTACGCCGCCGGAGAGCACCGGGCGGGCTTGCGGCGCCGCCTTCCAGACGACACTGAAACCCTTCTGGCCGCCATCGGCCTGGGTGAAGATCAGTGGCGCGGTCAACGGATAGACGCCATCGGCCAGGATAACGGTGATGTCGCCGCCGGCATTTGCCGCCCGGACGGCTTTCTGCGCACGCGGCAGGGTCTTGAAAGGATGCGCCCCCGAACCGTCCGCGGTGTCGTCACCGCTTGGCGACACATAGATATCGCTGTGTGGATGCGTCCATTTGGTCTGGGCCTGCGCGGGCAGAACTACGGCGAAAGCCAGTATGGCTGCGAGGGTAAGGTAACGGTCGGCTGGCATTATCATCTCCCACTTTATGTGAAGCGGTGGTCGGTGCCCCGCATCGGTATGCTAACCACATCAAACATAATACATCATATGTCAAGTCTTCGGTCTGTTAACGAAAGCTTACATGATCCTGACTTTTTACCGGCCCCCTTCGCATGGCAACACTACGAGAAAGCTGGATATAACGATGGTCAGCCGGTTTCACCTTGAGGCCATAACCCATCCGAGGATACCGTTCATGTTCAAACTCCGCACCCTGACCACATCCGGTTTCGCTCTGGCGTTGGCCCTGACCACCACGGCGATGATCCCCGCCATCGTGCCACAGGTCGCCGAGGCCGCCTCAAAGGCCGATATCAACGCTGATTCCCAGGCCGCCCTCAATTCGCTCTATGCCGGCAACCCGACCGCCAAGCTGATCGGCAGCCGCGCCAAGGCCATCCTGATCTTCCCCAGTATCGTCAAGGCCGGACTGGTCTTTGGTGGCGCCTATGGGGAGGGTGAATTGCTGGCCGATGGCCGTGTCGAGAATTATTACAACTCCTTTTCCGGCTCATGGGGCTTGCAGGCCGGCGCGCAGTCTTACGGCTATGCGGTCTTCCTGATGACCGACAGCGCCGTTAAATACCTGCATGACAGTTCGGGCATTGAAATCGGCGTCGGCCCGACCGTGGTCGTGGTCGATGAGGGCGTGGCCCGCAACCTCTCGACCTCGACCCTGAAAGACGACGCCTACGCCTTTATCTTCGACCAGAAAGGCCTGATGGCCGGTGTTTCCATTGAAGGCACCAAGATATCCAAGATCAAGCAATAGCATACCCCTGGCTATCTGATCTTGTTATGAGTCCTCTGATTTCTCCCTGGTCAGAGGACTCTTTTTTTGACAGAAGACGCATCCACATAAGTATCTGTGGAGCACCTTACTTTTTCAGAAAGTAATTCCGCGCCTTGGCGGCGTCGTTCTGGATTTCCAACTTCATCTCGTCGAATGAGGCGAACCTGGCCTCCGGACGGATAAAGTCGAGCAGGGCGGTTTCGACCACCTGGCCGTATATCTCTTCACTGAAATCGAAGAGGTAGGTCTCCAGCAGTTCGACATCGCCGCCCACCGTCGGGCGGATGCCGATATTGCTGACACCATTGACCACCCGTCTGTTGGACAGGGTGGTTTGGGTGATGTAGATGCCGTAGCGCGGGCGCTGGTAATCGCCCAACGTCAGGTTGAGCGTCGGAAAGTCGATGGTGCGGCCCTGCTTGGCGCCGTGGATGACTTCGCCGAGATAGGCCTGCGGACGACCGAGAACCTCCGCCGCCAGCCTGGCGTCGCCGGCGAGAAGGGCCTCACGCACGGCCGAGGACGACAGCTTGTGGCCTTCGGCGTCGGTCTGGCAGGGCAGGATATCGGTAGTGAAACCCAGTTGCTCACCGAATTCCACCAGATCCTTGGCATGGCCGCCGCCGCGCTTGCCAAACTGGAAATCGAACCCGGCCGAGACGTGCGACAGTTTGAGATAGTCGCGCAGGATCAGCCGGGCGAAATCTTCCGCTGTCAGCGCCGACAAAATCGCATCGAAGCTCAGTACAAAAGCATAATCGACACCCAGCGCTTCAAAAGCGTGCAACTGCTGTGAAAGCTGCATCAGCCGGAAAGGCTTGCCGTCCTTATGAAAAAAGCTCTGCGGATGCGGATCGAAACAGATCACCGCCGACGGAACGCCTTTCGCCCTGGCTGCGGCAATGGCCGATTCGATGACATGCTGATGGCCAACATGAACGCCATCGAAGCTGCCGATGGCCGCGCTGGCGCCTTGAGGCAGGGGCGCATCGGCCAGCAACCCGTGGTTTGCGTCCACGCCGAGCGTAATAACCTTGATGGAGCGGGGCAGGAGGGGTGTCACAGACTTATGCAGGTCTCTTTGGAGCGATAACCACGGCGGTCCCGCTCAACATGGTCTTGTTTCGCACCTTGACAAGGGTAGACAGCGTGACATGGCCGGATTTCAGGTCGATTGCCTTGATGGTGACCTCGACGGTCGCTTCATCACCGGGACGGACGGCGCGTTTGAAGTCGAGCGTTTGCGACACATAGATCGAGCCACGGCCGGGGAGATCGCCGGCCAATGTCGCTGATATATAGGCGCCGAGCAACATGCCGTGGGCGATTCGGCCCTTGAACGGCGACTTCGCGGCGAAATCCTCGTCGACATGGACCGGATTATGGTCGGTCGAGACATCGGCGAAGGCGCGGATGGCGGCGTCATCGACGGTAAAGACGCGCGAGGCGGTTTGTTCCAGCGAAAGTTCATCAAGATAAAAGGCATTAGTCATGTAACTGCTCTAGTTCACGCCGGCAGGGCTGCCAAGGCCTTTTCCGCCCGAAAAACGTGCCGAAGCGGGACGAGAAAACAAAACCAGGGCAGAATTTTCACCATAAATCGTGGTTAATATAGGATATATCGTTGAAATATATCAATAAAATTTGCAAACGCTCTTAACCTGATTTTATCGTCTCACTCCTATTCTGATCCCGTACAGAAGGAAGGGCCTGCACATTGCAAGGCTCGCTTAGAAAAAGTGGGGCGTTACATGGCCATCGATATGTCCATGCCGGTCTTGGTAGTTGATGATTACAAGACCATGCTGCGGATCATTTCCAATCTGCTGAAGCAGTTGGGATTTGTAAATGTTGAGGAAGCGTCGGACGGCACCGAAGCGCTCGACAAGATGAAGAAGAGTTCCTATGGCCTGGTCATCTCCGACTGGAATATGGAACCGATGACGGGCTACGAACTGCTGCTCAAGGTTCGCGCCGATGATGGCCTCAAGCGCACACCGTTCATCATGGTCACCGCCGAAAGCAAAACGGAAAACGTTATTGCGGCCAAGAAAGCCGGTGTTAACAATTACATTGTTAAACCTTTCAATGCGGCGACTCTGAAACAAAAGATCACTGCCGTTCTGGGTGACTTCTAAGCCTGCGCGTGCAAACCGTCTCCCAAAGACACGTCTCGTCTAATAAGTAGGATTATCATGGCTCTGCCAGCATCAAAATCAGACGAAGGTTACGCGCCGGACGGGTTCGATCCCGCCATGATCGGCGAACTTGAGCCTAAGCTCATCAACCTGATGCAGCAATCCGAGGCGCTCGTGGCCCTGATGCGTGGCTTTTTCCAGCAACTGGACAAGCGGCGTTCGGAAGAGTTCAGCATCATCGCCGGCTATATCGCCAAGGCGAAAGAAGAAATCCGCGAAATGCGCCCTCACGACATTTCGCAGGAACGCATCCCGACAGCCGGCGCCGAACTCGAAGCCATTACCCGCGACACCGAAAACGCCACCCACACGATCATGAACTGCGCCGAAGCCATGATGGGTTTCTCGATCGGCCAGTTCGGCGGCGACGCCAGCGCCTACAAGAGCGCGGTTGACGATGAGGTCATGAAGATTTTCGAGGCCTGTTCCTTCCAGGACATTACCGGCCAGCGCGTGTCGAAGGTCGTCAATGTGCTCAAGCAGATCGAGGAACGCGTCGGCAAACTAGCCAATACCCTGGGTGTCGAGGATTCGACGCCGCAGGCAATGACCGCCGAAGAAAAGCGTCGTCACGACCTGCTGCTCAACGGTCCCGCCATCGGTGGTCCGGAAACCAAGCAGGACGCCATCGACGCCATGTTTGAGACCGGGTTCGACGCAGCCCCGGCTTACGAAGCGCCCGTAAAGCCTGACGCCCTGGCCGCGAAGGCCCCCGCAGCGGCCGCGCCGGTCGCCAAGGCCCCCGAACCCAAACCGGCCCCCGCGCCGGCCCCGAAACCAGCCCCTGTAGCAGCGGCCCCGGCTCCCAAGCCAGTGCCTGCGCCGGTCCCACAGGCTGCGGCGCCAGTGGTTGCCAAAGAGGCCGAAAGCAATTCCCAGGCGGATATCGACTCGATGTTCGATATCCCTGCGGAAGACATGGGTAAAACCAATTCGCAGGACGATATCGACGCCCTGTTCGACTAGATAAGCAAAGCGGCCACGAAGCGCGACAAGACGCTGATGGCAAGACATTTGTGATGGTGAAAACGCTCGATGGCCGGATGGCTGTCGGGCGTTTTGCTTTTCAGCAGAGGGTGTTATGACAGGCCATGTCCGATTTCCTGATCCGCCCGGTGACGCCGGAAGACTATGCGCAATGGCTGCCCCTATGGCTGGCCTATAACGCTTTTTATGGCCGTTCCGGCGCTACCGCCTTGCCGGATATCGTTACGCAGACGACGTGGGGACGCTTCCTCGATCCGGCTGAGCCGGTGTTTGCTCACGTGGCTGTCAAGGATGGAGAGATCGCCGGGCTGGCGCACTGTCTGTTTCACCGCTCGACCTCGGCGATCGAGATGAGCTGCTACCTGCAAGACCTCTTCACTCTGGAAGCGTACCGGGGGAAGGGGATCGCGCGCCGGCTGATCGAAGCCGTTTATGACGCGGCGAAACAGGCCGGTACGGCGCGGGTCTATTGGCACACACATGAGACCAATCGCACGGCGCAAAAACTGTATGACAAAGTGGCCCAGCGTTCGGGTTTTATCGTTTACCGGAAGGTGCTTTAGGCCTTCCAGCGCAGGGCGTCGGCTACATATTTGGCGTTGGCCATTTGCGTATCCAGCACGGCTTTCAACAGTAACGGATCGAGCTTGCCAGCGTCGTCGGTCGCTTCTGCGGCATGGATGCCGGCGGCAATGAAGATCAGATCAAGGCCCTGGCCATTGGCGCCCAGAACATCGGTCGGCAGGCCATCACCGATGGCGACGATGCGTGACTTGTCGTGCGGCTTGCCGGTGATCTTTTCGAGCGACTGATAACACAACTCATAGATCGGCGCGTAGGGCTTGCCAGCCATGATCACCGGACCGCCGAGGGAAGCATAGAGATCAGCCAGCGAACCGGCGCACATGATGATCTTGTCACCGCGCTGCACCACCTTGTCCGGATTGGCGCAGATCATGACGATATTGCGCCTGGCGGCGATGGTGAAAGCGTGCTGGTACTGTTCCAGAACATCGTTTTCATCGTCGAACGGGCCGGTGCAGGAGATGAAAGCCGCCGTTTCGGGCGTACCGCTGAGGTCGATATCGATGCCCTCATAGATAACGCCGTCGCGCTCAGGACCGACCTTCCACGCCGGTCCCTGCGAGGCGAATTTCTTCAGATATTCGCGGGTGGCGTCGCCCGACGAAATAACGTCGGAGAATCCATCCGAAAGAATACCTAGGCTGGCCAGTTGTTCGATCAGGCTGTCACGCGGGCGCGGCGAATTGGAGATCAGGATCACCGGGCCATGCTTGGCTTTGAACTCACGCAGGGCTTCGTAAGCGGTGGGGAAATGCTGGCGGCCATTGTGGATGACCCCCCAGATATCGCAGAAAACAGCGTCATATTGACCGGCAATATCAGACAATCCAGTCAGAAGAGTTGGACCGTTCAGAAGTTCAGGATGGGACATCGACTCACATTTTCTTACGCGGGAGGTTCCGCCTTCCATATCGGCAACCGACGGGGAGGGGAAGCCCGAAAGTCTACCCGTCCGAATGGCCGATGCTTTTCTTGCGCTGGTGAATGAACAGCCAGGCCAGGCCTAGGATCACGGCGATGATCGGCCCATAGAGCAGATGCGCCAGATGGGGATCGAGCAAGGGATCGATCATGTATTTGACCAGGCTGAAGATGTAATAGCCGACAGCGAAGATCGACAGCCCTTCCACAAGCGCCGACAGCTTCATCTGCAAGCGGGAGCGGACGTTCATGCTCTTGAGCAGGCTCTGGTTCTGCACCTCCAGCGAGATGGATATCCGCGCCCGCAGCAGGTCGCTGACCCGGCCGATGCGCGCGGAAATGTCATCCAGCCGCCGGGCAGCCGCCTCGCAGGTTCGCATGGCCGGTTGCAGCCGGCGTTCGATGAATTCCTGCATGGTCGAAAAGCCGGCGACGCGGGTTTCGCGCAGGGAGACCAGCCGGTCCTCGGTCAGGCGGGCATAAGCGTCGGTGGCGCCCTGGCGGAAGCGGACGGCGTTGACGCGCGCCTCGACTTCGGCGGAAAGGGCCATCAGGCGTTCGAGGAGTTGCTCCTGCGAAGCGCTCTGGCTGGCCATGTCCGAGGTCAGGGCCGCCAGCCGCGCCTCGGCCTCCTTGAGCCAGCCCATCAGATTGCGCGCCACCGGAAAGCCCAGCAGGGCCAGCTTGCGGTAATGGCCGATCTCGATTAGGGTTTGCAGCAGGCGCGAGGTCTCGTCGTTCTCCAGCCCCTTGTCCTGCACATAGATGCGACCGGCGCCGCCCTCGTGCATCCGGAAATCCGACCAGATACGCGCGGCGCCATCAAACACATCGCAGCACACCGCCTGAGTCAGGTCGATGACCTTTTGTAGCTGCGCCGGCTTGGGTTCATAAGGCAACACGGAGATTTCGACGCTGCGGAAGACCTCGCCCGGCGCGCCGGTGAGCCAGTCGAAATCGGCTGTGCGGATCTTGCAGAAGCCGAGATCGGCCCTGGTGGCGGCGGACAGCGAAATGTCGGCATCGTATTTCAGCCAGGTTGAGAATTCGCCGTGGCGCTCCCAGATTTGGCCGCTTGTCGCGCCGGAGGTCGCCAGCCGCCAGCGATCCGCATCACCCGCTTCCAGACTGTTTATCCAGTCCGTCTCGGCCGCCCGCTGGTCGTCGCTAACCAGATAGACCCAACTCCGCACGGCGACGGGCGTCTTGTAGATCGGCAGGGTGCGTTCGTGCATCAGGTCGCTGAGGGGCTGCCTCAGGTCGTGGTCGAGCGGGGATTTCATGTCAGGGCCGTGGCATATGTTATGGTTGCGGCCAGCATAGCAAGGTTCTTCGATCGGGAGTCATCAATTCCGGCTTCCAATCGCAACACATGGGATTAGCGCTTACCCAAGCGTTTGGCGTTGGCTGTGGCGCGCGAATGGATCGGCTTGAGCGTATCAAGCGCGCCATTGGCGGTCTGATCCGACAGGGTGGCCACGCTGTTGGCGGCCCGGCGCATTGACCGGCCAAGCTTCTGCTGGCGGGACATCGCCATCGGCAGGCTCGAACTGGTGGCGAGGTGGAACAGATCGGTCTGGACGGCCGCCATCTCGTTGAACATCTTCATCGCCGCGAACGGACTGAAGGCCATCATCGCCAGGGTGGCGGCCTGCATCGATTCGGTGACAGCCTCCATCTTCTCCTGCCCCATCAGGGTAAACTCCGCGGTGTCGTGCGCGCTGGGCGGAAAAGACGATTGCGCCATGCGCGTCGTGCGGTGGCCGATGACCTCCGCCGAGGCCAGCATCATGCCGGTGGTCTGCATGGCGAGATCGGTCCACAGGGCGAAGGGGTTCAGATAGGATGATTTGCGTGTCATGATCTCAACAAAGCGCACCGCGACATAAGAAAGCCATGCTGAACGTTCCAAATTTGTGAATTGACACTCAGCGGCATTTCAGAACAAACATTGAACAATAATGACCAACTCACCAGAAGGCGGGTTTTGTACGTGGGCCGGCCGGAGAAGCGCCTGCCCCGGTGAGTTTGAGTATGGATAGATTGATCGATTGCTGTTGGGTGGAACTGGAGGGAGACCTGCGTCCGCAACTGGTCATTCGCAAACGCCTGAAACCGCTCATTTTTGCTGTAGGCGAGTGGCTCTATGACGAATGTGGCACGCCCCTGGCGCATAATCCCGAAGCCCCGCGCATATTGATGATTCTGCATCCGCGTAGCCACGGCCGCCGCCGCGCCTGATTTTCCAATACGCTACTGTCACGGTCTGGCGGCGGTATGCGTATCGGCTGCGACCTGACGTATTAATGTAACTCAATACCGTAAAATAGAATATTTTATACTAATTTCATTGTGATGAGCGAGGGCGCGTTCTATGGAGCCGTACGGTTTCGTCCGGTTGGGCTTCCTCTCCGGGTTGCCGCAGGCTGGGCGTAAAGCGGGGCTGGTGTTGGCGCACCACCCCAACAGAACACCCCGCGACCGAAAGATCGCGGGGTGTTTTTTAGTCGATCATGTCGGCGACAAGGCGCTGCAATTCACGGCGGCTGAAGCCAACGGGCAGGGCGATGCGGTCAACCTTACGGGCGACCAGGCGCAGGTCAGGGCGCATATGCGCCGTCTGGATTTTGGTTTGGGTATACATAATAATCCTTTGCCGGCGGTTTCATCCATTGGACGTTTCCGGCGGTCAGTTCTTGTTAGGGCAATTGGAAATTCAATAGCCGGATGCACCGCTTATAAATCTGCGGCGATCGACGGGGATAATGTGAGAAAACTCATCCGGGCGCGGGGTCGTAAAGCCGAAGCGCCGCCGGAGATATCGGCGTTGATGGAAGTTATATAAACCCTGTCAGGCGAAATTACAAGTTGCCTGCGCAACTATGTGGCGTCGAGTGCCCTTGCATACTCTATTGACACTTCATAAGTCGTGCATCGTTCTGCGCTTTGAAGCCCGCGATTTTTTCGTTCAGGCTGTCCAAAGCCGTAAGATCTGCTTGAGAGAAAGATGTTGTCTTGCGTAAATCGACCAGATACGCGCTGAGATCTCGCAATTGAGTGTCGCCGTCGTGAGCGCGAGCGCAGATTGTTGTTGTATCATTTGCCTCTTGAGCTTTTAAAATGGCAGAGACATCATCCGTATATGCGCTCATATAGCCCCCGATCTTTTGTGTCATATCCCGTGTACCGGGGGCGGATTGCACCTTCGCTATCTCGCCGCTGCATATGGCTTGCGAGAGTGCCGTCATTTGCTGGATACTGGCCTTCACCTTATCCTGGATGGGTTGCAGAGTGGACGGATCGTAGTCGTTCTGGATCAGCTTTTCATGAAGGCTTGCAAGTTTCTGATCGGCCGTAGCTACTGAAAGCGAAGCCTGTTTTGCCAGGTCGCAGGCTTTTTTAGGGTCGCTGGTTGCCAGATTAATGGCGTCCTGAGCATCCTTGCCGGCAGGCATAAGATAAGCTTCGGTAATGGTTTTGACCTCTGTCTGAGGATCAAAGTCAGGCTGGGCGTGGGCCGTCGATGTAAGGGCTAATGATGTAATTGCCCATAACAAGGACATGCTGGCTTTGATGATTGTCATATTTCCCCCAAATTATTCTCCGACCATATCGTCGATAAATAGCACTGACAAGGTTGGTTCATTAGGCACAGTTCCACTTGACGGCAAAAGTGAAACTGTGCCTTCGCTCCGCTATCCCTTTGCTACGGCTATATCGATCTCCGAGCCGAGGGCGCGGAATTTCTGGCTCATATCTGCCATACCATTCTCAATATCCGCCCGTTCGTTATCGGTCATCGCGGCGGAGTAATCCCGCACCTCCTGACTGATCTTCATCGAGCAGAACTTCGGCCCGCACATCGAACAGAAGTGCGCCGTCTTGTGGGCTTCCTTCGGCAGGGTTTCGTCGTGGAAGGCGCGGGCGGTTTCCGGATCGAGCGCCAGGTTGAACTGGTCCTGCCAGCGGAACTCGAAGCGGGCGCGGCTCATGGCGTCGTCCCACATCTGGGCCCCCGGATGGCCCTTGGCGAGGTCGGCGGCATGGGCCGAGATCTTGTAGGTGATCACGCCGGTTTTCACATCGTCGCGGTTAGGCAAACCGAGGTGTTCCTTCGGCGTGACGTAGCACAGCATCGAGGTGCCGAACCAGCCGATCATGGCTGCGCCTATCCCTGAGGTGATGTGGTCATAGCCCGGTGCGATATCGGTCGTGAGTGGCCCTAAGGTATAGAAAGGCGCTTCGCCGCAGACCTTGAGTTGCTTATCCATATTGGCCTTGATCTTATGCATCGGCACATGGCCAGGGCCTTCGATCATCACCTGAACGCCCCTGGCCCAGGCGATCTTGGTCAGTTCACCGAGCGTGTCCAGTTCGGCGAACTGCGCGGCGTCATTGGCGTCGGCGATCGATCCGGGACGCAGGCCGTCACCTAAGCTAAACGACACGTCATAGGCGCGCATGATGTCGCAGATTTCCTCGAAATGCGTGTAGAGGAAGTTCTCCTTGTGGTGCGCCAGGCACCACTTGGCCATGATCGAGCCGCCGCGCGACACGATGCCGGTCACGCGCTTGGCGGTCAGGTGGACATAGGCCAGACGCACGCCGGCATGGATGGTGAAGTAATCGACGCCCTGCTGTGCCTGCTCGATCAGGGTGTCGCGATAGACCTCCCAGGTCAGGTCTTCGGCCACGCCATTGACCTTTTCCAGCGCCTGATAGATCGGCACGGTGCCGATGGGGGCGGGGGAATTGCGGATGATCCACTCGCGGATATTGTGGATATTGCGGCCGGTCGACAGGTCCATGACGTTATCGGCGCCCCAGCGGATGGCCCAGACCATCTTTTCGACTTCCTCTTCCATCGACGAGGTGACCGCCGAATTGCCAATATTGGCGTTGATCTTGACCAGGAAGTTGCGGCCGATGATCATCGGCTCGACCTCAGGGTGGTTGATGTTGGCGGGGATGATGGCCCGGCCGCGCGCCACTTCATCGCGGACGAATTCCGGCGTGACGTAATCGGGGATCGAGGCCCCAAAGTCTTCGCCGTCGCGGATTGTCTCGGCCTGTTCTTTCCGGCGCAGATTTTCCCGGATGGCGATATATTCCATCTCCGGCGTGATGATGCCCTGGCGGGCGTATTCGTATTGCGTGACCGACTTGCCGTCTTTGGCGCGCAACACCTTGGGCAGGTTGGGGAATTGCGGGGCCAGCGCGCCTTCGGAGACATTGCCGTTGTCTTCCGGCTTCACTTCGCGGGCTTCGATATATTCGACATCGCCGCGGTCCACGATCCACTGTTCGCGCAGGCGGGGCAGGCCTTTGGCGATGTCGGGCGTGAAGTTGGCGTCGGTATAGGGGCCGGAGGAATCGTAGATCGTCACCGGCGGTTCGTTGGCGCTTTCGTGCAGCGGCACCTCGCGGAAGGGCACACGAATATCGGGGAAGCGGACGCCGGGTTCATAGACCTTGCGCGAGCCGGGGATCGGTGAATTTTCTACTTTTATCGGCTTGGCGATAATGGGCTTATTCATGTGTGTTCCTCCACTTTGAATGAAGGATCACGCGTCAAAAGACGGGAGGCTTGCGGGTTTTCACGCCCTCAAACGAACATCCACTTCCCTTCGCCGGCATGATCCGGATCAGGTTCGACGGGTCATAATCTCAGCCCTGCGCGAACAGGACACCCCGGTGAACTCAAACTGACGGCCAGCATAGGCTGATCGTCTGGCGCGGACAAGCCTGAAGTTTATCGCCGCAAGGCCACCGGCGGCGTATTTGGTTGTCTCGCCAGGGCGTTCATCCGGTCGATGACGGTCTGGGCTTCGCGTTTGTGCAGGTTCGACAGCCGCCCGACATTGAGGATCGAGACGGTAAGGCTGTAAACCGGCGTTGCATCATTGATATAGGTTGCGTGGCCGCCCTCGGCGGTCACATCCATCACGGCGTAGACGATCACGCCGCAGCGGTCGGTTTCGCCCGGCGCGGCGGCTGAATGATCATAGGGGCGGGCGCCGAAGCGATCAGCATAGATCGCCTTCAAGGGCCAGTTGTCGTCCAGGCCGTCATAGGCATATTTCGACACGCAGTAGGTCGCTGGCGTTGGTTGCGCCGACAGGGACTTGTAGAGCGCCATGAAGGCTGTTGCGCCAGCGTCGAGGGGGGCGGCGGCATCAAAGCGGGACGTATTGAATTTGATCTGTGTCGACAGGCCATCCAGCGAAGGTTGCACGGACCAGACTTCCGGTGGCAGGGCGGTTTCGCCATCGGGATAGACCCACGCCACCATATTCCTGAAAACGAAGGACGGGGGGCCGAACTGGTTGCGCAAGGGATCAAGCACGACATTCAGCGGTTGCGGGCTTGTACGGCTCACCAGCAGGGGGCGGCCAGTGGAATCCACGGCGGCGGTGTCGGTGAAGCGCTGGAAGCGTTTGATGGCGACCACCGTGCCTTCGGGAGCGAATTCAACGCTGAGGGTATTATCGCCGTGGCCGGCGCCGGTGCAATGCAGGCAGAAACGCGTATACTTGATATAGGGCCTGGCCAGCGAAGTGATTTCGGCGGCGTTTTCCGGATTGGTCAGCCAGGCGTTGACGCCGGCGAAATCCGGGCTGTAGGCGGCTGTTCCCTTCTGATAGGCGTCCCAGGCCAGCAGACGGGCGCCGGTCTTTACGCTGTCGGGGCTATAGGTCTGGGCAAGGGCCTGCGCCCGAATGCGGACCTCGCCGTTTTCCGAGGCGCACAAAGTATCAAGTACCTTGCGCCGGTTCATGCCAAGTTCGACGCCGCGCAGGGAAATGGGAGCGGCTGGCGCAGCTTCGGGCGAAATGAAGAGGCACGGCTCCTTCTTCATTTCTTCGATATAGTCGGGAATGGTGCCGGGGCTGCCTGAGTCCGCCGCATCATCCTGACGCCGGCTGGCCTCGGTCAGGGCCGGGCTGGTGGAGAGCGCCCGGCGCAGGGATCTTTGCTCGACGCCGGCCATCAATATGGCCTGGGCGATGACGCTGCGGTGCGTGGTGATCTCCTGAGCATGTGTCAGGGCGCTGTTGCCATCGGTGCCGCTGAAATCGATATGTTCCGGGTCGACCTGCGCCAGGAGATTATTTTCAAGCGTTATCCGGCGTTTCAATTCCTGTAGATTGGCTTTGCGGGCCTGAACATAGGCCGCCAGGCGGGCGAGTTGGCCGGGCTGGTCTGATGTCGGGCCAGAGGTCAGGATCGCCTTCAGTTCGGCGTCGAGTCGCAAGCTTTCGGTTTTAAGCTTGTCCTTGAAGGCCTGGCGGGCGGCGTCGGGCATTTTTCTGAGGGTGGCGCGCGCGAAGGCCGTTCCCGATACGGGATTGCGCGCCACGTCTTCCGGCGGGCTGTGGGTATTGCCGCAAGCCGACAGGGACATGCACGCAAGCGACAGCATAAGCAGGACCAGACCAAATCTGGAACTCGAAATCATTGGCATTGCTTCCCCGGCCGCCGGACGCACCGATCCGAAAATGACATAAATGCCCCGAAAGGCATATGTCCCTGAACGCTCAGGAAAAACGTACCTCAAGGGCGGCGTTTCGGCAAGGATTACGGTTTTATGCGCACTTCCTTTTCCAAAGTCCCTTCACATCGCCTCCGGCGTCGCTACATCTTCTGGAACAATCACCAGTGAGGATATCCATGCTGCCGTCTGTTCCCGTCACCCATCACCGCCAGTCCGGCATCGCCGACGATATCGATTTCGAAATCAAAGGCCAGGAATTGCAGTTTGTCGAGATCGAGCTTGATCCGGGCGAGAGCGCCATCGCCGAGGCCGGCGGCATGGTGTGGAAAGACGCAAGCGTCGGCATGACCACGGTATTCGGCGATGGCTCCGGCCAGCAGGGCGGCGGATTCATGGGCGCGCTGCTCGGCGCCGGCAAGCGGCTGATCACCGGCGAGAGCCTGTTCACCACGGTGTTCACGCACAATGGGCACGGCAAGGCGCGTGTCGCTTTTTCGGCGCCGGTGCCGGGCGCCATCGTGCCGATCAAGCTGTCGGATGTCGGCGGCCGGCTGATCTGCCAGAAGGACGCCTTCCTGGCCGCGGCCAAGGGCGTTTCGCTCGGCATCGCCTTCCAGAAGCGCATCATGACCGGCCTGTTCGGCGGCGAGGGCTTCATCATGCAGAAGCTTGAAGGCGATGGCTGGGTGTTCGTCCAGTTCGGCGGCATGGTCATCGAGCGCGAACTCAAGGCCGGCGAGCAGCTTCACGTTGATACGGGCTGCGTGGCGGCCTTTACGGATACGGTCGATTTCGACCTGATCCAGGCCGGCGGCGTCAAGTCGATGGTGTTTGGCGGGGAAGGGGTGTTCTTCGCGCAACTGACCGGTCCGGGCAAGGTGTGGATACAGTCGCTGCCGTTCGCCCGTCTGGCCGGACGCATCGGTGCGGCGATCGGCGGCGCAGGGCCCAATCGGGGGGAAGGGTCTGTGCTGGGTGGTCTGGGTGACCTGATCGGCGGCAACAGGTAGGTTTTTTCTCCTCCCCATGTGAGAAATGGGGAGGAGTTTCAGGGCGGTCCGGTAGTTTGTGGGGCGGCCGTTTCGGCGTCTTCCGCGATCGCTTTGAGATATTGAGCGAAGATGTCATTGGCGCGCTGTTCGAGATCGAGTGCGGCACTGGCCTCTGGCGAAAGCGGTTCGGCCTCCGATTCTGGCGTGGGTTTGGGCGGATTTGGTGCGTGCGGCGCATATGATGATCGGCTGACCGGGACGGGATCAATCTGCTGTAAAGGCGTAATTCTTTTGTACAACTGAACCAGCATCCGGTCGGCGGCCGTGACGGTACGCAGGGTGCGCTCGGCGTCGGCGGCGGTTTTGGGCATGGGCAGGGCTTCGACGGCCTCCAGCACACGGTCGGCAAAGGCGCGCAACCGCGCCCGCCGCTGTTCGAGCGGTGACAGGCCGCCGGTGATGTCTTCGAGAATGTCCATCCGGAAATGATGGGGGCATTTTACAGAGCGGGGATAAGTGCCTTTCCTGCGACGGCAAGTCTGCTATGGGTTGGGCTTTCCCTGATTCCAGAAGCCTTATCCATGACCGATATTTCCGACCAGGACGCCTATGACCCGCTCGCGCCGGTGCCGGCGGAAAAGCGCACCCTGACCCTGCGCGACTCCTTCTCCTTGTGGTTTTCGCTGGGGATCGGTCTGCTGGTCCTCCAGGCGGGGGCATATCTCGTGCCCGGCCTGTCACTGACCGAAGGCCTGCTGGCCATCGTCATCGGCAGCGTGGCCGGGGCGGTATTGCTGGGACTGGCCGGCGTGGTCGGGGCCGATACCGGCCTGTCGACTATGGGGGCGCTTCGGCCGGCGCTCGGCATCCGCGGCGCGTCGGTGGCGGCGATCCTCAATGTCATCCAGTTGGTCGGCTGGGGCGCGTTCGAGATCATCGCCATGCGTGACGCCGCCAATACCCTCTCGACCAACACCTTCCATTTCACCTGGCCGATCCTGTGGACGCTGGTCTTCGGCGCGGCGGCGACCGGACTGGCTTTTCTGGGACCGCTCAGCTTTATCCGCCGCTTCCTGCGTCACTGGGGCATCTGGCTGCTGCTGGCCGGGGCGGCCTGGATGACATACGCCCTGCTGGCCGACCACAACCTCGCCGAAGCCTTCGCGCGCAAGGGCGATGGTTCGCTGTCGCTTGGCGGCGGCATCGATCTGGTCATCGCCATGCCGCTGTCATGGCTGCCGCTGATCGCCGATTATGCGCGCTTCGGCAAGTCGCCCGGCGCCGTGTTCAAGGGTTCGACCCTCGGCTATCTGCTGGCCAATATCTGGTTCTTTTCGCTGGGCGCCGCCTATGCCCTGATGGCGGCCGGCAATCCCGATCAATTGCTGCTGTCGGCGCTGGCGACCACCGGCGGCGGGCTGGCCCTGTTGCTCATTCTGATCGACGAGACCGACAATGTGTTCGCCGATATCTTTTCGGCGGCGACATCGCTCGGCAGCCTGCTGCATTTCCGCATCCGCCATCTGGTGATCGGTTTCGGCGTTCTGTGCACGCTGATTGCCCTGTTCGTGCCGATGGCCGAATTTATGAACTTTCTCTACATGATCGGCTCGGTTTTCACGCCGCTGTACGGCGTCCTGCTGGTCGATCATTTCGTGATCCGCAAGCGCCAGGTCGTGGCGACCGACATCATCCGCATTGCCGGCGTCTATGGCTTCACCTGCGGCGTCCATATCAGCGCCTTCGCGGCCTGGGCGGCGGGCGTGGCGACCTATTACGGTTTCCTCAGTTTCCTGCCGGCTGTCGGCGCCACCCTGCCGGCGTTCTTCGTCGCTGCTTTCAGCTATTGGGCGCTGGCGAAGCTGTTTGCGAAACCGGCGGAGATGTAGCCGGTCCTTTCAGTTCCAGCCTGTTGCATTCGGGATCTGTGAGATAGATCGACGGCCCTTCACCGTCGGCGCCGTAGCGGCTTTCGACCTCTCCGTGAATACCGTGAGCGGCCAGATGCGCCAGTATTTCCGCTTCATTCCACGGCGACACGCGAAAACAGACGTGATCGACATTGTGACCTTCCTTGCCGGGCGCGGCGCCGCCCGTTTTCCCCAGCTTGCCCGTGACAGGAACCAGGTCGATCAGCGAGTCGCCGACCCGCAGTTGATAGAGATCGACATGGGGCTGGTATTGCTCGAACTGCGCACCCAGCACCTCGGTATAAAACCGGACCATCCGATCAAGATCGGTCACGCGAAAGACAACATGGTCGATGTTTTGTATCTGGATCATGGAAGACACATGGCGTGAGAACACGCTGTTATCAAGGTGGTGGATGTGATAGCTGCTCGCCTCCCATGCGCAAAGCCACATCAAAACTGCCACTTATCACGATCTTTTTAACCGTCATTCTCGACATGGCGGGGATAGGCTTGGTGCTGCCCGTCATGCCCGATCTGTTCGGCGCCAATACGACGGGCAGCACGACCGGCATGGCTTATGGGCTGTTCCTGTCGCTCTACGCCCTGATGCAGTTTGTCTTCGCGCCCCTGCTCGGCGGCTGGAGCGAGCGGATCGGCCGCAAGCCGGTGCTGGTCGTCTCGCTTATCGGCGCGGCGGTCAACTATGGCGTTATGGCCTTGCTGCCGCCCTTGTGGGTGCTGTTCGTGGCGCGCGCTGTCGCCGGTATCACGGGCGCCAATATGTCGGTGGCCTCGGCCTACCTGACGGATATCTCATCGCCGGATGAGCGGGCGAAACGTTTCGGGCAACTGAGTGCCTGCGTCGGGATCGGGTTCATTCTCGGCCCGGCGGCGGGGGGGATGCTGCGGGAAATCGGCCTGATGTGGCCGTTCGTCGCTGCGGCGATCCTGACGGTGTTCAATCTTGTCATGTGCCTGCTGGTCCTGCCGGAATCACGCGCGAAATCCGTGTCCACCGAAAAGATAAATCCGCTGGCGCCGCTCAGGGATATCGGCGCCTTCAGGGTGATTGTCGCGCTGTTGCTGGTCGTGGGCCTGTTCGGCATCATCGGGGAAATCGGCGGCAGCGTCTGGGTGTTTTACGTCCACCATCGCTATGGCTGGGAAGGCATAACGGTTGGGCTGTCGCTCACCCTGTTCGGTCTGTTTCATGCCCTGGCACAGGCCTTCCTGATCGGCCCGATAACGAAACGTCTCGGTGAACGGGGCGGGCTGTTAGTGGCGATCGGGGCGGATATGACGTCCTACATAGGCCTCGGCCTGATCTGCAACGGCAACTTTATCTGGTTGCTGATCCCCCTGTTGTGCGTGGGCGGTATGGGAATGAGTATTCTGACGGCGGTGATTTCCAAGCAGGTCGACGAGGACCGGCAAGGGCAGCTTCAAGGCGTAATGACCAGCCTGCAAAGCCTGGCGGCGATCATCGCGCCGGTGTTGATGCTGAACGTCTATTTCCTGTCGCGCGATCAGGTGCCCGGCCTGGTCTGGATCATCGGCGCAGGACTGTATGTGTTGTGCCTGCCGGTCGTTCTCAGGCGGTCGGTCTACAGATAGCTATCCCGCCGCAACCGTGTGGCCGGTGAGGATCTGCTGTTTCAGCGCGTCCATCTGCAAGGCGAGGCGGTGGGCATCAAGCGGGGAGATAATGTCCTTGGCGCGGGGAAAGATTTCGCCTTCCTCCTTGGCGACGTGGTGCTCGATGGCGAATTTCAACTCGCCAAACTTCTCCATCCATTCCTCGGTGCTGATCGACAAACGGCCAAGCACATGCAGCAGGGACTTGATTTCATGGTGCTCGTGCTCGGAATGTTCGAGCTTGTCGTTCATTTCCTGGGTTTGCGTGGCGCGTTCCAGGGCGGCGTAGAAGGTGCGCTCCTCGGAATCGCTATGCGCGGAAAGCTCGGCCCTTATCTGGTCGAACAAGGTCTGGCGGACGGCGGGCAGCCGGATCGACATCAGGTCGTCCATCAGGCCGGCCAGCTTGCGGTGATCGCGGACGATATAGGTATAGATATCCATGACACGCTCCTTTTTGACTTACGAAAGGATGCGGCGGAGCGAATTGCGAAGAAATACGGGTTTCCGCACTGAGTATAAGGGGTGTGTAAAAACGCGCCGGGTGCACTTTTCCACATATGTGGAAAATTATTAACCCTTGCGACGTAAGTTTACCTATGCGGTAAGTTTTTCCGTGCAGGAGGGCGACGCGCGCAAAGC
This sequence comes from Asticcacaulis sp., assembly GCF_035497195.1. Taxonomy (GTDB): domain Bacteria; phylum Pseudomonadota; class Alphaproteobacteria; order Caulobacterales; family Caulobacteraceae; genus Asticcacaulis. The sequence continues at coordinate 79,541 of NZ_DATJDZ010000031.1, forward strand.
CATGTGCACCGGGACGTCAAAGCTTGTCATCATCGCGGCCTGTGGGCTGATCCTGCCGGGCTGCAACCGCATGGGACTATGTACGGAAGATCATATTGAGGTGATAGAGTCCCCGACGAGCCGCTATCAGGCTGAGATCGTCAATAAGGATTGCGTGGGCACCTCGCCGGTGCAGGAGGTGCTGCTGCGCCGCACGCAAGGCCTGATGAGCGGCCGGACCGCCGTGGCGGTGTTCGATGCGTCGAATGCCGACAAGCCTGTAAAGCTAACGGTCAAATGGCATGACGAGCGCCATCTGGTGATTACCGCTCGCGGCGCCAGGGTCTGGTCGTTCCAGCCGAACTGGCACGACGTGCGGATCATGGAGCGCTAAAGCGCTTTGCGTAAAGTGTGACGCACCGCACCGGCGGCCAGGTTTTCGGATTAAAAAGCGCGGATAACAAAAAATGCTGAGCAGTGATCTGATCAATCAGATTGCGGCTCAGCTTCCGCATACGTATTCAGCTTCCCAAGCGGCGATCGAGGTGCCACCCTTTGCCGCACAAGATAAAATACAGGGAGCTGATCATGTCTTTCAAGCGTCTGGCGCTTTGCGCCGCAGTGTCCGTTCTGGCTTTGACCACCCCAATTGCTCATGCTGAGATTGATGTCTCTCCGGTGGCCGTGACGGCCAGGGCCAGCGCCCTGCCAAAGGACTGGAACCGCAATGCCGCCTTCATGGAAATCTTTGTTCGCTCCTACAAGGACAGCGATGGCGACGGGGTAGGGGACTTTAACGGCCTGACCTCGCAGCTCGACTACCTGCACGATCTCGGCGTCACCGGCATCTGGCTGATGCCGATGATGCCCTCCGAGGATGGCGACCACGGCTATGCGGTGAATGACTATCGCGCCGTCAATCCCGACTACGGCACCATGGCCGATTTCGAGCGGTTCGTGCAGGAGGCCCACAAGCGCGGCATCGGCGTCATCCTCGACTACGTGGTCAATCATTCGGGTAGCGGCAATGCCATTTTCCAGGCTGCGGCCGTCTCGAAAGCGAGTCCTTACCGCGACTGGTATGTCTTCGCCGACAAGAACCCCGGCTGGTACAATGAGAAGATGCGCGGGGTCAGCGGCGCCTTTTATAACGATCCGTGGAAGCCGGTATCGAAAACCGTGCCGGGCGGAGTCGGCCTCTATTACGGCGTCTTCTCCGACTCCATGCCGGACATGAACCTGAAGAACCCGAAGGTGATCAGCTATCTCCAGGACACGATGCGTTTCTGGATGAATAAGGGCGTCGATGGTTTTCGGCTCGATGCGGTCACCATGCTGATCGAGGACGGCCCGAAAGCCTATTTCAACAATCCAAAAAACCCCGGCATCGTGGCGAAGCTGCGGGAAACGCTCGATGAATATGATAACCGCTACATGATCTGCGAAGCCTCCGAAGGCGCGGATATGTATGTGAAAGCGTGCAGCGCCTTTGCCTATAGCGTGCAGGGATCGATTATCGACAGCGCGAAAAAGGGTACGCTCCAGGCGCCGCTGCTTAAGCAACTCGGCAATCCTCATGCCAACGTCATGCCGCTGGCCCTGCAAAGCCATGATTCCTATGTCGGCGACCGGCTGATGAACCAGTTCGGCGTCAACGATCCGGCCGATTACAAACTGGCGGCGGCGATTTCGATCCTGGCCTCATCGACGCCCTTTGCCTATTATGGCGAGGAAATCGGCATGAGCAATGGCGGCGTATTCAACGATCCCGGCATCCGTTCGCCGATGAGTTGGACCGGCTATCCGCGCACGGCCGGCTTCACCACGGGTACACCTTACCGCGACGTGGCGATCAATGTCGCCAGCCAGAACGTAGCCATTGAGGCGGGCGACCCCAATTCGCTGCTCGAATATTATCGCGCGCTCTATACGCTCAGGCGTGAGCATCCGGTTTTCGGTACGGGCGAAATGATGGTGCAGTCCAATGCCGGCGATCCGGCGCTGGTATTCACGCGGACGGGGGCTGACGACGAAGTGGCGGTGCTGGTCAATCTTTGCGACGTGCCCCAGCGCCTGAGCGCGACCGTCGGGGAAGGCACATTTGTCCAGTCCTTGCATGTGGTAGGCGAGGCCCAGACGGCGCCGGTCGCCAGCGAAAGCGGCAAGCTCGGTATTTTGGTGCCCGCCAAAACGACCTGGGTTTTTACAAGAGCCAGATAAGCGCCGCCTGCATTACAAATTGGTAAGGCGTCGCAAAACAGCCGTCAATCCGCCACAAACGGGTTGACGGCGGCCTTGCGTCATGGCCACTTTGTTGCAAATTTTACCGGAGGGCTGTCTCATGACGCGCGGATCATTCAATCCCCTTAAAACCCTGATGAAATCCACCGCCGTCGCCGCTTTGTCGATCGGGCTGCTGGCGGGCGGTATCGGCATCGCCCACGCCGCCTATACGCCGCCGGCCAAGCCGCTGTCGATCGACGACCTGGCGCGCTATGACGAACTGACGGGCGTTACTATTTCACCGGACGGCAAGCATATCGCCGCCCTGATCGCCGTGAAGGACCAGCAGTGGCAGGTTATATCGATCTGGGACGCCGACGATCTCAGCAAGAAGCCGGTGTGGATACCCTCCAAGACCCAGCGCATTGTTGCGGTTGATTTCTTCAGCAACGACAAAATCTATTTTGTCACTGAGCAGGCGATTACCGGCGGCGACGGCAAGCCTACTTTCACCAACAAGCTCTACTATTCCGATCTCGAAGGCCGCAAAATCGAGGAGCCGTTCAAGATGACCGGCACCCTAAACAAGGATGTGCGCGATTCGATGGAGCGCGGTATCTCGGCCACCATTTTTAACCGCAATCTGTATGACGACACCAAGATACTCATGGAAACGGTTAACCCTGACGATTTCGCCCAGAAAATCTTTGAACTCGACACCAGGACCGGCAAGACACGCACCGTGGCCCTGGGGTCAACAGAATTCAACTATGTGGCGGCCGGGGTCGATCTTAATACCGGCGAACCGCTCATCAAGGAGCAGCTTGACACGGTGGGCGGCGAGTTCTGGTACAAGGTCTATATCAAGGACAAGGCTTCGGGCCAGTGGGTCTATCATGCGCCGCTGAGCTACAAGGTGGCTGAACGCAAGAATATCACGATCCTTGGCTTTGATACTGACCCGAACCAACTGGTGATTTCCACCAATATCAACGGTGATAAAAGCGCCATCTATGACTATGACATCAAGGCGCAAAAATTCTCGGCCGAGCCTTTGTTCGCTAACGCCAAGTACGATATCAACCGGGTCAGCTTCGCCATCGACCGCGCCAACAAGAAAACCGATATCTTCGCCGTGTCTATCGAGGGGCCCGATACGATTGTCAGCTATCTCGATCCCAAATGGGCGGCGGCGCAAAAATCGATTGAAGCCAGTTTCCCCGGCAAGAATGTTCATCTGACCGTCAACCGTGATACCTATCAAACGGCGGTCGTCGAGGTGGATGCGCCGGATTTCCCACCGCAATATTTTCTTTATAAAGACAATAAGCTGCAACCGCTTGGTGGCGCCAAGCCGTGGATTGATCCGAAGACGCTCGGCAAGCCGGAATTTGTGACCTATACAGCGCGCGACGGCCTGGATATCCCGGCCTTTATTACCTATCCGGCGGGCTGGACTCCTGACCAGGGGGCGGTGCCGCTGATCGTCTTGCCGCACGGTGGCCCCTGGGCGCGTGACGAGCAAACCTGGGACATGACTGGCTGGCCGCAATTCTTCGCCACACGCGGCATCGCCGTCATTCAACCGCAGTATCGCGGTTCCGAAGGCTGGGGCGACAAGCTTTGGAAGGCGGGCGACAATGAGTGGGGGAAGAAGATGTCGGATGACAACGACGACGCGGCGGCCTATCTCGTGTCACGCGGTGTCGCTGATCCGAAACGCATGGCGATCATGGGCTATTCATATGGTGGTTTCGCGGCCATAGCCGCCAGTGTCCGTCCGAACAGCCCGTACAAGTGCGCCATTGCCGGGGCAGGGGTTTCCAGCCTGCAACGCATCGGCAATCTGTGGGGCGGCAGCCACGTCCAGCGCGACATCCAGGGCCACACGGTCGATGGCATGGACCCGCTCAAGAATGTCGACAAGGCCAATATACCGATCCTGCTTTTCCACGGCGACCACGACCGGCAGGCCGATACCGACCACTCCCGCATGTTCTATGCGGCGATGAAGTCGGCCGGAAAAGATGCCCAATATACCGAAATCAAGGGCATGTGGCACACCCTGCCGTGGCATACGGAATGGCAGGAGCAAACTCTGGGGTTGATGGAGGCTTTCCTGAAAAGTCCGAAGTGCGGATTAATCAATTAGGTATATAGCAACCGCATAATATTAACTTATTGTAATGAAGTAAGGCCCCGCAATGCGTTGCGGGGCCTTACGTTTGTGCGGGTGCGACAAAGTGATCACACACCGGTTTTAAGTTTGGGATGAAACCATTTTAGCATTGCGTCGAAATTGTGACGAGATAGTGTCAAGTCAGGCCCGGAAGGTCCTTTCACAATGGAGTTTTTCATGTCGAAATCGACGAATTTGACGCGCAAATGGTTGCTGACTGGCACTATTCTGACCACCTTAGCAGTGGGCCTGCCGGCCATCGCCCAGGAAACCACGCCGCCTACTGACGGTTCTACGGCGACGCCCGTCGCGTCCGAAGTCGCGCCTGAAGCGGCCCCGGCTGATGACACCACCACTGAAATCGTCGTGACCGGCTCGCGCATCCGCAAGTCGGAATTCAATTCGGCAGCCCCCGTTCAGGTCATCACGGCTGAAAAATCCAGCCTGTCCGGCATGATCAATGCCGCTCAAATTCTGCAAAGCTCGTCGATCGCAGCCGGTTCCGGCCAGGTCAACAATACGTTCACCGGCTATATCGTCGATGGTGGCGATGGTATCAATACCCTGTCATTGCGTGGACTTGGCGCACAGCGCTCACTCGTTTTGATCAACGGCCGCCGGATGCCGCCGGCCGGCGTTGGCGGCACAGTAGGTCCGGTCGACCTGAACTTCATTCCGCAGTCGATGGTGGCGCGCTATGAAATCCTGAAGGACGGCGCGTCATCGATTTACGGGTCTGACGCCGTGGCCGGTGTCGTAAACGTCATTACGATGAAGAACTATGACGGCTTTCATATGGAAGTCTCAGGCCTGAAGTCCGAAGAGAAGGGGGCGGACAGCTATGCCGCCTCGGCCATGTATGGCAAAACGTTCGATAAGGGCAGCATTCTGATTTCGGGTGAATATTACGAGCAGAAAGCGTTGACGCTGGCGGATCGCCCCGGTCTGTCCTGTCCGCAATTGTTACGCTATAAGGCAGACGGTTCGCGCGCCGACCGCATTGATCCGGATACCGGTCAGATCAAGTGCTACAACGCCAAAGGTGTTTTTGGCGGTTCGATCTATGACAACTACTTTGTTAACAGCCCCATTTTTGATAATGATGGCAACCAGACGGCTGAATTCCAGGGAATCTATTTCTATCACAAGGGCGCCAATCCCGGCGCTGTTTATGATCCGACAGATCCGCTCGGCCAGCATTTCGACATTCCGGACTACATAACCTATGACGGCACAGGGGCGACCGTGGTCTATGAGCATGACAATCCGCCGGCGGCGTTGACGGCTACCGCTATTTCGCCGGTGAAGCGTATGTCGCTTTTTGCGCAGGGCCAGTATCGTCCTGACTGGTTAGGCGGCGCTGAACTCTACACGGAACTGATGTTCGGCCGTCGTGAGTCCTCCCAGATTGCCTGGGGTCAGCTCTTCCCGTATTATTCTTATGCGTCGAGCGTCAATCCGCTGGGCATCCCTTATCTCCAGCCTATCGCCCTACATGAAAACTTCTCATCGCAGGAAGTCAATCTTGGTCGTGCACTCGGCGGCGTTCGCGGCACATTGTCTTCGTGGAACTGGGACGCCTACGTGTCCTATTCAAAAAGTGTCGGCAAGTATGACGAGTCTGCGACCTATGCGGACCGTGTAAACTGGGGCACCGGTTTTGATCAGAATACCTTTGAATTCATAGATGAATGCGGCGCCGGTGCGCCGGCGGGTTGCGTGCCGCTTAATCTGTTTACGCCGGAAGCCTTGCTCGAAGGCAAGCTGACCGACGCGGAAAATGCTTATTACTTCACGGTTGATCACGGCCGGACGGATTACAGTCAGTTGACGGCGGAAGCCACGGCGACAGGCGATATCATGCAACTGCCGGCCGGCGCGCTCGGCGGCGCTTTCGGCATCAGCTTCCGCGAAGACAGGATCAATGACGTGCCGGGTGAGTTGTCGCGCAGCGGTAATTCATACAACCGCTCGTCTTCGGGTATTACCAAGGGCACGGATCGCCTGTCCGAAGTCTACGGCGAACTGGAAGTGCCGATCGTGCGTGGCAAGTTCCTCTTTGAAGACCTGACGCTCAGCCTTTCCGGCCGTTACAGTGATTATAAGAGTGTCGGCGACGCCACGACCTATAAGGCCGGTTTCAACTGGGCGGTCGATAATATCTTCCGTGTCCGCGGCACGGCCGGCACATCCTTCCGTGCACCGGCGCTCTATGAGCTATACCTGAATGACCAGACCGGTTACCTGTCTCAAACCAGTGTCGACCCCTGTATCCGCTATGATGATAAGGGCGCTGACGGCGAGTATAAGGTCAATTCCACGGTTCGCGCCAACTGTCTCGCTGATGGCGTCGAGGGGGATTATTATCCGACTTATGGATCGGCTGTCATCACAACCGGTGGCGGTCTCGACCTCAAGCCTGAAACCTCTTACGCGACGACGCTCGGCTTTGTGCTGACGCCGCCGAATACAGGCTTCAAGTTTGCCATGGACGTGTGGAAGACCAAAATCAGCGACGAAATCGCCTCCAATGGCGTGGCTGTTATCGGCGCCTGTTACAACAGTCCGGAATTCCGTTCGCAACCTGGTTATTGTGATAATTTCACGCGCGATCTGGACCCGGCTTCCACGACCTTTAATGCGATCCTCGATATCGACGGCAGCTATCGTAACATTCCGACCGAATCGACCGCAGGCATCGACTTCACTGCCAGCTATGAGCATGAGTTCAACTTCGGCAAGCTGACTTCGGATGCGCAATTTAGCTGGTACAAGTACTACAAGAGCCAGTCATATGCCGGCGCCACGATCATTGATTATGTGGGAACAATCGGCAATCCAAGTTGGGTTGGTAATGTCCAGACCAAGTTCACCCATAAGGACTGGACTGTGGCATGGACGTTTAACTATACAGGCGCCTCAAGCAATCTGGGCTTCTATGGTGAAACCGGAACCAATGCGACTCAGACATATACTTACGCCGCCGCGACCCCTCCGTTTGTGACGCATGATCTGGAATTCCGTTATCGCGCCAAGACTTATGAGTTCATTATTGGCGTCAACAATGTGCTTGACGAGAACGCGCCGGAAATTGGTGACGGCCTTTATTCGGGTTCTGCCAGCCGACTCGGCAACTATCCGTTCTCCAGCCAATACTACAGCGGCCTGATCGGCCGTCAGTTCTACCTGAACATCTCGAAGGATTTCTAAGTTCTGACGGATTGACTATGAGGGAAGCGGCGAGGGTGACCTCGCCGCTTGTTTCATGTCGTGCATAAAAACGGCGGGCCGTGAGACCCGCCGTTTCGCGTTTGAGCGTCGTTTCTGCGCCTACAGCACGCCCAGCATCTGCGCCACGAGGGGGTGACGCACGATATCCTTGTCCTTCAGGCGGACCACCTTGATGGTCTCGACCGCCTCGAAACGATCCGCGACATCGCCCAGGCCGGAAATACCGGGAAGAAGGTCGCTCTGCGCCGGATCGCCGGTCACGACCATGGTCGAATTCCAGCCGAGGCGGGTCAGCAGCATCTTGAGCTGGACATAGGTGCAGTTCTGGGCCTCGTCGATAACCACGAAGGCATTGTTGAGCGTACGGCCGCGCATGTAGCCGACCGGCGCGATCTCGATCAGGCCTTCCGCCATCAGCGCCTTGACGCGCTTCATGCTGATCCGGTCGGTGAGGGCGTCGTAAAGCGGGCGCAGATAAGGCGCCAGCTTGTCCTCCATGTCGCCAGGCAGGAAGCCGATCGATTCCCCGGCTTCGACGGCCGGACGCGAGAGAACGATGCGGCCGACCTTGCCGGCTTCCAGCGCCTCGACGGCCTTGGCGATGGCGAGGTAGGTCTTGCCCGTGCCTGCTGGCCCAAGCGCCAGGACGAGGTTTTTCTCATCGATGGCGGCCATCAGCGCGGCCTGGCCTTCGGATTTCGGCTTGATGGTTTTGACATAGGACTGGTCGCGGTCTTCGTTGGCGGAGCCATTGGGAGACCAGCCGCCGTTGATGCCGGCGCCATGAACATTCAGCCGACGCACTTTCGTGTCGGGGGCGAATTGCTCCGCATCCAGATTGCCTTCGCGCAGGAAACGTTTTGCGGCTCGCTTGGTCATGATGGCTCCTTAAAAAAGAACATGAAAAAAGGCGACGCCAAAAGAGGCTCGCCTTTGTGTACGGGATACGCGCTGGGGGAGGACATTCGGCAGCAGCCAGAAGAAGCGCCATCGCCATTTGGGGGCGGTGGAGAAGCAAGGGACGAGAACGCTACCCGGATTGCCACGTATTACCTCTAAGGCTAGAACCTTAAGTGTGATGCCGATTGTGGGAAAAGGGAGCACTGATTCCCTTACCTGTAACCGACGCTATCAGATTCGCTGAGGATGGTTAGCGATATCTTAATGGCGTCGTTCACTTTCAATAATTTCGCAAATGCGTCATAATCAACAATTGGAAGCGGAGGCGTTCATGGCCCTGTACAAATTAGGTGAAAAAGCACCGAAACTGCCGGCGGAAGACCGTTGCTGGATCGCGCCGTCGGCCGATATCATCGGTGATGTGACCCTGGGCGAGGACGCCAGCGTGTGGTTTTGCGCGGTGGTGCGTGGCGACAACGATCCTGTCACCATCGGCGCCCGCAGCAATATCCAGGACGGGGCCGTGCTGCATTCCGACAACGGCCTGCCGCTGACCATTGGCAATGACGTGACGGTCGGCCACAAGGCGATGATTCACAGTTGCGAGATCGGCGACAACAGCCTGATCGGCATCGGCGCGGTTATTCTGGCGCGGGCGAAGATCGGCAAGAACACCATCGTTGGCGCGGGAGCATTGGTGCCGGAGGGGAAAGAATATCCCGACGGCGTATTGTTAATCGGCCAGCCGGCGCGAGTGGCGCGAGAACTGACGCCGGAGCAGATTGGCAAACTGACCCATTCGGCGGCGCATTATGTCCGCAACTGGCGGCGTTTCAAACGAGATATGAAGGCGATCTAAGGCGCATCTATTGACTTTGCTTTTCACAGTTCCATGTCAGGAGGATTGTGTAATTGGAAGGAGCGCCCATGTCCGCCTTGATCTGTCCTGTTTGCAAGGGATCATTCCGTGAAGTCATCCGTGAAGGCATCCTGATCGATATCTGTACGCAGTGTCAGGGCGTGTGGCTGGATCGCGGCGAACTGGAAAAGCTGATCGCCTTATCGAAGGAAGACCGGGAAATTCCCTTGCCGCCGCCATCTCAACCGCGCGCGCCGGCCTACCGGCGGGATGATGACGATCATCGTTATGAAGGACGTGATTTCGCGCATGGCCACAAAAAGAAAAAGAAGGGTTTCGACTTCGGCGATATCTTCGATTTCGGCGATTAGCGGAAGAGGCTGAGAACCCACGATTGGGACTGTGTGGTGATGGACAGCATCTGAATGGCGAGTTGTTGCCTGACCTGAAGGGCCTGGAGCCTGGCGCTCTCTTTCGCCAGATCGGCATCGACCAGGTTGCCAATACCGGCGGTGATCGTGTCCTGAAGCTTGCCGATGAAGGTCAGATGCGTGTCCAGGGACTTCGACGAGGTGCCGAGCCGGCCCAGGGCGATGGACACATTGTTGATCGAGTCGTCGAGCGTGGAGAGCAGGCTTGCCGCCGCGGTGGCTGTCGAGAGGGCGGCGCTTGCGCTCAAGGTTATGATCGTGCCGCCGAGCGACATGTTCTGCGCGTCCACGGTGAGACGGCTGGTGCCTTCCGCATTGGCCAGGGCGGCGATCGACGATTTGGAGCCATTGAGCAGGTTGATGCCGTTGAAGCCGGCATTGGCCAGGGTCTTGGTGATCTGGTTGCGGATGGCGATGAAGTCGTCATTCAGGGCGCTGCGGGCCGTGGAATCGAGCGAGGTGTCAGAAGCCTCCAGGGCGCGTTCCCGAAGTTGTGTGAGCAGGTCGGACACGGATTCCCCAGCTGTCAGAGCGACATCGATCACCGATGAATTGCGTGACAGGGATTGCTTTACGGCGTCGAGCGAGGAAACGGTTGAGCGTTGCTGTTGGGCGATGGCCCAGGTGGCGCCGTCATCCTTGGCGCTGGCGACCTTCAGGCCCGTGGAGATACGGTTCTGCGTCGTCTGAAGCTCGGCGTTTATGGCGTTCAGATTTTGCAGGGCGATCATGGCCCCGATATTGGTGTTTATGGAGTTCATTCCTGAACCTCCGTTTGCTCACGGCGACATTCTGTCGTCGGGGATTATGTCACGGCAGGGCTAACGGAGGTTAAAGAATGGAAAATATAGTTGACCTGACCAGATCGGCCCTAAATCCGTGCACGGGCTTCTTCGATGCCCTTGTTGGCGAGTTGGTCGGCGCGCTCGTTCATTTCATTGCCGGCGTGACCCTTGACCCAGATCCACTTGATCTTGTGTGGCTGGCAGGCGGTATCGAGGCGCATCCACAGGTCGTCGTTCTTCACCGGCTTCTTGTCGGCGGTTTTCCAGCCGCGGGCCTTCCAACCCCTGATCCACTCGGTCATGCCCTTCAGCACGTACTGGCTGTCGATATAGAGCTTGACGTCGCAAGGCTTTTTCAGCGCTTCGAGGCCGGCGATGGCCGCCATCAGTTCCATGCGGTTGTTGGTGGTCTGCGGATCGTAGCCGTAGAGTTCTTTCTCGTGCAGGCCCGACATCAGGATGCAGCCCCAGCCCCCGGGGCCGGGATTGCCCTTGCAGGCGCCGTCTGTGTAGAGAATGACGTGGGTGCGTTCGGTCATAAGGGCTTATCGGCGAGTCGGGTGGAATAGACAAGCGCTGTCGAGTTATGGGTGCAGGGGCTGTGCCCCCGCTCAGGCGTCTGTCAAAGCCTTGGGTAGCTTGAATGTGACCGTTTCCCTGATGCCGTTGTTCTCGATGATTTCGGCATCGAAACGCGCCGCCACCGCCGCGACCAAACCACTGATCAGGTCTTCCGGCGCCGAGGCCCCGGCGGAAATGCCCAGCACCTTCACCTCATCGAACCATGCCCAATCGACGTGGCTGGCGTCATCGACCAGATAAGCGGCTTTCGCCCCGGCGCGCAGGGCGACCTCGACCAGACGCTGCGAATTGGATGACTTGGCCGAACCGATCACCAGCACCAGGTCGCAATCGGCCGACACCTGCTTGACGGCATCCTGGCGATTGGTGGTGGCGTAGCAGATGTCTTCCTTGTGCGGCACGGCGATGGACGGGAAACGGGCTTGCAGGGCGCCGACGATCTCCGCCGTATCGTCAACCGAAAGCGTGGTCTGGGTGACGAAGGCGAGATTGTCGGGATCGACGGGGATAAATGCGCGCGCCTGTTCGACGGTTTCGATCAGCTTTACGGCCCCTGCGGGCAACTGGCCCATTGTGCCGATGACTTCCGGATGACCGGCATGGCCGATCAGGATGATTTCGCGGCCTTCACTATGGTGACGCTCGGCCTCGACGTGGACCTTGGAAACGAGCGGACAGGTGGCGTCGAGGTAGAACATCTGCCGGTTCTGCGCATCGGCTGGCACCGATTTTGGCACGCCGTGCGCCGAGAAAACCACCGGGCGATCCGGCGGGCACTGATCCAGTTCCTTGACGAACACCGCGCCCAGGCCTTTCAGGCGATCCACCACATGCTTGTTGTGCACGATCTCGTGGCGGACATAGACCGGGGCGCCATAACGCTCGATGGCGCGTTCGACGATCTGGATGGCGCGATCGACGCCGGCGCAAAAGCCGCGCGGCGTGGCGAGATAGACCTTTAGGGGCAGGGCCAAAGGGGGGAGAGGGGCGTTCATGGCCTTCACATAAGCATTTTCGGCGGATTTGGGAATACGTCTCTCCAACTATTGCAGAGCAATCGTTGGCAAGGGCAAGCGCCCGCCCGAGCCTGATGCGGGGAAGCCCGCCCGGCTTGAGGGCAAAATAGAGATAACACGCGCGAAGGTCTTCCGCCGCACTTTGGCCGCAAGTGCTCCATAAAACCCTTTGAAAAGTGATATCAAGGCGCTACACATCCTCAAACGATGCGCTTCGCCTGATGCCGCCTCGCACACCATGTATTCGTTATTGGGGATCTTCACGCCTATGTCAGTTGTTATGCGCCGTATTCTGGCCGGGGTTTGCCTGGGTGTGTTCCTGAGTGCCGGTCTGGCGAGCCTTGCCTCGGCGCAGAGCCGTGGCCGGGGTGGTCAGGACCAGGGAGACGACCAGCAGACGGCGGCCGACCGTGAAAAGAAGGACGAGGAATGGGGCAACCGCTCGCTGAACCTCAAGAAGCTCAAGGCCGAAGGGCCGTGCCCTTATGTGAAGGTGCTTTACGACGCGGCGCGCTATCACCAGTTCAAGAATGACGTTCAGACGACCGCCGCCGCCATGTGGACCGGCGAAATCAATGGCATCCAGTCAGAATGCGCCTATACCGGCACCGATCCGATCCAGGTCGGTATGGATGTCAGCTTCTCGCTCGGTCGCGGACCGCAGGCGGAAGGCCAGACCAACGTTTACCACTATTGGATCGCCGTCACCGAGCGCGACAAGACCGTACTGGCCAAGCAGGAATTCGAACTGCCGGTAACTTTTGCCGAAGGGCAGCAGAAGATCGACGTCAATACGCGCCTGGAAGGCATCTATATTCCGCGCAAGGACATCACGGTTTCCGGCTCGAATTTCGAAGTCCTGATCGGCTTTGATGTGACGCCGAAAATGGCCGAGTTCAACCGCGAGGGCAAGCATTTCCGCTATGTCTCGCCTGTTGAGAAGAAGCCGGCCGAATAAGGTTCTTGTCTTGCAAGGGACATGTGGCTTAAGAGGGCGGTGAATTTACCTCCCGGATAATCCCATGCCTGCCTTTACCGAATCCTTCATCGATTCCCACGACTTCAAGACTCAACTGAGCAACAGCGCGGCCTCTGCCTTTGTGGCGGAAGGCTTCGATGCCTCGGCCGGCCGTGTGAATGCTTCGGACCGCCCGGATTTGGCCGATTTCCAGTGCAATGGCGCGCTGGCTGTGGCCAAGGCCGCCAAGGCCAATCCGCGTGAAGTGGCCGGCAAGATTGTTTCGTATTTTGCCGATGATGCCCGCCTGAAGGGGGTGGAAATCGCCGGTCCCGGCTTTCTCAATTTCGTGCTGGCCGAAAAAGCCCTGAGCGGTCGCGCCAATGCACTGATGGCCGATACGCGCTTGGGTGCGCCGAAAGTGGCGGACGCTCGTAAGGTGATCATCGATTTTGGCGGGCCGAATGTCGCCAAGCCGATGCACGTCGGCCACCTGCGCACGGCGGTAATCGGCGAATCGCTCAAGCGCATCTTGCGTTTTCTGGGCGACGAGGTGATGGGCGACGCCCATTTCGGCGACTGGGGCTACCAGATGGGCCTGCTCATCACGGCGGTTTCCGATGAACAGCCGGGCTTGCCCTATTTCGACGACGCCTTCACCGGCGACTATCCGACGACAGCGCCGGTCACGCTGGAAGACCTGGAGCGGCTTTACCCCTATGCCTCCAACAAGGGCAAGGAGGATGAAGCCTATCGCAACCGCGCCAAGGCCGCCACCCGCGAACTCCAGCAAGGCCGAAAAGGCTATCGCGCCCTGTGGTCGCATTTCGTCAAGGTCAGCCGCGAAGCCCTGATCCGCGATTACGGCGCACTTGGCGTGACCTTCGATTGGTGGAAGGGCGAAAGCGATGCCGATCCCTATATCGAGGGCATGATTGCCGACCTGAAAACCAAGGGGCTGCTCGAAGCCGACCAGGGCGCGCAGATTGTTCGCGTGGCCAGGGACGATGACAAGAAGGACGTGCCGCCTTTGCTGGTCGTGTCCTCCGAAGGCTCGTCGATGTACGGCACGACCGACCTGGCGACCATCGTTCAGCGGAAGACCGAATATCAGCCCGATTTGACGCTCTATATTGTCGATCAGCGCCAGTCCGACCATTTCGAGCAGGTCTTCCGCGCCGCCTATCTGGCGGGCTATGCCGAAGAAGGCCACCTCGAACACGCCGCCAACGGCACGGTCAACGGCGCCGATGGCAAGCCGTTCAAGACCCGCGACGGCGGTACACTCAAGCTGCATGACCTGATCTCGCAAGCGGTCGAGAAGGCCAATGCGCGCCTGCATGAGGCGGGCTTAGGCGAGGGACTTTCGGAAGCCGCCTTTGCCGATACCGCACATAAGGTGGCCGTGGCGGCGCTTAAATTCGCCGAACTGAGCAATCACCGCCTGACTAACTACATTTTCGATCTCGATCGCTTCATGAGCTTTGAGGGCAAGACCGGGCCGTACCTGCTCTATCAGGCGGTGCGGATGAAATCGATCCTGCGCAAGGCCGGCGAGCAGGGGCTGGCCTCCGGTGAGATCACCGTGACCGAACCGGCGGAACGCGAACTGGTGCTGCTGCTCGATGGCTTCGATAATGCGCTGAAGGAAACCTACCTCAAGCGCGCGCCAAATATCCTGGCCGATCACGTTTATCGGTTGGCGCAAGGCTTCTCGAAGTTCTACGCCAATTGCCCGGTGCTCGTGGGCGAGGATGCGGTGCTGAAGGCGTCGCGGCTGGGGCTGGTCAGCCTGACCCTGCGCCAGCTCGAATTGGGCCTTGACCTGATGGGCCTGAGCGCGCCAGAGCAGATGTGATTTAAGAAAGAAACCCCACCACCAACGTGCAAGAGCACGTCGGTCCCCCTCCCCACCAAAGGTGGGGAGGTACAAGAAAAGTATCGCTCTACCTATACCTCCCCGGCTATGCCGGGGAGGGGGACCGCGCCTCGCTTGAGGCGTGGTGGTGGGGTTTCTGACTTCCTTAAAATCCCGCCATAACAAAACCTGCTGACAAACGCCCGTAACTGAGGTTTATTGTTACCAAGACGTTAATGGGTGGGCTTGAGTATGTCTAAAGGGCGGGAGACAGGTTCGGGAGGCGGGTGGTCATGGCCGTTTTTTCGCAAGCGCGCCGCCTTCTATTATGACGGCTTCAACCTTTACCACGCCGTCGACGCCTACAAACGCCCCTATCTCAAATGGCTGAATCTGAAAGCGCTGGGCCGCGCCATCGCGCCGAAATCCGAGGAGGTCAAGCGCGTGGTGTGGTGCTCGGCCGTCTCGCCGACCAACCGCTCGAAGCTGCAACGCCACGAGGATTACCGCAAGGCGCTGGAAGGGCAGGGTGTGATTTGCCGCATGGGGCACTTCATCCATTCGCTGGATAGCTGCAATAGTTGCGGCCACAAATGGCATATTTCCGTTGAAAAACAGGGGGATGTCAATCTGGCGCTGTCCATTGCCGCCGATGCCGAGGATGACCTGTTCGATGTCTGTTACCTGGTGACGGCCGATGGCGATCACGCCGCCACGGCGCGGTATCTCAAGGAACGTTTTCCGAAGAAGAAACTGGTGCTTGTCACGCCGCCGGGGCGCTATCATAATCGCCAGATCGAACGTATCGCCGATCACTGTGTCGAAATCCAAACCCACCATCTGGAGGCGTCGCTCTTGCCGGAAATGGCGAAATACAAGCAGCGTTTCCTCGGCCGTAGCGAAAAAGTGACGCGGCCGGAGGTTTACGATCCGCCGGAACTGCGCGAAAAGGGTCATTTGAGGCTGATCGTCAATAATGGTTAAATCGTTCGAGAAAGGTCTGCATGACCTGCTGGAAGCGCGCCTCAGCCCGGAATGTCTGGCGGCGTTCGAGGCGAAGGGCGATGACGCCTATCTGCTGGACGATCTCGATGGCGATGCCGAGACCGACTTCTATATCGACGACATGATGACCCTGCTGGCCATCCACGGCGTGAAGCCGCCAGCGGAACAGAAGGTGTCGCCGTTCTGGTGGCTGTGGCCGGATAAGTGCCTGGTTTATCGCGATTTTACCGTCGGCGAACTGAAGGCGCTGGCGAAAAGCAAGGTCTGGCCGGCGGATGCCTATAGTTACGAGCCGATACCCCTGACGCAAAAACTGACCAGCCTGACGGTGATGCTGGTTCTGGCCGGACTGGTAATCGGGATTGCGGCGTTGTTGGTGTTCTGGCTGGTGCATTGGCTGCATTAGCCGAGCAGTTTCCAAACGAGTATGGTCCCAAAAGCCATTGCGGCTATCAAAACCAGTGCATTAATCGCGTATTTTCCATTAGCCATTCCCTGGAACCACCTGCCAAAGCCGATAGTTACATGGTTTTTTTCGTTTTCAGGGGGAACACTCAAATTCATGACAGACTCCTGCTTAAAAAATCAAGGAGTTCATGTGAAGAGAGAAAGGTTATAGGTGCGCGATTCGATAAAACGCGCAAGGGCTAATTCTGTCAGTTACACAGCTGTCCACTTAAGGCCATTCACAGCTAGTGAAGTGGGGATAGATAGTTTGTATTCTTACGTCTTGACTCTTAATCCGGCCTAACGCACAAGCGAAACACCCCTACGGGAGAGAGTGTAGCTTCGGTTACACCGCCGAAGGCGCAACCGCCCCGGAAACGCTCAGGCTCACGGACCGTAGGATAACTCAAACGCTGGAAAGTGGATGCTCGACATCCCACCGACGGAGCAACGGCGTAAATAGCGCCTAAATCTCTCAGGTCAAAAGGACAGCGGGGGCGCAGAACGACCGAACCGTCACCCCTGTTTTGAGTGAAGCCATATGTCCGACTCCGACTCCAATTTGCAATTCACGCCCTTATTCGACCGCCATGTTGCGCTCGGCGGCCAGATGGTGCCCTTCGCCGGCTACAATATGCCGGTCAAGTATGAGGGCGTACTGGCCGAACACAAATGGACCCGCGCCGAGGCCGGCCTGTTCGACGTGTCGCATATGGGCCAGGCGCGACTGAGCGGTCCAGGTGCCGTCGCCGTGCTGGAAGCCCGCACACCTACTGACTTTTCTATTCTCGCTCAGGGTAAGCAGAAGTATTCACTACTGCTTGATGACGAGGGCGGCATCCTTGACGACTGGATGGTGTCGCGTCCCGAAGCCGAGGGCTTCATGCTGGTGGTCAATGCCGCCTGTAAGGAAGAGGATTTTGAGACTATTTGCGATATCATTGCGGAAGATGAAACCGGCGATGATGTCGAATTTCATGTCATGACAGACCGCGCCCTGCTGGCGTTGCAAGGCCCCAAGGCCAAGGACGTGATGATGGAACTGTGTCCGGCGGCCTGCGAAATGTATTTCATGGAATGTGGCACCTTCCAACTTCTGGAGGAGGTCGCCTATATCTCGCGCTCCGGCTATACCGGCGAGGATGGGTTCGAGATCAGCTTCCCGGCCGCGCGCGTCGGCGACCTATGGGACGAACTGCTCAGCAATCCGCATGTCCGCCCGATCGGTCTGGGGGCGCGCGACAGCCTGCGCCTGGAAGCCGGTATGCCGCTCTATGGTCATGAAATGGATGCCGGCTATACCCTGGCCGAGGCCAATCTCGGCTTCGCTATGAACAAGTCGCGTCTGGCGCGCGGCGATATCAAGGGCATCGACCGCCTGAAAGCCCAACTCGACGGCGCGCTGGAACGCGTTCGTGTCGCTATCCGCGTGCTTGAAGGCCCGCCAGCCCGTGAAGGCGCCAAGATCCTCAGCGAAGAGGGCGCCGAACTGGGCGTGGTCACCTCCGGCGTACCGTCGCCAAGCCTTGGCTATTCAATCGCCATGGGCTATGTGCCGCCGGCGTCATCGGCTATCGGCACGAAGCTGAAACTGGAAACCCGCGGCAAGCCTTATGCCGCCGAAATCGTCTCATTGCCGTTCGTTGCCAACGGCTATCACCGCAAGCCGAAAGGTTAAGATCATGAAATTCACCAAAGACCACGAATGGGTCAATGTCACCGGCAACGAAGCCTTTGTCGGCATCACGCTGTATGCCGCCGAAGCGCTCGGTGACGTCGTGTTCGTCGAAGTGCCGGACGTCGGCAAGGTGCTGAAAAAGGGCGACAGCTTCGCTGTGGTCGAGAGCGTCAAGGCGGCGTCGGACGTTTATGCACCGGTATCGGGCGAAGTAATCGAAGCCAATACCGAGCTGACGGGCGCGCCGGAAACCATCAATGCCGTGCCGGAAGCCGGCGGCTGGATCGCCAAGATCAGGCTGGCCGATGCCTCGGAACTCGATGGCCTGATGGATCGCGCCGCTTACGAAGCCTATCTGGCGACTCTTTAATTAAACTTGCCGTTCTTCCCTTCGCCCCGCTTCTTGCGGGGAGAAGGTAGCCGCAAGGCCGGAGGAGGGGCGGTTGCCAAGCTTGCAAAAGCCCCTCACCCCAGCCCTCTCCCCGTAAACGGGGCGAGGGGGAAAACTTGACCAAAGCGTATATTTGGTAGGAATTTACAATGAGATATCTCCCCTTAAGTACCGGCGACCGCGCCGCCATGCTGGAAAAGATCGGCGTCGACAGCGTCGATGCCCTGTTCGTCGATGTGCCGCAATCGGCACGCCGCTCGGGCACGGTCGATCTGCCGAAGTTCGCCGGCGAACTGGAAGTGGAGGCGCAACTGAACGCCTTCGCCGCCCAGAACGTCAGCCCGGCCAAGGTGCCGTTCTTTGTCGGCGCCGGCGCCTATCGCCACCATATCCCGGCGACGGTCGATCACATCATCCAGCGCTCGGAATTCCTGACCAGCTATACGCCCTATCAGCCGGAAATCGCGCAAGGCACCCTGCAGGTGCTGTTCGAGTTCCAGAGCCAGGTGGCCCGCCTGACCGGGATGCCCGTGGCCAATGCCTCGCTGTATGACGGTTCGACCGCCGCCGCCGAAGGCGTGCTGATGGCGACCCGCGTGACCAAGCGTAACAAGGCCGTGCTCTCCGGCGGCCTGCACCCGCACTACCGTGAAACGGTCGAGACCCTGGCGCACGCCGTTGGTATCGAGACCGAAGCCTGCGCCGTCGCCGTCGATAACGAAGCCGACGTGCTGCAACATATCGATGCCAACACGGCCTGCGTCGTGGTCCAGACGCCGAACGTTTTCGGTACGGCCACCGATGTCACCGAGATCGCCAGGGCCGCGCAGGCCGCCGGCGCGCTGCTGATCGTGGTTGTCACCGAGGTCATGTCACTCGGCCTGCTGAAATCGCCCGGTGAAATGGGCGCCGATGTCGTGGCCGTCGAAGGCCAGTCGATTGGCGTGCCGCTGTCCTACGGCGGTCCCTATGTCGGGCTTTTCGCCGCCAGGGAAAAGTACCTGCGCCAGCTTCCCGGCCGCCTGTGCGGCGAGACCGTCGATGCCGATGGCGAACGCGGTTTCGTGCTGACCCTTTCCACCCGCGAGCAGCATATCCGCCGCGACAAGGCGACCTCGAATATCTGTACCAATTCAGGTCTTTGCGCGCTGGCGTTTTCAATCCACATGAGCCTGCTCGGTCAGACCGGCCTGCAACGCGTGGCCAGGATCAATTACGCCAAGGCCCACGCGGCGAAAGATCAACTGGTTGCCGCTGGTTTTGAGGTGGTCACACCGCGTTTCTTCAATGAATTCACGGTGAAGCTGGCAAAACCTGCCGTCGCGGTGGTGGAAGCCCTGGCGGCGAAGAATGTGCTGGGCGGCGTGCCGTTCGCCCGCCTGCAAAACGAGCCGGGTTTTGAGAACCACCTGATCATCGCCGTCACCGAAACTGTTTCGGACGCCGATATCGCTACCCTTGTCGCCACGCTTAAGGAGGTCGCCCAATGACTATGAATTCCGTTGGTCGCCCAAGCGCCCCTGAAATCAACGTAGAGGCCACCTCGTTCAAGTCGCTGCTCGGCGGCAAGGGCCTGTTGCAATCCGAAAAGCTGATCTTTGAAAAAGACGATTACAGCCGCACCGGCGTCGATTTCGCCGACATCGCCCTTGATGCGTCCGACCTCGATGGCTTGCTGCGTGACGACCTGTCTCTACCCGGCCTGACCGAGCCGGAAGCCATGCGCCACTATGTGCGCCTGTCGCAGAAGAACCACGCCATCGACCTGGCGCTCTATCCGCTCGGCTCGTGCACCATGAAGCACAATCCGCGCCTTAATGAGAAGATGGCGCGCGTGGCGGGCCTCGGCGATATCCACCCGTTGCAACCGGTGTCGACCGTGCAGGGCGCACTGGCGCTGATGGATACACTGGCGCATTGGCTGAAAGTCCTGACCGGTATGCCGGCCGTCGCCATGACGCCCAAGGCCGGCGCCCACGGCGAGCTGTGCGGCCTGCTGGCCATCAAGGCGGCCCACGAAGCTAAGGGGCAGGGGCATCGCCGCACGGTGCTGGTCCCAACCTCCGCCCACGGCACCAACCCCGCCACAGCCGCCTTCGTCGGCTACACTGTCAAGGAAGTGGCCCAGACAACCGACGGCCGCGTCGATGTCGCCGACCTCGCCTCCAAGCTGGGACCGGACGTCGCTGCCATCATGGTGACCAATCCCAATACCTGCGGCCTGTTCGAGCGCGATATCGTCGAGATCGCCCGCGTCACCCATGAAGCCGGCGCCTATTTCTACTGCGACGGCGCCAACTTCAACGCCATTGTCGGGCGCGTTCGTCCGGGTGATCTTGGTGTCGACGCCATGCACATCAACCTGCACAAGACCTTCTCGACGCCCCACGGCGGCGGCGGTCCGGGCGCCGGTCCGGTGGTGCTGTCTGAAGCTCTGGCACCTTTCGCGCCCAAGCCCTGGGTGGTTTCCCACGGTTCGGGGTTCGATCTGGTCGAGCATGATGAAGGTGTATCGGCCAAGAACTTCGGCCGTATGTGCGCCTTCCACGGCCAGATGGGCATGTTCATCCGCGCGCTCACCTACATGCTGAGCCACGGTTCGGATGGTCTCAAGCAGGTCGCCGAAGACGCCGTGCTCAACGCTAACTATATCAAGGCCTCCTTGCAGGATTTGATGAGCGTGCCGTTCCCTGAGGGGCCGTGCATGCACGAAGCCCTTTTTGACGACGCCTGGCTGGAAGGCACGGACGTGACCACGCTCGATTTCGCCAAGGCGATGATCGACGAGGGCTTCCACCCGATGACCATGTACTTCCCGCTGGTCGTCCATGGCGCCATGCTGATCGAACCGACCGAAACCGAATCCAAGGACGAACTGGACGGCTTCATCGCCGTACTGCGTGCCCTGGCTGAGGCCGCGAAATCGGGCGACGTGGCCCGCTTCAAGGGCGCGCCCTATCTGGCCCCGGCCAAGCGCCTCGATGAGACCCGTGCCGCCCGTCAGCCCCGCCTGTCATATACTTAAAGCCGCGCTAACCACTTTTTATCGCGCATGAGGCGAAATCGGGATGGACTTCCTATGTGGTCCATCCCATCTTCATATTATGACCGTGTTCTTGAAAATGCTGATGACCATACTCGGCGTGGTCCTGATGGCCGTGGGAGTGGTGATAACCCCGCTGCCAGGACCTTTCGGCGTGCCCGTCTTCCTGCTTGGCCTGATCGTCCTGCTGCGTAGTTCGATGTGGGTGAAGCGCCGCTTCATGAAACTGGTCATCGCACATCCGAAAATGCTCAAGCCGGTGCGGGCGCTGCTGCGGCCAGGCGCCAAGGTCATCGCCATGATGTGGCTGCACGCCCTGCGGCTGGAGCGCCGTCTGCTGCCCAAAAATCGCCGGTTCATGTATCGCTTCCGGCATGATGTGAAGGCGATTCTGCGCAATCGCCGGCCCCGGCCGAAACCGGAAACGCCGCCCGCGGAAGCGCCCGCTCACAAGCCGCGCAAACTGCTGTCATATTAAGTGATGGCCAAATGACGATATGTGGCAGGACGCCGCATCGTTTCTTGATCCCACTCTCCCTATATAGAGGTCGAGGCCGCACAGGATGCGGTCGAATAATATATGGCACGAACAAGGCTGGCGCGGCTGCGCCCGAACGAGAGATAATGGCTATTCTGCTGAAACTGTTTATGAGTCTGGCCGGCATGGTCCTGATGGCCTTCGGCGTGGTTCTGGCGCCCTTGCCGGGGCCGATCGGCGTGCCGTTCGTGCTATTTGGCCTTATCCTTTTGCTGCGCAGTTCGACGTGGATCAAGCGTCAGTTCATGAAGCAGGTCAAGGCGCATCCCCGGTGGTTGCGTCCGCTGCGCGCCATGCTGAGGCCCGGCGCCAAGGTGGTCTCGCTTGTGTGGTTGCAGGGCTTGCGCGTCGAACGCGGGTTGATGCCCCGCCGGTTCCGCTTCATGCAAAGCTCCCGTCAGGGGGTAAAACAGGGCGTGAAATCGATTTTCAGGAACCGCCAGTCACGCGCCACTGAAGACGCTGCCTGATGCCCGAATACCGCTAGGGAAATTAAATTTTCTCCACATTCACCGGATATTCAGCAGACGCCTTTACATTGCCCCAATGCCTATCCATATGAGGCTTACGCGCCGATGTTGCGGTGCAAAATTCCAGAGTTCCGAGTCAGAGTTACCAGGACGAGACAAGGCGTCCAGTCAGCAAAATGTCGAGTGAAAACGGCGCGCCCGCGCCCCAGAAATCATTGGTCTCCGTAAAGCCCAACGCCAGGGTTTGGCGTTCCGTGAAGCGCGCCGCAAAGCGCTTCTCGAAGAAGGTGCTTGGCTGGCTTATGATTGCGCTCGGCTTTGTTTTCCTCGCCGCCGGTTTCCTGCTGATTATCATTCCGGGCCACTATTTCCTGATTCTCGTTGGCCTGATCCTGATCCTGCGTAACGCCTTCTGGGCGCGCCGTCAGTTTATCCATCTCAAGCGCCGTCATCCGAACTGGATCATGCCGCTGCGCAAACTGCTGCGCCGTAATCCGCAGGTGGTGTCGATCTTCTGGCAGCAGGTGCTCAAGTTCGAGCGCATGATCTTAAGGGGGCGCGGCCAGTTGGTGGGCATCCGCCGCCGATTTCTCCGCAAACCGCGCACGGTCTAAGACCGGCAAATGAGTTGAAAGCTCTCTGGCCCTGCCGGAGAGCTTTTTGCTGTTCTGGGTTTTCGTGTTAGCCTTGCCTTATGCTACCGTATTCCAGCGGAGCGAGGGGGAGGGGAAAATGAACTATATTATGGGTACTTTGGCATATGCGACGCCAGGGAATGTCTTCATAAGCGCAAGCATAGTGGTCAAACTTCTGGTCATGATTATGATGGCCACGGGACTTGTTGTTTTAATAACAGCAGTTATACGCAAACTGACCAGCGGCGCGCATTCCGGTTTGTTATCTACGCTGGGCGGAGTCGCTGTCGTAGCGGGCCTGCTTAGCGTGGCTTACACAGGCCTGACCAGTTTCATGGCTTACCAGAGGGTCCACGCGACGCATTTGGGCGTGTTGTTGCCGTCACTGATTGAGGTGATTTACGTCCTGATGCTGGGGGTGATCATCTGGAGCATCGCCCTATGGGGTAATGCCGGCGCAAGACGCGCCTGAAAGGCCGCCGATTGAATCCTTATACCGGCAGGATTACGCCGCTTTCCGGACAGGGAGGTGATGTGTGGCGCCAGACTCAAACAAGGCA
This sequence comes from Asticcacaulis sp., assembly GCF_035497195.1. Classification (GTDB taxonomy): domain Bacteria; phylum Pseudomonadota; class Alphaproteobacteria; order Caulobacterales; family Caulobacteraceae; genus Asticcacaulis. Next base: position 103,309 of record NZ_DATJDZ010000031.1, read on the forward strand.
TCGAACAAGGTCGTGCTTGCCGCTTTGATCGGCAATGTCCTGGTCGCCATCACCAAGGCGATTGCCGCCAGCATGACCGGTTCGTCCGCCATGCTGTCGGAGGCGATCCACAGCTTCGTCGATACCGGCAACGAGGTGCTGCTGCTTTACGGGATGCACCGGTCGCGGCGGAAGCCGGACGAGGCGCATCCGCTCGGCTATGGCCGTGAACTGTACTTCTGGAGCTTTATCGTCGCCCTGCTGATCTTCGCGGTCGGGGCGGGGGTGTCGTTTTATGAAGGTATTGTCCACCTGCAGGATCCGGAGCCGATGCAGCGGCCGGTCATCAACTATATCGTGCTCGGCCTGTCGCTGCTGTTCGAGAGCGGCTCGTGGTGGGTGGCCGCCAAGGCTCTGCACGCGACCAAGGGCGACCTGAGCTATTGGCAGGCGATCACACGCAGCAAGGACCCGCCGAAATTCATGGTTCTGCTGGAGGACAGCGCGGCGCTGATCGGCATTGTGATCGCCCTGGCTGCCACCTGGGCGTCCGTCACCTTTCACGAGCCGCGCTTCGATGGTGTCGGTTCGCTGCTGATCGGCGTGGTGCTGGCGGCGGTGGCCATCTTCCTGGCGAAGGAGAGCAAGGACCTGCTGATCGGTGAGCGCGCCGATCCGGCCATGCAGCAGGGCATTATCGGCATCGCCGAGGGCATGGAGGGCGTCTTGCGGGTCAATGGCCTATTGACCACGCAGATGGCGCCGACAGAGGTGGTGGCGGCGCTGAGCCTGGAATTCGATGACGGACTGACGATCATGCAGGTTGAGCGCATCGTGGCGGATATGGAAGCGGCCATCCGCAAGCAGCATCCGGAGATCACATCGCTGTTCGTCAAGCCGCAGACGCCGCAGGTCTACCAGGCCGCCATCGATCGCATAGAAAAAGGCCCGGAACCGTAGTCCTGGGCCTCTTCCCTAATGTATCGGGCGCAGGGACTTGTCCCTGCAAACCTTAGTTGAAGCGGCCTTCGAGCTGGCCGATGGCCTTGTCGATCTGCGTGTCGGTCTTGGCTTTTGCCACCTGATCGCGCAGAACCTGCTCGGCCAGTTGCGCGGCCAGATCGGCAGCGGCTGACTTGACATCGGCCGTAGCGTTGGCTTCGGCCTGGGCGATCTTGCGTTCGGCCAGGGCCTCACGACGCTTGATGGTCTCTTCCAGCTTGACGCGGGCATCGGCGGCCATGCGGACGGCTTCTTCCTCGGCGAAGGCGATCAGTTCACGGGCCTTGGCTTCGGAGGCCAGTCGCTGAGCCTTGATGCTGTTGAGCAGGTCGGTCGCTTCCTGACGGATGCGGACGGCCTCATCAAGCTCGGCGCGGACGGCCTTGCCGGTATCACCCAGCGAGGTCCACATCTTGCCGGGCACCTTGGCGACGAACAGGATGAGGAAGAAGATGACCAGGGCGGCGCGGACCCAGAATTCGGCTTCGGTAAGCATTTCCATGATCCTAAACCTTTCCGAGCGCTGATTTGAGCGCGGCGGCGGTAGCCGCCTTGCCGGTCAGCTTTTCGACCAGAAGCGACGCCGTTTCCGAAGCGATCTCACTGACATGGCGCATGGCCTCGTCGCGTTGACCGCGGATACGCGTTTCGGCTTCACCAAGACGCTTGCCGAGCTTTTCATCTTCCACGGCAGTAGCTGCGGCGACTTCGGCATTGGAACGCGCCAGGGCTTCGGCTGCCAGCTTGCGGGCGGCGGCGTGGGCTTCGGCGGTTTCAGCGGCGGCCTGCTTCGCCTGGGCCTCGGCCTCGTCGCGATTGGCGCGGGCATTGGCCAGATCTTCGGCGATGGTGGCGCCGCGTGTGTCGATGACCTTGCGCAGGCGCGGCACGAAGAGCTTCGACATCAGCAGCAGGAAGACAAGGAAGATGACCACGAGCCAGATCATCTGGCCGGCCCAATGGTCGGTATTCAACTGCGGCAAGCCGCCTTCCTTGGCGTCATGATGTTCTTCCGTGCCGACCGTTTCGGTCGTCGCGGCGTGAAGCTCATGCGTTTCGGCAACGGCCTGACCCGGCACCAGAGTCGCAACCGTGGTTACGCTCGGCGTTGCCGAGAACGAAGCGCCGGAGGCGTCGTCAGCAGATAAAGGGGCCTCTGGTGAGGGAGCGGTTGTCATATTTTATTCCTGAAAACTTGTGACCGGCACGGAAGATCCCGCGCCAGAAGCAAGCGTTCAATTACAGGCTGGGCGCGTTGAAGAGGATCAGCAGCGCGATAACGAAGGCGAAGATGCCGAGCGCTTCGGTCAGCGCCATGCCGATGAAGAGGTTGGTCTGTTGCGTCTTGGCAGCCGAAGGATTGCGCAGGGCGCCGACATAGTAGTTGCCGAACAGGATACCGAGGCCGATACCGGCGCCGATCATGCCGAGGGTCGCCAGGCCAGCGCCGATGTACTTGAGGCCGCCGGCGATGAGGGTTGCGGATTGAACGTCCATGGGGTTTTTAACTCCGAGTTTTGGATAAGGAACAGATTGAAAGAAGAACCTAGTGGTGGCCGATATTGACCACATCACTGAGATAAACGCAGGTCAGAACCGCGAACACGAAGGCTTGCAGGTAGGCGACCAGGAATTCAAGGGTTGTCAGGGCGACGATGGTGCCCATCGACAGAATGCCGATGGCGGCGCCGAGGCCGCCCAGGGTCAGGCCGGTAACGACGAAGCCGGCGAAGACCTTCATGACGATGTGGCCGCCGAGCATATTGCCGAACAACCGCAGCGTCAGGGTGACGGGACGCATGATGAAGGCCAGGACTTCGATCGGCACCAGCACGATCAGGATCGGCCAGGGCACGCCGGACGGCACGAACATCTTGAAGAAACCGAAGCCATTGCGGATGAAGCCGACGGTCAGCACCAGCAGGATGGTCATGGCGGCGAGCGTCAGGGTGACGGCGATCTGCGAGGTGGCGGTGAAATAGGTGAACATGCCGAGCAGGTTGCAGCTCAGGATGAAGAGGAACAGTGACAGGACATAGGGCAGGAACTGCTTGCCATCGTGGCCGATGATCGAATCGGTCATGTCGTCGATCAGGCCGAAAATGCCTTCGGCCATCACCTGGCCGCGGCCGGGGATGATGCTGGCGCGGGCCGTGGTTGCCAGGAAGAACAGACAGGTAAGACCGACGGCGATGATCATGGCCATTACGGAATTGGTGATCGACAGATCCACCGGCACGCCACCGATATTGAACGCGGGGAATTCGACGATCTTCTCAATCTTAAACTGGTGTAACGGATCGGCCATAAGCCCCAAAACCTCTTTAGACAATTTCATGCCCTTGCGGGCGAATTCAAAACACTTAGCCTATTTATTCCGGCTCGACCGGGCGATCGCATAGACCGCCACAATCATGCCCAGAACAGCGCCGATTATCACACCAAAGGGTCTGGTGTGAAGATACTCATCGCTGAGCCAGCCGAGTCCCAAACCACCGAGAATCCCCCCAAGCAGCTCTCCCAGGGCCTGGTAGCCCTGATTAGCGCCGACCTCGCCGCTGACATCGTGCGTCTTGCGCTTGCGCGCTTCGATCGCTTTCAGCCGCTTATCAAGATCGTTGAGTTCGTCTTGATCCGAGGACTTATCGGGTGGTTCATCTGTCACGTTTGGCACCTGGCAGGCGGAATAACAGGGATCGTTATTCCGGCTAAGAACGGCGCGGAACCTACTCAAGAGACACCCAAAGGTCAAGCAATTGCGCGGCACAAAGTGGAGTTGTTTGAAAATAAATAAGAAACAGCGCTGTCAGGCGTAAATTTAGTAAAGTTTATAATGGGCAAGACAGGCTGTGCAGGCGGTCTATACCGCGTTGCAAAAGGCGCAGGGAAGAACGCGGGGGACGAACTTTGCAATACTAAGCTGCCGTTATCGCTGAATAAGCTCACATTCAAAGCCACCACTTCCAAATTTCTTCATGAAATTTGGCAAGGGCGACAATCCGTTCAAAAGTAAAAATGGCCGCCGCGCACGTTTGCGCGTCTCTTCCCTCAAGAAAGATGAGGAAGCCTTAGGTCGCCCCGCCGTAAGCGTTTCAATATCAAGCGACGTGTTCAGCGACCAAGGCTTCCGCCTGCGACAGATCGACGCTCACCAGTTGCGAGACGCCGCGCTCGGACATGGTGACGCCGAAGAGGCGGTTCATGCGCGACATGGTGACCGGATTGTGGGTGATGGCGATAAAGCGCGTCTTGGTGCGTTCGCGCATCTCGGCCAGCAGGCGGCAATAGCGGTCGACATTGGCGTCATCGAGCGGGGCGTCGACTTCATCGAGCACGCAGACCGGCGCCGGATTGGCGAGGAAGACGCCGAAAATCAGGGCGGTAGCGGTCAGGGCCTGCTCGCCGCCGGACATCAGGCTCATGGTCGAGAGGCGCTTGCCCGGCGGACAGGCATAGATTTCGAGGCCGGCTTCGAGTGGATCATCCGATTCGACCAGACGCAGCTCGGCCGAGCCGCCATCGAACAGGGTGACGAACAGGGTCTTGAAGTGCTCGTTGATGATCTCGAAGGCGGCCAGCAGGCGTTCGCGGCCTTCGGCATTCAGTTCGTCAATGCCGTCGCGCAGCTTGGCGATGGCGGTGGTCAGGTCGGCGCGTTCCTTGGAAAGAGTGTCGAGCCGGCCTTCGTATTCAGTGGCCTCCTCCTCGGCACGCAGGTTGACCGCGCCCAACTGGTCGCGTTCCCGCTCCAGGCCCGACAGCAACGATTCGGCGCCTGAGGCGTCGGCCGGCGTGGCGATGGCCTCTTCCTTGAGGCGCTTGCCCAGTTCGTCGGGCGTGCCCTGGGTTTGGTCGAGGATGACGGCCTCGATCTCGGCCGCCTTGCCCTGGATGGCTTCGAGGCGGGCGGTGGCGCCGGCGCGTTCTTCGCGGGCGGCGGAGGCTTCCTGTTCGAGCATCCGGACATTGATATCGGCGTCGCGGCGCTCGGATTCGGCGGTGTTGAGCTTTTCGCGGGCTTCATTCAGGCGCTTTTCGGCTGTTTGCAGCGAATCGACCAGGGTGATGCGCTTGCTCTCGAATTCACGGGGCGCGGATTGCGCGGCTTCGAGCGCGGCCTGCGCCGCCGCCTGATCCTTTTCCAGCTTGAGCAGGCGCGCGCCGGAGTCTTGTGTGCGCCTAGCCCATTCGGTCAGTTCGCGGGTCAGGGTGCGTTCACGGCCTTCTCTGGCCTGACGGTCGCGGGCGTCCTGATCGAGCTCGGCACGGGCGCGCATGACGGCCTGGCGGTGGGTATCGGCAAGCGCGCGGGCGTCATTCAGGCGCGCGCGCATGGCCTCATTATCGAGCGCGCCGGACTGACTGGCGAATACGGCATCATAAGCCGTTTTCGCCTCGGCGTGTTCGGTGGTCAGGCGGGCGAGGGTGGCTTCCAGCGCTTCCAGCCGCGCCTCATATTGCGTCTGGGCGCGCAGGCGGCCTTCGAGATCGTTCTGGCGATTGCGCAGGGTGCGTTCCAGATCGGGCAGGCGGTTACGGGCGTTGCGCAGATTGTCTTCGTGGCCGCGCTGGGCCTCGGCTGTGGCCGCCTGCGCCTTGCGAGCCTCTTCCAGTTTCGGCTTCAGGCCGTCGATCTCGGTTTCCAGCTCATCGTGGCGGGTGCGCTGGGCCAATCGGACGGCGGCCGGCTTCGGCGCCTTGGCGCGGACGATCAGGCCGTCCCAGCGCCACAGGTCGCCTTCTCTGGAGACCAGGCGCGCCCCGATGGGGAGCTGGCTTTGCAGCCGGTCGCCATCTTCACGCGACACCACGCCGATGGTGGAGAGGCGCAGGGACAACGCAGCCGGCGCTTTCACCGAAGCGCTCAGAGGCGCGACACCGAGCGCGGCTATGTCGATACTTTTGGCCTTGCTCTCGAAGTCCTCGCTCCAGAAGGCCAGGGCGGTCTGGACATCCTTTTTCGACAGGCTGAGGTTGAGGTCGTCGCCCAAGGCAGCCGCGAGGGCAAGTTCATAGCCCTTGTCCGGACGAACGGCATCCAATACCGGCGCGCCATCCTTGCGCACCGTCGTCAGGATCTGCGACAGGCCACGCGCTTCGGCGGTCAGGCGGCCCAACTGGTCCTCGATCTCGCGCATGGCCTTGCGACTCTGGGCCTCGGCATTGGCCAGCGCCGGACGGGCGGTTTCCAGTTCCTCGGCCACTTTACGAGCGGCTTCCAGATCGGTCTGGGCGGTGGTCGCCTGCGCCTTCAACCCATCGAGCGCGCTGTAATCGAAGGCGCCCAAGGCCTTGCGGTCATTCTGCGCGGTTTGCAATTGCTGGCTCAGGCGATCAAAACGTGATTTCGCTTCGCCTAGCCGTGAGGCCTCCAGCCGCTGGCGCTCGACCTGGGCGGCCTGTTCGGCGGCGATGGCTTCGATCGCCTGATCGGCCTTGACGCGTTCGGCCTCGGCGGTCTCGACGGCGCGTTTAAGTTCCGGTTCACGCGACGGGGCGGCGGCGATTTCTTCCTGCACACGCGCCAGACCCGATTGCAGGCGCTCGACCTGCATCGAGCCATCGGCCGACAGATCGACTTCGCGCTGGAAATCACTGCGCAGGCGCGCGATATCGCCCTTCATGCGTTCGATCTCGCTTAGCGTCTGCTTTTCTTCCAGGTCGAGGCGTTCTTTTTCGACATTGAGCCGGTGATTGACCGTGGCGGCGACGGCCTCTTCCTCACGCAGGGGGGCGATGCTTTCGGCGGCTTTCAAGGCCACGGTTTGCGCCACGGCGGCGGCGCGGGTGGTGGTCTCGACACGCTGGCTCTGGCCCTGCATGTCGGTGACGGCGCCTTCGAGCAGGGCGCGCACCTCCAGCCACTTGGCATGCAGGATGGCTTTTTGCAGGGCGCGGATTTCGGCGGAAATCTTCTTGTACTTGTCGGCCTGACGGGCTTCGCGCTTGAGGCGGGAGAGGGCTGAGTCCAGTTCGCGGGCGATATCGTCGAGGCGCGACAGGTTTGATTCGGCCGCGGAAAGCCGCAGTTCGGCTTCATGGCGGCGGGTATGCAGGCCGGACACGCCGCCGGCTTCTTCGAGTACGCGGCGGCGGTTCTGCGGCTTGGCGGCGATCAGTTCGGAAATCTGACCCTGCCGAACGAGCGCCGGTGAGTTAGCGCCGGTACTGGCGTCCGCGAACAGAAGCTGCACATCGCGGGCGCGGACCTCCTTGCCGTTGATCTTGTAGGATGAGCCGGCACCGCGGTCGATGCGGCGGGCGACATCGAGGATCGGCTGGTCGGTAAAGGGCTGCGGCGCCAGTCGGTCGGAATTGTCGATAGTGAGCGTGACTTCGGCCCAGTTGCGCGACGGGCGCTTGTCCGAACCGGCGAAGATGACATCATCCATGCCGGCGCCGCGCATGGCCTTGGCGGAGGTGGCGCCCATGACCCAGCGCAGGGCTTCCAGCAGGTTCGACTTGCCGCAGCCGTTCGGCCCGACAATGCCGGTCAGGCCCGGATCGATGCGAAACTCGGTCGCATCGACGAAGGACTTGAATCCCGAAAGCTTGATCTTCTGAAACTGCAAGGATGGACCCAATTCGCCTTTTTGGCGCGCAACAATGATTCCTCCACCTTCATAGCAGAACGGCGGGCGTCAAGAAACTTTGCTTCGAAAAGGGTTAATTCCTGTGGATGAGCTTACTTCGCCGACGCGATCGCCGCATCGAGAGCAGCCATTTCATGGCCATCGACGCGCTTGCCGTTCACCAGGAAGGTCGGGGTGCTGGTGACGCCATCCTTTTCCATATGGGCGCGCATGGTCTTCATGAAGGCGCTAAAGCCGGTTTCATCGGACACGCAGGCCTGCATGGCGGGGGTGGTCATGCCGGTTTTGGCGGTGACATCGGCCATGACGGTGCCGATCTGCTGGCTCTGAAAATAGCCCGCCTGACCGGCGAAGAAGGCGTTGACGACGGTAAAATAAGGCGTGGAATCCGTTGGGTTCTTGCTGTGGGCCACGGCACAGCGGCCGATCAGGAAGGCCGACAGGGCGTACTGCTGCGGACTGGTGAGGACTTCACGGAAGACGTAACGCACCTTGCCGCTGGCGATGTATTTCGACTGGAAATTGGCCCAGTTTTCGGTCTTCCACGCGGCGCAGTGCGGACAGGCGGCCGAGGCATATTCGACCACCGTGACCGGCGCGTTCGGGTTGCCGAGCGTCATATCGGGCAGCAGGCCGGGATCGGACGGCACGACCAGCGCCGGTATTTTTACCGCCGCCTGGGCCATGACCGGCGCACTGAGGAAAGACAAGGCCAGGAAAGCAGCCGCAATACGCCGGATCATGTTTTACTTACCCGCCAGCAGAGGGGCGAAGGCTTCGTCGAAGTCGGCGATCGTGCCGGTCTTACGCTCGAACCGCTTGCCATTGATGAAGAAGGTCGGCGTGCCGGTGATGTCGTCTTCTTTCAGGTACTTATCGACATTATCCTGAATGCGCGTCAGGCCTTTTTCATCGCTGACGCAGGTGTTGAACGCCTTATCGTCGATGCCGACCGAAGCGCCGATGCGCTTGAGCACCGGCAGGGCATTGGTGGTGGTGCCGTCGCCGAACATCTCGCCTTGCGCCTTCATGATTTCGTCGATGACCTTGAAGTAGTTTTCCTTGCCGGAACAGCGCGCCAGCAGGGCGCCGGCGGCCGAGACATCGCGCGGTTCGGTCAGGAATTCACGATAGACATAACGGATCTTGCCGGGCGTGATGTATTTCGCCATCAATTCGGGCATGACGTCCTTGTTGAACTCGGCGCAGTGGGCGCAGGTGACCGAGGCGTACTCGATGAGCGTGACCTTGGCGTTTTCACCGGCCCCCAGGCTCATATCGCCTTCGACCGGCTTGATCGACTTGCCGCAACCGGCAAGCAGGAGACCGGCGCCGATGAGGGCGCCAAACACGACGATAGATTTCCGCAGGCTGATCATGGAAAGTCTTTCAGAAAAGGGCGCGGCTTACTTGCCGAGATGGGGTTTCAGGGCTGTGTCGAAATCGCCGATATTCAACGGAATGCGGTCGAGCTTCTTGCCGTTGATCAGGAAGGTCGGGGTGCCGTTAACGCCATCCCTGGTCATGTATGTCTGGTTCAGGTCGTTCAGGCGGGTCAGGCCTTTTTCATCCGTGATGCACTTATTAAAGGCTTCTTCCGACATGCCGAGCGACTGGCCGATGCTGAACAGCACCGGGCGGGCATTGGCGTAACCGGTTTCTTCGCCGCCCATCGCTTGCTGGGAGCGCATGACCTGATCGATAACCTTGAAATACTTATCCTTGCCAGCGCATTCGGCCAGCAGGTGACCGGCGGCGGCGACGGCCGGATTGCCGGTCATCATCGGGCGATAAACGTAACGCACCTTGCCGGTATCGACGTATTTGGCCTTGAATGCCGGCATGACGGTTTCATTGACGTGGCCGCAGATCGGACAGGCGACCGATGCGTATTCGATGACAGTGACCGGGGCGGTGGTCTGGCCCATCGACATTTCATCAGCGGCGACCGTGCCGGTCGAACTGGTCTTGCTGCAACCAACGGCCAGCAGGGCCAGGCTCATGGCGGCAGTAGCGCCGATCACACGAAGGGTTTTGCCGACAGGATTTTGCATGTTTAGCCCCGAAAATGGTCTGGAAAGGGTGACTCGTCCCTTTGAAAGTCTTTGCCTTTTTAAAGCGTTCGATTGCGCTGTAAATATGGCATTTGTGTTTTGCCGATTATTGCACTCAAGACTTCATATTTTCTCGCTTGAGGACTGAACGGCCAAGCAGCAACAGCGACTTTTTCAGCGTCTCGTCTTCGACATCGCTGAGTGACTGCTGGAGCGCCAGTTCTTCCTGCGCCGAAAGCGGTTTGGGGCGGGCGTATTGGGGCTTTTTAGGCTTCTGGGTCAGCGGCCCCTGGATGAGGCGCAGCTTGTCGATGGTTTTCGCGCCAAGAAACAGATTGATCCGGTCGATCAGGGTGGCCGACTGGTGCTGGACCAGCGGGGCATAGGCGCCCATGACGCGGATTTCGAGCGCGCCTGAGCCATGAACGCGGCCCTTGATGATGCGGATGGGTTCGCACAGCTTGGCCAGGCTTTCCCCGGCAATCTCGGTCCAGCGGTTTTTCAGCTTGCCAGAGCCATCATCCATCTGCTCAAACCGCGCTTGCAGGCTTTTCAACAAGGGCTGAACCTGCCGCGTGACGGGCGGCGGCGCCTTGGGCATGCGCTTGGTGTGCGTGGTGCGCAGGATGCGGAGTGAGTCTTCCAGGGATGGCAACGGGCGTTTCATGAACGGGATTATACTTAAAAGCGAGGCCGTTGTCGCGTCCTTAAGAGCCGGTTTGCTGGCCTGGTACGATGCGCATGGCCGCAAGCTGCCTTGGCGAGAGGGCGCACGTGATCCTTACCGCGTCTGGCTGTCCGAAGTCATGCTCCAGCAGACGACGGTGCCGCACGCCGCGCCTTACTATGAGACGTTTCTTAGACTGTGGCCGACGGTGCGCGATCTGGCCGCCGCCGAGGATGGCCGGGTGATGGCGGAATGGGCGGGGCTTGGCTATTACGCCCGCGCCCGCAAGCTGCTGGAATGTGCCCGGACGGTAGTGCACGATTATGACGGCGTGTTTCCGGCCGATGAGGCGGAACTGCTGAAACTGCCAGGCTTTGGCCCCTATACCTCGGCGGCGGTGGCGGCGATTGCCTTCGGTCACGCGGCCAATGTGGTGGACGGCAATATCGAGCGCATCATGACACGGCTCTACGCCATAGAGACGCCGATGCCGGCCGGCCGGCCGCAGATCCGCGCGGCGGCGGCGCAATGGGTTTCAGCCGAGCGCGCCGGTGACTGGCCGCAGGCCCTGATGGACATGGCGACCTTGATCTGCCGGCCGAAATCGCCGGTGTGTGGTGAATGCCCTTTGGCGGAAGCTTGTGTGGCGAGAGCGCGCGGCGAGCAGGAGCGCTTTCCGGTCAAGCTGGCCAAGGCGCCGAAACCGCGCCGCTATGGCGTGGTGTTCGTTATCCTGTCAGGCAATGGCGTGGTGGTGGAACGCCGTGCCGATAAGGGCTTGCTGGGCGGCATGCTGGGCTTGCCGCATACGGAGTGGCGGTCAGAACCTTATCGGACGGAGGAGGTGATGCCGCCGGTTTCAGCGCCGTTTGAGATGATCGGCAACTATGAGCATATTTTCACCCATTTCGCCCTGATGCAAGATGTCTGGCAGGTGCAATTATCGGATGAAGCGTTGCGCGATTTTCTGCGTCACAACAATAACTTCCAGCTTTTATCTGTCAGTGAAAAGGCCCTTCCGACCGTTTTCGCCAAGGCGCTAAGACTTTAATTGTATGGACTGAATATGTCATAGGTGTCGATGTAGCCGTAGCGCAGCAGGGCCGCTTTTACATCTTCTCGCGCCACGAAAGCGGCGGCTCTCTGGCGCATCTGTGTTCTGACAGCCGTCGGATAGGCTTCCGGGCGATAAGTTTGCCAGAGACGAAGCGTATCATTGCGCAGCAGGGGATCATCGAGGCGAGCAATGGTGATGGCGGCCAGTCCGTCCAGATCATTGGCGCAAAGCAGGGCTGATCGCGTCGGGCCATAACCATCCGCCGCGTGTGCACGGATATAGTCGAGTGATTTGGCCAGTTTGGCCTGATCGTTCAATTGCGTATAGGCGCAGGTACGGACCTCTTCGGCGGCCATAAGCCCATAGGGACTTGAACTGCCTTCGGCCATGTCGCTGACCTGGGCGAGCGCTTCCTGCGGACGGTCATGCTCATAGTAAAAGTCGCCAAGATTGATCCTCTGGCTAACCGTATCCTGCTTCTTGGCCAAGGCTTCATCGCGAGACTTGATCTGCGAGGCTTCGCTTTCGGCATCTCGTCCCAGCTTTTCCAGTACACGCGTTCGTGTGTTCAGCAGCCAGTGCCACTGGTCGTCCATATCATCGAAGGCAGGCTTTCCGGCAGGCGCCTTGGCGGCGCGGGCAATGGCCTCATCGCCCAGCGCCAGGGCTTCGGTCAGGCGGTTGGCGTCGATCAGATTCAGCATCAGATAAACGACGCCTTCGGCCTGGCGCGGATGCGTCAGGAGCTTGGCGCGGTTATTGGCGATGTGTTTGTCTGTCAGGGCTTTCAGATTAAAATGCGCCGGATCGGTTTCTGTATAAGGGCGGTAACGCTTATCGACGCGCAAACTGATATAGGTGTTTGGCAAGGCGAATGTTTTGGCGATTTCCTTTGCCTGTTCTGTATTGCCGTTAGCGACCTCGATCTCGAACAGGCTGAACCACAGGACTTCGGCAGAGTAAAAGCCCGTAGGTTTGTATCCGGCCTTCCAAAGGGCCATGAGCGCCTTTTCACGCCGTTGCTGGCCATCTGGCAAGGTTTGGGCATTGCGCACCGTCTGGGCGACATAGGGCAGGTAATAGTAGCTTGTATTCTGCGGGTCGGCGATGGTCAGCGCCGTCATGGCGTCTATTGCGTCACCGTATTTCTTCAACCGGGTGCTGACGTCCCACAGCAGATACCAGTAGAAATTACTGCGGGCGTCCGGCGCCGCATCGGCCGCCAGCATCAGATTGGCATAGGCTTTGTCATATGTGCCGCGCTCGGACTGGGCTTTAGCGAGCAAAGAGTAGAGCAAATATTTCTGCTCGGCCGACAGCGAGGGATAATCGGCATCGGCGATGATAAAGCCGAACTCCACTTCAGCGCCTTCGTAGTCCTTGTTTTGAAGTTTGGCGATGCCCTGCTGGAGTAGAACGCGCAGGCGCGCCAGCTTGGTAGCCTGCAAGGCCTCAAGCCTGGTGGTTGACGATTTCGACATGGCGTGAACGGCCGGCGCTGACACCAGCAGGATCGCCGCCAGGCCGGCAGCCTGATATTTAATGGATTTCGACATGATAGCCCCCCGTTACCGTCAAGGTAGGCAGCAAGCCTCGTCTTGTCACGCAGAATTTATTGCAAAGAAAAGCGCGGACGTTGCCGCCCGCGCTGTCAAACTTACGGTTCTAGGGGCTCTTGCCTTGCGAAAGCTATACTTTCGCCGCGGCAACCCTAGTTCATGTCGGCGCGGATTTTTGAACGCAGATCGTCGATCGGCTTGAGACCGGCGTCGGTCTTGAAGCGCCAGTAGGTCCAGCCGTTGCAGGCCGGGGCCTGTTCCATCATCGCGCCCATCTTGTGGATCGAGCCGCTGAGTTCGCCATAGACCAGGGAGCCATCAGCACGGACGCGGGCGGTACGGTCGCCCTTGGGCGTATAGAGGATGTCGCCGGGATTGAGCAGGCCGGCCTCGACCACGGCGCCGAAGGGGACGCGCGGCTCGGATTTCTTGGAACCCATGACGGCCAGGTCTTCGGCTGTGGCGGGGAGGACGCGGGCGATGCGTTCGCTGGCGACCTTGCGGTACATCTCTTCGCGCTCGATGCCGATATAGTGACGGCCCAGGCGTTTGGCGGCGGCGCCGGTGGTGCCTGTGCCAAAGAAGGGATCGAGCACGACATGGCTGGGCTTGGTGCAGGCCAGCAGGACGCGATAGAGCAGGCTTTCCGGCTTTTGCGTCGGATGGGCCTTGTTGCCGTTTTCGTCCTTCAGGCGCTCATCGCCGGTACACAGCGGAATCGACCAGTCGGAACGCATCTGGGTGTCTTCGTTGAAGGCCTTGAGGGCGTCGTAATTGAAGGTGTACCGCTTCTGGCCCTTGGCCTTTGTGGCCCAGATCAGGGTTTCGTGAGCATTGGTGAAGCGGGTGCCCTTGAAGTTGGGCATGGGGTTGGCCTTGCGCCAGATGACATCGTTCATCACCCAGAAGCCCATGTCCTGCATGGCGACGCCCAGCCGGAAGATGTTGTGATAGGAGCCGATGACCCAGATGGCGCCGTCGTCTTTCAGGACGCGGCGACATTCACGCATCCATTCGCGCGTGAACTTGTCATAGGCCTCGAAGCTGGCGAACTGGTCCCAGTCGTCATCGACGGCATCGACTTTGGAATTATCGGGGCGCAGCAGGTCGCCGCCGAGCTGAAGATTGTAGGGCGGGTCTGCGAAGACCAGATCGACCGAGGCGTCGGGCAGGGTTTTCAGCACCTCGATGCACTCGCCGAGGTGGATGGTATCGAGCTTGAGGTTCGCTTGCGAAATGGACGGGACGGGGAGGGCGGTCGATTTGCGCAAGACGAAGATCCTTCTGACACGGGAGGGCGATTAAGTCCCTGAATCCAATGACTAGAATCGTTTCGCGGTTAATGGGCGGTTAAATTAACCATGTTGTCAAATCGACGGATTCACTTTTCTGAGGGTGAGTCGAAAAGGGCGCAGTTTTGATTCCGTTTTGTTCTGCTTAAACCGGCGCGGTGAAATTCAGTTCGCGAATGGTCGCCCAGCTTGTGCGGTGGATCGGCGAGGGGCCGTGCGTGCGCAGGGCTTCCAGATGGGTTTCGGCCTGATAACCCTTGTGCTTTTTGAAGCCATAGACCGGATAAACGATATCCATCTCGATCATGATGCGGTCGCGGGCGGTCTTGGCCAGGATGGAAGCGGCGGCGATGGACAGCGATTTGGCGTCGCCGCCGACGACGGCGGTGGAAGGAATGGCTATCTTCGGGCAGCGGTTGCCATCGATCAGGGCGTGGTCGGCGCACGGGGTGAGGGCCTCCACCGCCCGCTTCATGCCTTCCATCGTGGCCGCCAGGATATTCAGGCAATCGATTTCCTCGACCGTCATGGTGATTACCGACCAGCAAATGGCGGCGTCCTTGATCAGCGGTTCCAGTTCAAAGCGGCGCTTTTCGGTCAGGGCCTTGGAATCATCGATGCCTTCGGGGATGCACGCCGGATCGAGGATGACGGCGGCCACGCACAGGGGGCCGGCGCAGGGGCCGCGCCCGGCTTCATCGACGCCGCAGATGCGCCCCATGAGGGTGGATTCAAAACTGAGATCGGCCATGAAGTGCGCTTACTACGATTCAGCCGGTTTTAAAACATCTAGAAAACGCTGCTGTCGCCGCCACGGCCTTTCGGGTCGGGTCCGAAACGATTCGGGCCGGGCGTACCGTCGGTGACCTGGAAAACGAAGGTGACAACTCCGGCGGCGAACCACACCAGGAATACCCAGGCCATCGGCGCCAGCGCGGTCAGCATGGCCATGGCCTGATCAGGCGTCGGGTTGGGGCCGATATCCGCGAAGGATTTCATGTTGTTGATGAAACTGGCGCCATTGATCGAGAAGAAGACGACCATCGCCACCACAAAAACGGCGAAGGGGAACAATATCCACCAGCCGGTACGGTTGATATCGTGAAAGCGCCGGACCCCGACGGCGATGGTGGGAAGCAGGATGGCCAGCGAGAAGATAAAATTGAGGATTTCCGCCGTATTGCCGATGATGGATTTAAGGACGCCGAAAACAATGCTGGCGATTATCTGAAACAGGAACCACAGCCAGTATTCGGTGCGGCGCGACCGGCCGTTGAAATCGACGTAGCGCTTGAGCGGTTGAAACATCAGTTCCATGGTATCCCCCGATATGGTGTGGCCTTCAGAATTAGCGTGTTTTCAAAGTATCCGCAATCTCGGCGTGACGGAAACAATCAACCGTATGATCATTGACCATGCCGACGGCCTGCATGAAGGCGTAGACGATCACCGGGCCGCAGAACTTGTATCCCTTGCTTTTCAGCAGCTTGGCCAGTTCCTGTGAGGTTTTGGTTTCGGTGGGGATTTCGCCCCACTGGTAGTGGTTGGTCACCGGTTTGCCGTCCTGGATGGCCCAGATGAAGTCGGTGAAATGGGTGCCTTTTTCGCGCAGGTCGAGGGTAATGCGGGCGCTTTCGATGGCAGAAACAATCTTGGCGCGCGAACGGACAATGCCGGCGTCATTCATCAGGCGTTCGATATCCGCGTCGCCAAAGCGCGCCACCTTTTCCGGATCGAAACCGGCGAAGGCGGCGCGGAAGGCGTCGCGTTTGCGCAGGATGGTGATCCACGACAGGCCGGCCTGGAAGCCATCGAGCACCAGTTTTTCCCATAGGGCGCGCGGGTCGTATTCCGGCACGCCCCATTCCTCGTCATGATAGGCGCAGTAGAGCGGATCGGTTTTGGGCCAGGGGCAGCGCGCTTTGTCGCACATGGGGCGGTCCTTTATTCGGCAGTGATTTCGGGCAGGGCAGGCGCGATCCAGTTGGGGACAATCAGGGTGAGGGGCTTGTCATCGGCGATCAGATTGCCCTCACGCCGGTCGATACGCATCAGGGCCAGCCCGCAGCCTTGCGTGGCGGCCAGCACTTCGCCAGCGCGTTTGTCAATATTGAGTATTTCCGCACCGGCCATCGGCGCTTCGCCTTCGTGGCGGAAACCGAGGATACGGTTCTTGATCTGGCCGCGCCGTTTCATGCGCGAAGTCAGTTCCTGGCCGACATAACAGCCCTTGTGGAAGTCAATAGCGGCCAGCAGGTCGAGATTGGCGTCGATGGCGTAGAGGTCGTCCTTGCCGAAATCCGAGCCTGCCTCGGCAAGGCCATGCGCGAAGCGGAAGGCGCGCCAGTCATCGGCGGTGGCCGTTTCGCTCTGTGGCGCATAGGCGAAACCAAACGCGGCATCAATGATTGATCCGCGCGGGTCGGCCATAAAGCCGCTGGGCAGGTCGCCGCCGAAGGCCACGTAAACCGGATGGCTGAGCGCCGCGATCGTCACCTTGGCGCGCAGTTTGTACATGTTGAGTTTGGCCAGCAGTTCATCGCGCTCGGATAGCGGCACATCCAGCCAGATTTCGTCAGCAGAGACGGCATGGAGCAGCACATCACAGATCATTTTACCCTGGGGCCGTAAAAAAGCCCCGTAGTGCGGTTTATGAAACGCGCCCCTTGCCGTTTCCTCGACGATCACGTCGATATGGGCGGTGCAAAGCCCTTTCAGGAAGCTTGCCCAGTCCGGGCCGGAAACGGCGATGAGGGCGCGTTGAGGCAGGTGGGTAATGGATGCAATGGTCATTGTTATGATCGTTTCAGGAACTAGGTGTGGTGCATGACAGGTGAATTTCCGATTCTTTTGCTGGCCCTGTGTGAACCCGCCAAGGCCCTGTCCTTAAGCGGTGTGATCGCGCGCCTGAAGTCGGAAATACCCCACGCCCGGATTACGCTGGCGACGACGCAGGCCTCGGCGGCGCTGTTCCAAGATGACGACTTGATCGACGAGTTACAAGCCTTCGAGGGCGCCTTATTTAAATTGAAATCCCTTCACGGATTGAGTGAGTTGAGCCGGCGCAAATGGGGCCTGTGCGTTGATATCGGCCCGACCCTGATTTCGCGCATGATGAAGGCGAAGACGCGCTTCACCCTCAATCCGAATGATACCGCCGGCGTGCTGGAACAGATCGCCGCCAAACTCAGGCTCGATCCGCTTGAAATCACGCCGCGTCTGCGGGTGTCGCCGCGCCGTGAGGCGCAGGTGCGCACCCTGATTGACAATGGCCGCGAAACCGCGCCGCTGATCGTCATGGCGCCGGGCGCCGGCTGGATCGGCCGGCGCTGGCCGACGGAACGCTTCGCCGTGCTGGCGACGCGGCTGATGCGCGAGGACGGCCCCTTCGCCAATCACCGGCTGTTGATCATCGGCGCGGAAGCGGACCGCGACACCTTGCAGGCTCTGCGCATGGCGACGCCGCGCGCCCAGGTAATGGAGATTGGTGGCCATGTCACCGTGCTCAATGCCTATGCCGCCTTGAGGCAGGCCGTGCTGTTTGTCGGCAATGACGAACTGTGGCTGCATATCGCGGCGGCGTCCGGAACCGCTGCTTTCGGCCTGTTCGGGCCTTCGGATGAGGCGGACGCGCCGATCAGCGGCAATGCGATGACCATTCGCGGACCGCGCAGCCTGGGCGAAATTCAGGCGGTCGATCCCAAGCTCAAACAGAATGTCTGCCATATGCTCGACCTGACCATAGATCGCGTGGCGGCGGTGATCGAAAAGGATATGGCTGACAGGTAGGTTTTCGCGTCACAAGACAATGCGCACCCTTGCGGTAAGCTGGGGCGAGGTCTAGTGTCCGGCCACTGATTTGACAGTTAGGACCCCCGCCATGCCCCGCAACTTCGACCTCATTATCCGCAACGCCGACATCATCAATCATGCCGGACGGGGCAAGGGCGATATCGGCATCACCGGCGGCAAGTTCGCGGCGTTTGGCGACCTGTCGCAGGTCTCGGCTGGCGAGATTTTCGACGCCACGGGGCTGCTGGCCATGCCGGGCGTGATCGATACCCAGGTCCATTTCCGCGAGCCGGGGCTGGAATGGAAGGAAGACCTGGAAACTGGTTCGCAGGCCGCCGTCATGGGCGGCGTGGTCGCGGTCTTCGAGATGCCGAACACCAACCCGACCACCACCAACCCCGAAGCCTTCGCCGACAAGCTGGCCCGCGCCCATCACCGGATGCACTGCGACCACGCCTTCTACGTTGGCGGGACGCATGAAAATGTCCATGAACTGGGCGAACTGGAACGCCTGAAAGGCTGCTGCGGCGTCAAAGTCTTCATGGGGGCTTCCACAGGTACTTTGCTGATCGCCGATGACGAGGGCGTGGCCAAGGTGCTGGCCAATGTCAACCGCCGCGCCACCTTCCACTCGGAGGATGAGTACCGCCTGGCCGAACGCCGGCCGCTGGCGCGTGAGAATGACTGGACCAGCCATGATTTCGTCCGTGACGCCCAGACGGCCATTCAATCGACCCAGCGCCTTGTCCGCCTGGCACGCGAAGCCGGCAAGCGCATCCACGTTCTGCACGTCACGACGCGGGAGGAAATCGAGTTCCTGGTCGGCCACAAGGACATCGCCACGGTCGAGATCACGCCGCAACACCTGACCCTGGTGGCGCCGGAAGCCTATGAACGCCTGAAAGGCCTGGCGCAGATGAATCCGCCGATCCGTGACCAGTATCATGTCGATGGCCTGTGGCACGGCATCACCGGCGGCATCGCCGATGTGCTGGGGTCGGACCATGCGCCGCATACGCTGGAGGAAAAGGCCAAGCCCTATCCGCAATCGCCTTCGGGGATGCCGGGCGTGCAGACCCTGTTGCCGGTCATGCTGACCCATGTCGCCAATGGCCGTCTGTCGCTGGAGCGGCTGGTTGATCTGACCTCGGCCGGGGCGCAACGTGTCTTCGGCGTGGCAGGCAAGGGGCGCATGGCTGAAGGTTATGATGGCGACGTGACCCTGGTCGATCTCAACCATAAGCGCGTTCTGCGCCATGCCGACATGCGGACGCGCAGCGGCTGGACGCCGTTTGACGGCATGGAAGTCACCGGCTGGCCCAAGGCGACCATCGTGCGCGGCAAGGTGGTCATGCGCGATGATGAGATCGTCAGGCCAAGCCAGGGTGAGGCATGCCGCTTCATGGAAAGCCTGTAGAAGCGAAAACCACACACCACGCTATGAAGAATGGCGCGGTGGGGTTTTTACTTCAAAATCATGCTGAACAGGCCTTCAATAACTTCGTCTTGTGCGCCTCATATTTCGGCGAAGGCCGTGAGCGCGAAACGAACAGGTCTGGCGACAGAGCGATATCCGGTGCGCCCATCCATTTACCTTCGGTATCGATGATCAGCCCCGGCAGGCAGGCGACCGGCCCGCGCGGCAGGGCGAACAGATCAACCAGATTGGCCGAGCCATCCGGGCGACGTTGCAGTAGCCAGGCCTTGTCGCCGGCGATCACCACTTCGCCATTGACCGGCAGAACGTAACGGTCATTGCCGACCTTTTGCGCGCAGTTAGCCTTGAGCGGATCGCCGGAATCGACCGCCCGGTCGCGGGTGCACAGATGCGCCCTGAGCGCAGCCGAATTTTCTACGGAATAGGCGGTGAAATAGGTGGCGAAGGTGGAGTCCTGCACACCGATGCGCAGGCCGTCGAACTGGCCGCGCTGGATGCCGTCGAAACCGGCCGGACTGACCAGTACATAGCGGCCGGAAGCGCCCACAGGCCGCCACAGGTCCGGACTATAGGCAGAACCGGTCGGCATCATCACCGACAGATAGGCCATGCCGGCAGCATCCTGTTTCAGCAGGGGCTTCCAGTGTTTTTTAACCAGAATTTCGCAGGTTTCCTTATCGCAATCGCCCGGCCGGACCTGCACGGAAGGCCTCAGCGCCTTGGCGGCGGTGGCGGGGAAGAGCTGGACCTCTCCCCTGGCGGAAGGCGCGGGAATGGCATAGGCCGGACCTTTTTCCGGCTTGGCCAGCAGGTCACCTATCTTCTCGCAGCCGCTCAAGGCCGCAAGCGCCGCAAAGGCTGCGCCAATCCATAGCTTCATCATTGTCTCCATTGCGCCGCCACAAATCTCATACCGCAGCAAACCGGCATGAAAAAGGCCCGCGAGGCAAAAACCCCGCGGACCTTGATCCGGTTGTGAGCCTCTTAATCGGCAGAGGCGTAGGTGCCGTTTCCGGCGATTTGACACTGAACCGGATCACCATGCGATTTGGCGATCTTGCACGGCACCGTATCGGCAAAGCTGTTGCGGTTGGCGGCGAGGATGCCGATGTAGCCACGCTTGTTGGCGCAAGCGATCTCGACGATGACGGCGCCTTCGATGCCGTCGGATTCACCGATGTAACGCACGTCACTGATATCGCAGCCCTTGCCCGGCTGAGCGATCTTGATCAGCTTGTCGAGCTGGGCGCGCAGGGTGGCTTCCGTGGTGAAGGTGCAGCTCTTGCGGTTGGTCTGATCGATGAAGCAATCGTTCACGCGCAGGGTCGCGGTGCTGCCCGGTTGCGGCACGAAGCCGATCAGGCCCCAGGGCTGTTCCTTGCACTTGAATTCGATGTAGTCGCGCTTGGTCTGCTCCTGTGTGCCGACGACATTGTAATCATCAACCGTGCAGGGGAAGCCGCCCTTGGCCAGCATCGCCGAATAGGTGCCCTTGGCGTCGGCCGCCGCCACGCCGGCGTCGGTGAACTGGCAGCCGCCCAGACCGGCGGCGCTGGCGCAGGGGATATTGCGCTCGAAGGTGCTGTCCATCTTGGTCAGGGCAATGAAGCCGGGCTTGTTGGCGCAGCCGAATTCATAGAACATGCCGTCGTTTTCCTTGTTGACGCCAACAAAGCGGGCATTGTTGACCTGGCAGTCCTTGTCAGCGGCGGCGGCGATCGGCTTCAGAACGGCCGTCATCTGCTCCTTGGTGGTGAATTCACAGGCGGAACTGGTGCCCTCAACCACGAGGCAGCTTTTGAATTCGGTCGGGGCCTTGGCGCTCAGTTGGGCATAATCGATGATGCCGCCGGCCTGCGCGCCGCAACCAACCTCATAGCGGTCGATCAAAGGCTCGGCCGAGGTCGAGCCGATCACGCGGGCATTGCTGATCTGGCAGCCGGGCAGGTAGGGCTGGACGACGGGGGTGAGCCAGGCATAGTGCGGCTTGTTTTCCGGCAGGACGCATTCGATGGAGCCGGGGTTTTTGATGGCCAGCTTGGCGGCCAGCGAACAGGTGAAGGCCTGGCCGACTTCGGTGGGGGAAACGCTGGTGACGATAAAGCCGGGACCGGCCTTACAGGCGACTTCGTAAAGCTGCCCCTTGGCCTTCGTGCCGTCTGCCTTGTCGAATTCCGTAGGGCCAAGCAGATAGG
The DNA here is from genome assembly GCF_035497195.1 of Asticcacaulis sp. Taxonomy (GTDB): domain Bacteria; phylum Pseudomonadota; class Alphaproteobacteria; order Caulobacterales; family Caulobacteraceae; genus Asticcacaulis. The sequence continues at coordinate 124,937 of NZ_DATJDZ010000031.1, forward strand.
CGTCCACGGGATCGCAATCGACCTTGGCGAGCGCGATGATAGGTGGAATGTCGGTCAGACTCTTGGCCTGGACGGCCGGATCGATCTTGAATTCGCCGGCGGGCGCGGCCTGCGCCTTTTTATCAGCGGCATAGGCCGGTTGGCTGCCGGCGCTGGCGAGCGCCGCCAGACCGAGAACGATGGCAAGGGTTTGTACCCTTTGCGCCATCTTTTTGAAATCAAGGGATATTTTCATTGGGGCGACTCTCCGCTGGTCCAGACCTGTGAAATGACCGTCGCGGTTTGCCCCGCCACGCATTAATTTTCAATAAGTTTATTTACCGCTTGTGGCGAATGCAAGGCACTTTGTGCCTCAAACGCCGCAAGGCTCGCCGCAACGGTGGCGGCGCACGGTCGTGCTTGCCAAATCTCACGAAGAGATTTGGAGGGGGCGGATAACTTCTGCGGAATAGTTGCCGTTTGCGTAAACCTGAGCTACAGCTTGGCGCGTAACAGGGAGCCAAAAAATGAGCGATGTCCTCAGCCATAGCGATAACGGCGTGCTTGTGCTCAGGCTCAACCGGCCCGCCAAGAAAAATGCCCTGACCAAGGCGATGTATACCGCCCTGACCGAGGGTTTGACTCAGGCCTCCGCCGATGAGGCTGTGCGGGTTGTGGTGATATCGGCGGAGGGGGCTGATTTCTGCGCCGGCAATGATATTGCCGATTTCGCGCAGGACCTGCCGCTGTTTCAGGATGACAGCGTCGATCACGATGATATGCCGGTCTTCCGCTTTTTGAAGGCGATCACCTTTTTCGACAAACCACTGATCGCCGCCGTGCAGGGGCAGGCAGTCGGGGTCGGCGTTACCCTGCTGCTGCATTGCGATCTGGTTGTGGCGGCCGATGATCTCCGCCTAAGCCTGCCGTTCCTGAAACTGGGCCTGGTGCCGGAAGCCGGATCGACCCTGCTGCTGCCGGAACGCATCGGTTATCAGCGTGCCTTTGCCTGGATGGCGCTCGGTGAAATTGTCGGTGCAGAAGACGCCCGGCAACTTGGCCTGATCAATAGTGTCGTGACGCGGGAGGGACTGGACGAGGCTGTTCAGGCTATGGCGCACAAGCTGTTGAGACTGTCACCGTCCAGCCTGCGCCATACCAAGGCCTTCATGCGTGATCCGGAAAAACTGTGGCAGGTGATCCGGGCCGAGGGCGCCATTTTTCGCCGGCAACTGGTCAGTGCGGAAGCACAGGCGGCCTTTATGGCCTTCCTGTCGAAATAAACAGATGCAATAATTGCGGTGTATTTGATTGACGTTGTCATTCGCAGGTCTTATTTGGCCGCCAGTAATGACGCCGTATCTATTGTAAAACGGGATCGGGCACTTGGCTCTGGACGCATTGGCTTTGGATTTTACGATTTGTCTTGAGACGCCGGATCTCGAACACCGTATCCTGGAACTGACCGACCATGCCTTCGGGCCGGGCCGTTTCGTCAAGACCGCCGAGCGTCTGCGTGAGAATTCGCACGTCATTCCCGATCTCAGTTTTGTCGCCATGCGGGGCGAGACGGTGATCGGCAGCGTGCGGATGTGGCCTATCTTTGTGCATAATTTCAACGCCAATACGTATGAACCACTGGCCTTCCTGGGGCCTATCGTTGTTGATGACGCCCATCGTGGACTGGGCATCGGCAAGGCCTTGATCAGCGCCTGCGTTGAGGCAGCTTTCGGTAAGGGCCTGCGCGCCGTATTGCTGGTTGGGTCGCAAAGCTATTTCAAGCCGTTTGGCTTCGACAAGGCGCAGAACATCACCCTGCCGGGGCCGGTCGATCCGAACCGCCTGCTGATCCGCTACAGCCAGCCGGATATCGCTTTCGCCGGGAAGGTCTGCCCGGAAAACGCCCAGGTCATTTGATCCGGGCAGCCTGACAGTCTAGGCTGTGGCATGACAACGATTCCACTCTCCGAAGATATGCAATCCGCCGCCACGCGCGCCGTCTTTTCCGCGCTTGAAGCCAAGGGGGGGCAGGGATGTGTGCGCTTTGTCGGTGGGTGTGTGCGCAACCTGCTGATGGGAAAGCCGGTCAGCGATCTCGATCTTTCCACGCAACTAACGCCGGATGAGACGGAGGGGGCGCTGGAAGCGGCGGGTATCCGTAGCGTGCCGACCGGCAAGGCCTTCGGCACCGTTACGGCAGTGATCGAGGGGAACCCCTATGAAATTACGTCCTTGCGCGAAGATGTCGAGACGGATGGCCGCCGCGCGGTGGTGAAATATACGACCGACTGGGCAAAGGATGCTCTGCGCCGGGATTTTTATCTCAATGCGCTTTATGCCGATATCGACGGCGCAGTTTACGATCCGACCGGCGAGGGGATCGCCGACGCGAAAGCCGGCCGGGTGCGTTTTATCGGTGAGGCGGAGCAGCGCATCCGTGAGGATTATCTGCGTATCCTGCGTTTTTTCCGTTTTACGGCAGGCTATGCGCGGGAATTCGATGCCGGGTCACTGGCCGCTTGTGTGGCGCTGAAAGACGGTATCGACGGGCTTTCCGGCGAACGTATCCAGCAGGAAATTCTGAAAACCCTGACCCTGGCCGAACCGCTGGCGGCTTTTACCGCTATGCAGGTGAATGGGATCATGCCGCATGTCGTGCCGGGCTGGCAGGCGACCGGCGACACCCTGCCGGAACTGGCGGCGGTGATCGCGCTTACCGAAGAGCCTGAAATCCGTCTAATCGCCCTGATCGACAGCGGGGTTGGGTTGTCGGCCGCCGCGCTCCATATGTGTCAGACGCGGCTGAAATGGTCGCAGCGAATCTATAACCGTCTGCGCGATGCCGGACGTTCGCTGGACGGGCTGGCTGAAAATGCACCGTTTGCGCGGCTGATGTACCTGCATGGTCGTCAGGCCACGGAGGATGCCGTCTTCCTGGCGGCGGCGCACCAGAAGAAAGATGCTTCGGCCGTTGCCTATGTGCTTCACATGCTCGAAGGCCTTGAAAAGCCCGTGTTTCCCGTGAAAGGCGCCGACCTGATTGCGCGCGGCATCCCCGCCGGGCCGGCGGTGGGGGAAGCTCTTAAGACAATAGAAACCGAATGGCTTAATCATGATTTTTCACAAAGCGTGATTGAGGCGGCTCTTGACGCAGTTGCGAAAGAGGCCAAATCTTGATTCACATTCGGGGATCATGCGTATGCGTAACGAAGACTTTATCGCCATTCTGGAAACCGGTATTCCACCGGCGGGACTGGACGCCACCTATGGCACTTATGCCGATATGTTCGCCAGGCTTTTGGCCAGCAAAGGGCGATCTTTCAAGATTTTCAAGACGTTGCAAGGCGAACTTCCGGATCATGATGAACGCCTCAAAGGCGTGGTGATTACCGGGTCGCCGGCGGGTGTCTATGAATCCGATCCGTGGATCATTGCCCTTATGGACTGGCTGCGCGCGCTCAATGTGGAAATCCCCGTTGTCGGTATCTGCTTCGGTCACCAGATCATGGCGCAGGCCTGGGGCGGTCATGTCGAGAAATCGCACAAGGGCTGGGGAATCGGCCTGCATGAATATGAGGTGCAGGCGCATGATTTGTGGCAGGAACTGGCAGGCGCTGCCGAGGGTATTAAAATCGCCTGCGCCGTCACCCACCAGGATCAGGTGGTGACCAAGCCGGAAAAGGCTATCGTGCTGGCCGGTTCGGAGTTCACGCCGCACGGCGCGCTCTACTATACCGACCGCAAGGGGCTTTCGTTCCAGTGCCATCCGGAATTCTGCGAGGACTTCGCCAGCGACCTGCTGATCAGCCGCCGGGGCATTCGCATTGATCCGGCGCTGGTCGATCAGGCCTTGACGACCCTGAAGAAGCCGAGCCAGCGCCATGATGTGCTGGGCGCGATCTCGAAGTTTCTGGGCGCTTAATGCTCACCCGCGAAATCCATCCCATGCCGGAGGATATCCGCAAACTGCTGAAGGATCGCGGTCTGTACGACAGATACGAAGCGCGGCCGCCTTATCAGCAAAATGACTATCTCGGCTGGATCGCTCAGGCCAGGCGGGAGGGCACGCGCCACAAGCGCATCGAGCAGATGCTTGATGAACTGGAAGTTGGCGGCCTCTATATGAAGATGCGCTGGACCGGTTAAATCGTGTCGTTTGGCTTTGGCCAAAGCCATATGATGGCCGCCGTCACGAGGTGTGCCCCCGCCGACAACCATACGGCGGGCCCCGTATTGTTCAGGGTGATAAAGATATCGAGCAAGGCGTTGCTCAGGTTCCAGCCCCAATGCAGGCCGACCGCTGCCCATAGACTGCGCCATTTCCATGCCGCAGTCGCATAGGCAAGGCCAAAGCAGAACAGGCGTATCCATTCCAGCGGGTCAGCGAGATGGAAAACGTGATTGAGGACATAGATCAGACTGGTGGCCAGAATAAAGCTCCAGCCGGCCCACCTGATCCGCGCGGCCTCAAGCCAGAAACCGCGAGTCAGGATATCCTCGGCAACTGACGGTATGAAGGTGGTGAGCGCCGCCCCCAGTAACACCAACGGCAGGGCCAGGACGTGAGCGGGCGCTGGGGTGCCGATTGCGTACACGCCGCTATTGAGGCCCCAAAAGACAGCCGCCAGGCGGACCGCCCCCATCAGCAAAAGCCCGCCGGTCAAGAGACGCAGGGCAGGCCATTTCAGACTGAGGGCATAGGCGTCGAAGCCTTTGTAACCAAGCCCTCTTCCGACTGGCCAGGCGGCGATAAAGGCAGCGGCCATCAGGCTGGCGGCAAGGACATTGTTATGGAGCAGTCGTGCCCCGATGGCTTCTGACGACTGATACAGCAAGAACAGGATGACGAAGCCCGCAACAGTGCGGAGGCGCGACGAAGACATGGTCATCTGGCAAGAATGTTACAGTTCTAACTATATCGTCAAGAGGCTCAAGGTCACTTCACCGCACTTTGCGGTTTGTCGTAAAATGGCCTACGGCCACTTCACGATGGGCGGCATGGATGACATGATCGATGGCGCATAACCACCTGTTTTTAAACCAAAAATCGTGCCGCGGTCATACAGGAGGTTGAACTCGACATAGCGGCCGCGCTGGATCAGTTGCGCCTCGCGGTCGTCTTCCGTCCACGATTGATTGAAACGCCCGCGTACGATTTCAGGATAAACTGCAAGGAAGGCCCAGCCGACATCCTGAGTGAAGGCGAAATCGGCGCCATGATCGCCGCTGTTCAGATGATCGTAGAAGATGCCGCCGACGCCGCGCGGTTCGTTGCGGTGGGGGAGGAAGAAGTATTCCTCGCACCACGCGCGGAACTTTTCGTAATAGGCCGGATCGGCGACATCGCATACCTCGCGGAGGGCCTTGTGGAAGGCGATGGCGTCTGGTGCGTCGGCATGGCGGTCAGCGGCCATCAGCGGTGTCAGGTCGGCCCCGCCGCCGAACCAGCTTTGGGTCGTGGTGATAAAGCGGGTATTCATATGCACAGCCGGCACATGCGGATTGGTCATGTGGGCGATCAGTGAAATGCCGGTGGCGTGGAAGCGCGGATCGACATCGGCGCCGGGGATCGACTTGGCGAATTCCGGCGAGAAACTGCCGTGGACGGTCGAGATATGCACGCCGACCTTCTCGAACAGCCGGCCCTTCATGATCGACATTTCGCCGCCACCCCCTTGCGGGCGGTCCCACGGGGTGCGCTCGAAACGTCCGGCGTTCGGTCCGTAGAGTGAGGCGGGGGCTTCGTCCTCCAGTTGCTCGAAAGCGGCGCAGATCGAATCGCGCAGGGAGCGGAACCATGCCGAGGCCTGAGTTTGGCGTTCGGTGAGAAGGGCGGCGGGTAGGGACATGTTTCGGCACTCGTTAAATTAAGCAAGAAACCCCACCACCACATCTCACTCGCTTCGCTCACTCGTGCGGTCCCCCTCCCCAGTTTTACTGGGGAGGGGGACCGCACGACGCCAGCTTGCTGGCTAGATGCGGTGGTGGGGTATCTTGCTTTCAGCCTATAGACCGGGAAGCTTCACTAAGCAAAGGCGCGCGATTGTCGCAGTCAGCGGGCCGGAAACCCGTTTGTCTGCCGCAAGGCCTCGCCAAGCGCCATCGAAGCGGCGTTGATGACATTGATCGAACGGGCCTCGGCGCTGATCGGAATGAACAGGCGGGCATCGGCGCGGGCGTGAACCTCATCGGGGACACCGGCGCTTTCGCGGCCCATCAACAGGATATCGTCTGCTCGGAAAGCGAATCCATAGACCGGTTCGGCGGATTTGGTGGTGAAGAGCACCAGCCGCGCCGCCGGTATTTCCGCCTGCAAGAAGGCGAGATAAGCGTCCCACGACATGTGGTGCGACACTTTGGCGCAGCGGCCGTAATCCATCGCGGCGCGCTTGATGGCCTTGTCGCCGAGCGGGAAGCCGCATGGTTCGATCACGTCGAGATCGATCTCGAAGGCGGCGCTCAAACGGATGGCGGCGCCAAGGTTTTGCGGGATGTCCGGCTGGTAAAGCGCCAGGCGCATGAAGGTCTGCCCTTGTGAAGAAAGAAGCGGGAGTGCGAACGTTTTCAGCGTTTCAAGGGGTGAATGTCCAGATCAAAACGCCTGACTGCCAGCCATTCGCAACAATTTGGCGGAAAAGCATCCTGACCAAGGCGAAAATTAGACAAGAAAAGTGTTTTGGCGGTTTGTATCCGTCACGGAATTGTGGTTATAGACGCAATTGGTATGAATATACGTGCCGGATTCTCGACGTGTGCCTGTTACGAAGCGTGTCTTTGTTAATGGAATCAGTCATGAGTGATTAAGAATTTTTGAGGGAGCCGGGCATGGCGCGTAAAGCACTGGCCCAGGCTTGAGAAACGAAGAGGTGGCAAGGTGAGCGAACCTGTAGCAGACGTCGGGCAAGATCCGAATCGTCGCGACTTTATCTACATTGCGGCCGGCGCCGGTGCGGCCGGTGCGGCCGCTATGACGCTGGTGCCGCTGATCGGCCAGATGAATCCGGCCGCTGACACCCTGGCCCTGGCGTCGATCGAGTACGACCTCTCCAAGGTGGAAATCGGTATGCAGGCGGTCGTCAAATGGCGCGGCAAGCCGCTCTTCGTCCGCTACCGCACCAAGAAGGAAATCGCCGAAGCCAATGCGGTAGATATCAAGACCCTGCGCGACCCGCAAACCGATGCGGAGCGCGTCAAGGCCGGACACGAGCAGTATCTCGTGCTGATCGGCGTCTGTACCCACCTCGGTTGCGTGCCTAACTTCGGCACCGGTGATTACGGCGGCTGGTTCTGTCCGTGCCACGGCTCGGAATACGATACGTCCGGCCGTATTCGTGGCGGCCCGGCGCCGAAGAACCTCGAAGTTCCGGAATACACCTTCCTGTCCGACACCAAGATCAAGGTGGGCTAAGCATGAGCGACCATTCCTCGACCTACGAGCCGAAAACCGGCATTGAAAAATGGCTGGACGCGCGCCTGCCGATCGTCCGCCTGGCCCATGACAGCTTCGTTGACTACCCGACCCCGAAGAATCTGAACTACTGGTGGACCTTCGGCGGGATTCTCAGCCTGTGCCTCGGTGTGCAGATACTTACGGGCGTCATTCTCGCCATGCACTACACCGCCAATGCCGACCTGGCGTTTGACTCGGTTGAACGCATCATGCGCGATGTCAACTACGGCTGGCTGATGCGTTATGTCCACGCCAACGGCGCGTCGATGTTCTTCTTCGCCGTCTATATCCACATGTTCCGCGGCCTCTATTACGGCTCGTACAAGGCGCCCCGGGAAGTGCTGTGGCTGCTCGGCTGCATCATTTATTTCCTGATGATCGCTACCGCCTTCATGGGCTACGTCCTGCCCTGGGGCCAGATGTCCTATTACGGCGCGGTCGTCATTACCAACCTGATCGGCGCCATTCCGGTCGTCGGGCCGTCGATCCTGACCTGGTTGCAGGGCGGCTTCGCGGTCGATAACCCGACCCTGAACCGCTTCTTCTCGCTGCACTACCTGTTGCCGTTCGTGATCGCGGGTGTGGTTATCCTGCACATCTGGGCGCTGCACGTCGTCGGCCAGAACAACCCGACCGGCGTCGAGATCAAGTCCAAGGAAGACACCCTGCCGTTCACGCCTTACGCGACGGTCAAGGATGGCCTGGCCATGATCTTCTTCCTGATCGTGTTCGCCGCGTTCGTCTTCTTTGCGCCGGACGCCATGGGGCACGCCGACAACTATATCAAGGCCAACCCGTTGCAAACGCCGGCGCATATCGTGCCCGAATGGTACATGCTGCCCTTCTACGCTATCCTGCGCGCCTGGACCTTCGATCTCGGCCCGATCCCGGCCAAGCTGATTGGCGTGATACTGATGTTCGGCGCCATCGCCCTGATCTTCGCCCTGCCGTGGCTCGATACCTCCAAGGTCAAGTCGATGCGCTATCGCCCGGTGATGCGCTGGTTCTTCGTCCTGTTCGTAATTACCTGCCTCGGTCTGGGCTGGTGCGGCGGGCAATTGCCGACGCAAATGGTCTTCTCAATTGGGGAAGACAGCCATGGCAATCCGATCGGTCTGTCGGTAGCCATCCTGTCGCTGATGATGACCGCCTATTATTTCGCTTTCTTCCTGCTCATCATGCCATGGGTTGGTTTGAAGGAAGATCCGCTGCCCGTGCCGGCTTCGATCTCCGAAGCGGTCCTGGCCGAACACAACAAGAAGAAGGGCTAAAGTCACATGTCTTCTTTTATGACGAAAACCCTTAAGCTGATGGCCGGTCTGGCCGTTGTCTTCACCCTGGCTAACAGCGTCCATGCCGTTGCCAGCGAAGGCTTCAAGGAACCGGAAGACCATCACTTCACCTTCGAGGGACCGTTCGGTTCGTTCGATCAGGCGCAGTTGCAACGCGGCTACAAGGTTTACCGCGAGGTCTGTGCGGCCTGCCACGGTATGCACCTGATGTCGTTCCGTAACCTCGGTCAGAAGGGCGGGCCCTTCTATGATCCGAAGTACAAGAACCCGAACGAAAATCCGATCGTGAAGCAGATCGCGTCGGAATACGATATTGCCGAAATTGATCCCGATACCGGTGATGAGATCACCCGCAAGGGCACGACCTCGGACCGCTTCCCGTCGCCCTTCAAGAACGACGAAGCCGCCAAGGCCTCGAACAGCGGCGCTATCCCGCCTGATTTGTCGGTCATTACCAAGGCACGTGAAGGCGGCGCCAACTATGTCGCCTCGATGCTGGCAGGCTTTCAGCCGGCGCCGGAAGGTTTGACGGTCGCCGATACCCAGCACTACAACCCGTATGTGCATGGGGCGCTGGCCACTTCGTGGAAGGGCGATCCGCATAAGGTGCCGCTTGGCGGCGTGCTGGCCATGCCGCCGCCTCTGGCCGCTGACAAGGTGACCTATGACGATGGCACCAAGGCGACCGTGAAGCAGGAAGCCCAGGACGTTGCGGCCTTCCTCGAATGGGCCGGCGATCCGCACGCCACCGAGCGCAAGCAGATGGGCGTGTCGGTCATTCTGTTCCTGCTGTTGATGGCGGGCATTACGTATGGGGCTTACCGTCAGGTCTGGCGCGGCAAACACTAAGGTGGGAACGCCCTGATGGTCTGCAAATAATCATCTGTCTGCGAGCCGGTGCTCACGTACTAAGGTACGCTCCGCGCCGGTTCTCGACAGCTAATCATTTTGGCTTCGCCGAACTTCGTTTCGCCGCATCATGCCGGCCCCGCACCTCGCGGCACCAAGAACAAGAAAGCCCGCCGGAGATGATCCGGCGGGCTTTCTTATTTATTCTCCTCCCTTGCGAAGCGGGGGAGGTGGCAGCGCGAAGCCCGAAGGGCTGGTGTCGCTGACGGAGGGGGCATTAAGTCAGATCGTCACGGCTGATATCGGCGCCAATATATGCAATTTCTCCGCTCCAAAATTTTGCAATGCTTTTCCAATAGGCCAAGCTTAGCGGGGAAAGATACTGAGCGAAGTTTTCCTGATCGCGGTCTGCGCCTTGCCAAGTAAACAGGATATCTTCCAAAAGTCCGACTACGGCAAACTCGCTCACATATGTGTCGCCTTGAGATATCATTCGTTCAATGACATGACTTATCGCCGAGAAAACTTTCGTTTCATCGGACAAGCAAATTGTCAAAAGGTGACGCGCGTAGTTGGCCGCTATGATGTAATCCAGACCAGCATCACCGGGGGCTTGTTGGTCAAACTCGCTTTGAAACGAGGGAGTTGCCTTCAGAAGAAGCGGCCATATATCTGCTTTATCAATCATGGATCAATCATGGCCGCCCTTACGCGACTCAAACATTAAACCGGAAGTTCAGGATATCGCCGTCCTTGACCAGATATTCCTTGCCTTCCTGACGGAACTTGCCGTGTTCCTTACAGCCGGCTTCACCATTGAACTTGACAAAATCCTCATAGGCCATGGTTTCGGCGCGGATGAAGCCCTTCTCGAAGTCGGTGTGGATGACGCCGGCGGCCTGCGGGGCTGTGTCACCGACATGGATCGTCCACGCGCGGGCTTCCTTGGGGCCAACCGTGAAATAAGAGGCGAGGCCCAGCAGCTTGTAGGCCTCACGGATCAGGCGATTGAGACCCGGTTCTTCAAGTCCCAGCGTTTCAAGAAATTCCTGGCGCTCATCGGCATCTAGCAGGGCGATTTCCGACTCGATCTGCGCCGAGATGACGACGCTGTTGGCGTGGTCGGCCTTGGCGCGGGTGGCGACGGCATCGGATAGGTCGTTGCCCTTGTCGGCGGCGCTTTCTTCAACGTTGCAGACGTAAAGGGCCGGCTTGGACGTCAGCAATTGCAGCATCTCCCAGGCCTTGGTGTCTTCCTTGGAAACTTTACCTTTTTCATAGGCGAGACGGGCGGGTTTGCCGGCGCGCAGTTCTTCGAGCGCGGCATTGATTAGCGAGACGGTGACGCCGGCTTCCTTGTCGCCGCCGGTCTTGGCGCGCTTTTCCAGATTCGGCAGGCGCTTTTCCAGCGATTCCAGATCGGCCAGCATTAGCTCGGTCTCGATGATTTCGAGGTCCGACAGCGGATCGATGCGGCCTTCAACGTGGGTGATGTCGGTATCGACAAAACAGCGCGCCACGAAGGCGATGGCGTCACAGTCGCGGATATTCGCGAGGAACTGGTTGCCGAGACCTTCGCCTTTCGACGCGCCGCGCACCAGGCCGGCGATATCGACGAAATTGATGCGGGCCGGGAGGATTTCCTTCGAGCCGACGATCTTCGCCAGGACTTCGAGGCGCGGTTCAGGCACGGCCACGTCACCGGTATTCGGCTCGATGGTGCAGAAGGGGTAGTTGGCGGCCTGCGCCGAAGCGGTCTGGGTCAGGGCGTTGAACAGGGTGGATTTGCCGACATTGGGCAGACCGACGATAGCGACTTTAAGGGCCATGGAAATCAAGCTTTTCGAGTAAAACGGAGTTGGTGTCTCCCTAAAGCATTTTGGGTGGTGGGGCCAGAGGGGCGACTGATCGCCGATGATTTAATTGCGGGACGGTATCCGAGAGAATATCTTTTATAATCTGATGGTTGTTTTTATGTTTGGTGAATTCAACTTTAAGTATTTTATTTGTGCAGAAATATGGTATCCAGATATAGTCCCGGGACACTGTGTTTCACGTTCATTTCAAATAATTGGAGGATGTTATGAAACTGTTCAAAACAGCGGCATTGGCTGTGGCTGTGTCCATGATCGGGTTATCAATTGTTTCCGACGCTGCTGCCGTGCCGGCACAGAGTCGTAAGATTACATATTATTCGTCGGCAGCAGCAGCGGCATCTGGTGGTGTAGTTGGGATAGTTGGTGGGAGCTTTTTAGCTTGCAGCGGCAACTACCAGACATATGGTGCTGTGACTGATTACCATACAATTAAATACACAAGTTGCTCACCCCACTGTACTAATCCTAATGATTGTGAAGAAGTAGACGAATAAATGAGCGTCCCTGGATTCTAATAATCCAGGGACTTTTTTGATTTAAACGATTAGCAGATCATCAATTGTCTTTAGGCGCGTTCAGTTGCCTTGTGTCGAGCTTGGGGGCGGGCGCCAGGCGCATGACCTCGTTCTGGTAGCGTTCGGCGGCATCGGGTGTGCCAGCCAATAGCAAAGGCAGGGCGCGGACGCAGGCGTCATTCAGGGCGTTCAGCCAGGGCTGATCCGCCTTGGCGAAGTCCGACAGCACCCAGCCCAGAACCATCTCCTTGACGCCGGGATGGCCAATCCCCATGCGACCGCGCATGAAGTTCGGGCCGATATTGGCCATGATCGAGCGCAGGCCGTTATGACCCGCATGACCGCCGCCCAGCTTCATGCGCAGGCGGCCAGGCGCGAGGTCCAGCTCGTCGTGGAAGACGATGACGCGTTCGGGTTTGATCTTGTAGAACTGCATGGCTTTCTGCACACTCTGGCCGGAGAGGTTCATGAAGGTCTGCGGCTTTAGCGCCAGCACCTTTTCAATACCTTTGGCGGTCTCAATCTGGCCGTCGGAGGTGATGCCGTCGAAGGCTTTTTTCTCCGGGCCGAAGGCGGGGCCACGGATCAGTTCGTCGATGACCATGAAGCCGATATTGTGGCGGTTCTTCGCGTATTGCGTACCGGGATTACCAAGGCCAACGATCAGATACACCGCGCACTCCTAAACTAATGGGGTTTGGGGCCAGAGAACGTTTCTTGGGACCCCATATCTTCTCTTCTATCCAATAAAAAAGACCCATCCAGAGGACGAGCCTTTTTTATTGGAAGGGGAAAGGACTTGGGGCCGCAGGCCCCAAACCCCATTAGGCTTCAGCCGTGTCGGCCGCTTCGGCTTCTTCGCTCTTTGACGCGCCCGACGCAGTGATCGAGGCGACGACATCCGTTCCGGCGACATGCGCCTTGACGTCCGAAGGTAGCTTCAGGTCGGAGACGTGGACGCTCTGGCCGATTTCGAGGCCGGTCAGGTCGACAATGATGTCTTCCGGAATGTGGTCGGCTGGAACGAGGATTTCCAGCTCATGGATCGAGACGTTGAGCGCGGCGCCCTTCTTCAGGCCGGGCGACAGTTCGTGGTTCTTGAAGTGCACCGGAACCGAGATCTTGATCTGGGCGTGTTCATCGACACGGTACAGGTCGAAGTGCAGCGGCACATCGGTGACCGGGTGGAAGTCGATCGACTTGGCGATGACCTTCTGGGTTTCCTTGCCATACTTCAAGGTCACCAGGTGACCGTTGAGCTTGCCGGTCGCCAGCGCCTTGCGGAAGGCGTTCAGGTTGACGGCGATCGGCACGGGGGCCAGTGCACCACCGTAGAGAATGCCCGGCACCTTGCCGGCATTACGGGTTTCACGCGCGCCACCGCTGCCGGTGCGCTCACGTACTTCAACGTCAAGAATGATATCGGCCATAGCCATAAACCTCATTAGAAATACGCCGGTACCACAATTGGCCCGGCGGTCCGAATTTCTGGAGGCGGTCTCGATACACGACAATCCCGCAGGACGCAACCCGACGAGCGGCAAATATGACTTTGGGGTTAATAAAGAACAGGGCATGAGGCCAGTTTCAGCCTCATGCCCTGCATTCCTCAGAGGCCGCCTTACTTCTTCTTTTTAGCCGCTGTCTTTTTCTTGGCGGACGCTTTCTTCACCGGCGCTGGCTTGAGATAAGGTTTCGGATCAGCATAGGCCGAACTGCCGTCCGCCTTGAAGCCGACACGCGTGACCGGCGCGAAGCTGAGCGCATTGCTCGACATCTTGCCAATGCATTGGCCGGTGTCCATCAGGATGTGCTGACCGACGCAGAAGACATCCTCATAGTGCGGCTTGGCGACTGCCAGGCACTGATAGAGATTGAGCTTGCTCATCTGCAAGCAGCGCTGGCCGTCGCCATCATCGAGCAGGCTGGTCAGGGTCGGCAGGTTGGTTTCCCCGCCTTCACCCAGCAGGGCGAGGGCAGCGATGGTCAGGGCGCGGTTGACGGCCTGGGTGTAGGGCTGGTTGAACAGGTCCGGACGGTCGAAGACCGATACACTGGCTGTGGAAGCGCTGGCGGCAGCAGGCACTGGAGCCGTTCCGGCATCGGGGATCAACGCGGGGTTACCACCTGTAACCGGCGTCTGTTGCACAGCCTGCACCGGCAGGCCCGCCTGAACAAGAGTTTGCCCCGTCGATTGACCGGTATCAGCGCTGGTGACCAGGCCATCGCCGGACAAGGCCGAGGCCAGCAATTTGGCGCTGTCATCCGACTGGACGCTGGCCAGGGTGATCGAGTTCGCCTTGGCGAGCGCCAGGCGGCCGTCACGGTCGGCGACGAACTCCCTAGACCACTTCTGGTGCTGGATATCGTAGGCGGCCTGCTTCACGCCGGCGCCGGCTTTGTAGACGGATTGACCGTCGCTGCTCAGCGCTAAAATCACACGACGGGCGGCGGCGTCAGCGCCGGGAATGACGGCGGCGTAAGCCGGATCGGCGGTCAGGTGCGCCTTGATATCGGCGCGGGTCGCATCATTGGCGGCATAGGTGCGCAATATAGAGCGGAACGCGGGCTCCTGCATGGCGACGATGGCGGCATAGGCGACGGCGCCGTGGGCCAGTTGATTGGGTTCAAAGGCTTCGGCCGAGGCAAGCTGCGCCTGGATGGCGGCGCCATCGGCGTATTGCCCCCTCATGGCGGCGGCCTTCTCGATATAGTCCTGATAGACGGCGGCGACGTCGGAAATTTCGCTGGCCAGGGCGACCGGCGGACCGGCGGGGGCGGGCGGCGGCGGGGGCGGAGGTGGCGGCGCATCGGTAGCGCAGCCCGCCAATGTCATGGCAAAGCTAAGGGCGATCAGGCTGGTGCATAAGCCCTTGGTTAGTGCCAGCTTCATACGCAAGTTTCCCTTTGATTCCAAGGTGTCCGCAGCCGGAAAATGCCAGTCTGCGGATAACGATTTATATTATGTGGCGAAGGCGTTTGAGCCTCCTCAGAAAGGCTTAACGCGTATGGCGCAGTGTTCAACAGCAAAAACGCCGAAATTATGACGCCACGCAACTTAAAGGGTTAACGGGCGCGTGAATCAAACAGGCCATTGTTTAATAAAAACAATGGACTGTCCGGTTAATTGTGCGGTAATTCACGCCTGACATTTCACGAAAAGTTTTCCGTGATTCCAGGCCTAGTCGAACAGTTTCGACACGGATTCTTCGTTGGCGATACGGCGAATAGCCTCGCCGATCAGCGGCGCGATGCCGACGATGCGGACCTTGGGATGCTTGCGGATCGTCTCGGTGGCCTCGATCGAATCCGTGATGACCAGTTCCTTGAGTACCGACTTATCGACACGGTTCATGGCTTCGCCCGAAAGGACGCCGTGGCTGATATAGGCCGAAACCTCGGTGGCGCCCTGCTCGATCAGGGCCTTGGCGGCGTTCACCAGGGTGCCGCCGGAATCGACGATATCATCGAACAGGATACAGCGACGGCCGGACACATCGCCGATGATGTTCATGACCTCGGATTCACCGGCGCGCGCACGGCGCTTATCAACGATGGCCAGGTCGCCGCCGAGACGATCAGCCAGGGCGCGAGCGCGGACCACGCCGCCGACATCGGGCGACACGATCATCAGGTCATTAGGGGTCTTGTAGTTGGCGGCGATATCCTTCGCCATGAAGGGGATGGCGACCAGATTGTCGGTCGGGATATCGAAGAAGCCCTGAATCTGCCCGGCGTGCAGGTCCATAGTGAGCACGCGATGCGCGCCGGCGCGGGTGATCAGGTTGGCGACCAGCTTGGCCGAGATCGGGGTGCGGCCGCCGGTCTTGCGATCCTGGCGGGCGTAACCGAAATAGGGGATGACAGCGGTGATGCGCTTGGCCGAGGCACGGGTCAGGGCGTCGATGCAGATCAGCAGTTCCATCAGGTTGTCGTTGGCCGGGAAGCTGGTCGACTGGATGATAAAGACGTCCTCGCCGCGAACGTTTTCATCGATGGTGACGAAGATTTCGTTGTCGGCGAAGCGCTGGACGCGCGCCTTGCACAGCGGCATGTCGAGATAATCACCGATATTCTGGGCCAGGGTCCGGTTGGAGTTGGCGGAGAGCAATTTCATGGTGGGTTTTCCCGTAGCTGCTTTGGGCGAATTGGTCATATGAAGCGGCTTTTAGCAGGTGAAAGCCGCGGTTCAAGACCTAAACGTCGTAAATAGTTAAAAATAGGCGCGCAATAAAATCTCCCCCTCTTGGAGCAGTGCTATCGTATATGAATTGTCGCTATACCTGAACCTCCCCTGATTTCAGAGGAGGGGGCCCCCGAATAGGGGCGGGTGGGGTTAAATCCGACGTTTTCGCCTGCTGAATCGCCAGAAATTACCCCCCCCCTCCGGCGCAAGCGCCACCACCCCCTGAAATCAGGGGGAGGTCTCTGAGAAAGATCGCCGAAAATTGCAAAGATCTATTTTGCGAATCTAATCAATACATTGCCAACCATATGCGATGGCCCCTACTGTAACAGGGGGAGATCAAGAGTTATGCCCTGATCATGATGCAGGAGATCAGGCGGCCATAGTCAGCTTCGCCGGTCTTGACGGCGCGACGGTTCGAGAAGAACTGGGCGCTGTCGGCGCAGGTGTCGTGGCCCGTCGAGGCGCTTTCGGCGATTCCGGCGCGCTTCAGGCGCATCTGGCAATAGCCGGGCAGATCAAACATGCGCTTGTCAAGATCGTCGGCCTGAATGAAAAATGGCCGCGATTCCGGGTCTTCCTGGGCGAAGGTGGCTTCGTAATCGGCGCCGACTTCGTAAGACGCCTGCTGGATACACGGGCCGATCACGGCGCGGACGCGTTCCACCTTGGCGCCCTGCTGGGTCATGGCCTTGAGCGTGGATTCGATGACGCCATTCAAAGCCCCCTTCCAGCCGGCATGACAGGAAGCGACCACGCGGCTTTGCGGGTCGCAGAAGAGGATGGGGGCGCAATCGGCTGACAGCGCCGACAGGATCACCCCGGCGCGCGCCGTGACCAGACCGTCGGCTTGCGGGCGTTCGCCGGTGAAGGGTTCATTGACCTTGAGCGCGATATTGGAATGGACCTGATAGAGACTGAGCAAGTAATTTTCCGGGCGTCCGAACGAGGCCGCCACGCGCTTGCGGTTTTCCATTACGGCGTCCTGGTCGTCCTTCGAGCCGAGGCCGAGATTCAGGCTGCCATAGATATCCTGCGATACGCCACCGTGGCGAGTAAAGAAGCCGTGCTGGATCTGGGCGAGGTCAAGGAGCGGGTGCAGGATACGCGAGGGCAGGAGGGACATATAGGGAAACCTGTTACTGTAAAAAGAACCATGATCGCAAAGCTTTAAGACCGCGACGTAAGCTCCGGGAATGTCTGAGTTTAGTGTCGCCATAAAGGCGGACGGCTGCGGCGGTTTTGTGTCCGCCGGCGGTAAGAGGCTCTTTTTGCGCCTGTTTTAGTCTACAGGCCTGCCCCGCCGGCTTCAAGCGCGAAGAGGTTAACGCTGGCCGGATAGGCCATGCCCAGCACCTTGAACAGCGCCCCCATCTGGTCTGGGGACATCAGCCGGTCATACTGACGCTGGAGTTTTTCGGCCTGATCACGATTGCGTTCACTGAGCGCCGCGTGGCGGGTTTCGATACCGAGGCGGGCGAGAAAATCGCGCTGGGCGGTGATCGGGCTGACGGTGACGCCAGTTTTGGCCGCCACGGCCGCGACCGCCGGGAAATCAGCCCAGACGGTCAGGTCGTGTGCGCCGGGGGCTTCGAGTGGGGCGCGCTTCTGGTGACGATACAGGGCTTGCAGGGTGTCCCCGGTTTCGGGCGTGTCGCGGCCATAGTCAATCAGCAAGGCGGCGCCGGTGGCGTTTTTGATGAGGAGCGCCAGGTTTTCGGCCAGGCGGGTCTGGGCGGGTGAGATTTCAACCAGGTCGCCGATGGCGGTCTCGAACGGCGGGATGAAATCTTCACCCGCCGGAATAAGACCAAAGGCCAGCGCGCCCGCCTGCAAGCCGACGCAGCGCTCGAACCAGCCGGTTTCGGTGCGGATGAACTGCCGCGCGGGCAGGCAATCGAGCAGTTCATTGGCGACGACGATCACCGGCATATCTTCGGCCACGCCGTCGAGCGAAGGCACAAAGACAGCGTCCGGCACCTGCTCGGCCTGCAAGGCGCGCAGAGGCGGGGAGATTTCCACCATCGTGACCTGAACAGCCTTACACAGGCCAGGGACGCGCTCAGCCACGCGCAGGATATCGCTCATCAGGGTGCCGTCGCCGCCGCCGATCTCGACCAGCCGGACAGGCGAGGGCGATCCCATCGACAGCCAGGTCTGCGCCACCCAGACGCCGATCATCTCACCGAACATCTGCGAGATCAGCGGGGCGGTGATGAAATCACCATCGGCGCCGAGGGCGGCGTTTTTCGTGTAGTAGCCGTCGATCGGATCGAGCAGGCAGCGGGCCATATAGGCGTCCAGCGGCATCGGGCCTTCGAGCGTGATCTGTTCGATCAGGCGGTCTTTCAGGGACATCAACCGTCCAGTTCGGCAGTTTCTACAGGGACTTCCGGTTCGACTTCGGGTTCCGGCACGGGCGTTTTCAGGGCGCGCCAGATCAGGAAAGCGCCGACAGCCAGCATGAGTAGCGACAGCGATTGCCCCATAGTGATGACATTCTTGAAGAAGGGCAGCATCTGCGCGTCAGGCTCACGGACATTTTCCACCAGGATGCGGATGATGCCGTAGCCGGCGATGAAGGCGCCCATGATCAGGCCGGGGCGGTTAAACTTGCGATAAACATTCGCCAGCACCCACAATAGGATGAACAGCAACACGCCTTCGCCGAGCGCTTCATAAAGCTGGCTGGGATGGCGGGGAGCATATTTGGCAGGGCAGTCGCCATTGTACTGGGCTTCAATATACTGGTTACAGAACACCATGCCCCAGGGCACATGGGTGACGCGGCCCCACAGTTCGCCATTGATGAAGTTGGCGATGCGACCGAAAAACAGCCCGATCGGCGCGGCGCAGGCCATCAGGTCGCCGAGATTGAGCGCCCGTGACAGGCTGAATTTCTGTGCGCGGCAGTAGATGATCGAGGCCACGGTGACCCCGATGAAGCCGCCGTGGAAGGACATGCCGCCGTTCTGGATCATGAAGACCTCGAGCGGGTCTTTCCAGATGATCGAGGCGTCATAAAACAGGATGTAGCCGATACGGCCGCCGATGATGATGCCAAGCGTGATCCACAGGATCAGGTCGTCGAGTTGCGCGCTGTTGACCGGCGGACGGCGCGGCGCCCACAACGCTTCTTTCTTGACCAGCGCCGCGATATAGAGCCAGCCGCACACAATGCCGGCGATATAGGCGAGCGCGTACCAGCGGATAGCCAATGGACCAATCTGGACTAGGATGGGGTTGATGTCCGGCAGGTTCAGGGGCATGTCGTCTCCAGGTTTTAGTTTCCGAAGCCGCCGGATTCGGCAAGCACAAGTGTGCGCCCGAGCTGTTGCGAGGAGCCTCGCGGGGCCTGAGCGGCATTGTGATGGCTGTTTACCAACTTCGTTGTGACTCGTCGCCACAAAAGAGAGGCGGCATCGCCAGAATCATGAAAAGTTTGTCCGAAATGAGATAAGCGCCTATATAGACAACATCTTATCTTTAACGGAGCGCCTGCGATGCAAAGCCAAAATCCCTTCCTCGATGAGCTGGCCAAGATGACGACGGGCGCCATGTCGCTGGCGCAGGCGGCCGGCGAAGAGGCCAAGGCGGCCTTCCGGGCGCAGGGAGATCGCTTCGTCGCCGACATGGATCTGGTGCGTCGTGATGAACTGGATGCGCTGAAGGCGGAAGTGGCCGAACTGCGCGCCGCCGTGGCGGCCCTGTCGGTAAAGCCCAAGGGCAAGGGCGTGAAGCCGGATACCGAAGTACCGCAAGACTGAATTTTTTAGATAGAACGAGTTTACATGAATACCCCGCAAACCCTCGACAGTGATGCCGCGTTCGACCCGCTCGACATGGTGGAGTCCATCCTGACCGAGGAAGGGCTGGAATTCGAGCGCACGCCGGAGGGCGATCTCGGTTTCGCGCTCGCCGGTGACTGGCGGACCTATGAAATGTGGTTTTCGTGGCGGCCGGAAGGCGAATGTCTGCAACTGTGCTGCTCGCTCGATGTCGAGAGCGGCGTAGGCGTGCCGCTGCCTGAAAGCCGGCTCGGCGGGCTTTATGAACTGCTTTGCCTGGTCAATTCGCACGTCTGGTTCGGTCATTTCGAGGTTTTCCGCGATCCGGAAGCGGTGGACGGGCAAGGCGTCTATGACGTTATTTTCCGCCATACGGTGGCGCTCAATCCGCTGGAGCGCGCCTCGGTGGTGGCCAGCGCCCATATGATCAACAGCGCCGCCGAGGCGGTCGATCGTTTCTTCCCCGCTTTCGATTTCTGGTTCAAGGGCGTCAACACGGCGTCCGACGCTTTCGCCGCCTGTCTGTTCGAGACCAAGGGCGAGGCCTGAATTCATCGATAGGCGGCCCGGTGGCCGCTTGTGCCAATGAGCCGTGAAGTTTAATTAGAACAGACGCATCAGTCTGAGGGTATCCAAAAATGAGTCTCGCTAAACCGATCCTTCTCGTGGGCGCCGGCGCGCTCGGCTCCTCGATCCTCAAGGGGTTCCGTGTTCAGGGCCATGTCGCGCCCTCCGAAGTGATGATCCTCGACCTTAAACCCGGCGATGAGGCGCAGGCCTATGCCGCCGATGGCGCGCAGCTCAATCCGCTGCCGGAAACCTGGCACACCGCAAAGACCATCATCCTGGCCGTCAAACCGCAGGGCTGGTACGCGGTGGCGCAGATCCTCAAGCCGAATATAAACAAGGACGTGGTTTTCGTCTCGGTCATGGCGGGCGTGACGACCACCCAGCTCAAGCAGGCCTTTGCTGGCCATGCGGTGGCGCGCGTCATGCCGACCACCGGCGTGGCGACCGGCAAGGGCGTGGCCAGCCTCTATGCCGATACAGCAGCGGGCATGGATGCGGCGCGCGGCCTGTTCGCCCCGATGGCCCAGACGGTCGAACTGACCGACGAGGACCAGATCAATTCGGCGACCGCCGTTTCGGGTTCCGGTCCCGCCTATGTCTACGCCTTCGTGCGCGCTCTGGAAAAGGCGGGCAAAGCCAATGGCTTGTCATCGAGCCACGCCCGCGACCTGGCGCGCGGCACCCTGATTTCGGCGGCGCGCCTGCTCGATGAAACCGGCGAAGACCCGGAGAGCCTGATCAAGAAAGTCGCCTCTCCCGGCGGCACCACGGAGGCGGCGCTCAATATTCTGTGCAAGCCGGGCGCAGGGCTGGACGAACTGATCCTGGCGTCGGTTGACGCCGCCCACAAGCGTTCAAAAGAACTGGGGTAGGCATGTCGCTGCGCTTCCTGCCTGATTTCGGAAAAGCATTTTTGCTGGATACCGTGATCGGCACGAAGGGCGCGCGCGATACCTCCAATGCGCTGGCGGAGCCGTCCGGTGTCTTCGGTTCGGTGATCCGCCGGCTGGTCCTCAGCCGCGCCTGGACGTTCGCGGAGGCGGCGATTACCGAGGAAGATCTGATCAGTCCGAATTTCAGCGTGCCGATCGATCAGGTGTCAGCCCGTGATGAACTGGCGCTCGACATCGCCGACCGGCTCAATGGGCGCGACGGCCATGTCGTCTATTATGATCCGTGGAGCCGGCCGGGTGATATCGGTTTCGATATTTTCTCAGGCCCCAATTCACGGCTGGGCGTTTTCGACGATCATATCTTCAAGGTCTACGACGGCCGCACCTATGCCCCGGCCCATATTGATGAACTGATCGCCGGAGTTTCCTATCTCAAGCTGATCTTTATCGCCTCGGCCAAACTGGCTTCCGGTCTGAGTGACGAAGCGATTTTCCGCACCCTGCTGGCCGGCGCCACTTATATCTACGTCAACGCCTATGACGATGAATCGTGGATCGGCGCCGGCGTGGAAGCCATCGAACTAATGGCCTGAAAGGGCTTACGGAATCGCCAGTGACTTGCGGATCTCGTTCCAATCGACGATCTTGAAATTTTGCCGCTGGCGGGCCGTTGCCGGCGTCTCGCCGTCGGTATCTGAATCGTCCTGCATCACCACGACACCCTTGCCGTAAGGGCCGACCTGTCCACCCAGGGCCGCCACGCCGTCCGTGCCGGTCACCGCGTCGATGCCATTACCCGCATAGACCGAGAAACGCCCCAGATAAACCGGCGTTTCGCCCTCGATGCGCCAGACGGCGAAAGCAGAATCACCCTGGCTTGAAGCGATCAGGAAGGTTTGCGGCCCTTCGCGCAGCAAGGTCAGGCCTTCGATATCGGCCACCAGTTTTTGCGAGGGCAGGGTATCGACCGCTGTGCGCGCCGTGCCGCTGGCCGGATCGAGGCCGTATTGCCACAGGGCGACGTTTTCCTCGGCGATATAGAGGCGGCCGGTGGCGTCATCAACGACGCAGCCTTCCGACTGGGTGCCGACCGCGAACTGGCGGACGATATTGGCCTTTGGCTGGCTGTTTTCGCTGGTGATGACCGATTGCGTTACGTCGCCATTCTTGCCGACCATGACAAAGGTCAGTTGATTCGATTTGGTGACGCCCATGCAGAAGCCGTAGGCCTCGCTGGTCGGCATGGGCGCAAAGCCCCAGAATGAGGTCTGCAAGGTCACGGGATCGAGTGTGAACAGGGCCGCCCCGCCCTTGACCCGATCCGACGCCGCGATGACCGTTTCCGGTAAGCCTGCGATGGCCAAGCCGCTTCTCAGATCGACGTTGTTCATGGGGCCGACGGGCAGGAACTGCACCTGTTTGCCGGTCAGGTCATAGACATAGAGGCCGGCCTTTTTGTCGGTGGCGTAGATCAGGGCGCGGCTGGAATCCTTTGAATCGACCCAGATTTCCGGATCGTCGGCGCTGTCGAGCGCCCTGGTGGCCACGGCCTCTGTTTCGGCCGCTGCCAGAACGGGCGTGCCGGTGCCATGCGCCACAAGTGTGGAATCTGAAATCAACTCTTTATGTATAGGCGCGCAGGCTGACAAGTAAGCAACACTTATAACTACTAAGCAGCTTGTCATATTTCTGTAATAAAACTTACGAAAATCCATCATTTCTAATCCCTATTAGCTAGCCAATCCGGGTAATACCAAAATTTATGGCATTTGCACTGTAAATTTTTCCTAATGTGGGGCTTAAAATGAGAACTGTGAAATATTTACTTATGAATGCCGCCGTGGCGCCTCTGGTCATGACTATTGCACCGACGATCGCCGCGGCGCAGGACGCCGTTGCTGCCGCTGAAGCGCCGATTGAAGTTGTCGTCTTCGGCACGCGCGCCGCCGAGCGCCAGTCGATGGACCAGAAGCACAACTCCAACGTCACCCGCGAAGTCATCACTGCCAATGACGCCGGCAAGTTGCCAGATCAGAATGTTGGCGAAGTGGTGTCGCGCGCGCCGGGCGTGGCTGTGGCCGACGATCAGGGCGAAGGCCGTTACGTTGTCATCCGTGGTCTCGATCCGTCTCTGGCCGCCGTACGCATCAACGGTCAGGATGCCGCCGCACCGGAAACGGACACCCGTTCGATCAAGCTCGACACCGTGCCGACGGGCCTGATCGGCAGCGTCGAAGTTATCAAGAACCAGACCGCTGAATATGACGCCAACGCCATCGCCGGCGCGGTCAATATCAAGACGCTGTCGGCCTTCGACCGCAAGAAGCCGTTCCTTAGCGCGCGTTATAGCGCCGGCTATATCGAGCTGAACGACAAGACGTCTTACGACACCGATGTGGCCGCCGGTACGCGCTTCGGCGCCAATAATGAGTTCGGCATCGTCGCCGCGCTCAACGCCTCGCGCCGTCCGCAGGCCTCCGACAATCTGCAAGGCTCGGATAACTGGGAAGACGGCAAGCCGGATGACTGGCGCCTGCGCGACTATTACGTCATCCGCAATCGCCAGGGCGCGGCGCTGAACTTCGATTACAAGCCGAATGATGACGTGCATCTCTATGCCCGCACCCTGTTCTCGCACTTCACCGACATGGAGCAGCGCCAGGAATTCCGCGTTAATCTGGAAGACGCGCTCAATGACGATGGCACATTCGCGGCTGGAAAGGCCGCCAACCGCAACGCCAAGTACCGCTTTGAAGACGAGCATATCGCCACTGTCAATCTGGGGGGGGAATTCACCGTCGGCGCCGGCAAGCTAAAGGTTGACGCCACCCGTTCGACGGCCATCAAGGATGACGATCCCCGCTATAACTTCGCCTACGCGACCAAGAAAAATGTCGTATCGGGCACCTATGATCTGTCTGATCTGCTGTTTACGATCAATCCGAACGACGTGGCCTATGACGCTTCCAAATACACGGCCAAATCGGCTGAACTGGAAGCCGATCATGCCCGCGAAACCCTGACCCAGGCGTCGGCCGATTACACCCTGCCGACCTCGGCCTTTGGTGGCGACACCACCTTCAAGATGGGCGCCAAGTATTCCGAGCGTCACAAGCGCAGCGCGGTCGATTATCGTTACTATGATCTCAGCGACATGAAGCTGAGCGATTTTGAATCCTATGATGCCGGCAGCCTCTATGGACGAAAGTTCGGCCCGACGGTCGATTTCCTCAAGTCTCTCGATTATGCCGAAGCCAACGGCCTGATGGAGCTGAATGTCGGCGAAAGTATTGCCGATGAACTGGGCGGTGATTACGATGTCCGTGAAAAGGTGGCGGCAGCCTATGTTCAGGCCACCATCCACACCGGCAACCTGACCCTGATCCCCGGTCTGCGCGTTGAGCAGACCGACGCCGAATACAAAGCGATCGCCTACGATTCGGAATCTATCACCACCGAAGCGCAACTGGAAGCCGCCGGCGTCTTCAACAGCTTCGGCAAGAAGTCCTATACCGACCTGTTCCCGTCGCTGGTCGGCCGCTATGACTTCAACAACAATTCGCTGGTCCGTTTCGCCGCCACCACCTCGATCGGTCGTCCGAACTATGTCGATCTCGCCCCGCGCGTTGCCGTAAATTATGACGCCAGCGATATCGAACTGGAAATCGGCAATCCGGACCTCGATCCGCTGACCTCGGTCAATCTCGATGCCGGCTATGAGCACTATTTTGGCAAGAGGGGCATGATCTCGGTCGCCGCTTTCTACAAGTCGATCGACAATCCGATTTTCGTCACCGAACGCGAAGCCGACAACGAAACGATCAACGGCACGCTTTATAACGGCGCCAAGATCACACAGTCGCAGAACCTGAAGTCGGCCAAGGTTTCGGGCGTCGAGTTCAACTTCATCATGCAGTTCGACAGCCTGCCGGCGCCTTTCGATGGCCTCGGCACCTCGTTCAACGTGACGACGCAGGAGTCGAGCACCGACGGTGCGCCTGGCCGTTCCGACAAGGTGGCGCTGATCTATACCTCGGACCTGACCGGCACCGCCGAACTGACCTATGAAAAGGCCAACTGGTCGGCCCGCGTCGCCTATACCTACCGTTCTGAGTATCTCGATACCCTGGGCGAGAGCAAGGACACCGACATCTACACCGCCGCCAATGGCAAGGTCGATCTCAAGATCGGTTATGCCGTCACGCCGAACTGGCAGCTTTATGTCGAAGGCAAGAACCTGACCGAGGCCGACTGGCAGCGTTATGTCGGCAATAAGAGCCAACTGGTCGAGAACGAAGCCTATGGCCGCACCTGGCGCGTTGGTGTCTCGGCGAAGTTCTAAACCTTTCCCTCTGTGCTCAACTCGACGCCCCGCATTCGTGCGGGGCGTTTTTTTTGTGCGTGTTGCGCGAAGGGAGCATTGCCGGTAAAGCACGGCCATGCTCCGTATCACCGAATTGAAACTGCCGCTCGACCACGCACCCGAAGCCTTGCCGGAAGCGATCTGCGCGCGACTGGGCATTGCGCCGGAAGACCTGATATCGTTCGAGATCGCGCGTCGGGCCAATGATGCGCGGCGCAAGTCGGCGATTTTGCTGATCTATTCGGTGGATGTGACGCTGAAAGACGAGGCCGGTGTTCTGGCCCGGATGGCGGGTAATCAAAGCGTACGGCCAACGCCCGACACCGAATATTGCTTTATCGGCACGGCGCCGGTCAATAGCGGCAAGCACCGGCCGGTGGTGATCGGTGCCGGGCCTTGCGGCCTGTTCGCCGCACTGATTTTGGCGCAGATAGGCCTCAAGCCGATCATTCTCGATCGTGGCAAGGTGGTGCGCGAACGCACCAAGGATACCTGGGGGCTTTGGCGCCGTGGCGAACTTGATCCGGAATCCAACGTCCAGTTCGGCGAGGGCGGCGCTGGCACTTTTTCCGATGGCAAGCTCTACAGCCAGATCAAGGACCCACGTCACCTAAGCCGAAAGGTGCTGACAGAATTCGTCAAGGCCGGTGCACCGGCGGAAATCCTGACCGAGGCCCATCCGCATATAGGCACCTTCCGGCTGGTGACCATGGTCGAGCACATGCGCCGGACGATCGAGGCGCTGGGCGGCGAATACCGCTGGCAGACGCGCGTTACTGATATCGATATCCACATAGCGCCGGATGGTACGCGCAGCGTGCGCGGCCTTCACCTGCGTACGGGTGACTATCTTGAAGCCGATCAGGTCGTGCTGGCGGTGGGCCATAGCGCCCGCGATACCTTTCAGATGTTGTATGATCGTGGCGTCTTTATCGAGGCCAAGCCGTTTTCCATCGGCGTGCGGATCGAGCATCCGCAGTCATGGGTCGATCAGGCGCGGTTCGGCGCCTGCGCTGGCCATCCGGATCTGGGGGCGGCGGCCTATACCCTGTCGCATCACTGTGAGAATGGCCGCACGGTCTATAGTTTCTGCATGTGCCCCGGTGGTCGTGTCGTGGCGGCGGCGTCGGAGCCGGGGCGCGTGGTCACCAACGGGATGAGCCAGTATTCGCGCAAGGAATTCAACGCCAATGCCGGTTTTGTCGTCGGCATTGACCCAGAGCGCGACTATCCCGGCCATCCGCTGGCGGGAGTGGAATTGCAGCGCAAACTGGAATCTTTGGCCTTTGTCGCCGGCGGCTCGAACTACCAGGCGCCAGGGCAAAAGGTCGGTGATTTCCTAAAAGGGCAGGCGTCTACAGAGTTTGGCGAAGTTTTGCCGTCCTACAAGCCGGGTGTTCATCTGACCGACCTTAGCGTATGTCTGCCGGATTTCGCTATCGCCGCCATGCGCGAGGCCCTGCCCATCTTCGGGCGCCAGATCGCGCGCTATGACCACCCGGATGCGATGATGACCGGCGTGGAAACGCGCACATCCTCGCCGGTGCGCATCACGCGTGGCAAGGATATGCAGAGTCTGAATACGCAAGGGCTTTATCCTGCTGGTGAAGGCGCAGGCTATGCCGGTGGCATCCTGTCGGCGGCCATTGACGGCATCAAGATCGCCGAGGCCGTGGCGCGGGAACTGGTGGAAGTCGCGGTTTAAATGATCTGCCCCTCTTGGAGGGGGAGAACTTAACTTTGCGACACCGGCAGGCTGATCACGGCGCGCAGGCCGGCCTGCGGGCTGGTGTCGAGCGTCAGTTCGCCGCCGTGACTGCGCACAATGTCGCGGGCGATGGCCAGTCCCAATCCCACGCCCTTGATATTCTGGTTGCGTGAATCATCCAGCCGGGAAAACGGTTTGAACGCTTCCTCGCGCTTTTCCGGCGCGATACCAGGACCGTCGTCATCGATAATCAGGCTTAAGGTCTGCTTTTCACCGCTGCTCAGTTCGGCATGAAACCGGACATGCTTGCCGTAATGGAAGCCGTTCATGACCAGGTTGGTCAGGGCGCGCTGGACCGCCATTTCGCGGATATTGACGCGCAGGTCTTCACTCAATCGTTCGGTCTGAAGTTTGTGGCCGGCGCGGGCGATGCTGTCGGTGACCGTATCCATCAGGGCGCGGACCGATACGCTGTCGGTATTTTCGGCCATTTCGCCACGGGCGAAGGCCAGGTATTCGTCGATCATATAGGCCATCTCGGAGACGTCCTGCTTCATGCGCGTATTGGCCTCGTCCTGCTCGCCCATCGCCAGTTCGAGCTTGAGGCGGGTCAGCGGCGTGCGCAGGTCGTGACTGACCGAGGCGAGCAGGGTGGTGCGTTGCTCGATCTGGCGCTGGATGCGCGCCTTCATCTTGAGGAAGGCCTCGGCGGCGGCCCGCACTTCGGTGGCGCCATAGGGCTTGAAGCCGACATCCTCCTCGCCGCGGCCGAAGCGCTCGGCGGCTTGCGACAGGCGCTCGATGGCGCGCACCTGATTGCGGATGAACAGCATGGCGATGGTCGTCAGGATGAGGGTGGCGCCCAGCATCCAGAAGATGAAGATATATCCGGTGGTGGCGAAGGCGCGGTCTTTCGGGGCGATAAAGCGCAAAACGCCCTGATCGACCTGGACGCGGATATCGACGAAGCCGGGATATTTGGTGGTGTCGAACCAGTAGACCTCTTCCAACTGATCGCCAAGGGCCTGATCAATGGTGCGATTGAGCGCCAGGAAGATCGATTCCCTGCGGTTAAGCGGCAGCTTGTCGCCTTTTCTCAGGCTGATCGACAACTGCATACTTTTTTCGGCCTGATCGCTGATATGGTCGAGATTGGCCTCGGTCGGGTGTTCCTCATAGGCGCGCACGGCCCAGGCGATATCGCCGGCCAGGCCTTCGGAGAGCTTGGCGGTAACGGTCTCCCAGTGCTTGTCGAAAAACACCCAGGTGACGGCGATCTGCATGATGGCGATGGGCAGGACGATGATCAGCAGGACACGCGCCATCAGGGTGCGCGGGAAGTTGCGCTTCAGGACGGTGGGCCAGAACTTGATCTTCGGCAGCTTGCGCCGGGTACCGGAAGCCATAGTCTAGTCCGGGGCCAGCATATAGCCCTTGCCCCGCACGGTTTGCAGATAGCGCGGGTTCTTCGGATCCTGTTCAATCTTGCGACGCAGGCGGGTGACCTGCACATCGACGGCGCGGCCGGTAGTGTCGACGCTGTCCTTGGCCAGGTCCATGCGATCGACCGGCACATTGGCGCGTTCGGCCAGATATTTCAGCAGTTGCGACTCAGCCTCGGTCAGGCGGACCAGGGTGCCGTTCTTGCTCAGCTCGGAACGCTCCAGGTCGAAGCTGAACGGCCCCATACTGATCGATTTCGGCAGGGCGGGCTTGACCCCGGTGCGGCGCAGGATGGCCTCGATGCGCAGCAGAAGTTCCTGCGGCTCGAACGGCTTGGAAAGATAATCGTCGGCGCCGATGCTGAGGCCCATGATGCGGTCGTCGGGCAAACCGCGCGCGGTGAGGATCAGAATCGGCACGTTGGAATTGACGCGCACCCATTTCGACAGCGAGAATCCGTCCTCGCCCGGCATCATGACGTCGAGGATCAAGAGGTCGAAATCGAGCAGTTGCAGCATCCGCTTGGCGGCGTCGGCATGGGCGGCGGCGGTGACGCGGAACCCCTGACGGGTCAGGAACTCCTTCAGCAGGGTGCGGATGCGGTCATCGTCATCGACCACCAGCAGGTGGCGGGTGGTCGCGTCGTTCTGGGGCGTGGTTTGCCCTGCGGCCAGGCTCATATCGGCATATCTTTCTGTCAGAGTGCGCGGAAGACTCTAAACGGCTTTGTTCTTCCTGACTGATCACTATTCGTTGAAGTTTGTAAAGACGGCGATAAATGAGACTGTCACAAATCTTGTTGAATTCATCGCTATATGCGGAAGCTTTATACGCATATGGAGACGGTCTTGCCCTTTCATTACGGTCTGGAAAACGTGCAAAGCCTGTTTGGCATTGCGGTCATCATTCTGTTTTGCTGGGGGCTGTCGGAAAATCGCCGCAAGTTTCCGATCCGGTTGACAATCGGCGCCATCGCCATCCAGGTGGTCCTGATCCTGGCCCTGTTCGCCATTCCGCAATCGCATGTTCTGCTGGGCGGCGTCGCCAACGGCATGAGCGCGCTTTCGACCGCCACCGACCAGGGGATGCAATTCGTTTTCGGCTATATGGGCGGCGGCGATCAGCCCTATCAGGTGACCAATTCCGGCGCGCTCTTTGTGTTTGCGCTCAAGGTTTTGCCGCTGATCCTCGTCATTTCGGCCCTGTCGGCGCTGTTGTGGCATATCGGCGTGCTCAAGGTCATCATCCGCGCCTTCGGTTATGTCTTTGAAAAGACGATTGGCCTCGGCGGTGCCACTTCGCTGGGTGTGGCTTCAGGCATATTCGTCGGTAATGTCGAGAGCCTGATCATCATCAAGGCCTATCTCGACAAGCTGACCCGCTCCGAACTGTTCGTGCTGGTCGTGGTCGGCATGGCCAATGTGGCCGGCTCGACCATGGTGGCCTATGTCCTGATCCTGCAACACGTCCTGCCGGATGCGGCCGGGCATATCCTGGCGGCGGCTGTGGTCTCGGCGCCGGCCGGTGTTTTGCTGGCGCGGATCATCGTGCCAGACCTGATGAATCATAAGGTTGAAAAGCTCGATTACGGCAGCGCGCTGAAATACGATTCCGCCATCGACGCCGTTTCCAAAGGGACGGTTGACGGTATGACGGTCGCCATCAATATCGCCGCCATCCTGGTGGTTATGGTGGCGCTGGCGGCGCTGGCCAATGCTATTTTGACCGTGGTTCCGCCGATTGGCGGACAGCCGGTGACGGTCGAGCGCATACTGGGCGTCATTTTCACGCCGTTGGCCTGGCTGATCGGCGTGCCGTGGGACGAGGCGGCGAAGGGCGGCGAAATCCTCGGTATCAAGATGGTGCTGACCGAGTTTGTCGCCTTTCTCAAGCTGGCGGCGATTCCGCTGGCCGACATGACGCCGCGCACGCGTATCCTTCTGACCTACGCCACCTGCGGCTTCGCCAATATCGGCTCGGTCGGCATTACCGTCGCCGGTTTTGGGGCGCTGATGCCGGAACGCCGGCCGGAAATCATCAGCCTGATCTGGAAGGGGCTGGCGGCGGCTTTTCTGGCCACCTGTCTGTCGGCGGCAGTGGTGGGCGCCTTGCCGAACGCGGTTTACGGGCTTTAAGCGTCGCCCGACGGTTTGGCGGCCAGACGCGCCATGATGCCGGAATAGCTCAGCAGGATGCGGTCGCCGCAGGTCAGTTGCCCGCGACCGAAGATCACCGACTTGCCGACGCGGGTGATCTCGCCGGTCGCCACGATGATGTCGCCCTCACGGCCGGGGCTGAGGAATTGTGAGTCGAGTTGCAGGGTCACGGTGCCGCCATTAGCCAGATGGGGCAGGGCGAAGACGAACAATGATGTGTCAGCCAGGGTCAGCAGGCAGCCGCCATGCACAGTGCCGCCGCCATTGAGATGTCGCTTTTCCGCCTTGAACGCCACTTTGACGTTGGCGGGATCGTCCGACTGGTAGTAATAGGGCCCGACCAGGCCGTTGAAGGTGTCGCTTTCGGGCGCTATCACCCAACCGGCAAACTCGCCTTCGGTTATTTTTTTATACGGGCTGGCGTCGGCGCTCATTATCGTACTCCGGAGGAATTCTCATGTCTCAAACCATAGAAGAGACCTTGTTCGATCTCTTATCGCAGGTGCGAAAAGGTGACTCCCTTAGCCCCAATGACGTGGCCAAGGCAATAGACGCGACGAACTGGCGGCGGGAATTGCCGAAAGTGCGGGGCGTGATCATCGGCCTGGCGCGGCAGGGCAGGCTGGAGGTTCTGCGTAAGGGCAAGCCGATCGAACCGGAAGGTTTCAAAGGCGTTTATCGCGTGCGTCTGCCACAAAGCGAAACACAATCGGCATAAATGTGAACAGGGCTGTACGGTTTTTTCGCGTTCACTCTTGCCATTTTATCAATATGCGGCATGTATGATCCGGTATTCACGCGACCAGATTGAAGCCATCCATACCAAAGAATGAACAGGGCGTCCCCTAAATCAATCAAGGCTGAGTTTACCGTCACGCCGCCCGCAAAGGGGGGCGTCGATGTAGCCGTGCTGAATCTGAGCGGTCACTGGATCATCACGCGGCTTGAAGGCATTGCCGGACGGATGCAGTCGGCCTTGAAGCGTTATGACAAGGTGCGAGTGACGACCGACGGCCTGGAGGTGCTGGACAGCGCCGGCGCCTTCGCCCTGCATTACGGGCTGGATGACAAACTCGACGGTGAGAT
Organism: Asticcacaulis sp.; assembly: GCF_035497195.1. Classification (GTDB taxonomy): domain Bacteria; phylum Pseudomonadota; class Alphaproteobacteria; order Caulobacterales; family Caulobacteraceae; genus Asticcacaulis. The sequence continues at coordinate 157,092 of NZ_DATJDZ010000031.1, forward strand.
TTTCCCCGGCAACGAAGCCTATACGCGTCTGTACGCGCTGGTCGGGGCCAATCGCCCGACCATGGATACCTATACGCGGGAACACCCGGAAGTTCGCAAGTTCTGGCTGCATCCGGTCTATTACGTGCTGGTGCATCTCGGCCGGATCATGTCGACCTTCTGGCGCGGATTCATTGATCAATCGGTTTTCATGGGTCATGTCATGACCTTGATCATGCTGTCGATCGTGCGGCCGTCACGCATACGTTTTGCCGCGCTTTTCAATATCATGCAGCGCGCCGGACTGGAATCGCTGCCGATCGTCGTTGTCACCAATATGTTCGTCGGCGCCGTGCTGGCGTTTTTGATGGTGCTGTCGCTCCAGCAATATGGCGGGGCGGTGTTTTCCGTCGATCTCGTCTGTATCGGCGTCATGCGTGAATTCGGCCCGGTCATCGCGGCGGTGCTGCTGGCGGGCCGCAGCGCCTCGTCCTTCGCCGCCGAAATCGGTTCGATGAAGATGAACCAGGAAATCGACGCCATGCGTGTCATGGGGATCGATCCTTATGAAGCCCTGGTGGTGCCGCGCGTCGTGGCGCTGGTCATCATGACGCCGCTGATCACCTTTATCGGCATACTGGCCGGCATGGCCGGGGGGGCGCTGGCCATCTGGGGCGCGCTCGGCCTCGGTCCGGCCTTCTTCGTGCAACGGCTCTATGACTATGTACCGACGGTCAACCTGTTCGTCGGCATGATCCGCACCCCCGTTTTCGCCGTGACGATCGCCATTGTCGGCTGCCGTCTTGGCATGACCGTCAAGGATGACGTGATCAGCCTCGGTCGCCAGGTGACGACCGCCGTGGTGCAGTCGATCTTCCTGATCTTCATGATCGACGCTATTTTCGCTGTCCTCTTCAACGGATTCGTATTCTGATGAAGAGAAAAGTCCTTGCCCCGCTGGCCGATGAAAATCCCGATCCGATCGTGATCACCGGACTGAACAACAGTTTCGGCAGCAATGTCGTCCATGAAAACCTCGACCTGACCGTCAAGCGCGGCGAGATACTGGGCATTGTTGGCGGCTCCGGCTCCGGCAAGACGGTGCTGCTGCGCTCGATCCTCGGTCTGCAAAAGCCGACTTCGGGTGATATCCACATTTTCGGCCACCGCCTCTATGAAGGTGATGAAAACACCACCCGGCAGATTCAGGCCAAGACCGGCGTGCTGTTTCAGAGTGGCGCACTCTTTTCCACCCTGACCGTGGCGGAAAACATCATGGCGCCGATGATGGAGTTCACCCGCCTGAGCCGCCGCGAGGCGCGCGCCGTGGCCCTGCTCAAGATGTCGATGGCCGGCCTGCCTTTGACCGCCGCCGATCTGGCGCCTTCCGAGCTTTCCGGCGGCATGATCAAGCGCACGGCCCTGGCGCGGGCGCTGGCGCTCGATGCGCAACTGCTGTTTCTCGATGAGCCAACCGCGGGCCTCGACCCCATCGGCGCGGCGGCCTTCGATACGCTGATCCGTGAACTGGCGGGCAGCCTTGATCTTACGGTCTTTATGATTACGCACGATCTTGATAGTCTCTACGCCATCTGTGATGAAATCGCCGTGCTGGCGGATCGTCATGTGGTGGAAAAGGGGCCAGTCGAGGTGCTGGAAAAATCCAAGCATCCGTGGATACACGAATATTTCCACGGTCCGCGCGGACGGGTGAAGGATTAGGAACAACTTATGGAACGTCAAGCCCATTATGCTCTGGTCGGCCTCGCCACATTTGCGCTCGCACTTGTGCTGCTCGTCTTCGCCTTCTGGTTCATCCAGTTCGATTTCAACAAGAATTTCGGCACCTATGAGGTCGAGTTCAACACGCCGGTCGATGGCCTGACCAAGGGCGCGGAAGTGCACTTCAACGGCATCAAGGTCGGTGAAGTAACGGGCCTGCGCCTCGGCAACGCCAATACACACCAGGTCATCGCCACGGTGCAACTCGACGAAGGCACGCCGGTGCGGGTCGATTCCATCGCTTCACTGGAGCCGCAGGGCATTACCGGTCTGTTTTATATGCAGATTTCGCCTGGTTCGGCCAATGCGCCGTTGCTGAAACACAATCCGGACGGGCCGCCGCCACTGATCCATTCCGAGGAAAGCGCGCTGTCGAAGCTGCTTTCCGGTTCGGGATCGGTGATCGAGAACACCTATGAAAGCCTGAACCGCGTCAACCGGCTGCTGTCGGATCAGAACATCAAGACCTTCTCGGACAGCCTCAATAATCTGGAAGCCATTACCGCCCAACTCAAGGGCCGCGAGCAGATGATCGATGACGCCCATGCGGCGATCGTCAGCGCCGGTGAAGCGGCGGACGCGGTGACGAAGCTGGCCAATTCGACCAATGGCGTGGCGTCGGAACGCCTGCCGCAAACACTCGACCAGATTAACGCCGCCACGAAAAAGCTGGCCGATGCCGCCGATCATGTCGCCACCCTGGCCGACGCCATGAAGGCCCCGGCGGATCAACTGAATTCAACCACCCTGCCGGAATTGCAGGAGAGCCTGCGTAACCTCAATGACGCTTCGGAATCGGTGAAAGACCTTGTTGATTCCGTGCAGGCCAGTCCGCAAGGCCTGATCAACAAGCCCGTCGCCAAGGAAAGAAAGGTGAGCCAATGAGAGCGCTGATGAAAACCCTGACGACGGTGACTGTATTGGGCGCCGCATTGGCGCTGACGGGTTGCGTCACCCTGCTGCCGAAAACCAAACCGGCCCAACTCTATCGCTTTGGTTATACGCCGGAACTGGTTGAGCAAAAGGCGCAGGCGGCTGGCACCGCCGGTGCGGTCGGTAAGACCCCTGTTGGCATTGTTTTTGGTACGGTGACTTTCCCGCAGGACAGCGCCGGCGACCGGATTGTGACGGTCGAAGGCAGCGAGGTGGCCTATGTCGCCGAAGCGCGCTGGACCTCCGGCGCGGCAGGCTTGTTCAAGGACGCGATCTCGACCGGCTTTGCCCGTGGCGGCCAGACCGTGACACTGGAACCGCGTGGCCCGACGGCGGCCAATTTCCGCCTCGATATCAGTGTGCGCAAGTTCGAAACCGACTATACGCGCAACCGCCCGACCGTTTCGGTTGCGCTCGATGCCCGCCTGATCCGCCTGTCGGACCGCATGGTGGTCGGGCAGAAGTTCATCAGCGCCGACGTGGCCGTGCGCAAGAGCGATATGTCGCTGATGGCGGATGGCTATAATCAGGCGACGACCCAGGTGGTGAGCGGCTTGATCGCTTTCAGTGAAGAGGCCCTGGCCAATTATGCCCAGACGGCGACACCGCAGGAGATGGCGAAACCGTCAGCGACCCAGAAGGTTGAAGGGCTGTAAGGCAGTAAGAACCCCCACCACCAACGCGCTAAAGCGCGTCGGCCCCCCTCCCCAACAAGTTGGGGAGGTACAAGAAAGGCATTTCCTTATACCTCCCCGGCTATGCCGGGGAGGGGGACCATCAAGCGTAGCGCAGATGGTGGTGGGGCTTCTTGCTTAAGCCAGCGCCACTTCGTAAGCGGCTTCGGTCTTTTCGGCGATCTCTTCCAGCGTTACGTCCGGCGCCAGTTCGATCAGTTTGAGGCCCGAACCATCCGGCTTGACCTCGAAGACGCCGAGATTGGTGATGATCAGATTGACCACGCGCGTGCCGGTCAGAGGCAGGGTGCAGGCCTTCAAAACCTTGGATTCCCCGTGCTTATTGGCATGATCCATGACCACGACGACGCGCTTGACGCCGGCCACGAGGTCCATCGCGCCGCCCATGCCCTTGACCAGCTTGCCGGGGATCATCCAGTTGGCGATGTCGCCGTTTTCGGCCACTTCCATCGCGCCGAGAATAGTCAGGTTGATATGGCCGCCGCGGATCATGGCGAAGCTGTCGGCCGACGAGAAAAACGACGTTTCCGGCAGTTCGGTGATGGTCTGCTTGCCGGCATTGATCAGGTCGGCGTCGATTTCGTCCTCGGTCGGGAAGGGGCCCATGCCGAGCATCCCGTTTTCCGATTGCAGGGTGACGGTCATGCCAGCGGGGATATGGTTGGCCACCAGGGTCGGGATTCCGATGCCGAGATTGACGTAAAAACCGTCTTTCAGTTCCTTAGCGGCACGGGCGGCGAGGTCGTCTCTGGTCCAGGGCATTAAACGGTTTCCTTCTGACGCAAGGTGCGCTGCTCGATGCGCTTTTCAAATGTGGCCTGCACAATACGATCAACGAAGATGCCCGGCGTGTGAATCTTGTCCGGATCGAGCGATCCGACCGGGACGATTTCCTCGACCTCGGCGATGCAGACCTTGCCGGCCGTCGCCATCATCGGGTTGAAATTGCGCGCCGTCTTGCGGAAGATCAGATTGCCACGGGCGTCGCCCTTCCACGCCTTGATGATGCTGAGATCGGCAACCAGACCGGTTTCCAGCACATAGTCACGATCGCCAAAGCGCTTGATTTCCTTGCCTTCGGCCACGATGGTGCCGACGCCGGTGGCGGTATAGAAACCGGGAATACCAGCCCCACCCGCGCGGATGCGTTCGGCGAGCGTCCCCTGCGGATTGAATTCCAGCTCCAGTTCGCCGGCGAGATATTGCCGCTCGAACTCCTTGTTTTCGCCGACATACGAGGAGATCATCTTCTTGATCTGCCGCGAGGTCAGCAACTGGCCGAGGCCGAAACCATCGACGCCGGCATTATTGGAAATGACGGTCAGGCCGGTGACGCGGGAATCGCGCAAGGCGGCGATCAGGTTTTCCGGAATGCCGCACAGGCCGAAACCGCCGGACATGACGGTCATGCCGTCGAAGGCCAGGCCTTCAAGTGCGGTTTTGGCGTCGGGGAAGAATTTGGGGGAACTGGGCATAGCGTCCTCTTGTTGAGGGTTGTTTCTGCCTCCGACCTAAGCGCAAACGGGGCGGAAAGTCATCTGGCAATTTACCGCATATGCGAAATGATTATCTGCCGAGATAGGGTTTCAGGGAAACTTCGGGATCTGCAAACGTGTCGTCCAGCGCAACGCCCTTGGCGATCAGCAGCTTGGCAGCCATGAAATCGGCCGGCTTGCTGATACATTCGGCGGTTTGCAGGCGATTGCCACTGTCGAGGTGGAAGACGCTGAATGCGCCCGAGGCCGGATCGCCACGGACAATGGCGCGGCAATCCGGGCGCAGCAGCCCGGCGATTTGCAGCTTGAACTCATACTGATCCGACCAGAACCACGGTGTTTCCGTGACCGGCGGTTTGAAGCCGGTGATGGCGGCGGCGGCTTGCTTGGCCTGCTCCAGTGCATTGGGTACGCTTTCGAGGCGGAAACGGCCGTCATAAATGGGCAGGGTGCGCGAGGTGACGTCTCCGATGGCGAAGATGTTGGCATCACTGGTGCGGGCCTGTTCATCGACGATAATGCCGTTTGCACATTCCAGGCCAGCGGATTGTGCCAGGTCGTCATTAGCGAGTGCGCCGATGCCGACCAGCAGCAGATCGAATTCGTGGGTACGGCCATCGGCGAGGTGAACGACCTTCTTGTCGCCGTCGCCGAGCGACAGTTCGGTGATGGCGGCTTCGGTGATGATGCTGACGCCGCGCCCCTTGTGCATGTCGGTGAAGAAGTTAGACAGGGCCTGCGAGGCGACGCGCGCCAGGATGCGGTTTTCGCGCTCGAAGACCGTGACTTCGCAGTCAAGATGGCGGGCGGAGGCCGCGACTTCCAGCCCGACATAGCCGGCGCCGATCAGGCCGATCCTGTGCCCCGGTTGCAGGGCGTTTTTCAAGGCTTCGGCGTCATCGAGGGTGCGCAGCAGGTGGTGCGGCACCCGGTCGGCGCCAGGGACTGGAAAGGGGCGAGCTTTCGAACCGGTGGCGATGATCAGGTGGTCGTAGGGCAGGGTGATGCCGCCCAGCAGATTGACCGTCTTGTTGACGCGATCAATCGACACGGCCTGCGTGTTGACGCGGGCATCGATATTTTGATCGGTATAAAAGGTGTCGCCGCGCAGATAGAGATCATCGAGCGAGGCCTCGCCCTTGAGCCACGCCTTGGACAGCGGCGGGCGCTGATAGGGCAGATAAGGCTCGGCGCCGATAAGGGTGATATGGCCTTCAAAACCATACTGGCGCAGGAAACCTGCCGCCGCGCCACCGGCATGACCGGCGCCTATGATGATGACTTTGGACGACATTTTGCTCTCCCAATCGAAAGCAAGATACCCCACCACCGCATCTAGCGCTTTGCGCGTCGTGCGGTCCCCCTCCCCGACAAGCGGGGAGGCTCTATTTCTTGCTCCTCCCCGCTTGTCGGGGAGGGGGACCGCGCCCATTCTTGTGGGCGTGGTGGTGGGGTATCTTGCTTAAATTAAACGCCTTCCGGCACAGACAGGTGGTTTTGCAGGCAGAAGGCCTTGATCGTATTGTTGAGCAGGCAGGCGATGGTCATCGGTCCGACGCCTTTCGGCACCGGCGTGATGGCCAATGCGCGGTCCTTCGCGCCGTCAAAATCGACGTCACCGACGAGCTTGCCTTTGCCGTCTACCTCAATACGGTTGATGCCGACGTCGATTACATAAGCCCCATCCTTCACCCAGTCGCCGGCGATGAACTTCGGGCGGCCGACGGCGGCGACCAGAATATCGGCGGCGCGGCAGACCTCGGCCAGGTTCTTCGTTTTCGAGTGCGCGATGGTGACCGTGCAGTCCTGGTTGAGCAGCAATTGCGCCATCGGCTTGCCGACGATGTTTGAGCGCCCGATGATGACGGCGTTCTTGCCCGCCAATGTATCGCCATAGGCGGCAGCCGCGTCCTTCAGCAGCATTAGCGAACCGAGCGGCGTGCAGGGTACAATGCCATCGAGGCCCACGGCCAGCTTGCCAGCGTTGATGACATGGAAGCCGTCAACATCCTTGTCCGGGCTGATGGCGTCGATCACCTTCAGCGATGACATCTGCTTCGGCAGGGGCAGTTGCACCAGAATGCCATTGACCACGGAATCGCGGTTCAGGTCGTCGATGATCTTAAGCAGTTCGTCTTCGGAGGTGGTGTCGGGCAGGCGGATGGTGCGCGATTCCATGCCGATCGCCTGGGTCATCTCGCCCTTCGATTTGACATAGACCTGGCTGGCCGGATCGTCACCGACGATGACCACCACGAGGCAAGGCGTCAGATCGTGCGCCGCTTTCAGGTTGGTGACATGCACCGCCAGGCGGTCACGCAGGGATTTGGCATAGCCGGCGCCGTCGATAATGTTGCCGCGCTCGGCTGTTTTCTGATGGAAAATGGTCATGCTGTACCTGCTGGCTTTACAGAGACTCGACAAGCGCCTCGACAAGCGGGCGCAGGGTCTGACTCAGGGGGGCGGCTATGCGCGCGTCATACAGGTGCGGGGAGGCGGAGTCCAGATAAGTGTCCTGAACAATCTCTATCTGAAGGGCCTGAATCTGTTGAGATAGGGCGCCGTAATGGCGCGTGGTGTAGCCACCCTTGAAGCGGCCATCGAGCACATGGCTATAGGTGCTTGTTTTTGCTCGCCAATCCTGCAAGGCCCTAAGCGTATTTTCATGCAGGGTGACGCCGGAATTGGCGCCGAAATTGAGATCGGGCAGGCGGCCCTCGAACAGGCTGGGGATCACGCCGCGAATCGAATGGGCGTCGATCAACAGAGCCTTGCCGTGGCGGGCGACCGTGGCCTCAAGCGCGGTTTTCAATTGCGTATGATAGGGCCGCCAATAGGTGTCACGACGGAACTCTATTTCGGCGGCGCAAGGGGTATGGCCTTCCGGATAGATCGGGTTCCGGTCGAAATCGCTGACCGGGCACAGGCCGGTCTCGAACTTGCCGGGATAGAGATTGGCGCCTTCGGGATCGCGGTTGAGATCGACGACATAGCGCGAATGGGTAGCCCACAAGGTCGTCGCGCCAAGCTCACGGGCGAAATCGAACAGGCGATGAACGTGGAAATCAGTCTCGCGCACGGCCCGGCCGGTCCCGTTCAGTTTCGCGGCGATATCCGGCGGAATATAAGTCCCGACATGCGGTGCGGCGATAACGAGCGGCGACGCGCCTTCGGTGAAATCGAAAAGCGGATGATCCGTGAGCTGAAGGTCAGAAGGCATGGTTTCAGTTGAACCTATGCGCCTGTCCTCTGTCAAGCGAGACTTAAGCCTTGCCATACAGGCCAGCCTGCCTAGATAGTAACTCTTGCAGATTCTGAGGGCATGGCATGGACATACATCTTCTACTCAATGTGTTTGTCTTTCTTTTGGCCGGGTGCGTGGTCGTGCCGCTGGCGCAGCGCTTCAAGCTCGGTTCGGTGCTTGGGTATCTCATCGCCGGGGTCATTATCGGGCCGTTCGTGCTGGGCCTGATCGGCGAGGCGGAAAAGGTCATGCACTTCGCCGAGTTCGGCGTCATCATGATGATGTTCCTGATCGGCATGGAACTGGAGCCGGCCATCCTGTGGCGTTTGCGCCGACAGATCGTCGGACTTGGCGGCCTGCAGGTGACCCTGACCGCCCTGGCCCTGATGGTGACGGGCCTGCTGCTCGGCCATTCCTGGCAGGCGTCGCTGGCCGTCGGTATGGCGCTGGCCCTGTCATCGACCGCCCTGGTCATGCAGATGCTGCGGGAAAAGAACCTCACCCATACCGTGGTCGGGGAAACCTCGTTCGCCATCCTGCTGTTTCAGGATATCGCCGTCATCCCGATCCTGATCATCATTCCCTTGCTGGCGTCGAGCCTGCACCTCGGCGTCCTGCCGGTGGATGGCGAGCATACCACCAGCTTGATCGCCCATTGGCCGGCCTGGCTGCAACCGGTCGCGGTGGTGGCGGTGATCGCCGGCGTTATCTTCAGCGGCAAATACCTGTCGCGCTATGTCTTCGGCGCCATCGCCCGCGCCAACCTGCGTGAAGTCTTTACCGCCGCCTCGCTGGCCCTGGTCATCGGCGTCACCATCCTGATGGAACTGGTCGGCGTATCGCCGGCGCTGGGCGCCTTTATCGCCGGGGTGGTTCTGGCCAATTCGGAATACCGCCGCACCATCGAGACCGATATCGAGCCCTTCAAGGGGCTGCTCCTCGGCCTGTTTTTCATCTCGGTCGGCATGGGGATGGATTTCACCGTTTTAGGGGCGCATCCGGTGGGGTTGATTGCGGCGGTGGTCTGCGTCATGGCGGTGAAGGGGCTGCTTCTGTTCGGACTAGGGCGTGTTTTCAGGCTGGATACGGCGCCCGCTTTGGGGCTGGCTTTCGGTCTTTGCCAGGGCGGGGAATTCGCCTTCGTGCTGCTGCAACTGATCGGCGGGATGCGCATCATCGATCCGGAAATCCAGAAGTTCCTGGTGCTGCTGGTGGCGCTGTCCATCGCCCTGACGCCCATCCTGATCGCTGTCTATGGCAAGTTCATCCAGCCGATGTTCATGAGCCGGCTGCCGGAACGCAATTACGATGAGATCGACGAAAACAATCCGGTGATCATCGCCGGCTTCGGCCGTTTCGGTCAGATTGTCGGCCGTTTCATGGTCAGCCAGGGCGTGCAGGTGACGGTTCTGGAAAAAAGCCCGGAGCAGGTCGAACTGCTGCGCAAGTTCGGCTCAAAGGCCTATTTCGGTGACGCCACGCGGCTCGACCTGTTGCGCAGCGCCGGTGCCGAAGAGGCGCGAATGCTGGTGGTGGCGGTCGATGACGCCGACAGCGCCGTCGAGATCGTCAGGCTCAGCAAGCAGAATTTCCCGCAACTCAAGGTTTTCGCCAGGGCGCGCAACCGGCGTCATGCTTTCGATCTCGACCGGGCGGGGGCGGACTACTATCACCGCGAAACGCTCGATTCCTCCCTGACCCTGGCGCGCGACGCCATGATTGCGCTCGGCTACCCGAAGGCCGATATCGAGCGCAAGGCGAAGAAGTTCCGCAACCATGACATCGAGACATTGAAGCGGTCATTCGAGTTCTTCGAGAGTGAACCCGAAATGATCAACTTCACCAAGCTGTCGCGTGAGGAACTGGAAGGCATCCTGCGCGAGGATCAGCAGGACGCTTAAGCTGTGATGAGGGCCGCCAGCCGGGTTTCGAGGTCCGAAGGATTAAATGGTTTGGCGACATACGCGTCCATGCCGGCGTCGAGGCAGCGTTCGCGGTCTCCGGAAAGCGCATGGGCGGTGACGCCGATGATCGGCAGATGCGGCTGGCGTTCCTGGGTCTCGAAGTCGCGGATGGCCATAGTCGCTTCGATGCCATCCATGTCCTGCATCTGGACGTCCATCAGGCAGGCGACATAGCGATTGGCCTTGGTCAGGCTGACCGCTTCGATGCCGTTATCGGCTATATCGTAATCATAGCCGAATTTTTCGAGGTAGGTGGCGACGACCAGCACATTGGGCGCGTAATCATCGACCAGCAGAACGCGGGGTTTGGCGGTCGTTTTGGACGGTGCCGGATGAGGCCTGTCGGGGCCTTGCACAGAGACGGACTGTTCATGACTGCCGAGCAGGCGGTTGACCTGTTCGTTGAGCGCCACGGTGGCGCGCTTGAGAGTCCGTATAAACTCGGCCTGTTTGTCCGTCAGCGGACGACTCATCGCCAGCAGGTCGGCCAGACCCATGACGGCGTTCATCGGCGAGCGGAGATCATGAGCGATGGCGGCATTGGTATCGTGTTGAAGTGGTCTTTCGGACATCAGCAGGAGCCTTGCGCAAGTCATTGGCGACAGGGTGGGCCTTGGCGGATAAGGGATCAATGAGGATGAAGCGGTGTAAAATCGTTGGCTTGTCAACGGATGGCCGCGTGCCTATGGTTGCTGAAACAGGGAGAATGAAATGCGCAAGTCGGGTGTGGTGGCCGTGGCGATGTTCTGGCTAATGGTGTTTTCAGCCCGCGCCGGCAATCCGATCGTGCCGGGCTGGTACGCCGACCCGGAAATCCGCATATTTGATCATCAGTACTGGATCTATCCGACCCTTTCCTCTGACGACGGGGTGCCCGCCGCGCCGGCTGAATTGAGCGAGGCACAGAAGAAACTGCGCGCCAATCCGAATATCTGGTCACCCTTCCTGAAGCAGACCTTTATGGATGCCTTCTCCTCAGATGATCTGGTCCACTGGGAAAAGCATCCGCATGTGCTTGATGTCAAAGAGGTAAGCTGGGCGGCCTATGCGCTGTGGGCGCCGTCCGTCATCGAAAAGGACGGCAAATATTATCTTTTCTTCGGCGCTAATGATGTCCATGAAGGTGAACTGGGCGGCATCGGCGTGGCAGTTTCCGCTCACCCCGAAGGGCCGTTCAGGGACGCGCTCGGCAAGCCGCTGATCGGCGATATCCATAATGGCGCGCAACCGATCGACCAGATGGTTTTCCGCGACGATGACGGCCAGTATTACATGTATTACGGCGGCTGGAAGCATTGCAATGTGGTGAAACTGGCGCCCGACCTGATGAGCGCCGTGTCGTTTCCCGATGGCGATATCTATAAAGAGATCACGCCAGATCCCGAATATGTCGAGGGTTCCTTCATGATCAAGCGCAAGGGTATCTATTACCTGATGTGGTCGGAAGGCGAATGGACCGGGCCGGATTACAGCGTGGCCTACGCCATGAGCAAATCCCCTTTCGGGCCATTCAAACGCGCGGGTAAAATTCTCCAGCAGGACACGACCATTGCGCGCGGTGCCGGGCATCATTCGGTGATCAATATCCCCGGCACGGATGACTGGTACATCGTCTATCACCGCCGTCCGCTCGATACAGCCGACGGCAATCACCGTGAACTGGCGATCGACCGGATGTATTTCGAGCCGGACGGCCATATCAGGCCCGTGGTGATGACCAATGAGGGGGTAGGACTGAGGCCTTTACCGGGGCAGTAGACAATCACCAGAATCTTTTTTTTGGAAAATGCCTGGCCGGAACCGGATTCAAATATGGCTCGAAATCAACAGCGCGTTGTTTTTCCGCGAAGGCGTGATAGCTCACAATTTCCCAAGGAACATATTTCGACGTATGCGCTGACCCGCCGGCATTGTGTTTGATAAGGCGTTGTTTCAAATCGTCGGTGAGGCCGACATAGGTTTGCCCCGGCGACGACAAGCTACGGATCAAATAGAGATAGTGCATTGTAACGTCTCCCTACGCTAAAGCATCGGACGACACGCCTTCCTCCTACGCTAAAGCTACGAAGGACAAGTCGCCGAGGGAAGGCTTCTGGGTGGCTTGCCACCCGAAGCCTTGGCGAAGGGTGTCCGATGCTGGCGGCGACGTGCGGAATCTGCTGGGCAGGGGCGGCGGACTGCGCGGGCGCTGACGCCAGTGATGGTTCCGATACGGGCGCGCCCATGGGCCAACCTCGGCCCCAAGAACGGGCCTCACTTGGCGGCCAGCGACGTGCAGCAACGGGCGCACCGCCATAGAGGCGATTTTGCCGTTGCCTTGTCGCGCCATTTTCCAACTCTTGTTTTTTCAACGGGAAGAGAGGTCGTGCCTACATCTTGGACGGGCCGCGCCCAAGGGCATCACCCCGTTCTAAATGTCTTTTGCTATGATCATGTTGCCAGATCGGGTTTGCCGCCTGATGTCATGCCGTTTCCATTTTACATTTCCCCGTGTGGAGACAGGCCGAAGGCTGGATCACCTAATGGCATGATGAACATGCACGTCGGTGAGATAATCTTGTCCCAGATGTATTGACGCCTACCGTTTCCGTGAGAAACTTTTCGAGACGGATTATGTGACAGCAATGGCTACCCATAATGGGGCGGCTGGTCTTGCGCCATAATCGAACGTTTGAAGGACACGGGTAAGAGCCATGCGCGCAGTTGTCGTGAAGATCGATGCGGGGGAGATAACGGACTGGAAGAGTTTCCATGCCGTCTTCGAACGCGATCTCGGCTTCCCCCGTTTCTACGGCAAGAACATGAACGCTTGGATCGATTGCATGACCTCAATCGATGATCCCGACAGCGGCATGACCAGCGTTACGGTTGGTGACGACGAACTGGCCGTGTTGGAAATATCAGGCGCACGCTCATTCAGAGAGCGTTGCCGTGAAGAATATGACGCACTGATCGAGTGCGCTGCGTTTGTAAATTATCGGCGTGTTGAGGTCGGCGAACGCGCGATCTTGGCGCTGACACTCATAGATTAGAAGGAGCGGTTTTTGAAGATTGGCTACGCACGGGTTTCCACCCATGACCAGACCACGGATATCCAAAAGCGTCCGCGACGTGGGTGATTGGGGCCAGACTGATCATAGCCTTCCTGATCATTGAGGCAGCCTCGATAAAGAGGCGCATCGAAAATTTGACGAAGCTGCTTGTTGGCAAAGGGATTGCGTTTGTCGCGGGGGTGAACATCGTCTACCACCTTGAGACCACGAAACGGATTCCGATCTACATGGCCTTCGTCAATGGCGAAGTTCATCAACGCTGATAGCTTGATGATGTAGTCGTTCACCGTCTTTGGACCGAGGAGGGGTATGTTTCCCGTTCGGCCTTTCTCCGCCGCCTGAACGTAGTTGAGTGTCGGGAACCGTTTCTTGGAATTGTTCGGAATGACTTTTAGCAAGTCGATGATGTCGCGGCAGTTCTGGCGGTCAATGGCATTGATAACCTTATTTGATCCGAGCACGGCGTCAGCGACTTCTACGGCATTCCAATAGCCCGATGCCGCTTTGCCTGACCGATTTTTGGTCGGGTCGTTCAGGAAGACCTCACAAAGCTCCCGCAGGGTCTTGCCTGTTGGCTTGGGATCGAAGGCCGATGGCATAGACAGCGCGACGGGTTTGTCCCCTTCAACGGGTCTTCCCTCGGCTTCGAGCAGCCATTGTTCAAATTCAACGGATAAAATTCGAGCCTTCCTGACGGCTTCTACCATTTTCCCCGTATGGAGAGATCGTCTAAATTCAGTCTTGCCGACGATGGCTTGGAGCGATTTAGGGACGTTGAGCCGAACGTAATAGGACTTGCCTCTGGAAATAATTCCCATCCGTCTCGATTTCGCAGAGGAGGGGCGAGGAAGTTTTTCAGCCTTAAAAGGCTTCTCAGATCGTTGCCCAAACAGCTTCTCAATACGATTCTTAGAACGTGAAAGATCGTCCGATATCGGATCATTTTTGATGGTGGATTCTGCATGATCCAATTCTCGTAGTGGACGCATAGAATCGGCACAGTGAATCGGCACAGTAAGGAAGCTGTTAGTTGATGATTCTATTGAGAAAAAATGGCTTCCGAGATTATCAGATCGGCACAGTTCACCCGCACAACTGTCCTGATCATAGGTATCGACCATGAAGCCATGATGGCTTAAATCGTTGAATTTAAACCATAAAAAACTGTTATTTTGGGATGCAATTGGAAGATGGTGGACGCGGCAGGGATTGAACCTGCGACCCTTCGCGTGTGAAGCGAATGCTCTCCCGCTGAGCTACGCGTCCGTTACCGGGTGGGGAGGCGGGGTATTAACCTGCGAAATCGCCCCGCGCAAGAGGCATTTCTACTTTATGCACGCCTGAACCGCCGCCGGCAGATCGTGGAAGTGATCGAGCAGGGCATCGGCGTTCAGTTCGGCCAGCGGGCGTTCGCTGTAGCCGTGGGTGAACAGAATGCACGGCACGTCCGCCGCCTTCGCGGTCAGGAAGTCGGTTTCCGAGTCGCCGATCATGATGACTTTTGACATATCGCCGTGCATTTCGTCGATACAGGCGCGCAGGTGGCCGGCGGCCGGCTTCTTGTGCGGCACGACGTCGGCGCCCTTGATCGAGCCAAAGCGATGCGACAGGCCAAGTTTATTGACCAGTTCGACCGCCAGGTAATTGTGCTTGTTGGTGCAGATGGCGAAGCGCGCGCCGGCGGTTTCCAGCGTATCCAGTGCGGCGATCATGCCATCATAGGGCTTGCTGAGATCGTTGATATGCTGCTCATAGAGTTCGAGCAGACGGTTGAGGAGGGGCTTTTCCTGTTCGGCGGGCATTGGCGCGCCGGCAAGGGCGAAGGCGCGGCGCAGCAATTCCATGGCACCGCGGCCGATCAGCGGGCGGGCATCGTCGAGGTGATAAGGTTTGACGCCCTGTTCCCGGAGAACCTTGTTCAGCGCGGCGATAATATCGGGGGCGCTGTCCACGAGGGTGCCGTCGAGATCGAAGGCCAGAATATAACCGTCCAGATTCATTTTGCCGAAACCTGTCTTTTTCATCGAATTTGTGTCCGCTTTGGGCTAAATCGGCCTGATCTGCAAATTAAAAGAGTCGTTACATGGCTGAGACAAGACGCGCCGCGGTCATTCTGGCGGCAGGGCAGGGTACGCGGATGAAAAGTCCGCTCCCCAAGGTGCTGCACAGGATCGGCGGCCGCACCATGCTCGACCGGGCCATAGATGCGGCTTATGAGGTCGGCTGCGAACGGGTGATCGTGGTCGTGGGAAACCACAGCCCCGAAGTCCGCGCCACGGCGACAAAACGCGTTGGCGAGGCCAATATCGTAACCCAGGACCCGCCAATGGGGACGGCGCACGCGGTCATTGTGGCGCGTGAAACGCTGATTGGTTTCGACGGCAAGGTCATCATCACCTATGCGGACAGCCCGCTGATGGCCGCCAAGGTGTTGGAGCCGGTGTTCGCGCTCGAAGCCGATATGGCGGTGCTGGGTTTTGAAGCCGTTGATCCGGCCGCCTATGGCCGTCTGGTGCTCGATGGCGACAAGTTAAACGCCATTGTCGAGATGCGCGAATGCACGCCGGAACAGCTCAGGATCAAGGCGTGTAATTCCGGCGTCATCGCCTGCGATCGTGAATTGCTGTTCTCGTTGCTTTCCGAGGTAAAGAACGAAAATTCCAAGGGCGAATATTACCTGACAGATATCGTTGGCCTGGCGCGTGACCGTGGCTTGCAGCCGCGCGTCACCTTCGCGCTGGAAAACGAAGTGCTGGGCGCCAACGGTCAGGCCGAACTGGCGGTGATCGAGAAGGTGTGGCAGGACGGCGTGCGCAAGGCCTTCATGGATAACGGCGTGCATATGCCGGCGCCGGAAACCGTTTTCTTTTCCTACGACACCGAGATCGCGGCAGGCGTCACCATCGAGCCGAACGTGGTCTTCGCCGAGGGGGTGACGGTGGCGACGGGGGCGGTGATCCGGGCGTTCTCTCATCTCGAAGGCGCGAAAGTCGGCGAAGGCGCTTTGATCGGTCCCTATGCCCGTCTGCGGCCGGGAGCGGATATCGGCAAGGACGCCCATATCGGCAATTTCGTCGAGGTGAAGAACGTGACGATCGGCGAGGGCGCCAAGGCCAATCACCTGAGTTATCTTGGTGATGGCAGTGTGGGGGCCGGTTCGAATATCGGCGCCGGCACCATTTTCTGCAACTATGATGGCTATTTCAAATACAAGACCACCATTGGCGAGCGGGCCTTTATTGGCTCCAACACCTCGCTGATCGCGCCGGTGACGGTAGGCGATGGCGCCATGACCGGTTCCGGCTCGGTGATTACGTGGGATGTGGCACCGGGCGCTTTGGCCTTGGAACGGGGCCAACAGATTGAAAAGGTAGGCTGGTCGACGGCTTTCCGTGAACGCAAGGCGGCTGAAAAGGCGAGTAAGAAATGATGACGGCTGACGAACAGAAGAAACAGGTCGGCGATGCGGCCGCAGGCTATGTAAAAGACGGCATGAAGGTCGGTCTCGGCACTGGTTCGACGGCCGCCTGGTTCGTCAAGGCCGTGGCTGAGCAGGTAAAGGCCGGCATCAAGCTGACCCTCGTTTCGACATCGACCCAGACGACGCAACTGGCCGAAAGCCTGGGTCTGGTCATCAAAGATATCAATGATGTCGGGATGTTGGACCTGTGTGTTGACGGCGCGGATGAAGTTGGGCCGGGCCTGGCGCTGATCAAGGGCGGCGGCGCGGCCCTGCTGCGCGAGAAGTTGATCTGGGAGCAGGCTAATTCGTGCATCGTCATCGCCGACGCCGCCAAGAATGTGCCACTGCTGGGCAAGTTCCCGTTGCCGATCGAGGTCGAACCGTTCGCCTGGAAGGGCACGGTCAACCGGATTTCTGACGTGCTGATCGATTTCGATATCAATATGATGCCGGCTGTTCGCAAAAAGGGCGATCAATACTGGATTACCGATGGCGGCAACCTTATCTTCGATGTGGCTTGCGGGGCGATCCATGAGCCGGCCGGGCTGGCGCATGAGCTGAAATCCCTGACCGGCGTGGTGGATCACGGCTTATTCCTCGATCTGGCGGATGTCGCCCTGATCGGTGGCGAGGGCGGTGTGACGGTCCTGCATCCCTAACTGTTTCGAGCCGGGGCGGCCCCTCACCCCAGCCCTCTCCCCGTAAACGGGGAGAGGGGGCTTTATGTAAAATCGGCCATCTGCCCCTTCTCCCTGTTTACGGGGAGAAGGGGGCCGACAGGCCGGATGAGGGGCCTGCACCGCGGTGGATACGCGCACAAGGTTGAGATGGAAAAGTACGACTACGACCTCTTTGTTATCGGCGCCGGTTCCGGTGGTGTGCGCGCGGCACGGCTGGCAGCGCAACTGGGCCTGAAGGTCGCGGTGGCCGAGGAGGATCGCCCCGGCGGCACCTGTGTGCTGCGCGGCTGCGTTCCGAAGAAGTTCATGGTCTATGCCTCGGAGGTTTCCGAACAGGTACATTACGCGCAGGGCTTCGGCTGGAGCGAGGCGAGCACCGGCGTTTTCGACTGGAACAAATTCCGCGACACAAATAACACCGAACTGACCCGCCTGTCGCAGATATATACCGCCAACCTGGTCAAGGCCGGCGTTGAGGTCATCGCCGCCCATGCCGCTTTCAAAGACGAACATCACCTCATCCTGACGACGAAGCAGGGCGGCGAACGCATTGTGTCGGCGAAGACGATCCTGATCGCCACCGGCGGCTGGCCATTCCTGCCGCAGCATTGTCCGGGCGTTGCCGAATACGGCCTGACCTCGAACGAAATGTTCAACCTGCCGGAACTGCCGAAGTCGCTGGCCATTGTTGGCGGTGGTTACATCGCGGTCGAATTTGCCGGCATCATGCACGGCCTGGGCGTCGACGTGACCCTGCTTTATCGCGGCCAGAAAATCCTGCGCGGGTTTGACGATGATGTGCGCGATCACCTGGCCAGCGAAATGGCCCTGCGCGGCATCAAGATCCGCACCCAGCTCGATCCGGTAGCGCTGAAAAAGACCGACGCAGGCATGGAAATTTCCCTCAATGACGGCACAACCATGCTGGCTGAGCAGGTGCTCTACGCTTCCGGCCGCAAGCCCAAGACCGAGGGGCTGAACCTTGACGCCATCGGCATCACGCCCGATGTGCATGGCGCCGTGCCGGTCGATGAATTCTCGCGCACCAGCCACAAACATATCTACGCCATCGGCGACGTTACCAACCGCATGAACCTGACGCCTGTCGCCATCCGCGAAGCTATCGCCTTTGTCGAGACCGCCTTCAAGGACAATCCGACGGCCTATGATTACGAGAATATCCCGACGGCGGTGTTTTCTCAGCCGCAGATCGGCACGGTCGGCCTGACCGAGGCGGAGGCGACCGAGCAGGGCATCAAATATGATGTCTACCAGACGCGCTTCCGCTCGATGAAAACGGCTTTTGTCATGGGTGAGAGCCGGATATTCATGAAACTGATCGTTGACCAGAAAAGCGATGTCGTGCTGGGCGTCCATATCGTCGGCGGAGAGGCCGGCGAGATCATCCAGTTGGCCGGTATCGCCGTCAAGGCGAAGCTGACCAAGGCGCAATGGGACGCCACCTGCGCCGTTCACCCGACGGCCGCCGAGGAATTGGTGACCCTGAAAGACAAGCGGGCATGACCGACAAGCTGGGCCTGCTGAGTGCGGATCGCAATAAGAGCCTTTGGCGTCGGATCAAGGCGGATTACACCGCCTGGGTACTGTATGCCGGACTGACGATCTTTGGCCTGTGGGCCTATGTCTCGACAACGGGCCTGCCGGCTTTGTTGCTGCTGATCGGCCTGTTGAGCCTGGGACACCTGTTCTTGTCGCATGGCTCATGGAAGACGTTCGCGCCGTTCGTGGGCTTGACCGCCTTGATGCTTCTTTTGGCCCTCTTCCGTTCGGACTTCGCCGAAGCCGTGGCGCGGGGCGTACCTTTGGCAGAAGCCTATAAGGGATCGCAACTCGTCATAACCGGCGATGTCACGATCACCGTGCCGATGATTATCTGGGTGATCGCCTGGGCGAGCATCTTCGGTGCACGATCGCTAAATGATGTGAAGGCCTACGCACTTTTCAAGTGGTTCGCCTATGTCCTGACGGCTCTGGCCGTGGTGCAGTTTCTTGAAGCGGTCAGCCATTTCGGACTGCGCCAGATGCTGAGCGCAAATGTGTCGAAAAGCCGCGACAACATGCTGATTGTTGGTTTCGCCAATACCAACTGCGCCCTTCTGATGATGTTCTGGCCGCTGGTTATGGTACAGATGGCGCGTAGAAAGCCGATTACAGTTATCGTCACGGCTGTGGCCCTGGTGGCCGCCGCCTTTGCCAGTGACACAAATGCGCATTTGCTGGCGCTTCTGGCCTCGACGGCCGTTTTCTTTGCCGTTAAATACTGGCCGCGCGCTCTGAAAGCGGTGGCGCCTGAGCGGGTGATGGCCGTTTTGAGCCTGATCCCCATGTTGCTGTTTCCGGCTATTATCTATGCGTTGATGCAGAGCGGAATTGCCCAAAAGATCAAAACCGATCTGTTGCCTTCCTGGGCGGCGCGCATCGATATCTGGACCTATGCGGTGTCTCGTTCGCTGGAAAAGCCGATGTGGGGCTGGGGTTATGAGGCTTCAAGGCAGTTTGATCCGATCATCCCCAACCACCCTCATGACATGGCCTTGCAGGCCTGGCTGGAACTCGGCATTCCCGGCCTTCTGCTTTTGGCGGCGTTCTGGTTCTGGCTGTTCTGGAACATGGGTATCAAGGGCGAAGTAATCGAAGAACGCGTGCCGTCGGACGGACTGCGTGCCCTGGATGACAAGACGGAAAATGTCCCGGCCGATGGCAATCTCGCCGTGCGTTTTCGTCCTTATCTCATGGCGCAGGCCACCTGTTTTCTGGTTATCGGCACGATCAGTTATGGCCTGTGGCGGGCATGGTTTTACTGTCTCGGCGCCTTTGCTGTTATGGCCGCTATCCTGGCCATCAAGGCAGTGCGGCAAAGCATAAAGTTACGAATTTAACTACAAGTCACGGACTTTACAGGGGAATTTCTTCGCCTATATATGTCTCTATTGGTTTCCGGTTGAGTTTAACCGGTTGAATGAGTAAATAGCGTTATGAAAAAAACATGGTCCCCCCAAGACTGGCGCTCGATGCCAGCCCTGCACATCCCGGATGATTACCCGGATACGCAGGCCCTCAAAGCTGTTGAAAGCGAACTGTCGCACCTGCCGCCGCTGGTTTTCGCTGGTGAGGCGCGCCGCCTGACATCCGCGCTTGGCAAGGTGGCTGAAGGCAATGGCTTCCTGTTGCAAGGGGGGGATTGCGCTGAATCCTTTAAGGAATTTTCCGCTGATAATATCCGCGACAGCTTCCGGCTGATCCTGCAAATGGCGGTTATCCTGACCTTCGCCGGCGGCAAGCCGGTGGTCAAGGTGGGGCGCATCGCCGGGCAGTTCGGCAAGCCGCGTTCGTCATCGATCGAGACCATCGACGGCGTGACCCTGCCGTCCTATCGTGGCGACAATATCAACGGCATGGAATTCACGTCCGAAGCGCGTATTCCTGATCCGCAGCGCCTGATCAAGGCCTATCATCAGTCGTCGGCCACGCTGAACCTGCTGCGCGCCTTCGCCGGCGGCGGCTATGCCGACCTGTACAATATCCACAAGTGGACGCTCGGCTTTGTTTCCGGTTCGCCGCAGGGTGAGCGTTATCGCGCCCTGGCTGACAAGATTTCCGAAACCCTGAGTTTCATGTCGGCCATCGGCATTACGCCGGACCGCCAGCCTGAAATCCGCCAGGTCGATTTCTTCACCTCACACGAGGCCCTGCTGCTCAACTACGAGCAGGCCATGACCCGCGTCGATTCCACGTCGGGTGACTGGTATGACACCTCGGCTCACATGCTGTGGATCGGCGAGCGCACCCGTCAGCTCGACGGCGCCCATGTCAACTACATGAAGGGCATCAAGAACCCGATCGGCGTCAAGGCTGGCCCGACCATTGAGCCGGATGACCTGCTGCGCCTGATCGATACGCTCAATCCGGAAGCCATTCCCGGCCGCCTGACGCTGATCGGCCGTTTCGGTTCGGACAAGGTCGGTGAGCGTTTGCCGCGCCTGATGGCGGCCACCAAGAAGCACGGTTCGCCGGTAATCTGGTCGATCGATCCGATGCACGGCAATGTTATCAAGGCGGCCAATGGCTACAAGACGCGGCCGTTCGACCGCATCCTGTCGGAAGTGCGCGCCTTCGTCGATATCGCGGCGTCGGAAGGCGTCCACCCCGGCGGCATGCACCTGGAAATGACCGGCCAGAACGTGACGGAATGTACCGGCGGCGCCTTTGCCCTGAGCGAAGAAGACCTGCGCGACCGTTACCACACGCATTGCGATCCGCGCCTCAACGCCGATCAGGCGCTGGAACTGTCGTTCCTAGTCGCTGAACGTCTGCACAGTCTCAAGACGGCCGCTTCCAAAGCTGCTTAATTGGATGATAAATCCAGAGAAAGCCCGGACATCGCTGTCCGGGCTTTCTCTGTTTCAGACGAGAATATCGACGGATTTTCCGGTCTTTTTCTCCGTGCCCTCACGCGCCTTTTGCTGGATTTCGCTTTCCATCTGTTTCTGGACCGCAGCGCGTTCATCAGGCGACATGGCGGCCAGCTTTTCCTTGGTCAGGTGGTGGGCGTTGAGCCAGGTGTACTGCATCTTTTCCGCCGGCGTCATCTTGAGGAACTTCATCAAGGTGGTTTCGGACGTGTCGGAGGCCGATGGCGCAATCTGCATCAGCGGATCGGTTGGGGGGGATTGCGTCTTTTTGGTTGAGCCGTAGGAAGCGGTAATAGGGGAAAAGGAAGAACCAATCTGCATGGGACGTCTCCAAAGGGCTGGGGAGGGATGGTTCTTCTGAACCTCTGGACGACAGCAAACAAGCAAGGCTCGTGCCGTGGCAAAAAGACTGAATTTTCAATTTGTTGCGAATGTGAAATAATTTAATGCGGTATTTTTTACCCGGCAAAAAGGGTGGCGAGGTGGAAACTGCCTTCTTCGGAAGATTGAATGTGATCACAAATTCGGCTACAGAGCGCCGATGAATACCCTGATCACCCGGATTGAACCTCAAACGAGGGCGGCGTTTGCCGCCCTTTTTCGACTGTCGTGGCCAGTGATCGCCTCGCGCGTCGGCGTCATGCTGATGGCGCTGATGGATACGATCATCGTCGGCCAGCATAGCTCGGCGCAGCTCGGTTTCCTGATGCTGGCGCAGTCGCTTTACTGGGTGCCGGCCATGACCTCGATGGGCCTCTTGATGGGCGTACAGGTCAAGACGGCGCAGTTTCTGGGCGCCAATGACCTGCACCGCATCGGCGCCGTTTTTCAGCGCGGCATGGCCTATTCGCTGACGCTCGGCACGGGCTTCATGATCCTGCTGCTGGTGGCGGGGCTGGGCTTTCTCGGTTTTGCGGTCACGCCAGAAATGGCGCAGGGCGCCAAGGTGCCGATCATCATTTTCGCTGTATCCATGCCGCTGTTCCTGCCGGGCATCGTCTGTACACAGTTTCTTGAAGCCCTGGGCCGCACACGCGATACCCTGATCGCCACCCTGTTGGCCAATGCGGTGAACGTGGTCTTGCTCCTGCTTCTGGTGCCGGGGCATGTCAATCTGTTCGGCGTCCATTTCGAGGGCGCGATGGGGGCGGCGACGGCCACCCTGATCGCCCGCGCCTTGCAATCCATAGGTTTACTGATCCATGTCATGTGCCTGAAAGAGGCTAGGCCGTTCGACCTGCTCGGCAAACAGGAGCCGGACCATCACGGTGCCGTCGAGCAACGCCATATAGGTTACGCCACCGGCGCAGCCTATTTCATCGAGGTCGCGGCCTTCGCCGGCATGACGATGTTCGCCGGCCGGGTGGGGGAAACCGAAGTGGCGAGTTGGGCTATCGTGCTCAATTATGCCAGCGTCGTTTTCATGGTGCCGCTGGGGCTTTCTGCCGGCTGTTCCGTGCTGGTCGGCAAGGCATTCGGCGCAGGTGATTTCGCCGCGGTAGCGCGCATGGGGCGGGTCAGCTTCATCTCGGCCTCTGCCTTCATGATCGGCGTGGTGATTTTCACCTTATTGCTGTCGGGTGTGATTTCGCGTTTTTACAGCCATGACGCACACCTGTTGCCGACCGTGCAGATGGGGCTTCTGCTATCCTGCTGGTTCTTCATCCCTGATGGCTTGCAGGTGGTGGCAGCGCAAGCTTTGCGGGCGCGCAAGGATATCCTGGCCCCGACGGTTATTCACTATATTTCCTACGGCGCGATCATGCTGCCGCTGGGCTTCGTCTTCTGCCTGACGCTCGGCTGGGGCGTGGCGGGTCTGATCTGGGCCGTGGCGGTGGCGTCTTTGATCTCCGGCACCTTCCAGACGGCGCGTTTCCTGTGGCTTGACCGGCGGGCGGCTAGGCCGGTTTGACACCATCGACCAGCAACACGCGATAGTCCGCGCCAAGCTGCCGGTGCTTCATTGCTTCCTGATAGGCGGGTGAGCCGTGCCAGGCACGGGCGGCGTCCATGTCGTTGAATTCGAGAATGACGATGCCGTCCGCCTTCAGGCCTTCCAGCGCTTCATCGGCGCCATAAAAGGCCAGCGGTCGCGGCGGATTGTCGCCACGCGCCTTGGGGGCCAGTTCGGCGTAGATCGCCATTTCGGCCGGATCAAGTATGCGGTCCCTGATCATGATGACATAGGCGGTCATTGTGGTGTCCTTTTATGCAGAGCGTGGTGCGAAGAGAATGGCTGCCGAACCGGCCAGGCAGAGGATCAGCCCCGCCAGATCCCACAGGTCCGGTCGTTGCTTCTCGACCAGCCACAGCCAGCCGATCGACGCTGCGATATAGATGGCGCCATAGGCGGCATAGGCCCGTCCGGCGGCGGGCGTATCGACCAGGGTCAGCAACCACGCAAACGCGCACAGGCTGATCGCGCCTGGGATCAGCCACAGCGGGGATTTTCCCAATTTGAGCACCGACCACAGGCTATAACAGCCGGCAATTTCGGCGATGGCGGCCAGAATATAGACGGCGAGGGGCTTAAACACCCAATATCCAGCCTTCTTCGGTGGCGGCGATTGCCAGATCGGCCTCGCTTAACCCCTTCGGCGCGGCGAACAGGGCACACAACTGGCCCTTGTCATCGGCTTCGGCCAGGGCCTGCGCGGCCAGTCGCACACCGGTGGCGTCCTTGACCTCGCCAGCCTCAGCCTCGCCATCGAACACGGCGGGATAGACCTCGGCGATCAGGGTGGAGATACCCGCAAGCGTTTCCGGATTTTGTATGCCGAAACCGGTTTCGAACGGCCAGATTTTCGCGCTGTCTCCGAGGTTTTCCACCAGGGTTTTAAAGGCGGTAATGCCGAGCATGGTCTGGCCCGCGACGACACCGGCGCCGTGCATCTGCCACAGGCTCTTGGCGACCTGGGCCTTCTTGTGCGCCTTGCGGGCGGCTGCCTCGGTCAGGCGGAATTCGGGGAAATCACCCAGCGAGTCCGGCTTGAGGGTGGATAGCCATTTTTGCGCGTCACTCTTGGGGCAGCCCCAGAAAGGGTAGGCCTGATCCGTCATCAGGCGGTTCATCTTGGCGGCCACCTGGAAGCGGTTGTTCTTGTTATCGGCTTTATCGACGACGTTTTTCGCCAGGAAGTCCCACATGCCGGCCCACGGCGCGCCCTTCAATTGCAGGCGTGCGGCGGTGCCACGCGGGAAGCCGAGCGCGAAATCGAGGCCGAGAAAAATCCGGTCGCCGCGCTTGTGCAGGTCGGCGAGAATACTCCTCAACAGGCTCATGGCCTCGGCGCGGGTCGCCGGATTATGCGACTCATAGGACAGACGGAAGCGGACATCGCGCTTCATCACGCCGATCCACACCGAGGATTCACCGGTTTTCTTGCCTTCGGCGGCGCTGTAGTCAACGATAACGTAGGCACCAAAAAGACGCGACACTGGCTCTCTCCAAGCAAAAAGTCTGTCCTTTTAGACCCGATGACCGTTGTGAAAAAGCGCTTTATGTCGCTTTGCACAATTTATGTCGTGTAATTTGTATTCCTTTTTTGCGGCGAAGCGGGTTAAGCAAGGCAGAACAACGGCAGAAGAGATTGTCATGACTAAAGTTTTGCGTGTGGGCGTGGCGGGCGCCGGTGTTTTCGGCGGGTATCACGCCAACAAATACAAGCAGGCTCAGGCCATCGAATTCGTCGGCATATATGATCTCGACAAAAGCCGCGCCGAAACTCTGGCGGCCCAGCATGGCGTCAAGGCCTTTGGCGGCGATGAACTGGCTGAGTTTCTCTCCCTGATCGATGCCGTCACCATCGCCACGCCCGCCTTCGCTCACGCCGGGGTGGCGCTAAAGGCGCTGGAGGCCGGCGTGAACGTCTACAGCGAAAAGCCGCTGGCCATCACGGCGGCGGATGGCCTGGCGATGGTGGAACTGGCGGCGGAAAAAGGGCTTGTCCTGGCCTGCGGACATCAGGAACGCGCGGTTTTCGAGGCAATGGGGCTGTATGATGTGCCGGAAACGCCGCTGCGTCTGGAAGCGGTGCGCAATGGCACGGCCTCGACGCGCAATCTCGATGTCTCGGTCGTGCTCGACCTGATGATCCACGATCTCGATCTGGCACAGACCCTGGCCGGTGTCGGCCCCGGCGGACTGACGGCTTCGGCGCGATACCGCACGGATGAGGGCTATGTAGCGGTCGGCGCCGATGAGGTCACGGCCGAGGTGGAATTCGAAAACGGCATGAAGGCGAGCTTCAAGGCCTCACGCATGGCGGAGACACGCGAACGCACGATGCGGATCGTTTATCCCAGCGGTGAGGTCAATATCGATTTGCTGAACCGCAGGTTCGAGAACAATACACCATTCAAACTGAATGCCGATTTCGCCGAGGCGGACATCGCCAAAGACCCCCTGGGCACCAGCGTGTTCCGTTTTCTCGATACGGTGCGTGGCGACCGTGAAAAGCCGCTGTGCACAGGCGAGGATGCCCTGAAAGCTCTGGAACTGGCCCTGTCGATCGATGCCGAAGTGACGCCGGAATCTACTGAGTCCGGCCTTTGAAGATAATGCCGAAGGTCAGGACACCGAAAGCGGCGGTCATCAGCCAGTAGGCATATTCGCTTATATGGGGTACGGTACGGAAATGCCCGATCAGGCTGGCCATGACCAGCGCCACGGCTATGAAAAATAACAACAAGGTAAAAGCCGAGAGCTTCATAATCGACGCGAACCCACCCACCTGAATTTTTCAGATCGCTATACAGGATGCCTACCTGTATAGCCGCATTTGTTCAAACAATTGTGATAAGATCAATGAAAAATTGGCGCATTGCGGGATGACCGCCCGACCAAGGGCAAATTTATCGCACCTGCGGTCATTAGATAGCGCGGATGGCAAAAATCAGTTCGTGGAGCGCGGTCATGGCGGCGAACATGGAAACGGCCAGCAGCATCCGCGCCACGCCCAGTTCTTCCGGCGCGAAGGCCGTCCGCCCTTCGATGATGGCGACAAACGGAATGATCGATGTCCGGCGCTTGATGGAGGCGTAAACGTCACCCATGAGGGCCATGCGCTTGCGATCTATGTTATTGGCGCCGAGCGCGCACAGGGCCAGCAGCGAGCCAAAGAAGATCCACGCCGCCAAATTGCCGTTGCAGATGATGTGGGTGAAGGCCCAGATGCCGATGCCGGCCAGGATCGGGTGACGTGAAATGCGGATAATACCATAGACCGTCTTGTCCGGCAGTTGGCGCAGGGCCAGCAGATTGGTTGGCGAGGGGGTAACGATGCCGACGACCACCAGCAGGAAGGCCAGGAAATTACCGAACAAGCCGATGACGCGCAGGAAGGTTTCGGATTTCCACAACACCACATTCATCGGATCGCTGAGGGCGAAACAGAAGGCGATGATCATCCAGGCCAGGCCGCCGATCGAGAATAGGGAAAAGAGGATATAATAGGCGATCCCGCCGATTTTGGCGATGATCTGGTCCTTCATCGTCGTGCCGCTGATCATCAAATGGATGCAGAGGAAGAAGGCGCACGCAAGTGCCAGGGTCCACATAAGAGCACTTTCCGACAGTCTAATAGTCTCAATTTAACAACGCCTAACACGACGCTCAGGGAATGGCCATGCGGAACGGGCGCAGGGGCGTGGAAAACTCAGGTAAGGCAGATCAGATATAGGGGATGATCGGCGCGTTCAGGACATCGCCTTCCTGTTTGGCTGGCAGCGCCGTATGGGCGGCGGCCGTGAGCATGGGCTGCGGTGCGGCCGGCGGCGCGGGAACGAAGTCGGCCAGACGTACAGGTGCGGCGGCCGGCGGCGCGCCGACCACAGGCTGGGGCGCGCTGATGGTGCGGCGCAGGACGGCCTCGACGTGGTAGAACCATTTACGGGCGTTATTCATGGCGGCGCGCGGCCCTTCGGCGCGGGCGGTCAGGTTATCGTGCGGGTCCCACAGCACCAGTTCGAAATCGGGATCGGAGGGATCATCGAAGATCAGGCGCATGGTGACGCGATTGACCACCGGCGCAATATTATCGAGCAGGATATGCTGGCCGGAACGCATCACGCGGCCGATCACCTTGTCATCGACGAAGATCTCGATGCCGAGCAGTTCGTGCATCGAATAGGGCTTGTGCGGTATCTTGCCGAAATTGCGTACGATAATGACGCGGTTGCCTTCGTAGGAACTGGCGGCGGCGGCTTTTCGTACCGGTTCGAGCGCCATGACGTCGGCCTTGTAACGGCGGCCATCGGCGTCGGTCAGGCCTTCGCGCAGTTCGTCTTCCAGCTTTTTCGGCTGCTCGACGCGTGAATCATAGAGGCGGTAGAGCACGACCAGAATGGCCAGCACAGCCGCTGAAAGAATGATGAGCGTGGGAAGATAGGTCGGCAAGGCGGGGTTACCTGTAGCGTATATTAATGTCTCAACAGGAAGTTAACCACGATTTTCGGGGCGCGTTAAGTGTTAAGCGCAGGGCCTACCGCTTTTCATCGCCGTAAGTGTCGTTTGTGTCATCGTCTTCCTCACTATCTTCCCAAGGCGGCAGGTCGCTGAAAGACGATTTGGTGTTGACTTGCGGCAGTGCCCTGCGCGCCGGTTCGGCCACGGCGTCCGCTTCATCAGGCGGGTAGGGCGAGCGATCCTCGGCCGGCAGACGCTTGATAACCGCGTCGATATGTGACAGCCATTTGCGGCCGATACGCACGGCCTCGGCGGCGGTCTTGGCGTGGACCGGATTGTGGCTGACATCGCCGAACAGGTTGACCTCGAATTCCGGCGTCTGCACATCATTGAACATCAGGCGCAAGGTCACTTTGGAGGCGTTGGCGTGGGTTTCGTTGAGCACTTTGCGGCTTTCGCCTTTTTGCGCGCGGGCGACGACGCGTTCATCGACGATCAGTTCGGCGCCTTCAATTTCGTCAAAGGCGAAGACCAGGCCTTGCGCGCCGGTATTCCACATGATGGCGAGGTCGCCAGCGGTGAAATCGAGACCGGCCGCCTTATGGCCACCGAGATCGTAAACCACGGCGTCGGCGGCCTTGCCCAGGGCCGCATTGAGGGCGCGCGCGAGGCGGCGCGAGGCCTCGAACCACCACATCAGGCCGGAGGCGATCAGGGTCAGGCCGATGCCAGCGAAGAGGAAATATAACAGAATACGCGCGGCATGGGCCATCGGAGATCACGCCTGAGGATTATAGCTAATGAACCCTTATTGTGACGTCTGCGGGTTAAGATTTTGTTGTCAATTCAACGACAACGGGAACATGATCGGAGGGCTTGGCCTCATCGTGCGACATGCCGCGCGCGGCCTTGTGGATAACGAGATCGAACAGGCGGTCGGCGGCCTGTGGCGACAGCAAATGGTGGTCGATGCGGATGCCTTCGTTCTTGGGCCACGCACCCGCCTGATAATCCCAGAAGGTATAGCGGTTGCCTTCGGGGGGCATGGCCTCAAAGGCATCGGTATAGCCGAGGTTTTTCAGGCCTTGGTAAGCGCGGCGGACGGCCGGCTGGTACAGCGCATCGTCAAGCCAGACGCTTTCTTTCCACAGGTCAGCCTTGGTGGGTATAATGTTGAAATCACCGGTTAAAATGGTCATTTCTTCAAGCTTTAGCAGAGCTTTGGCGCGGGCGTGCAGCCGCTCCAGCCAGCGCAGCTTGTAGGCGTATTTGTCGGTGTGGACGGGGTTGCCGTTGGGCAGGTAAATACAGCCGAAGCGGACCGGTTCAGGCGCTTCGATGACCGCCTCGATATAGCGCGAATGGTCATCGGCTTCGTCATCAAGGCCGCGGCGGATATCGCTCATCGGGTATTTCGACAGGATGGCGACACCGTTATAGGATTTCTGACCGTGGATGGCGCAATTATAGCCCAGCGATTCAAAGGCTTCGACCGGGAACTTTTCGTCGATGCACTTGATTTCCTGCAAGCCGCAGACATCGGGTTGCGCCTCCCTGAACCACTCCAGCAGGAGCGGCAGGCGGGCATTGACGGAGTTGACGTTCCAGGTGGCGAGTTTCATCCCACACTTTTAGGATGGCCGCTGGATTCGAGCAATAGCCAGAATGACGTCAGGTGAAGTCTTGTGGCGCGTCCGGCCGGGCCTGGCAGACATGCCACAATACACCCGCCGGATCGTAAACATAGGCCACGCGCAGCCCCCAGGGCTGCATCTTCGGCGCCTTCGGCGGCTGGACGCCGAAACGACCGGCCAGATCAAGACTGTCGATATGCGTCCACCAGGCGTCAAGGTCTTCGACCATCAACTGCATCATGAAGTTGTGCGCCCACTGTTCGACCCAGGCGTTCTGCAGGATAAATCCGCCGGATCCGCCGCATGAGAAGATTGCTACCTCGCTGTCGAGCCGTTTCTCGAAACCCAGAGCTTCGTAGAACGTCTTGCTGAGGGCGAAGTCTTTCGCCGGCATGAACGGTCTGGCGACAATGGCGGCGGGAACGGTCATGTGACGTCTCTGTCTACAGTGAGAAGCTTGTACCGCAGCCACACGAAGCGACGGCCAGCGGATTGAGAATCTTGAACTGCGAACCGACCAGTTCCTCGACGTAGTCAATCATTGAGCCAGCCATCAGCGGCGCCGAGATTTCATCGACCAGCGCCGTGGCGCCGTCAAAGGCGATCTGGCTTTCATCCGGATTGGCTGTGTCCGTCAGGTCGAGCACATACTGGAAACCCGAACAGCCGCCGCCCTCGACCAGAACACGCAACATAATCGGGTGCCCGGCTTCCTGGCTCAGGGCGTTCAGGTGTTTCGCGGCGGAGGCGGTGAGGGTGATATTATGGCTCATGATCGCAATATGGGCGCATTTGCCGGCAAAATCAGCCCCTCGCTTTACATTTCACAAAGATTTTTTAGGGAAATCAGTATAGCCACGGACCAAACGCTATAGCGGAGAGATCATGAAGCCCCTGGCCCCCTTTGCCTCCGATGTCGAAAAGAGCCTCGGCCGCCTGCATCCCGAAGCTGAAAGTCCGACGCGCACGGCTTTTGCCCGCGACCGCGACCGCATTATCCATTCGACCGCCTTCCGCCGCCTGAAAGGCAAGACGCAGGTTTTTGTCGCCAATGAAGGCGATTATTTCCGTACCCGCCTGACGCACAGCCTGGAAGTGGCGCAGATCGCCCGGTCATTGGCCCATTCTCTGAGCCTCAACGAAGACCTGGCTGAAACCATCGCCCTGTCGCACGATCTCGGCCATCCACCCTTCGGCCATGCCGGCGAGGATCAGCTTCATGAGTGCATGAAACCGTGGGGTGGTTTCGATCACAATGTTCAGACCTTCCGCGTCATCACCCGGCTGGAGGTGCGCTACCCGGCGTTCGATGGCCTCAACCTGACGTGGGAAACCCTCGAAGGCATCATCAAGCACAACGGGCCGGTCAGCCATCACATGCAGGAACCCTCGTGGAAATCCATCGTTGATTTCAATAATCAATGGGACCTGCGCACCGACACCTTCGCCTCGATGGAGGCCCAGTGTGCGGCGTTGGCCGATGATATCGCTTACAACAATCACGACGTCGATGACGGCCTGCGCGCCGAGCTTTTCACTATTGACGACCTGATGCAGGTGCCGCTGATCGGCCCGGCTCTGGCCTCGGTGCAAAAGGACTGGCCGGCGATCGACAGCCGTCTTCTGCGCCTCGAAGGCGTCCGGCGGATGATCGGCACGATGATGACCGATGTGCTGGCCGAGACCGCGCGCCGCCTGAAAGAGGACGGCGTGGAGACCGGCGAGGATGTCCGCATGGCGCGCCGCCAGATGGTGGCCTTCTCGAAGCCGGTTTATGACGATCTCTCCCGGCTGCGCGGCTTTTTGTTCGAGCGGATGTACAAGCATTACAGGCTCAATCGCACGCGCAGCCATGCCAAACGCACCCTGAAGGAGATGTTCGGCCTGTTCATGGAGGAACCGGACACCCTGCCGACGGACTGGTTCCAGCGGGTGTGCTCGAAGGATACGGAAACGGCGCGGGCACGGGTGATCTGCGACTATATCGCAGGCATGACCGACGCCTTCGCTATTGAAGAACAACGGCGTCTCTTCTCCTTTATCGGGTAACACACGCCCTTTATGAAATGGGGCAGGTAACCACGCTGCGATTTTGTGATTTCTCCCTCACCATGGCGTGGTTGGCGCGTGTGTGACCTTCTACAGGCGTTTCTTTGTTGTCGGTTTCCGGGCGTCCGCCTGACCCTTTCAATCAAGGAATTCCATCATGCGCAAGACCCTTATCCAATCCGCTTCCGCCGCCGCCCTGATCGCCCTCACCAGCACGCTGGTGGCCTGTGCGTCAGGCTCTGAAACCAGCACGACCACCAGCACGGTAACGTCTCAGGATGGCGCTGTCACCGGCGCGACGACCGAGACGACAACCAGTTCGGTTTCTCCCGACGGTACGGTCACATCTTCAAGCAGCGCCAGCAGCAGTTCGTCTGCCTATTGATCTCAGCGCGACGCCTTCTTGACCAGGAACATGGCGGCGTCCGCCTCGCTCAGCCAGGCTTCCGCCGAGGCCTGGGCGGCATAGGCGCGCACCCCGAAGGACCCGCCGGCCTTGAGAAAGAGGCCGGCGTATTCATAGGTGCCCATCATCAGTTCGGCCTCAAGCCGCATCGCTTTGATGCGTGATGATTTGAGGTCGGCATGGCGCAGCAGGATGGCGAATTCGTCACCACCGATACGGCCAACACTGTCGCCTTCGCGGACGCTGGCATTGAGCGTCTCGGCGACATAGACGAGCGCCGCATCGCCGGCGGAGTGACCATAGGCGTCATTGATGCTCTTGAAATCATCCATGTCGAGATAGAGCAGGCAGGCCTCTTCGCCATAGCGCCGGCAATCGGCCATGGCGCGATGCACCTCGCGCAGGAAGGCGCGGCGGTTGAGCGTCGGGGTCAGGACGTCGCTATCCGCCATGCCTTGCGCGCTTTGCAGATGCAGGGCCTGTTGCTGGAGTTGTTCGCGCAGGGATTCGTTTTCCCGCATCAGCGAATCGATCAGCGCCCGCGCCGGGGCTGGCCAATCGGGCTGGGCCACCAGTGACGAGGGGGAGGATGGGGCGGCGGCCGGTGTTGCCGGTACAAAGGCCGCATCCGTAGCCTGGGTGCCGAGAATATCGGCCGGGCTGGCGGCACGGGTTTCGCTCTGTGTGCTGCTCAGGGTATGGACCCGCTCGGCCTCGAAATGCGGCGCCTCAAATACCTTCGGATCAATGGCGTTGGATTCGAAATAGTGGGCGAGCAGGCTCTGCATCGAGGCGGTGGTGGCGCGCGCCGGCTTTTCCGCAACGCTCTCAGGCGCTTGCGGCGTAATCTCCGTCTTTGGATGATGTGAGTCCAGGCCCATGCTTTCCGAAAGTTTTATGAGGGTGGCGTTGGTCATTGAGCGTCTTATGAAAGCATGGAAGCCGGTCATGTGCAATGCACGGGCGCCGACATTATACCGCGCTTTCAGGGGATAAATAATAAGGATTTTTGGTTAAGGGGAGGGGGTTGCAGTGCGAACGCTTCTGACTATACTCCGCGCCTTTCTCAAATACCCCTTTCAGGACGTTAAAATGGCCGATACGCCGCAGGTTGCTATCATCATGGGGTCCCGCTCCGACTGGGGAGTGATGAAGGCCGCCGCCGCCGCGCTCGACCAACTGGGCGTTAGCTATATGTCGCGCGTCGTTTCGGCGCATCGCACCCCGCAACGCCTGTATGAATTCGCTACCGGAGCCAAAGCGGCGGGCTACAAGGTGATCATCGCCGGCGCCGGAGGTGCGGCGCACCTGCCGGGCATGACCGCCTCGATGACCATCCTGCCGGTGCTCGGCGTGCCGGTGCCGGTGAAGGATGGTCTGAAGGGAATCGATTCGCTTTTGTCCATCGTTCAGATGCCGGGCGGCGTACCTGTCGGCACATTGGCGGTTGGCGAGGCGGGCGCGAAAAACGCTGGCCTTCTGGCGGCGCAAATCCTGGCGCTGAGCGATCCGGCCCTGGTGGAACGTATCGAGGCCCTGCGCCAGGCCCAGACCGACAGCGTTCCCGATACGGTGGAAGATTAATGTTAAAGACGCCTCTGCCGCTCGGCAGCACGATCGGTATTCTCGGTGACGGCCAGTTGGGCCGGATGCTGTCGCAGGCGGCCTCGCGCCTTGGTTTCAAGGTGGTGACCTTCGGACCCGATGTCGGTTCGCCGGCCGCGCAGGTATCGCTGGCGTCAAAAGTTGCGGCCTATACCGATGAGGCGGTTCTGGCGCGCCTGGCGGAAAGCTGCGATGTCATTACGTTCGAGTTTGAGAACGTCCCCGCCGCCAGTCTCGATTTTCTGACCGGCAAAGGGGCCGTGGTCGCGCCGTCCTCCAAGGCCTTGCGCATCACCCAGGACCGTATTCTGGAAAAGGATTTTGCGCGGAACGCCGGCGTCTGGACGGTGGATTATTTTCCCATAGATTCTGTTGAGGATCTGGGAAATGCAATCTCGGAGCATGGTCCGGGGTTTGAATCCGCACTGCTGAAAACGCGCCGTGAAGGCTATGACGGCAAGGGGCAGATATGGATACGGAAGGGTGACGACATAGAAAAAGCTTACGCGTCGCTTGGTCATCGTCCTGCGATTTTGGAATCCAAGGCCAGCTTTACCCGCGAAATCTCTGTGGTAGCGGCGCGTGGCTGGAACGGGGAGATTAAGACCTTCCCGATCGGCGAGAACCATCATGTCGGCGGTATTCTCTCGACCACCCTGGCGCCGGCCCAGGTATCCGAAGCGGTGACCGCCGAAGCCCATGAGATTGCCCGCAAGGTGCTGGAAGGGCTGGATTATGTCGGCGTGCTGGCGGTAGAACTCTTCGTCTTGCCGGGAGACGAACTTGTGCTCAACGAGATCGCGCCACGTGTGCATAATTCCGGTCACTGGACTCAGGACGGTTGCCTGTGCGACCAGTTTGAACAGCATATCCGCGCCGTTGCCGGCTGGCCGCTGGGCGATACCTCGGCGCGCTGCACGGTCGAGATGACCAACCTTTTGGGCGCCGATATCCTTGACTGGCCGACCCTGGCCGCCGAGCCGCAATCGCGCCTCTACGTTTACGGTAAGGACGAGCCGCGCGCCGGACGCAAGATGGGCCATATCAACCGCATAAAATAAGTTTTTATTGCAGTTGCGAATTGCACTCAGATGAAAAGCGGGGCAGAGACATCCTCATCTAATCGAGGACCTCCCCAATGTTTATACTGACCCTGACCTACAAAGTGCCGAACGACGATGTTGACCGCCATCTCGAAGCCCACATGGCGTGGCTGAAGGAAGGCTACGATACCGGTATTTTCCTGGCTGCCGGCCGTCGGGTGCCGCGCACCGGCGGGATGATCTTCGCTGCCGGCGACCGTGATGCGGTCGATGCGATGGCCAAGCGCGATCCGTTCAACGTCAATGGCATCGCCGACTATGTTATCAGCGAGGTCAATATCACGTCGACGGCGGATGGCCTGGAAAAGCTCAAGGGCTAAAATCAAAAACCTCTCCGCAGTTTGGCTGCGGAGAGGTTTTTTTTACATCTTCATTCCGCTCATAGGATGGATTTTGAGCTGGAAGAAGGCGACCGTGCCGTTCGGATGATCGCCATAGACCGGCTTCAACGCATCCGGCACTGTGTTGAACTGCCGAACCAAGCCAAGGCCCAGAGTCATGTCATGGCCCAAATCGAAGGTGCGGATGGCGCCGATCTCAGTCTTGGCCACCCAGTAGGCGCCAGTATGGACCAGTTCGTCATTATAGACGCGCTCATGCCGGCCAAGCGCCATCCACTTTTCGTTGAATTTGAATGTATTTTCAAACAGGTAGGCATCCGCTGGCTTTTCGCCGCTGTGTTCGATTTCCTTGCGCCCGTAAGCAAGGGTCGAATAGAGCGTGCCGGCCTTGAAGGCGTGGTTGTAATCGAAGCTTAACGAGCGGCGTTGCAGGTCTTCATCCGGCGCCAGTTGTTCTGGGCTGACCTGACGCGCCCATGAGGCCTGGGCCGTCAGGCTGTCATTGATCGACCATGTAAGGCGAACGGCGGTCGAATCGAGCTTCGGTGTATCGAGATTGAAGCGATACTGATCCGGTTCGCGGCCGGTGAACTGCGTCACCTCAAGCTGGAGCGGTCCCTTGGCGACGCCCGCTGTGACTACGCCCATGGTGATGTGGCCGGAATCGAGCCAGTGGTGCGTAATCGGCGCGGTCGGGAAGTTTTCGCCTGACGCGCGGTGCATGAAGGCGGTCGGGCCAAAGCCGAATTCACCCGGCCAGCCGACCAGTACAAAGGCCCTGGTATCGCCATCGAAGCGATGCGTCAGCTTGGCGGTGGCGCCCATGAAGAGATCGTGCGGATGCTGGGCATCGACCAGATGATGCACACCGTCGGCAGTCTCTCCCGTTTGCAGGAGCAGGGGATAGCCCCCCTTGCCCATGAAGGCGTCGGGCGACAGCATCAGGTTGAGGTCAAGGTCAGTGCGGTCATCCAGCCTGCGCGAAGCCATGACCATGAACATGCCTTCGGCGAAGGTTTTTGAACCGCCGCGTGGGCCTTCCTGATCATCGGCGACGAAGTTCAGGACAGCATGGGACATGACATGCCAGCCGGAGTCGGAGGCGGACATATTCATATGGTCCATGCCGGACATGTCGTGGCCTGACATGTCCATGCTCGGGTCCATATCTTGAGCAAAAACGGGGGTGGCGGCCAGCGCCAAAAGCGCCGCCGCGGCGGTCACAAGTTTAAAGCGGGACATAAGCTGTCTCCTGAAAATATTTGATAGGAAAGGGTTTATTCCATCAAACGTGTTTCGGCGGACGTGGCTCCAGGCGGACCGGCAGGTTGGTCAGAGGCCTGGTCTCTGAGGGGATCAGGCGCGCCACTTCAAAAGGCCGCGACAAAAGCGCCACCGGTTCGGCGTCAGCCGCAAGGACCGGCTGGCTGCAACAGGGCATGACTGTCTGGGGCGCCGCCGGGGCATCCGGTTTATGATGTTCGCCAGTCATCTCCATATGATCCATATGGCATGACATATCGCTGGCCATTGCGGGCGGTGTGGCAGTCGCCGTCAACGAGAACAGCACCCAGATACAGGCGAGCAGGGTGCGCATGATCTTCATGCCGCGTTTTGACCAAAGCGCATCCGGCCAAGCGATTTGGCCAGACTCAATATAACTTCTTCAGGTTTCACCGGCAGCTTCGCCTTGAGTTTCTCGAACTGCATGACCTGCTCGATATTGCGGTCGATCTGTTCAAGTTGGGCGTCACGGCCGCGCGCGAGGCGGGTCATCATCGCCGTGGTGAGGATGCCGGAAACGATCATACGCTTGGAATAGTGATTCTCATCCAGCGCCGTATCGCCCGCCAGGCGCCAGATGATATCGGCAGTTTCCCACAGCAGGCGATGATAAAGCGCAGCGTGATGGGGCAGGGCGAAATAGCCCATCAGACGCCGGGCGACTTTTTCGTCGGCTGCGGCGGCATCGAGGCGACTATTCAGCAGAAATCCGATCTTTTCGCGGATTTTCATATTCGTCAGCGATTCGGCGGCATCCGGGCTGAGAAGCACAGCATCATGGCCGCGCCACAGGATGGCGGCGATATCCGAAGCGCCATGCGGGGCGATCAGGTCGCGTTCGCCCTCACTAAGCCCCAGACTGCGCGCACCGGCTTCCAAGCTCATCCGGTTCAGGCCCAGTTGCGGCACATAGCCGGCTACGGCGTTAGCCAGACGGGTTTCGGCGGCTTTCAGACCTATTTGGGGTGCGGATATTGTCATAAAGACAACAATAGGCGCTGTATGGCCCCGCGCCAAGAGGATAAGACCGTTTTGACGATAACAAAATGTCGCATATGCGAACGCCATAAAGGCCTCAGCCACAAAGAAAAACAGTAAAAAAGCGATCAAAAATCCCTTTTAAGGCGGGGTTCGGCTGGACAGGACGGATCGGCTCATGTATGGGCTTGTCCCGATCTTCCTGCACGCCTTTGGTTTGCGGGCGTAAGTTTCTTTTTCGCAATTGGCTGATGGGCCGCTGCCGGGTTTCTGGCGCATGTCCTCACCGGCCCCCGAACCCTGAATGGAGAGATACCTTTTGGTACAGATTTTCGTCCGTGACAACAATGTCGACCAGGCCCTCAAGGCCCTGAAGAAGAAGATGCAGCGCGAAGGTTCCTTCCGCGAAATGAAGCGTCACGTGCATTACGAAAAACCCTCCGAAAAGCGCGCCCGCCAGCAGGCGGAAGCCGTTCGCCGCGCCCGCAAACTGGCCCGCAAGCGCCTGCAACGCGAAGGCGGTCTGCCCGCTTCGCCGCCGCGTCCGGTCCGTGCTTAATAAAGTTTATCCGTTTAAGTCTTTGAACGGATAAAAATATAGCTATAAAGCGCTGAAGGCTTGGCTTTCAGCGCTTTTTGCTGCCCGCGCCTCAGGAGACCTTTATGGCGAACAGCCCGCACGACCATTCCGAATTGCCCGATCCCGCTGATCTCGGCATCCTGACCACCGCTATGCCGGCCGACACCAATCCGTCGGGCGATATTTTCGGCGGATGGCTGATGTCGCAGATGGACCTGGCGGCCGGCAATATCGCCGCGCGGGTCTCCAAGGGGCGCGTGGCGACCATCGCGGTCGATGGCATGGTCTTCCTGACACCGGTGCAGGTGGGGGACGAGGTGACCGTCTACGCCAAGCTGGTTTCGACCGGGCGCACTTCCATGCGGATGAAGGTCGACGCCTATCGCCGCCCGCGTGAAGGCGAGGAAAAAATCCGCGTCACCGAGGCCATTTTCACTTTTGTCGCTATCGATGATCTGGGCCGGCCACGCCCGGTCAGAGGCTAAAACAACGTCTTTGCCAGACGCGTCGGGATTGTGTTAACAATAAGGCGTTGACCGGATGGCCTGATAAGGACATCAATGTGTCGTGTAGCAGGATGAGGGGATATCCATATGGCCAGATCGTCGTTCACAGGTCGCTTCCAGGACTGGCTCAGC
Source organism: Asticcacaulis sp. (assembly GCF_035497195.1). Classification (GTDB taxonomy): domain Bacteria; phylum Pseudomonadota; class Alphaproteobacteria; order Caulobacterales; family Caulobacteraceae; genus Asticcacaulis. Next base: position 195,838 of record NZ_DATJDZ010000031.1, read on the forward strand.
GAATGGGATGATGGCAAGACGCGGCAGGTGCTCGTCGTCGTACTGGTGGTGCTGTCAGGCCTGCTGCTCGGTATGCTGGTCTATACGATCGCCAAATATGTGCTCGATCAGCTCTTCCCATTTCCGCCAGGCATTTACATGGTTGATGCCGAACAAAAGGCCGAACTGATGAAGACGGTGGCAGGGCAGGTTTTTCTTGTCATCCCGCTTACCTGGGCGGTCGGGGCGCTGGTCGGCGGCTATTTCGCCACCTTTCTGGGCAAGGTCGGGCAGTTTCCCGCCTGGCTGACGGGAATCCTGCTGACGACCTATTTCTGGATCGACCTGCTGCACCTGCCGAACACGACGACCTTGTTTATCCTCTGCCCGATCATTGTCGGTGTCTGTGCCTTCGCCAGCGGCTGGCTCGGCATGTATATGACGGCGCAGAAGGCGGTCAAATCGCAGCAGGCGGAAATCTAAGCTTATTTCGGCGCCCAATTCTTATTTTGGCGCATTGTCGTAATGGGCGAGGCTGACTGTGCTGCTGAAATGCAGACGGGTGGCCCCGTTCATTTGCGACGGCACGAAATAGGGTGTACCGGCTGGGTATTCGCCTGATGAGGTCGTCTTCGGCAAGGGCTTTTTCTGACCGCCTGCGAATTCCGCCTCACCATTGCCGCCACCGACAAAATAGACGCGATCGAGTTTCGGCAGCATCAGCGCCAGCGGGCCGGCGATCTTGCTCATGGCGGCATTGGCTTGTCTGATGCCGGTGGTCAGACCATTGGCGTCATAGGCCTTGCCGTTTGGTTGGGTCGAGAAGACGTGCAATTTCATGGCATAGCTGCCGCTGGCGGGGCCACTGATCTTGATCTTTGCGCCGCCATTCAGTTGTTCGCGTGTCGGCAGGGGCGTGATGCGGCCATCGGCGGCAACATGGAGCGGCTGGATCTGGCCGTTATGGGTGAGGGTAATCTTCACCGCTGCCGGATCGGCGCGCTTGATGCGCACCGCGTAATAGAGGTTGATCTGGCTGCGGTCGGCAGCCGGCAGATTTAGGAAACCCTTCAGGCCGGGGAAGGCGTCAGAAGCGGCGGCTTCCTGCGTGGTGACGCCATTGGTGGTGGTCTGCGCCATCAGGGGCGAACTGACCAGGCTAAGGGCCAGCATGGCTTTCGACAGGGTTTTCATCAGCTTGGACATAGGCACCATCATTATTTCGTTGTCATGACTTAATCATAACGACCTGTATTGTAGAAATTATGGCTGAACGGGACCTGAATGAAAGCGCCTCTCCGTCGGGTGACGAAGAGGCGCTTATATTTATGGGGTCGAGGGGCCTGTGGCCTCTCGCCTTAAAGCCCTTTGACTATGCCTTCAACCATCTTCTTGGCATCACCAAACAGCATCATGGTGTTGTCCTTGAAGAACAACTCGTTCTCGACGCCAGCATAACCCGCCGACATGCCGCGCTTGATGAAGAGGATGGTGCGCGCCTTTTCGACTTCCAGAATCGGCATCCCGTAGATGGCCGAGGTCGGGTCGGTTTTGGCGGCGGGGTTGGTGACGTCGTTGGCGCCGATGACGAAGGCGACGTCGGCTGTGGCGAACTCGGAATTGATATCCTCAAGCTCGAACACTTCATCGTAAGGCACATTCGCCTCGGCCAGCAGGACGTTCATGTGGCCGGGCATCCGTCCGGCGACCGGGTGAATGGCGTATTTCACTTCGACGCCTTCTTCTTTCAGCTTGTCGGCCATTTCGCGCAGCGCGTGCTGGGCCTGGGCCACCGCCATGCCATAGCCGGGCACGATGATGACCTTGGAGGCGTTCTTCATGATAAAGGCGGCGTCGTCGGCCGAGCCTTGCTTGACCGGGCGGGTTTCGACCGCGCCACCGGCCGCCGCCGCGGTATCACCGCCGAAACCGCCCATGATGACGCTGAAAAAGTTGCGGTTCATGGCCTTGCACATGATGTAGCTGAGGATCGCACCGGACGAGCCGACGAGGGCGCCGGTGATGATCAGGGCGATGTTTTCCAGCGTGAAGCCGAGCGCCGCCGCCGCCCAGCCCGAATAGGAGTTGAGCATGGAGACGACAACCGGCATGTCGGCGCCACCGATCGGGATGATCAGGGTGATGCCGAGCACCAGGGCGAGGACGAAGATGCCCCAGAAGGCCCAGGTGGCCAGGCCGTGTGTGACGATCAGGGTGACGATCAGCGCCACGACCGCGACGCCAATGGCGATGTTGATCAGGTGGCGGGCCGGCAGGATGATCGGCGCGCCCGACATATTGCCGTTGAGCTTGGCAAACGCGATGACCGAGCCGGTGAAGGTAATGGCGCCGATAGCGACGCCAAGCGACAGCTCGATCAAGGATTGTGTCTTGATGCCGCCGGCGCCGTCATCAATGCCGAAGGCCTGAGGGGCATAGAGCGCGCCGATGGCGACCATGCAGGCGGCCAGGCCGACCAGCGAGTGGAAGGCGGCCACCAGTTGCGGCATGGAGGTCATGGAGACCTTCTGCGCGATGGTCATGCCGACAATGCCGCCGACCGCGATGCCGCACAGGATGATGACGATGGTGACCGGATCGAGGTCGCCCTTGCCAAGCAGGCTAAGCAGGGTGACGCCGATGGCGATGGCCATGCCGATCATGCCGTAGAGGTTGCCCTTGCGGCTGGTTTCCGGTGAAGACAGCCCGCGCAGGGCCAGGATGAACAGGACGCCCGAAACGAGATAGGCGAGAGCGGAAATATTGGCGAAATCCATTTACTTCTTCTCCCCTTCGACCTTTTTCTCTTTTTTCTTGTACATGGCCAGCATCCGGCGCGTGACCATGAAGCCGCCAAAGATATTCACGGCCGCCAGCGCCGAGGCGAGGCCACCGGCCCCCTTGGATATCCAGACGCCGATCCCGGCGCCATCGGCATCGGCGGCGGCGGCGATCAGGGCGCCGACGATGATGACCGAGGAAATGGCGTTGGTGACGGCCATCAGCGGTGTATGCAGGGCGGGCGTGACGCTCCACACGACATAGTAGCCTACGAAAATGGCCAGCACGAAGATGGCCAGGCGGAAGATGGTGGGATCAACGGCTTCCATAGTTTTTCCTCTTGATCGGGGCGGTCGAGAAGGCGGCGCTGGCCAGACGGATCAGGCCTTTATTGTCGTATTCAAAGGTCTCGGCGACGATGTGGCTCGACTGGTTGCGATAGACGAGGGTATGGCCCTGCGCGCCGATGCAGTTGGCGACCGGCTCATATTTCAGATTAGGCACGCGCGGCAAGGTGCTGGAAACATACTGGAAAAACGCCTGAATATCGGTCAGAACGCCGCGTTCCGACAGCCCCAGTTTGGCGACGAAGGGCGAGATGAAAACCAGATTATCGGCGTAGAGATCGCAGATGCTTCTCGGATCGCGCGAATTCCAGGCGGCATACCATTCGGCGGCTTTTTGTTCGTAATCGATGGCCATTTATGTGTTCTTCAGATTGGGGTGCACGATGGCGCCGCCGTGTGTGACCAACGCGGCCTTGAGGATTTCGTCCTCGGCGTCTGGTGCTAATGCACCATCCTTGTCGATCAGCAGGCCGACGAAGGCTTGTAAATTCCGGGCATAAAGCGCCGAGGCGTCGGCGGCGATGCGGGCGGTGATGTTCGACAGGCCGATAATCTTGACGCCATTGATGTCCACCACCTGATCCGCCACGCAGCCCTCGACATTGCCGCCTTGCGGGGCGGCGAGGTCAATCAGGATCGAGCCGGGCTTCATCGAAGCCACCTGTTCCTTGGTCACCAGAATGGGCGCGGCGCGGCCGGGGATCAGCGCCGTGGTGATGACGACATCCTGTTTGGCGATGTGCGAGGAGGTGAGGGCGGCCTGCTTGGCCTTGTATTCAGCCGACATTTCCTTGGCGTAGCCACCGGCGGTCTGGGCGTTCTTGAATTCCTCGTCCTCGACCGCCAGGAACTTGGCGCCGAGCGATTCGACCTGTTCCTTGGTGGCCGGGCGCACATCTGTGGCCGTCACGACCGCACCGAGACGACGCGCGGTGGCGATGGCTTGCAGACCGGCGACGCCGACGCCCATGATGAAGGCCTTGGCAGGGGCGACCGTGCCGGCGGCGGTCATCATCATCGGGAAGGCCTTGCCAAAAGCATTGGCGGCTTCGATAACGGCGCGATAACCGGCGAGGTTGGCCTGCGACGACAGCACGTCCATGACCTGCGCGCGGGTGATGCGCGGCACGAATTCCATAGCGTAGGCGGAAGCGCCCTTGGCGGCCAGCGCGTTCAGCGTGTCCTTTTCACGGTAGGCATCTAACATGGCGATGACGATGACGCCTGATTTCAGCGCGGCGATTTCATCCTTGGCGGGGCCGCGCACCTTGAGCAGGATATCGGCGTCCTTTAGGGCGTCCTTGGCCGTCTTGACGATCGTCGCGCCTGCTGCCGTGTAGGCCTCGTCGGTGATCGAGGCGCCAAGCCCTGCGCCTGACTGCACCTTGACGGTCAGTCCGGCGGTGGTCCATTTCTTCACCGTATCCGGCGTGGCGGCGACGCGGGTTTCCCCGGTGGTTTGTTCCGTGGTGACGGCAAGGGTTAGGCCCACTGTGTTTCCCTTTGACTGCGGCATAGATGCGTTTGTAACGACTTGGGAGTCGCGTATTTGTTACTCTGTTTGTTATGGTCAAACGCGCGTGAAGTCAAAGCCTTGTTACGCGAAATCTGATCACGCTAATCGTTATGAATACTAAACTGCTACCGGTGTCATGAGTTTTCATACGCCCTCTCGACAAGCGGATAAAGGTCAGAGACGGCCGCTGGCGAGGCCACGGTAAGACTTGAATATAAACGTTCTGACCATCTTTCATTATAGGCGGGAAACAGGCGCGGGTCGCTTTGCGGCGGCACGGCGAGACCGATACGGACGCCGCCCTTGACTGGCTTCAACGCGGCAAACTGATAGTCACGGCTGAAGGCGCTGTAGCCTTTTCTCTGGGTCGGCACGACATCCGGCAGCCGCGTTGTCAGCGATTCAAAGGCGGTCAGCAGGGCGAGAAAGGCCGGTGTTTTCCATAAGGCAGCGCGCAGGACATCCGGATTAGTCCAGCCAGCCCCAGGCGGCAGAAATTCATTGAGGATCTGCTGAATGCGGGTCTGGCTCAGGCCATGATGTGTTTTGAGCCAGGCGGCGCGGGTGTGCCGGGTGCTTTCCGGGCATTCGACGCGGACAATCTCTATCCAAGCCGCCAGCGTCTTGCCGGTGTCGCGTTCAAGGCTGGCAGTGAGCGCCGTAAAATAAGCTTCCTGTTTGGGTGTCAGGTTGATCATGACACCCTCGCACCTTAATGGCTTGCGTCAGGTTTCTTTTTCAGCATGAACCAGCCAGCAGCGGCGACAACAACAGCGGCCACTAAGGCTGTGATAAAGCCCAGCTTGGTGCAGGTCAGGATAACGAGGAAGACCAGTGTGATGGCGAGATACAGGCTGCACCACTTGGTCAGGCTGGCGAACAGATCGTAGGAATGTTGTTGCTGATGGACGTCCATCTGGCCGTGTTCATACTCGGAATCATCGTGATGGTCGGCCATAATCATATCCTTTAACGGGCAGGTGATGCGTCCCTGCAAACTGTGTTTCCTGTACCGGTCTTACAAAAGCCCGCCGGTTTGGTCAATCGGTTTCAAATCAGCGTCTCAAACGCCTCGATAAGTCCCTCTAAACGGGCACAGCCCATTTTCCAGAAAGCCTTGTCGCGCGGGTTCATACCGAATGGCGCCAGGGCCTCGACATAGGTTTTCGTGCCGCCGCCAGCCAGCAGTTCGCGGTAGGGCGGCGTAAAGGTGGCCGGATTTTCGCGGCGCTTCTCCATCAGGGCCGAAACCAGCAGGTCACCAAAGGCATAGGCATAGACGTAGAAGGGCGAATGAACGAAATGGCTGACATAGGCCCAGTAGACCTCGTAACCATCATTTAGCCTGATCGCCGGGCCAAGGCTTTCGCCCATGACTTCCAGCCACAGGGCGTTGATCTGGTCGAGCGCGACCTCGCCTTCGAGACGGGCGGCGTGGAACTTTTCCTCGAAGCGGTGGAAAGCGATCTGGCGGATGACCGAATTCAGGCCATCCTCGATCTTGCCGGCCAGCAAGGCCTTCTTTTCTTCCAGCGAGGCGGTGGCGACGAGGTGCTCGAACACCAGCCCTTCGGCGAAGATGGAGGCGGTTTCGGCCAGGGTCAGGGGCGTATCGGCGAGGATCGAACCCAGCGGCTGGCACAGGGTCTGGTGGACGGCGTGGCCGAGTTCGTGGGCCAGGGTCAGCACTTCACGGCGGTCACCGGTGAAGTTCAGCATGACGTAGGGGTGGCGGTTGGCGGTCACCGGATGGGCATAGGCGCCGGAGGACTTGCCGGGGCGCGGGGTGGCATCGATCCACGGTTGGTCGAAGAAGCGCTGGGCGCGTTCGGCGAATTCCGGTCCCATCTGGGCGAAGCTGTCGAGGACGATCTTTTTCGCTTCGTCCCACGTGTAAAGCTTCTGCACGTCCTGCGTCAGCGGCGCGTTGCGGTCCCAGTAGTCGAGGTGCTCCTTGCCGAGCACCTTCGCCTTGATCTTGTAGTAGCGGTGCGACAGGTTGACGTAGGATTCGCTGACGGCCTCGGCCATGGCGTCGACCGCATCCTTATCAACCTCATTGGCGAGGTGGCGCGAGGCGGCCGGATCTTCGTATTTGCGCCAGCGGTCCTCGACCTGTTTTTCAAAGGCCAGGGTATTCAGCGCCAGAGCCAGCACCGGCGCGTTGTCCTTGAGCGCATTGCTCAAGCCTTGCGCCGCTGCCTTGCGGACATTGGCTTGCGGAGCGGAGAGGCGGGTGAGGGCTTCATTCAGCGTGAGCGCTTCCTTGCCGACTTTTGCCCGCAGACGGGTGAGGGTTTCATCGAACAGGCGCGTCCATTGACCGACCGCAGGCATCCGTTCAAGCAGCAGACGTTCGAGATCGGACGATAGCTCATGCGGACGCGAGGCGCGGATACGGCGCAGCCACGGCCGCCATTTCTGCGCCTTGGCGTTGGCTTTGAGCGCGTTCTCAATTTCCCAGTCTTCAAGCTGGTTCAGCTCCAGTGACAGGAACAGGCTGTCGGCGGAGATCATCGCCGCCTGCGTGCCAAGATCGGACTGCATCTTCGCGATGCGGGCATTCTCGCGGTCAATGGTTGAGGCGAGCGTCGCGTAGGCCAGGGCGCCGCCCATGTCGTCCATCGCTTTTTCGTACAGGCCGGCGGCCTGATCGATCAGCAGACCCAGGCGTTCCGGATTGGCACGCGCCGAAACGAACTGCCCCTGAAGCTTCGCCAGTTCCTTGACGTGACTCTCGCCACGGGCGAAATCCGCCGCAATTTTCGGGTCTTCCGGCCCGGAATAGAGATCGGAAAGGTCCCAGATCGGGAGGTCTGCGGCGAGCGTGGGGGCATGTGTGTTCATGGCAAGGGACATAGCGATAAAGCCGTCAAAAATCGAGAGGCTATCGCGCATTATATATGCCTGGAAATCGGCGTGGGGTACGAAAACGGGACATTAACCATAGGTCTACACCTCATTTTCACCTGGCAGGCGTAAGTTTGTCCCAAAATAAGCCGTATCCGGACATATCCGGTGCGGCCAATCAGACCGATGGTGGATATTGATATGGCGAAGACAATCCTGATCTGTGACGATGATCCGACACAGCGCCGCCTGATTCAGGCAGTCCTGGAGCGCGAGGGCTTCTCAGTGCTTCATGCGGAAAACGGTGCGCAGGCCTATGAACGTCTGTCGCAGAATTCCGGCATCGACGCGGTGATCCTCGATCTGGTCATGCCCGGCCAATCCGGCATCGATACGCTGAAGGAAATCCGCGCCGCCGGTATTCGCACCCCTGTGGTGGTGCTGACGGCTTCGGGCGGTATCGATACGGTGGTCAAGGCCATGCAGGCCGGCGCTCAGGATTTCTTTATCAAGCCAGCCTCTCCGGAGCGCATCCTGGTGTCGGTGCGCAACGCCCTGCAAATGGGCGATATGGTCGCCGAGGTGGCGCGCCTGAAGAAGCACACCGCCAATCGCATTTCCTTCGATGACCTGATCGGCACGTCTGCGCCCATGGGACTGGTGCGCCGTCTCGGCGAACGTGCCGCCAGATCGTCCATTCCTGTCCTGATCCTCGGTGAAAGCGGCGTCGGCAAGGAACTGATCGCCCGCGCCATCCAAGGCTCCAGCGAACGCGCCGGTAAGCCCTTCGTCGCGGTCAACTGCGGCGCCCTGCCTGACAACCTGGTGGAATCCATCCTGTTCGGCCACGAAAAGGGTTCCTTCACCGGCGCCTCCGACAAGCATCTCGGCAAGTTTCAGGAAGCTCATGGCGGCACCCTGTTCCTCGATGAGGTCGGTGAATTACCGCTCGATATGCAGGTCAAGCTGCTGCGCGCCTTACAGGAAGGCGAGATCGATCCGGTCGGCTCCAAGCGTCCAGTCAAGGTCGATGTCCGCATCATTTCGGCGACCAATCGTAACCTGGCCGACCAGGTCAAGGCCGGCGCCTTCCGCGAGGATTTGTTCTATCGTCTCAATGTCTTCCCCGTAGAAGCGCCATCTTTACGTGAACGCCGAGAGGATATCCCGGCGCTGATCGATCACTTTATCCGCCGCTTCAATGTCGAGGAAGGCAAGCGCGTCAGCGGTGTGTCGGCCGAGGCCATGCAGTTGCTGTGCGCCCATGACTGGCCTGGCAATGTCCGCCAGCTTGAAAACACCGTCTATCGGGCCATCGTCCTGGCCGACAGCCCGCATTTGCAGGCGTTTGATTTCCCGGCGATCAGCGGGCAGGTTGCGCCGATACCGGTCTCGGAAGCGCTGGTCCTGTCCGCCGATGTGCATATTGCCGATGATCACGATGCGCTGCATGATGCGCCGGTGCGTATCCTTGACGAGGCCGGACACCTGCGCAAGCTGGAAGATATCGAGCGCGACCTGATCGAGCACGCTATTGGCGTCTATGCCGGCCATATGTCGGAAGTCGCCCGCCGCCTGGGGATTGGTCGCTCAACGCTTTATCGCAAGGTGCGTGATTGCGGCCTTGAAGGTCTGGTCAAGGAAGCGGGTTAGGCTCTGCCGGCTTAGGGCCAAATCCGCTAAGGAGTTGCGCTTGAAGCTTGATAACCTTCTCTGGCGTCAGGTCATACAGGGCGATAATGCCGATGCCGGAGAGCGCCAGTATCGCCGGCGCCAGCCCCATCAACAGGCGAATATTGTCGATGATCGCCGGCGGCGCAGGCACATTGGCGACATAGCTGGCCATCGCCCCGCCGATAAAGGCCGCCGCGCCGGCCGCGCCGATCTTTTTCGAGAACATGATCATCGAATAGGTCATCGCCGTGGCGCGGTGGCCGGTTTTCCAGGCGTTGAAATCGGCGGTGTCGGCGTACATGGCGAAGGTGAGTGTGCCGATAAAGCCGAACGCTATGCCGCTGATGGCCTGCAAGGCGAACATCAGGAAAATCTGGTGCGGACCGCAAAGATACAGCCCCAGACCTGACAGGGCGATAACGCCCAGCATGAGGGCGATCGATGCCGGACGTGACAGCAAACGGGTCAGGAAAACCACACTGACGGACCCCACCGCCAGGCCCAGGGTGAAGGTCATCAGAAAGCTGACGATCAGGTCCGGCCGGCCGGCATAGGTTTTCATGAAATAGGGCGACACGGACGTGCGCAGCATGGAGGCGGCCATCACCACGCAGGCCAGGCTGAACAGGATGACCCACGGGCGATTTTTGAACAGGTCGGCGATATCGCGCAGAGGATTGCTGTTGGGTTGCGAGGTCAGGGCGAAGCGTTCGCGCGTTTGCAGGAACAGGTTTACCAGGATGACGACGGCGATAAGGCCGTAGATGGTCATGACGAATTGCCAGCCAAGCGCAGTGTCGCCACGGCCGGCGAAGGCGATCAGCTTCGGCGTGACCCAGGTGATGAAAACAGCGCTGAGAAAGGCGGCGCCGAAGCGCGAACTCATGATCAGTTCGCGCTGCGAGGAATCGGGCGTGATGACGCCGGACAAGGCGTTATAGGCGGTATTGGCGGCCGTATAGATCAGGTTCATCAGGATCAGGCCGACATAGGCGCCGAAGAGGCGCGCATCTGCGGGGGCGTTGGTGATGGAAAAGAACATGATGGCGGAGGCCGCCAGCGGCAGGCACAGCCACAGGAACCACGGGCGATAGCGACCGTAAGCCGTATGGGTGCGATCGGCGATGGCGCCGAAAACCGGGTCGGCAAACGCGCCGATCAGCCGCATGGTGATCAGCAGGGTGGAGATGCTGATCAGGCTCAGGCCGACGACATCGCTCAGATAGATCATCAAAAAGGCGGAAAGCGGCGCCCAGTACAGGTTGAAACCGGCGTCGCCTAGGCTGTAGCTGGCGATCTCTCCGATACCTATCGGCTCGTAAGCGTGCAGGGCCGTCTTGTCGCTGGAAATGGATTTCATGGATACTCGAAGTCCGCATATGCGCACGGTTTCCCCATTGTTACGTGTATCGCTTAACGAAATGAAAAGAGGCCGCAGCCTGTTTTCGCGTGACAGGCGAGCCGGGGCGAGGTGCGGAAAAGGCTGGCCTCGGTGCATAGGTCTCGGCTAGGGTGTTTCGATATAAAAACGGAGGCAGACATGACCCGCAAATCCTTTACCCCCGATCGCCGGATATTTCTGGCGGGGACTGCCGCAACGCTGATCATGCCGGCGTTCGCCAATGCAGAGGCGGCGGATGTGAAGCTTTATGTCGGCACCTACAGTTCGGATACGGCGAAAGGCATCTATCCGCTGACCTATACCGCCACCACCGATAGCTGGACGCTTGGATCTGCCATGCCTGCCATCGAGAACGCCTCCTTTGGTGCCTACAGCCCCGCTTCAAAGCATTATTACCTCCTCAATGAGAAGGACGAGGGGCGTGTCGGTGTCTATGATCAATCATGGACGCAGGCCTATGAAGTCTCTAGTCAGGGCAACAGCCCGTGTTATGCGGCGGTCGATTCGACCGGCGGTTATCTGGCCGTCGCCAACTATTCGTCCGGCAATATCGTCGTTTATAAAATCGGTGCGGAAGGCGGGCTGGAACAACCGCCGACCATTCGCCAGAATACAGGCACGGGGCCGAACAAGGATCGTCAGGAAGGGCCGCACGCCCACTGGGTCCAGTTCCATGGCGACCATATCTACAGCGTTGATCTCGGCACCGATCAGGTGCTGGGCTATAGTTTCAATGCCGCCACCGGCGCGGTGGGGCAGGCGTTTGAAGCCTTCAAGGCGCCGGCCGGGGCCGGGACGCGCCATATGGTTTTTCATCCCGATGGCGTCCATGCCTTCCTGGTCACCGAAATGGGCAATACGGTCATTGCGTTGCGGAAAACCAATAATAGGTTCGAGACCATCCAGACGCTTTCGACTTTGCCGGAAGGTTTTACGGGCCACAGCCAGGCGGCGCATATCGTGCTTAATGGGGCGGTGGATCGGCTTTATGTCTCCAATCGCGGCCACAACAGCATCGTCGTTTTTGATGTCGGCAAGGACGGCACGTTAAGCCTCAAACAGATAGCGCCTACGCTGGGCGACTGGCCGCGTTTCTTCCTGTTGCTCGAAGCACAAAAACGCGTCGTCGTGGCGCATCAGAACGGCAATGACCTCATTGTTTTTGAGGTCAAAGCAGACGGCACGCTGGCGCCGAAGGACCAGAAGATCGCGGTATCAAAACCGGTCTTTATTGGCGCGGTGGCTTAGATCGTCACCAACACCTTATAGGTCTTACCGGCGACGATATCAGTAATCGCGTCGCCGGCGAGAACCTGGCCATCCACACTGAGGCCGGGTTTGCCGCGCGTGATGTCGATCTCGAATGTTGCGCCACGGAAGTGTCGTGTGACGCGTGCCGATGGCCAACTGGCGGGCAATTGCGGGGCGATGCGCAGGCCCTCGCGGGAGCCTTTCAGACCGAACAGCCCTTCGATGACGCTGCGATAAAGCCAGGAAGCCGTGCCGGTATTGAACAGATGCGATGAGCGGCCGGACGCTTCCGGGTGCTGGCGGTGGGCGCCGCGATAATAGTTGGGCACGAAGACTGGCAGTTGTCCGCGCCGCAGGTAATCCTCATCATTGGGACCGGTCAGCATTTTTCGCAATAATTCAAAGGCTTTTTCGGATTCGTTTACCTGATACAATGAGTAAATGTAAAAGATGGCGGCATGGTTATAGACTGAGCCGTTTTCGGCCACGCCGGGGAATTTCTGCGTCAGTCGCCCCACATCCTCGCGCATATGGGTATAGGCCGGCGTGATCATTTCAACGCCATAGGGCGTTTCCATCTGGTCTTCGATGGCGGCGACCATGCGTTTCTGTTTATCGGCATCGGCCGCGCCGCTCATCAGGGCGAAGCTCTGCGGATTGAGAAAAATGCGGCCCTCTATATCAGCCTTGACGCCGAATTTCACATCATCATCGGTGATGCCGCGACCGTACCAGTCGCCATCCCACAGATGGGTGTTCATGGCGTTGTTGAAGCGTTGTGCCGCCTCGGCGTATTCCGCGCCATCCTTGCCGTCACGTTCCAGAATCTGCGACCACAGGCGCAAAGAGTGTGCGGTCGCCAAGGACAGCCAACCGGAAACGCCCTTGCCCTTCCAGCCGACCATGTTCATCGGATCGTTCCAGTCGCCCTGATCGATGAAGTTCAGGCCGCGATGGTCGACCGCTTGTATCAACCATTGATTGGCGGCGGATATGCGCTCGCGTACAGGCAAGGCTGTTTGTGTCTCGCCGTCGGTGACCAATGTATCGAGCACCGCATAGTCGTCGGTCTCGTCGAGGTAGGCTTCGAGAAAAAGCGCCAGCCAGACGCTGTGATCGGTATGCGGCACCTGGTTGATGTATTTCAACTCGGCGCCGTCATACATACGGATGCCGTCGGGCATCGAGCCATTGGCGTGTTGCTGGGAGAGGGCTTTCAGCAGCGTCTTGCGGGCGGTTTCGGGCTTGACGTAAACGCTGCCCATCGCGTCCTGAAGGAAGTTGCGTGTCTGTGGGTCTGTGCTCAGGCGGTTGGTGTCGCCGTGGTAATAGACCTGGCGCGGGAGCCAGGCGTTGACGAAGGAATCGAGATGCGGATCGCTGGACTCAATATTGATCGATTTCACGCCGGCGGACATATAGGCGGCATAGGCGACGCGCGCCCTGGCGAAACCGGCCTCGGATAAATAGGTCGCTTTCAGGCGCATAATCTCGGCGTCATCGAAGGCCGGCCCGAACAGGAAACGGTGAGTGACGCGCTCGCCCTTGTTCAGTTCATGATCGAATTGCAGGGCGGCGATCGGGTTCTCATAGAGCGCCACGCCATCGGCCATTTGTTCGGCCATGATAGCGTCGGGCTTGTGCAAACCGCCTTCGCCTTCAAAACGCGCCTGACGGGTTTCAAAGGCCAATGGAGTCTGCTCGCTGAGCAGGCACACCTTGTCCTTGAGGCTCTGGTTTTTGAAGTAGTCCTCGATTTTCTGATAGGGCGTCACGCAGTTAGCTACGATACCGCCCAGCGCCGCATCATAGGTCGCGGACTGGTTCATCCAGCTCATCAGGCCGAGCGGAAATGCCGGATAGAAACTGATGTTGCGCGGGCGGGCGCCGCTATTGATCAGCGTCACCTCCCACAGTTCGCAGGCATCATCGACAGGCAGGGCGAGGGTGATTTCTACACGCAGACCTGGGCGATCGACGCGCCAGCGGATATCTGTCGGCGTGACCTCAAACGCGAACCCCTCGACCGGCGCGCGCACAGGCTCATAGGGCGCAGAAAACAGGCTGCCGGTTTCGCGGTCCTTGACGTAGAAGAAGCGGCCGGGATGGTGGGCATAGGTGCCTTGCTCCGGCAGCATGAAGTGCTTGGCTTCCATGATCTGGGCGCGGGCATATTTCGCCGGCTCCGGCTGCATGAACTGCGCCGTGGCAAAGCCGCGCGCGGTCATGTGGATCATCATGTGCGGGTTCCAGAGAAAACCGGCGGCGAGCGGCAGGATGGTCGGGTTGTTAAGGATGCAGCGGTCGGCGGAGAAATCAATAAAACTCACGATTGGGCTTTCCGTTCGGCGAGGACCGTCTGGATATCGGCCAGGCGGGCGTCAGTGAGATTGTAGAAATACATGATGACGGCGGCGATCAGGGCCAGCGCGCCGGGAACGATACTGATCAGCAGGACGATGCCGGTCTGCGACGCGCCGCTCTGCGCCTGATTGGCGACGTAGCCAAGACTGGCCAGTACGCTGCCGATAACGAACGAGGCTAGGGCGCCGCCGAGTTTCTGCGAGAAGGTGGCGGCGGCAAAGGTCATGGCGGTGGCGCGGCGGCCGGTCTTGTACTCGTTATAGTCGGCGCAGTCGGCGTACATCGAGAAGGTCAGCGGCGATTTCGGGCCGAGGCACAGGCCAATGGCGATCTGCAAACCGTACATCAGGCCGATCTGATCTTTCGGGATAAAAAAGAAAGCTGAGGACAGGATGCCAACGAGCACCATCAGGATAATCAGCAAGCGGCGTTTGTCGATAAACCGGGTGAGCAGGGGCGTGATTAGCGACCCCACCGCCAGGGCCATGCCGTAGACGGTCAGGAAGGCGGCGGTCTGCTCCGGCTTGCCGACGTAATATTTGATGTAATAGGCGCTGGCGCCCATGCGGGTGCTGATCGTCACCATGACCACCAAAGCCAGGACAAACATGATCAGCCACGGCCGGTTTTGCAGCAGGTCACCAATGTCCTTCCACGGGCTGACGGCTTTTTCAGCGATGGGTTCGACCCGTTCGCGGGCGGTCAGGAACAGGGTGGCGAACAGGCCGCAGGCGATAACGCCATAGAGCGTCATGGTCAGTTGCCAGCCTAGCACCTCATTGGCGCCGCCCAGCGCTTTGACCAGTTTCGGCGTCATAAAGGTGACGAAGGTGCCGCCGAGAAAACCGCCGACGAAACGGAAACTGTTGAGCTGGGTGCGGGCCTGCGGATCGTTGGTCAGCACGCCGGAAAGCGCGCCGTAAGGAATATTGATGATCGAATAGATGACCATCATCAGGGCGAAGGTGGCGTAGGCGTAGATCAGCTTGGCGGTGGAATCGAGGTCGGGCGTGGTGAAGGTCAATACACCTGAGGCGGCCAGCGGCACGGCGGCCCACAACAGCCAGGGCCGGAAGCGGCCCCATTTGGTGCGGGTCCGGTCGGCGACCGCGCCCATGATCGGATCGGCGAAGGCGTCGACCAGCTTGGTGGTGAGCAGCATGGTGCCGGCGGCGGCGGCGCTGAGGCCGAAACTGTCGGTATAGAAGATCAGCAGGAAGGCGCTGATCGTCGTCCAGTAGAGATTGAAGCCGAAATCGCCCGAACCATAGCTGATCTTTTCCAGCCAGCCCGGCGGGGCGGCGGCTTTCGCGTCCTGTGTCATCGTTCCCAACATTTATAATTTTGTTGGGCCTTGTTTAGCACAGATGACAGCCTTGTCACTTCAGGAATTGCGCGCTCATCTCGCGGCAGGTGTCCAGTTCGCGCGTGCCGAAGGCCGTCGAAGGCTCGATCTGGCTGGCCTCGTGCCATTCGTTGAACGATACGATCAGTATCCAGTCCGGCTTCGCCTTGATGGCGGCTTTCCACAGCCGGCGAAACGACTCGCCGTCCTCGCGTTCGATGACAGGGCGCTTGCCCTTGCGATCCGGTAGGCGGCGGTCGTCATAACCCGGCAGGATAGTGGCGGTCGTTACCCTGGCGCCTTGCTGTGCCCTGACCCATTCCCTGTAGTATCTGGCGCGCCACAGCGCCGGGATCAGGCGGAATTCTGCCCCCTCGAACTGCTGTGAATAGATGTGCAGGCCGTCAAAACTCGACTTGCGCGCCGCGATTTCCTTCAGCGTATTGGCCGTGCCGATAAAGCGCATGGCGTCAGGCGCGTCTTTTTCGATCAGTTTGTGCGCCTCGTGCCAGCCATCGAGGCCAATCGTCTGCATCAACCGGTCGAAATACATGATGACCGGCTTGTTATCGCGTCGCAGCCAGGCCGGATGGCGCATATATTTTTGATGGAGATAAAGCGTATCGGCGGCGACGCCCCCGGCGCTGGATACCTGTTCGATATAGGCCGTTACTTTCAGCCCTTGCGCGCCCGCAGCGTCAAGCATCAGTCGCAACTGATCATTGGTGCGGTCAGTCTGTCCCCACCACGAAACGATCAGGCCGGTGATGCCGGCGGCCTTGATCTGCACCATTTGCCGAGCGATGACGGCCGGATCGAGGCTGTCATACGGTCCGCCGACCGGATAATCAGGAGAATCGGCGATATGTTGGCGCGCCGGATCGGGGTTCAGCCAGTGGATATTCTGGCCGGTGCGCGCCTTCGTGCCGTACCAGCCGTAATAGAAGACCAGCACTTCCTTTTGCGGGAGCTTTTGAGCAAAGGCTGTGAAAGGCCAAAGCGTCGTGGCGGTCAAGGCGGCCAGCAGCTTGCGGCGGGAAGTCGTCATTGCGCGTCGTCCTTGTCCTTGCCTTTTTGGGCTTTTTTGCGGATTTCCTTGAGCTTCATGCCCTGGCGCAGGGAGAGTGTGCCGTTCATCGCGCCCTTGTCCGGATCGGCAAAGGCACGGCCATAGGTTTTCACCCGCTCCGTTACGCCCTCGATGAATTCATTTTCCCATTCGGATAGCTCGACGCCCTGTTCAGCCGCCTCGCGTTTGGCTTTTTCGAGCGCGCGGATCGTGGCCGCTTGCAGGGCTTTTTTCTGCGCCTTGATCTGATCAAGTGGCGATTGCGGTTTGACGGTGAAGCTGGATTTCACCTGCAATGGCTTCTTGGTTTGCAGGCCTTTGGATCGCGTCATGCCTTTTGACGGCGTTTTAAACGCCATGACTGCCATCCGGAAATGCAAAAGCCGTCCTCATACGGTCAGCATGAGGACGGCCTGATATATCGTCAAGCAGTTTAGCGGTCGCCGATCGCCGTCAGGTACAGGTCGAGGATGGTTTCTTCCTCGTCGCGCTTCACTTTATCTTTCTTGCGCAGGGAAACGACCTTGCGCAAGATCTTGACATCAAAGCCTTCGCCCTTGGCTTCGTCATAGACTTCCTTGATGTCGCCCATGATGCCGGCCTTGTCTTCTTCAAGGCGTTCGATGCGCTCGATGATGGTGCGCAGGCGGGTTTGGGCGGCGCCTGAAATAACGTCGTCGGCGGAGAAGGAGAGGGGGGCGTCGTCGGCCATGTGAACATATCCTGTGAAAATTCTTCACTTAACCATAGCGGTTGCGAATCAGCTTCTCAACGGCTGGATTGAGGATAAGTCGCCTTCGTCTGTGGATTAAAGTGCCGTCTGCATTTCGGACACGAAAAAACGCTTAAAGCGCAGGTGCTCTAAGCGTTGTTCGTTTTATTCTGTCAAGGCTCGAAAGCCCGAAACCAGATTAACCCTGCTTCGCCTTGAAGCGCGGATCGGTCTTGTTGATGACATAGACGATGCCCTTGCGGCGCACGATCTTGCAATCGCGGTGACGACCCTTGAGCGACTTGAGCGAGCTGCGGACTTTCATTGGTTTTCACCTGATCTTAGAATGAATTGCGAAGAAGCGGGATCAGGGCAACACAACCGGGTCGCACGCGTGGGCCAACTTCGTTTAGAGGGCGGGTATCTAGGGGAGCGCCCCCGAATTGTCAACGGTGATTTGCCGAATTCGGCCAATTTTCGGCCTGTCACACCATTCTGACAACAAAGTGAGGTCTTTAAGGGGTTGGAAAGGCGAACGCAATGAGGTTACCTGTTCAGTCAGGACTATAAGGATACATCATGCGGTTACGTTACATCAGCCTGTTCGCCATTCTGACCGCGTGCAGCACGGCCACGCCGCAACCCGAAACGGCGCCGTCTGTTACGCCGGCGGCCAATTCGTCTTCTGGCAGTTCTTCATCGGCCAGCGAAGCGCCAACTCCGACGCCTGTCGTGTCCGCGCCATTACCGGCCAACGCCACCTTCGATGACTGGAAGCAAAGCTTCATCACCAAGGCGGCGGGGCAAGGCTTCGACCCGATGTTCGTGGCGCAGGTATTGAGTAATGTCACACCACAGGCCAGCGTCACCGCGTCCGATTCGCAGCAGCCGGAATTCTCCAAGCCCGCCAGCACCTATATCCGCAATACGGTGACCGCTTCACGTTTCGCCGCCGCGCGGGCGCGCCTCGACGCCAATGCCAATGTGCCGGAAATCGTCCGCACCTCCGGCGTGCCCGCCGAACTGCTCGGCGGCATCTGGACCATGGAAAGCGATCTCGGCCGCGTTCAGGGCAATATAGATGTCGTGTCGGCGCTGGCGACGCTGGCCTATGACGGCCGCCGCCGTGACTGGGCCGAAAGCGAACTGATCGCCTGCCTGAAGATTCTGCGCGATTCAGGCATCAGCCGCGACACGCTGAAAGGCTCGTGGGCCGGCGCAATGGGCCAGACGCAATTCCTGCCGGACAACTATCTCAGGCTTGGCGTCGATGGCGATCATGACGGTAAGGTGGATATCTGGGGCTCGGATTCCGACGCACTGGCGTCTGCGGCCAACCTGCTGGCCAAGGCCGGCTGGAAAGCGGATGAGGAATGGGCGGTCGAGGTCATGTTGCCGGTCGGTTTTGATTATTATCTCGCCGAAACCGCCAAAAAGACGCCGACCGAGTGGGCGGCGCTGGGCGTCAAACGCGCCGATGGTGGTTACTGGAAGCCGGCGGAGGCGGGGGAGGCCTCGACCATCCTGCTGCCTTCGGGGGCGAAGGGACCGGCCTGGCTCGCCCTGCCGAACCATTATGTTATCCGCAAATACAACAACTCGACTGCCTATGCCCTGGCGGTCGGATTTCTGGCCGATGGCATCGCCGGCAAGCCGGGGCCGGTGACGCCCTGGCCGGTCGAACAGCCGCTCAGCCTCAACCAGCGCCTCAAATCACAGGAAGCGCTCAAGGCGGCGGGCTTCGATCCCGGCGTGATCGACGGTGTTATCGGCGTCGGCACCCGCAGCGCCATCCGTGAATGGCAAAGGGCCAACCACCTGACGGCCGATGGCTATCTCAGCTTCGATCTGGCCAACCAGTTCCTCGTGATGACGGGGGGCGTGGCGGAAGTCAGGTAAAGTTAAAAATCGCGGTTAACGGCTAACCCTGCCTTAATGATTAATACCCATAGTCGCCTCACATATGTGAGTCGCTGGGTGTTCATCTAAATGTTTCAGATTATCGGTATCGTCTGCCTGTTCGCTATGGTGTTCGGCAGCTACATCATTTCCGGCGGCAATATGGCGCCGATCCTTCATGCCCTGCCGCACGAACTGATGGCTATCGGCGGCGCCGCCGTCGGCGCCACCTTGATCTCCAACAGCTTAACCACCATCAAGGGCATTGGCCGTGATATGGTCAAGGTCTTCGTCGGCACGAAATGGAAGGGCAATGATTACCGCGACCTGCTTTCGCTTCTGTTCCTGCTGACCAAGACCATGAAATCGAAAGGCGTCATCGCGCTTGAGAGCCATATCGAGCGGCCGCACGAATCGACCATCTTCAACCGCTTCCCCAAGATCGTGAAAGACCACTTCGCCACCGACTTTATCTGCGACACCCTGCGCATGATGACCATGAACCTCGAAGATCCGCATCAGGTCGAGGACGCCATGGAAAAACAGCTCGAAAAACATCACCATGAAGCGCTGCAACCGGCCCACGCCATGCAGTCGCTGGCCGATGCTCTGCCGGCGTTGGGTATCGTCGCCGCCGTTCTTGGTGTCGTCAAAACAATGGGGTCGATCACCGAGCCGCCGGAAATTCTGGGATCGATGATCGGCGGCGCGCTGGTCGGAACCTTCCTGGGTGTTTTGTTGTCTTACGGCCTGGCCGGACCTTTTTCCGCACGCATGAGCGGGATCGTCGAGGAAGATTCATCTTTCTACAAGATCATCCAGTCAGTCCTGGTGGCGCACCTGCACGGCAACGCCGCGCAAATCTCGGTGGAAATCGGCCGGGGCAGCATTCCATCGCCCATGCAACCGACGTTCCTGGAAATGGAAGAATCTCTCAACAATATTCCGGCTGAAGCGCCACAGGCGGCATGACGACGCATTTTCCGGCTTTGAATCAGCAAGCCGTGCCGTCTTGTCAGAGGGGGCTGATGGACGGCTTTACCATCACATTTTTCGGTCTGTTTTCCTGTTAATACTGATTAACAGGGGCGTTTAGCGTCGAAAATACCTCACTTTTGGTGAAAAAGACGTGTTTGACCACCGCGGTGATCACAGTTTTGTGAAATAAGCTCTTGCGGGACTCGGCCAAAATAGGTATGAAAAGGCTCGGGCCTAGGTATCAGTTCCTGGCGCTCTAATGTTAGACAATAGGATCTGATCGCATGACTTCCAAGATCGTTCGTACCGTTCTGGTCGCTGCTGCCGCTGTCGCCGCTCTGTCGGTTGCCGCCTGCCAAAAGCCTGTCGCCACTGAAGAAACCGCTGCTTCGGAAATGGCGCCTGAAGCCGCTCCGGCTGATGCCACCGATTCGTCGGCTGTTGTTGACGCCGCTGTCGCGGCTTCGCCCACCGCCGAAGCCTCGGCTGCTTCCTAATCACAAGATTTGACGGGGGTGCGCAAACATCCTCGGCAATAGGTTCAGGAATGGTCCTGTGCCTTTAAACTATCAAAGGGAATTGATCCATGACCTCCAAGATCGTTCGTATCGCTCTGATCGCTGCCGTTGCCGGCGCTGCTCTGTCCGTCGCCGCCTGCACCCCGAAGGCCCCTACCGAAGAAGCTGCTGCTTCGTCGGAAGCCGCCGTTTCGGAAGCCGTCGTTGAATCGGCTGTTGCTTCGGAAGCTGCTTCGGAAGCCGTTTCTTCCTAATCATTCGCCTTCGGGCATTTGATATGAAAAGGGCCGCCTTTGGGTGGCCCTTTTTTATTGCCTGCTGTAGGGATGCCCTATGTCATCCCCCATCTCATCTAACGACCCCGAACTCTATTTCGCCGAAGATGGCGCGCCGCGCTCCGGCCGATTCGGCGATATCTATTATTCGTTGCAGGATGGCCTGAGCGAATCCCGTGCGGTTTTCCTGACCGGCTGCCATATGCCGGACATCTGGGCCGGGAAAAGTGATTTTGCTCTGCTGGAACTGGGGTTCGGCACTGGCCTGAATATCGCTGCCGTCATGGCGTTATGGGCGCAGACCCGGCCAGCCGGCGGGCATCTGCATATCTTCTCCGTTGAAGGTTTTCTGATGAGCGCCGTGGATGCCGGCAAGGCGCTGGCCGCGTGGCCTGAACTGGCGTCCTTTACGGAAGCTTTGTTGGCGCAATGGCCAAAAGCCAGACGCGGGTTTCATTATATGGATTTTCCTCAATGGGGCGTCAGGCTGAGCTTGGGCTTGATGGATGTCCGCGCCGCCCTGACTGCCTGGGAGGGCAAGGCCGATGCCGTCTTTCTCGACGGTTTTTCGCCGGCGCTCAATCCCGACATGTGGGCGGATGATGTCTTCGCCTTGATCGCCGACCGGACGCAGGGGGGGGCGCGCCTGGCCACCTTTACCGTAGCGGGGTTTGTCCGGCGCGGACTTCAGGCAGCGGGCTTCGCCGTCGAGAAATGCCCCGGCTTTGGCCGCAAGCGCGAGCGGTTGGAAGCGGTATTCACCGGCGAGACACCATCGGCTGTGACGCGTCCTAAAAAGCTGGCCATTATCGGCGCCGGTATCGCGGGCTGCGCATTGGTTTATGAAGCGCGGCAATTGGGGCTGGAAGTCGATCTGTTCGAGAGCGATGCGGTTGGCGCCGGCGCTTCTGGCAATGCCGCTGCCCTGGTAACGCCGCGCCTTGACGCTGGTGACAATGAAATATCCGCCCTGTTCGCCGATGCCTTCGCCTATGCCACGGCGCTGTATCGCCGCCTGTGTCCGCAAGCCATCGTGGGGGAGGGGGTGCAGCAATGCGTGGCGACGCCAAAGGACGCCTCGCGTTATGAACGGATCGTTCGGCAAGCCCGCTTCGCCGCGGGAGACCTCAGCCTGTTCACGGCGGGGGAAGCGCCAGACATGTCAGACGCCGCCGGCATTTCCCTGAATACGGCCCTGTGGGTGAAGCCGTCCGGGATTTTGCAGGCGCTGCTGGGATCGCAAGCCGCCATATCCGGCCAGATCGCCGGATACAGGCATTCAGATTTGGGCTATGAACTCGAAACCGCTGCGGGAACGGTTCATGCGGGCTATGACGCCCTCGTTTTCGCTTGCGGAGACGGCATCTTCGACCTGGCGGATTACCGGGCGCGCTATGATCTGCGGCCCGTGCGCGGACAGCTGGAAATCGTGACCGATCCCACGCCTCTGGCAAGCGCGCTGAGTTGGGGCGGCTATGCCATTCCTTTGGCCGACGGTTTCCTTTTTGGCGCGACGCATGAACGTGAGGATCGCGGCACGGAGGTGCGCGCGGCTGATCGTGGGCGCAATCTCGACAGTCTCGCCAGGGCCATGCCGGACCGTGCCGCGCGTATCGCCAATGGACCGTTCAGATCCCGTGCCTCCATTCGTGTCATGACGCGTGACTACCTGCCGGTCGTGGGGCCGGCGGACGACGGCATCTATCTGCTGACTGGCCTGGGGGCGCGCGGTTTCTGTCTGGCGCCCCTGCTGGCGAAGGCCTTGCTAAATCATATTACAGGCGTACCGTCCGCCCTGCCGCTGATCGCAAAAAATTTGCTCGATCCGCGACGCCTTTTGCGGTCCGGCAGCGTATAATAGATCGTTCATCCCGCGTTCAGCTTCGAGAGCCTACCACTTATCGTAAGAGGTGTTGTCATGAAGAAGTCGACCTGTATCGCCGCCCTTTTCGCTGCCGGGTTGGGTGTTATAGCCGTGACTGGCGTCGCACTCGCCATGTCGGCCGGACGCCCCGCGCCCGACAATAAACCGGCGCGTGATCCGAGGGCGTGCTTCGATTCCTCTCAGGTGCGCAGTTTCCAGACGGAAAAAGATGACAAGATCATCATCATTTCCAACTGGAATGAAGCCTATGAACTGACCATGATGCCGGCCTGCATCGGCCTGGACTCAAGTTTCCACATCGGCATCAAGTCGCGCGGCAGTGGTCTGAACGACATTTGCGGCCCGTTTGATGGCGAGATTGTCTATAGCGACATGGGCGACCGGCCGCTCAAGACCTGCCCGATTCAGGCCGTGCGTCACCTGACGCCGGAAGAGGCGGTGGCCTATGGCGTCAAACCTAAAGCCGACAAGCTCAAATAATCAAAGACATAAAGGGAGTATGATGATGGCGAAAAAAACTTATCTGGCAGGTTTTGCGATCGCGGGCCTGATGGCCGGTGGTCTGATTGTGACGGCCTGCGCCAGCACGGCACCCGCTGGCGGTGATCGGGCAACCGCGCAGACGCGCGTAACCCCTAAGTGTCTTGATGGGCGCAATATTGGCCGCAAGCATGTCGTCGATGACCATACTCTGCTGGTCTATGATACCTGGGGCAATCCGTACAAGATGGATATCGGCGGGCCTTGTAAATCTATGACCGACTTCTCGCAGATCGGTTTTGAATTCAACGGCTCGAACCAGATATGTAAGGCGCACGACGCCATGATCCTGCGTTCGGAAAATGGCGAGCGTCCGGTAAAGTGCCTGATCAACAGTGTCGAGCCGATCACCCGCGAGGCGGCGGCACTTCTCGATAAGGACAACTAAGTCATGCGTAATCCCAAACTGATTATGGCAGGGGCGTCGGCGGCTCTGGCTATCGTGGCCGTAGGCTGCGCGGCCACATCTCAGGCGGATCGCAAGCCCAATCCCGGTGTGCGTTCGGTGTCGTCGGCACAGTGTGTTTCGTCGCCGCTTGAAAATTCGACAGTGATTGACCGCCAGACTCTGCTTTTGACCGACCGCAGCGGTAATTCGCTGGTGATGCACATGACCGGCCCGTGCATGACGAAGAACGAAGCCATCAAGATGGAATATCGCGGCACTTCGCGCATCTGCGGTCCGCTCGATGTCGATATAACCGGCGATATTACGACCGTTGTGCCAATGCGCTGCATGGTGGATACGGTCGAGCCGCTAACCAAGGAAGAGACGCTGGCCTATAAGAAGGCGCATTAAATGAAAAGCCGTAACTGGGTGCTTTGCGCTTTGGTCAGTCATTGTCCATCTTGAGGGCGGCGATGAAGGCCTCCTGCGGGATTTCGACCCTGCCGAACTGCCGCATCTTCTTTTTGCCTTCCTTCTGCTTTTCCAGAAGCTTCTTCTTCCGCGTGGCGTCGCCGCCGTAGCACTTGGCCGTCACGTCCTTGCGCAGGGCGCGGACGGTTTCGCGGGCGATGATGCGGCCGCCGATCGCCGCCTGGATGGGGATGACGAACAGGTGCTGCGGGATCAGTTCGCGCATCTTTTCGCACATGCCGCGGCCGCGGGTTTCGGCACGATCGCGGTGGACCAGCATCGAAAGCGCATCGACCGGTTCGGAATTGACCAGGATCGACATCTTGACCAGATCGCCTTCGCGGTAGCCATCGATATTGTAGTCGAACGAGGCATAACCTTTCGAGACCGACTTCAGGCGGTCGTAGAAATCGAAGACGACCTCATTAAGCGGCAGGCTATAAACGATCATGGCGCGCGAACCGACATAGCTGAGGTCGACCTGTTCGCCACGACGATCCTGGCAAAGCTTGATAATGGCGCCGAGATAATCGTCCGGGCACAGGATGGTCGCCTTGATCCACGGTTCCTCGATCGACGCGATCTTGACCGGATCAGGCATGTCGGCGGGATTGTGCAGGTCGATGACATCGCCGTTGTTCATGTTGATCTTGTAGACGACCGATGGCGCCGTGGCGATCAGGTCGAGATTGAACTCGCGGCTCAGGCGTTCCTGGATGATTTCCAGATGCAGCAATCCAAGGAAGCCGCAGCGGAAGCCGAAGCCAAGCGCCGCCGAGGTTTCCATTTCAAACGAGAAACTGGCGTCATTGAGGCGCAGGCGGCCCATGGCGGCGCGCAGGTCTTCAAAGTCGGCGGCATCGACCGGGAAGATACCGCAGAACACCACCGGCTGGACTTCCTTGAATCCCGTCATGGCGGCGGCGGTTGGCTTGCGCTCGTCGGTGATGGTGTCACCGACGGCGGCGTCGGAGACTTCCTTGATCTGAGCGGTAAAGAAGCCGATCTCGCCAGGCCCCAGGCTTTCGACATCGACGGCCTTCGGCTGGAAGACGCCGAGCTTGTCGATCTTGTAGGAGGCGCCGGCGTTCATCAGCTTGACCTGCTGACCCGGCTTCATGCGGCCATTGAAGATACGCACCAGAACGATGACACCGAGATAGGCGTCATACCAGGCATCGACCAGCAAGGCTTTCAGCGGCTCATTTTCCTCACCCTTGGGGGGCGGTAGCCGCTTCACGACGGCTTCGAGCACATCTTCGATACCCAGACCGGACTTGGCCGAGCACAGCACCGCCTCAGAAGCGTCGATGCCGATGACATCCTCGATCTGGGCGCGGATACGCTCAGGCTCGGCGGCCGGCAGGTCGATCTTGTTGAGGACCGGGACAATCTCGTGATTGTTGTCGATGGCCTGATAAACGTTAGCCAAGGTTTGCGCTTCCACGCCTTGCGAGGCGTCGACGACGAGGATCGAGCCTTCGCAGGCGGCGAGTGAGCGCGACACTTCGTAGGCGAAGTCGACGTGGCCCGGCGTGTCCATCAGGTTCAGCACATAGGTCTTGCCGTCATGCGCCTTGTAGTTGAGGCGGACGGTCTGGGCCTTGATGGTGATGCCGCGTTCGCGCTCGATATCCATGTTGTCGAGCACCTGCTCCTTCATCTCACGCGCGGTGAGCCCGCCGGTGAACTGAATCAGGCGGTCGGAGAGGGTCGATTTACCGTGGTCGATATGGGCGACGATGGAAAAATTACGTATCAGGGACAGGTCTGTGCTCATGCACGGGGCGATAGCATGATGCGCCGCGAAAGGGAAGGCCAGGGACACGGACCCTGGATCCGTTTGTTTAAAGGGAAGAACCCATCGGGTTAACCGTATTCTAAAATTAACGATTGCGGGAATCCTCGTATTGCTCCCTTATGGTGACAAGTGGCTTACTGACGGAAATTCTGGTGAGTGTGGCGCAATGAAAACGACTGTTTTTTCCTTATCCGTTCTGTGTGGTCTGATGGCCACGCAAGTGCTGGCGCAGGACGCCACGGCCACTGGTGGCGGCGTCAGGTGTACGCCCACGGCGGCTCCCATTGTTCCGGTGGGGACACGCATCTATACCCGTGACAGCGATCTCAGCCAGGCCGGTGAATATCCGAAAGCGGCCAAGATCGGCGCCATTGAAGGCCAGGCCCAGGTCGATTGCCAGGTCGGGAATGACGGCGGCCTGACGCAATGTGTGGTCGCCGCCGAAAGCCAACCGGGTTACGGTCTGGGCCAGGGACTGGCGGTTACCGTGCTGAAATGGGCACAGACCGACACCAGCAAATCCGGCCATGAAGCCGGCAACTGGCTGCGCTTCACCACCAACTGGAAACTGCCTGGCGGACAGGCCGCTCAGCAACTGGCCGGCAGCCGCTAATTCTCGAACAGTTTTAAATCCACAACTTCGGCCATCGCTTTGTAGCCGGCCGATGACGGATGCAGATGGTCGCCGCTGTCATAGGCCGGCGACAGACGATCGGGCCGCGCCGGATCACGCAGGGCGGCGTCGAAATCAATCACCGCATCGAAAGCGCCGGATGTCCTGATCCATGTATTGACCGCCTGCCGGTCGGCTTCATTGAGCGCGTCGGCGTGATAATAGTCCATGCCCATGAAGGGCGTGATGGTGCCGCCATAGATCTTGATGCCGTGGCTGTGCGCCTTGGTGATCATTTGCAGATAGGCGGTCTTGATTTGTGCGACTAGACCGGCATGATCCTCGGCCGAAACAGGCGCATCGCGGGTCAACATGCCAAGATCGTTCACCCCTTCGAGCGCAATCACATATTTGACGCCGCTCTGGCTCAGCACGTCGCGGTCAAAGCGCGCCTGCGCATTGGGGCCTAAGCCATCGAGCAACAGACGATTGCCGCCAATGCCGGCATTGAGCACGGCGACGGGTTTATCCTTCAGGCGGGCGGCAAGAAAGTCTGGCCAGCGGCTGTCGCTGTTGGGCTTGATGCCGTAGCCATCGGTGATCGAATCGCCAAACGCCACCACGGCGGCTGAGGCTGATCCACCCTCGATATCAACACCGGAAATCGTGAACCAGTGATCGAATTTTTGTGCACCCGGCAGGTCGGCGTCGCTGACATGATCGCCGCGCGCCAGCCAGGAGGTGGTGCGCGAACCAGGATGGCCGGTCTGTTGCTTCGGTGCTTCCGGCAGATGGAAACTGAGGGCGAGGGTAGACTGGTCCGCCACGGTTATTTTGATCGGATCGGAAATATAGTCGGCGCCGGCGGGGATGACGATATCGCTCAGGCCGCCGAAGGTGACAGGCCGGTCACTGGCCGGATCGATCACGGAACTGCCTGTGGCCGCCGCCTGTGCGATATGGACATTACGCAAGTGCAGCGGTTCCGTGCTCATGGCGTTGGACAGGCGCAGGCGCAAGGTTTCGCCGCCCTTGGCAATATGGATCGTCTGGCGCAGGGTGGCGTCGGTCGCGTCGGCTGGGGAGAGGGCGCTGTCGGCGGCCGGCGTCATCTGCGCGGTCGCCCAGACCGTGGTCCAGTGCGGCGCGGGCGTTGTTGCGAATGCCGGAGTGGCCAGAATGCAGGCCAGGCCCGCCAACAGCGTGGCGCGGCGAGTCAACCGGAACAGTGGCATGATCTTCTCCCATTTATATTTGTTAGCGCTACCAGCGCCCGGTATTTATGTCCTCAATTTTCGCTTGCGGCAAGCGGTATCCGTACAGGTCAATCCGGTCGATTGCAGACTTGACTCCTGCCTGTCACAAACTAGCATCAACCGAAACCAATTCGGGAGATGCGCTATGTTGAAGTCTGTCCTTCTGGCCTCTGTGGCGGTGTTGTGTCTGTCCGGCGCGGTGCAGGCTCAGCAGATCAGCGCCGCGCGTATTTCCAATGATATCAAGGTGCTGTCGGCCGATGATTTGGAAGGACGTAGTATCACCACGCCGGCGGAACAAAAAACCATCGACTATATGTCGAAAGGCTTCGCCGCCGCCGGTTTCCAGCCCGGCGGCGAGAACGGCGGCTGGAGCCAGGCGGTTCACCTGCGCCAGTTCATCATCAGCGATCCAAAGCTGGCCTTCACTTTCGCCGATGGTCACAGCCTGGATCTGCATCAAGGGCAGGATATCACCGTATCGACGCGCGGGGCGCTTGGCGATGTCAGCTTTGACAAGGCGCCGCTGGTGTTCGTCGGTTATGGCGTGACCGCCCCCGAACGCGGCTGGGATGATTTCAAAGGGCTGGATGTGAAGGGAAAAATCCTGGTCGAGTTGATCAATGATCCGGATTTCGTTGAGCCGCAACTGATGACCTTCGGTGGCAAGGCCATGACCTATTATGGCCGCTGGACCTACAAATACGAAGAGGCGGCCCGACGCGGCGCGGCGGGGGTGATCATTATTCATGACGCCGATGCGGCTTCCTATGGCTGGGATACGGTGCGGAATTCCTGGTCCGGGCCGCAGTTCGATATTGTTCGGCCCGATCCGTCAACCGCCAGTCCGAAGCTCGAATCGTGGATAACGCACGAAACGGCGGATGCGCTGTTCAAGGCGGCGGGGCTTGACCTGGCCGACCTGCGGGCCAAGGCGCGGGCGAAGGATTTTCAACCGGTGCCCCTCAATGTAACCTTGAACGGTGGCTATAAGGTGGCGGCCAGCGAGATCACCACGCACAACATCATCGCCCGCTTGCCAGGCACCAAATACCCCGACGAGACCGTACTCTATACCGGCCACTGGGATCATCTCGGTATCTGCGCGCCGGAAGCGGCGGATAAGATATGCAATGGCGCTGTTGATAATGGCACGGGCATCGCCACCTTGCTGGAACTGGCGCGGGCGTTTGGAAAGGCGAAAAAAACTGAGCGTTCCATCGTCATGATCGCCTTCACCGCCGAGGAAAGCGGGCTTCTGGGATCGGAATATTACGCCAGCAATCCGCTCTATCCGCTGGCGAAGACGGTGGCGGGCATCAATATGGATGCCCTCAATGTCAACGGTCCGACGAAGGACATAGTGGTCGAAGGCGTCGGACAGTCCTCGCTGGATAATATGGTCGCACTTTATGGCGGCAAGCAAAACCGCGCGATCACGCCAGAACCACGTCCCGAAGCCGGCGGCTTCTTCCGTTCCGATCATTTCCCGCTGGTCAAGCGCGGCGTACCGATGCTGGTGGCCGGTTCGGGTGACGATATGGTCAAGGGCGGCAAGGCGGCGGGCGAGGCGCTATCAAAGGATTACAACGAAAAGCGTTACCACCAGCCGGGCGATGAATGGTCGGCAAGCTGGGACCTCGGCGGGCTGGTTGAGGACGCCACCCTTTATTATCAGATTGGCTCGGCCCTGGCCAATTCGCATCAGTGGCCAGCGTGGCGCGATACCTCTGAATTCAAGGGCGCCCGTGACGCTACCAATGCCGAACGAAAATGATCGTCACGGTTCATTTGTCTGTCAGGTCAAACTTGATCGGGTTCGGATCGTACAGGCAGATGTTGCCGCTGCCCTGGGATTGATAAATGGTCATGGTCGCCGTGGAGATAATGGCCAATGCCAGGGCCAGTATTTGCGGCAGCATCCACCACAGCCTGTCGCGGCTTGCCACCCACACATACGCGATCACCAGAATGACCAACAGCCACAGCAAGGCGACGATCAGGCGGGCCGCCGCTGGCTCACAGGGCGCGGCGGCGGAATTGATGATGATCAGGATGGCCAGCAGGACATAGTTGGCCAGTATCGCAATATTCACACCCTGGCGGTACGTAAAAAAAGCGCCGACTGCTGTCACCGAAAATCCCCACTCGTGGCAAACCTCTGATCATCGCAGACTATACCAAACTATGAGCGTTTGCATTAAGAATTACGGCGAAGCTGCGGCAACTTAAGCCCTATTCAGGACACACGACACGGGCACCCTGCATTTAACCGGGGAATTCGCGCGTAAGGGGATGTTAGTAAATCACCTGTTAACCTTAGCGGCTATAGACCCCACCGATCAAGTATTGAGGAGTTTTCGCTCATGGAACGTCGTTCGTTTCTTCTGGCCGGTGTGGCCGCTGCCGCCACGCCCTTGATTGCCGGCCTGGCCCCGCGTCTGGCCATGGCGCAGACCTATCCGACCGAGCAAAACAAGCCGGCCGAAGAAAAGGAATATCGCTACTATACCCGCGATGAAATCCTGACCGCCGGTTCCGATTTCCTCGGCGTTACGGTGGAAGCGCTCGGCGGCGCCATGGAAAAGATCTTCGCCGACTATGGTGATCACCCGACCGCCTATATCGCCGGCACAGAAGCCTCCGGCGCGGTCGGCATTGGTGTGCGCTATGGCAAGGGCAACCTGTTCATGAAGGACGTGCCTGAGCCGACCCATCTGTTCTGGCAGGGACCATCGATCGGTTTCGATACCGGCGCCAATGCCTCGCGCGTTTTCACCCTGATTTATAACCTGCGCGAACCGATCTTCATGTATCGCCGCTTCCCCGGTGTCGAAGGCTCGGCCTATTTCATCGGCGGTCTCAGCCTGACCTATCAGCGCGCCGAAGGTATTGTGCTGGCGCCGATCCGCGCTGGCGTCGGCTTCCGGCTGGGCGCCAATGTCGGCTATATGAGCTTCTCCAAGAAGCGCCGGGTTTTGCCGCTTTAGGTACTAACTCTTCGGCCTTCACGTGAACTAACAAAGCCTGATTCGAGTAATTTCATGACTTTAAGCGCGTCCTCTCCGGTTACCGGATTGGGCGCGTTTTTGCGGATGGCCTTTGCCATAGCTTCGTAATAGGCCAGGTAATTGCCGGGTGTCGCCGTGATGTCTTCGGGGGGACCGGGGAGATCATCGATGACGGGCCTGAACAGGCCGGTCACCGGATCGGCGCCCCAGCCGGCATCTCCCGGTGTGCGGCCGGCTTTCAGCATCTCTTCCTGCGTGTCCATACCGAACTTGACGAAAGCGCCCAAAGCCCCCTGAACCTCCAAGGCCGGACCGGGGATCGTGGTCATCATCGAACTGTGAAGAATGACGCGCAGCGGGCCGTAGCCAAGCGTGGCATGGAAATAGTCGTCGGTTTGCGCGCCGGGGCGCTGGCCTGTGATATCGACCGAAATCCATTCGGGCCAGCCGAACAGGCTCAGGGCCTGATCAACCAGATGCGAGCCAAGATCGAACCAGATGCCGGAACCGGGACCGGCGCGTTCCCGCCAGCGGTTACGCACCACGGGCCGCAAACGGTCATAGCGTAAAATCACCTGATACAGATCGCCAAGGCGCGGTCGCAGGGCTTGTAAGGTGAGATAGTTGCTGTCCCAGCGCCGGCAATGGAAAACCGATACCATTTTCCCCACGCGCTCGGCGTGAGCCAGCACGGACTCGCCCTCGGCGACACTCAATGCAAAAGGCTTGTCGATCACCACAGACTTGCCGGCTTCCAGCGCTTCATGGGCCATCGAGGCATGGATATCGTTCGGCGTGGCGACGACGACCAGTTCAATGGCCGGGTCGGCAAGGGCGGTGGTCAGGTCCGGCGCGACGGTGACGCCGGGCAGGTCGGCCTGCACGTCCGCCGGACGTGACGACACGACGGTGGTGAGTTCCAGACCTTTGGCAGCGCGTATCAACGGGGCGTGGATGGTTTTCCCGGCATAGCCATAGCCAACGAGTGCGGTCTTGATCATCTATCCCTCCACAGTCAGGCGGCGGCCTTCGCGCGCGCTTTTGGCTGCCAGATCGAGCAGGCGCATAGCCAGCAGAGAGTCTTCGAGCGCGACCGGGGCGGGCGCCTCACCGCGAATAGCGGCGACCATGCCTTCATAGAAACCGCGATAATGGCCGGGGCCGCATATAATCAGTTGTGGCGTCAGGGTGGCTTCGCCCTCGGCGGCGGTAAAGGTGCCGGACACCGGATCGACGCCCCAGCCGTCATCACCGGGCGTCCGGCGGGCTTTCAGCATCTCTTCCTGGGTGTCCTGACCGTATTTGACAAACGCCCCGTGCGATCCCTGGATTTCGATCACCGGACCGGGCGCGGGGCTGATCATGCTGGCGTGGAGCACGACGCGCAGGCGATCATAGCCCAGCACGACATTGAAATAATCGTCATTGACGGCGCCGGGGCGCTGGGTGGCGAATTCCGCCGAGATTGTTTGGGGGCGACCGAACAGGTGGATAGCCTGATCGACCAGATGCGAGCCGAGATTGAACCAGACGCCGGAGCCCGGGATGTCGAGATCGTGCCAGCGGCCGGGCACCGTGCCACGCAGGCGGTCATAGCGCAGGATGGCGTCGCTGACCGCACCGAAGCGGTTGGCGTCAAGCAGCGCCTTGGCGGTCAGGATATGGGCGTCCCAGCGGCGGTTCTGGAAAACGCAGACTGTCAGTCCGGCGCGGCGGGCGTGCTCGGCGATATTTTCGGCTTCTTCCAGAGTGGTGGTGAAGGGCTTGTCGATGACGACAGGTTTGCCGGCATCAAGTGCGGCGTGGGCCTGTTCGGCGTGCAGGGCGTTGGGCGTGGCGATGACCACAAGGCCGATATCGGGAGCACTCAAGGCCGTGGCGAGATCTGGCGCCACGGCTACATCGGGCAGGTCGGCATGAACATCAGCGGCGCGGCTGGAAACCACCGTCGCCAGCTCCAGGCCTTCGGTCGCCCGGATCAGCGGGGCGTGTAAAAGCCGGCCGGCAAAGCCATATCCGACCAGCGCCACCTTGATATCAGCCATAGTTGAAGCTCACGGAAATACGGACATCATCGCTCAAATTGATCGGCACCTCATGGCGCAGCCAGCTTTCCCACATCAGGACCGTACCGGCC
This sequence comes from Asticcacaulis sp., assembly GCF_035497195.1. Lineage (GTDB taxonomy): Bacteria > Pseudomonadota > Alphaproteobacteria > Caulobacterales > Caulobacteraceae > Asticcacaulis. Next base: position 228,900 of record NZ_DATJDZ010000031.1, read on the forward strand.
AGCGGTGTGGTGTTGACGAAACTCTGATGTTCCGGCTTGCCATTGGCCTTGCGCAGAGGGGCGTTCATCATCAGGCCGAGGCGAGGGTCTTCGAGACGCAGGGCGCTGGCGCCTTCGGGTATGGACACGTAGAAGGTGCCGGAAATGACGCTGTGCGGATGGATATGGCTGGAATGGTGGCCCATCGGCTCCAGGATATTGATCCACATCGAATCGAGCTTGAGCTTGCGGCCGGTGAGATCGAAATCGAGTTTGTCGGCAAAGACAGCGACGTGAGCATCGAGCATGGTTTTTAGGTCGGCAAAGACGCTGGCGCGGACCGGCAGGTCATCCAGCGAGGCGTAGGAGGTGTAGCCGAGATAGCCCTTGGTCTGTGACCAGGTCTGGCCGGCCTCATCCTCATCGGCAATGGCGCGGCAGGTGTCATCCAGTTCGGCGAGAAAGGCTTCGAAGCCGGATTGCGCGGCCAGATCGGCGCGGTAAAGCTCGGTGACGAACAGGGGCGATATGGTGGCGGGGGCTGTTTTGCTCATGGGCCTGTCCTAATCCCATGAGTCGGGCAGGGCAAGGTTCAAAAGACGTTTGAACGATCCATAATCGGTTGACGCGGATCAGGGCCATACTTATTAGGCCCCTTGGTTCCCGGCCATAGTGCCAGTGTCAGGGTGAAAGCCCACAGTGTGTAGAAGAAAATGGATTTCAAGATGAGAGGCAACATGGCGAAAGGATTGCTCGCTGTAGCAGGCATTAGTAGCGCGAAAACAGCCGCGTTCACTATCGCCGGTGCGAACCAGATCAAACCCAATAAACCGCTTAAGCCTATATCGTGCAGCCGTCTAAAAGTAATTGAGAACACAGGCCACAAGAGCAATATGTTTAATATATTTAATGCGTTGCGCGCGTACATCGCCGCGGCGACAGACTGTAAGGAAAGTGTCCCATAGATATTGGCGTCAATAAGCATTGAAGCGCCCAAGAAAATTAATTTATAGGGTAAAAAGAAAGCGACAAACGGCAAACGCGTTGTGCGGCCTTTCAATGAAAAGAAAAAACGCCAGAAATGAAAAGGTTGCTTGATTGAAGCTGGCATGGTCCCCCCTGTTAAGGGCAGACTAGATGTGTTTTTGCGACCCGACAACGCCGAAAGACGAGCGCGGCATCCTATCAGGCGTTCATGCCGAAAAGCAGGGCCGCCAGGAAGATGCCGACATTCACCGGATTGAAGGCGCTGTCAACCGCAAGCCAGGCGGGCAGGGCCGGGGCGACTTTAGCGACAGCATAGGCACGTTTTCCAAACATGCCGAGAGGTTAATAAGATATTAATTTCACGTCACCTGTTTTATCGCGTTGATTGAATTTCAGGTACAAAAAAAAGCCTGCCGCGTTATCAGGCGCGGCAGGCTTCAGGCGGGGAGGTGGATTATTCCAGCTCGAAAGTGGCCGAGACGTTGACACTCAGTTGCAGTTCACCGGAAGACACTGGCGTTGATAAATCGGCCGCCTTGGCGCGGGCAAACATCATCGGCTGCGGCTGGTTATAGACCGGGCCGCCTTCCTCGATCGAGATGATGCGCTTAACCTTCATGCCGGTGGCGGCAGCGTAGAGATTGGCGCGCTTGAGCAGGGTGGCGACGGCGGCCTGGCGGGCCTGGTCGGTGACGGCTTCATCGTTTTTCAGGCCGAAATTGATCGAATTGACCTGATTGATGCCGGCCTTGATCACAGCGTCGATCACCGGACCGGTCTGGTTGAGGTCGTTGACGCGGACAGTGATCTGGTTCTGCGCCTGGTAGCCGGTCAGTCTCGGGGCCTGGCCATCGGTGTAATCATATTGCGGGTTCAGGTTGAGGTTCGAGGTCTGGATGTCCTTGGCGGCGATGCCGGCGCTTTTCAGCGAGGCCATGACCGCGTTCATGCGGACATTATTGGCCTTCATGGCGTCGGAAGCCGTATTGCCTTGCGTCACCACGGCGAAATTGACGGTCGCCATGTCGGGCGTGGCGCTGACCTCGCCATTGGCGCTGAGGGAGAGGGTGCTTTGCGCCGGCATCATCAACACGGGCGTGGATTGCGCCGTCTGGGCGTGAGCCATCAGAGGCGCGGCGGCGAGACCCGCAGCCAGGGCGCCTAAGGCGAAGGACTTCAGCAGGGCGGATTTGATGGCGGGCATGTGGATGGTCTTTCTTGTTTGAGTTCCGAAGCCATTGAGATTGGCTTTACGGTAAGTTCATGATGATCGATCGCGCATGAATGTGGCCTGAACGCGCCGGACAGCATAAAAATAGCCTTTAAATCTTCCGGCGTGCATGTTAGCACGGCCTCCCTTCGTAACCTGAAGCGTTATCGGGGGCGAGTAGCTCAATGGTTAGAGCCGACCGCTCATAACGGTCTGGTTGGGGGTTCGAGTCCCTCCTCGCCTACCACTTTCTTTCCGGCGGGACGTCAGTTCACCTTTTCATTCACTTTCTTCTCGGCGTCGCCCAGATTGCGCTCGACATTCTTGGCGGGTGGCTGGTCGCCCAATTGATTGGCGGCCTTGTCGAGGCCCTGCGGCACGGCTTCGATGGCGTCGCCGACGCGCTCGCTGGAAGACCGGTTATCCTGCATCAGATAGACGGCTGCGACCGCCGCGATAGCAATGATCGCCACGACGATGACAATAAGCAGGCCGTTATTGCCAGCGGATGGACGGGTATTGAGGGTGGCCATTTTTCGCGCTCCAGAGACAAGTGTCGATGGGGGCAAGTTAGCGGTCTGCCTGTAAACGCGTCGTATTGGTTTGGGGCCGTTTACATAAGCACATGATCAGGGTCACTTTGCAAAATCACAACTTTAAAATGTAATAATGGGACGCGTTAGCTTTTTGGCAACCCAATTGTGACAATTTATGGTTGTGTTTGCGTTGCGTAGTTTGAACATCCTGCCTCCGAACGAGGCTGAAAGCCGGGTCATAAGGCCATGTCACATAAGGTTTATTCTTACGCTGCCGACAGGTCCGGCGCCTCCGCCGTCGAGTTCGCCCTGATCAGCCCACTGTTTCTGTTGATGCTCGCAGGAATTGTAGACTATGGCAGCTATTTCTCGACGGCGCATGGCGTCCAGCAAATGGTCAATGACGCCGCGCGCACCGCTATTGCCGGCAGCACCGCCGCCGAGCGTCTCCAACTGGCGCAGGGCGTCATGGACACCGAAGCCGATAAATACGCCTTCCTGTCAAAAGGCACGGCCGATCTGTCCATTACCGAAGGCGCGCAGGTCGTGACAGTCACGCTCAATTACAAGCCCGACGGCGGCACGTTCGAACTGTTCCCCCTGCCGCCGGGGATGCCTGATAGCATAACGCGTTCGGCATCCATTGTGCGCGGTGGCTATTAGGGAGGTGTGTTGTGAGAGCGTTTCTCAGCCGTTTCGGGCGCGATAAGCGCGGTTCCGTCCTGATCATGGGGGCAGGGCTGATGATCATAACCGTCGGGCTGGCGGCCTTCGCCGTCGATATGGGCTATGTTTATGTCAAGAGCCGTGAATTGCAGGGCACAGCCGACCTGGCGGCGATGTCTGCCGCGGCGAACCTGAGCACGGCGGAAAGCGCGGCGCAGGCCGTGGTAATGGCCAATGCCCGTGGCGACGCCATCACGGTCAAAACGCAGACTGGCTTTTACGACGCCACTGTCAGCAAGACGCCATCGGCACGTTTCAAAGTTACACCGGTAGCCGGCGCCAATGCCGCGCAGGTCACGGTCAGCCAGGATGCCGGCCTGTTTTTCGGCCGGATGCTGGGTCAGAATACGGCGCATATCACGCGCACGGCCACGGCCTCGTCGGTGAAACTGGCGGCCTTCAGCATCGGCACGCGCCTGGCCTCGGTCAATGGCGGCGTGGCCAATGCGCTGTTGAGCGGCCTGACCGGCAGCAGCGTCAATCTCACCGTTATGGATTATAACAGTCTCGCTGGCGCGAAGATCGATCTGCTGAAATATGTCGAGGCCCTGCATACCCATGCCAACCTGACGGCGGCCACCTTTGATCAGTCGCTGGCCAGCGATATCACGGTCGGCGACGCCCTGACCCTGCTGGTTGATCAGGCCGATACCAGCGCCAAGGCGCCGCTAAAAGTGCTGGCCAACAGTGCGATCAAATCGACGAAGATCAAGCTAAGCGATCTGGTCGATATCGGCGCCTATGGCGGGCAGGACCGCATTGTCGGTGGGGCGGACGCGGCGATCAGTATCGACAGCCTGACTATGGCCAAGGCGATTCTATTGCTGGCGAACCAGGACCGGCAGGTGCAACTCGATCTCGGCGCGCAGGCGCCGGGTCTGGCCGGTTTGAAAGCCTATATGGCGATAGGCGAGCGCCCCAGTCATTCCGCCTGGCTGACGGTGACCCGAACCGGTGAGCCGATCATCCGCACGGCGCAGGCAAGGCTTTATCTCGACGCCTCACTCGTGCCGGGCCTGACCGGCGTCAGCCTGATCCATGTGCCGCTGTATATCGAACTGGCCTCGGCGCAGGGCAGGCTGTCGAACATTTCCTGCAACGCCAATAAGGCGCTCAATAGCGTCACGCTGGCCTTGAGTCCCGGCATCGGCCAGGCCAGCATCGGCACGGTCAATACGGCGGACCTAAGCAATTTCAAAAAAACGCTGGTGGTATCACCGGCGCAACTGGTGGCGATCCCACTGGTCGGCGGGGTGTCGGCGCTATCGCAGATCAAGATCGGCGGCACGACCTGGCAGACCGCCACATTCAGCGCAAATGATATCGCCAATCAGACAGTCAGGACTGTACGCACCAATGACGCCGTGACAAGTATCGGCAGTTCGCTGATCACGAATACCCACCTGACCCCCAATGTGCTGGGGCTTGGGATTGGTCTTGATCTGGTGACGACGACGCTTGGCAAACTGATCGCCGGGCTGGGGCCGGTGCTCGATCCGGTGATCAACGCCTTGCTTGATCAACTGGGGGTCGGCCTGGGCGAAGTCGATGCCCAGGTCAATGGCCTGCGGTGTTCGGGCGCGGCACTGGTGATTTAAGAGACTGGCGGTCCTTAAAGCTTGCGGTGGCGGCGCATCCAGGCCGCCGCGTATCCGCAAACCGGCACGACCGCGTAACCTTTTTCCGCCGCGGCCGTCATGACGCCTTCCATAAGCCTGCCGGCGGCGCCGGTGCCGCGCAGGGCGGGCGGTGCTTCGACATAATCGATATAAAGGGTATCGTCGGTCACCCGATAATCGGCGTGGGCAATCTGTCCGTCGACATCCAGTTCGAACCGGTTGGCGCCGGTATTATCAATGACGGTCTGGTGCATTGTGATCTCCTGTATATCAGGGAGATAGGCATGACCGGATAAAGGCGCAATATGTGGGTCGCTTCACCTGACGGTGATGATCAGAGGACGATTTTTGGCCACAGGGCTGTCAAAATCGATTGCTAGTCTGTATCTTCGCGCCCGAATCTGCACGACAGTTGTGTGGAATCGGACCTATCATTTCTTTTTCCGGTGCTGGATCGCCGGGTGTTTGGGGATTTTCCACCATGTCAGATAAGGATCGCGGAGATTCCGGAGATCGCGGCACCTATTCGCCCCCGACCGAGGATAATCTCAGCTACGAATCACGTCGCGCCCCGGTCTCTCGTGACAAGGCGCCGGTCACGCTGATCATCAGTGGAATCTGCCTGGTTGTCCTGTTGCTGGTCGTGGTGATCGCCTATAATTACGGCATGAACAAACATGGCAAGGTCGCGCCGGAAGTCGGTGATTCGCTTGGCGATATCAAGGAAGGCCAGGTCCAGGACGCCCAGCCGCTGAGCGATCAGGACCTGAGCGATTCAGGCATCGCCACCTTCGCCCCCGGTTCGGAAGTGCCCGGCGCACGGCCGGCGGCCAGCGCCTCGACGGTGGATATCGCGCCGCTGCCGGCCGCGCCAATCGAAGGGCCGCTGCCGTCGCAATCGAGCACCAGCGCGATCGTCAGCAGCACTCCCCCCGCCCGTATTGACGCCACGCCGGTGCCTGGCGCCAGTGCATCCGCGTCTCCGCCGGCTGTCGCCAAGCCTGCCGCACCTGTCGCGGCCAAACCTGTGACGGCGCCAGTTGTTGCAACCAAGCCTGCGGCAAATGGCTCTGCCTCCGTCCAGATCGGCGCCTATACCTCGACCGATATCGCCAACGCCGAATACGCCAAGGTGGCGTCGTCCTATGGTCTGTTCGTCGGCGGCGCCAGCAAGCGGATTGAAAAGGTCACCACGCCCAATGGCACCTTCTACCGCACGGCCTTTACCGGCCTGAGCGCCGACAAGGCCAAATCGTTCTGTTCGGCGCTCAAGGCATCGGGCCACGACTGTATCGTAAAGTAGGCACAGTGGGCAAAGGGATCTCAGCGTGTATTCTGGGGCTTGCGGGCACCGAACTGACGCCGGAAGAGCGCCGCTTTTTCAGTGACCTCCAGCCGCTGGGCTTTATCCTGTTTCGCCGCAATATCGATACACCCGAACAGGTCAAGGCGCTGGTGGCTGCGCTCAAAGGCCTGGTGGCGCATGACGCCCTGATCCTGATCGACCAGGAAGGCGGTCGCGTCCGCCGCCTGCGTCCGCCGCTCTGGCCGGACTATCCGCCAGCTGCCCGTTTTGCCGAAGTGACCAATGATCCTTCCGAAGAACGCGAAATGGTCCGCCTGGGCGCGCGTCTGATGGCGCATGATCTCGCCGAACTGGGGATAAATGTCGACTGCGCCCCGGTGCTCGATGTGCCGCAGCCGGGCGCCCATGATATCATCGGCGACCGCGCCTATGGCCTGACGCCGCAGGCTGTCGCCGTCATGGGCCGCGCCTGTGCCGAAGGCCTGCTGGCCGGCGGGGTGCTGCCGGTGATCAAGCACATTCCCGGCCATGGACGGGCAGGAGCCGATTCGCATACCGACCTGCCGTGCGTCGATACGAAGCTGGATGAGCTGCTGAAAGTCGATTTCTATCCCTTCCAGGTCAATGCCGACATGCCGATAGCCATGACGGCGCATGTGCTTTACCGCGCCATCGACAAGCGCAATCCGGCGACCACCTCAAAGAAATGCCTGAAGATCGTCCGCGATGTCATTGGTTTTGATGGCCTTTTGATCTGTGACGACCTGTCGATGAACGCCCTGTCCGGCACCCTGGAAAAGCGCGCCAGGGCGTCTCTGCGGGCCGGATGCGATGTACTGCTGCATTGTAATGGCCAGATGGACCAGATGAAGCAGATCGCGCAGGTGACGCCGAAGCTGAAAGGCGAGGCCCTGCGTCGGGCAAAAGCGGCCATCAAACGCATCCTGAAAACGCCTGAGCCGCTTGATGTCATCGAGGCCCGCGCCCGTTTCGATGTCGTGATGGCGCGAGGTCAGGAAACCGGCGCCAAGGCCGATCCGACCGAAGGTCATCCTGTAGCCGTGCCGTCATGAGCCGCGACACCACGCCGAAAGGTCTGGAGCACGACGTCCTGCAACGGCGTCTCGATTTTGAAGCGCCTGGCCCCGATGTCGCCGAGGAAATCGCCGCCGATGATGCCTTGGTGCTTGATCTGGATGGTTATGAAGGGCCTTTGCATGTGCTTCTGGCGCTCGCCCGCCAGCAAAAGGTCGACCTGCTCAAGATATCGATCACCCGGCTGGCCGAGCAATATCTCGCCTTTATCCAGCAGGCGCGTCGTCTGCGGTTTTCGCTGGCGGCCGATTATCTCGTCATGGCGTCGTGGCTGGCCTATCTGAAATCACGCTTGCTGCTGCCGCAGGCCGAGCGCAAGCAGACCAACGAACCGCAGCCGGAAGAACTGGCCGCCGCCCTGGCGTTTCGCCTGAAAAAGCTGGAAGCGATGCGTAAGGCGGTCGAGGCCCTGACCTCGCGCCCGCAGCTCAAGCGCGATGTCTTCGCGCGCGGCGATCCTGAAGCCCGGCTGATCATTCCGTCGTCGCGCATCGAGGCCAATGTCTTCGATTTGATGAGCGCCTATGTCACCCAGCGCCGCCGTGAGATCGAGCGCCATTATGATCCGACCCGCCGCATCGAGGCCTATTCGCTGGAAGACGCCCGCGACAATCTGCGCGCCCAGTTGCCGAAGCTGACCAACTGGACGGCGCTCGATGACGTGGCGCCGCAGCCGGTGCGCAGCGATGGCCCGCGCCGGGTGTCCTATATGGCCTCCACGCTTTCCGCTTCGCTGGAACTGGCCAAGGAAGGCCATTTGCAGCTCCAGCAACTGGCGACCTTCGAGACGCTTTATATGCGTAAACGACAAGCGATCATGGGAGAAAAAGCATGACGCCGGAAACCGTTGAGCGTGCCATCGAGGCGCTGCTGTTCGCCGCCGATGGGCCGCTGTCGGCCTCGGAAATCGCCTATCGCCTGCCGGAAGGCGCCGAGGTCGGCAAGGCGTTGGCGGCCTTGCGCGCCCGCTATACCGGGCGCGGCGTATCGCTCGAAATCATCAATGACCGCTGGCAATTCCGCACCGCCGCCGATCTCGGTTATCTGATGGTCGAGGAGCGCGAGGAGCCGCGCCGGCTGTCCAAGGCGGCGCTGGAAACCCTCGCCATTATCGCCTACCACCAGCCGGTGACGCGGGCCGAAATCGAAGCTGTGCGTGGGGTAGGCTTGTCGCGCGGCACGCTTGACGTGCTGCACGAAATGAACCTGATCAAGCTGCGCGGACGCCGGCGAACCCCCGGCCGGCCGGTGACCTATGGCACGACCGACGCCTTCCTGGAGCAGTTTTCGCTGCCATCGCTGGCCGATCTGCCGGGCGCCGCCGAAATGCGCGCCGCCGGCCTGCTTGACATCAATGTGCCGGCGGACTTTATGGTGCCAGATCCTTCCAGCGGACAGACCGCCGAAGACCCGATGCTGCTTGAGGATATGGAAGAGACGGAATTTGCACAAGACTTCTTCGAGAAAGAGTGATTTTGCGCAAAAACACTTCCAAGACAGGTTAAAACACGCCTATAAGAGCGTAAATTGGTCCTGACGGACTGACATTTAAAGGGGCGGCCCCCCATTTGAGATGAGGGCGGGCTCGCAAAGGAGATAGAGTATGGGTAGTTTCAGCATCTGGCACTGGTTGATCATTGGTCTGGTGGTCCTGGTCCTGTTCGGCGGCGGCAAGCTGTCGGGCCTGATGGGCGATGCCGCCAAGGGCATCAAGGCGTTCAAGAACGGCCTGAAGGACGACGAAGACGATGCGAAGACCAAGAAGCCCGACGAAGAGCCGAAGGCTTAATCGCTTCTACTTGAACTTCTAAGAGAAAGTCTGTCACATGGTGCCCGGTATCGGGGGCGGTGAGCTCATCCTTATTGCTGTCGTGGCGCTGGTTGTGGTCGGTCCCAAAGACTTGCCGAAACTGTTGCGCCAGCTTGGCCGCTTCGTCGGCAAGATGCGCCGCATGGCGGATGATTTCCGCACCTCCTTCGAGGATATGGCGCGACAAAGCGAACTGGATGACCTGCGCAAGGAGGTCGATGCGCTCAGGGCCGGCAAGCTGGGGATGGAGGACGTCGGTCACCAGATGAAGGCGCTGGAGAGCGATATCAATTCCAGCCTGAACGCGCCTGTTTATAAACCAGTCGCCTATGATGTGGCCGAAACCACCGAGCCGGTAGACGCGCAAATGGAAGGCCTGCCACCTGTCGAAAAACCGGCCAGGCCCAAGCGCGTCCGCAAGCCGAAGGCGGTTGTCGAGGCCCCGGCTGAACCTGAACCAACCGTTACGCCCGTCAAGCGCACCCGCACGAAAAAGAGCGCCGTATGAGCGAAGAGATCAAGCTGCCCGCAGAGGTGGAAGACAAGTCCAAGCGCAACATCATCACCCCCGATCCGGATGAACTGGATATCGAGGCCTCGCGCGCCCCTTTGATGGATCACCTGGTCGAACTGCGCACGCGCATCATCATCATGGTGGTGGCCTTCTTTGTCTGCGTCGTCGGTTGCTATGCTTTCCATGTCCATATCCTGAACCTGCTCGTTCATCCGCTGGCGGTGGCGTCTTCGCTTTATGAGGAAGAACTGCACAAGACCGGCCACAGTGGTCCGTTCGATCTGATCATGGTGCTGACCGGCCTCAAGCACGTCGCCAGCGTCAAGAATATCCCGCTGATCGCCACGGCGCCGATGGAGGTCTTCTTCACCAATCTGCGCCTGGCCATGTTCGGCGGCGTGATTGTCAGCTTCCCGGTCCTGGCGTTCCAGCTTTACCGTTTTGTCGCGCCCGGCCTCTACAAGCGCGAACGGATGGCCTTCCTGCCGTTCCTGATCGCCGCGCCGGTGTTGTTCATTATGGGGATGGCGCTCGTCTATTTCATGATCCTGCCGATGGTGCTGTGGTTTTCGCTGAACCAGCAGGTCGTGGGCACGGCCGGTGTCGCCGTGCAGTTCATGCCGAAGGTGTCGGAATATCTCCAGCTTATCGAAACCCTGATGATCGCCTTTGGTCTGTGTTTCCAGTTGCCGGTGATCATCACCCTGCTGGGCCTGACCGGCATGGTGACCTCGAAAATGCTGAGCGGCCTGCGCAAATACGCCATCCTCGGTATTGTCGTGGTTGCCGCCGTGGTGACCCCGCCGGACCCGATCTCGCAGATCATGCTGTCGATCCCGATCTGGCTGCTCTACGAAGTCTCGATCCTGTGCGTCAAGCTGATCGAGTTGCGCAAAGGGCGTAACGCCACTTGACCCGTAACTCGGCAGAGTGCGTGGCATCGTCTCTGGGCTTGCCTGAAGCTTTGATATTGTCGAGTCACGTCAAAACTGTATAAGACGCTCTTTCTTCTCCTCCCCATTTCTCAAATGGGGAGGTGGCACGACGCTCGCGCTTGCGCGAAGTCCGTGACGGAGGGGCGAACCCCCGCTTTCAGGCAAGGCTTCTAAAATGCACGATATCAAGGCGATCCGCGAAAATCCTCAGAGCTTTGTTCAGGGCTGGTCGAAGCGCAATTATGAAAATCCCTCGAAAGTAGTCGAAACTCTGCTGGCCACGGACGCCGATCTGCGCGCCGCCAAGACCGCGTTTGAGACCAATCAGGCGCAACTGAAAAAACTCTCCGGCGAGATCGGCAAGGCCAAGGCGCAGAAGGACGACGCCCGCGCCACTGAACTTATGGCCGAGGTCGAAGGCCTCAAAGGCGCGATCAGTGCGGCGCAGGAAACCGAACGCCTCAAGACCGATGAATTGAAAGACCTGCTGTCCAGCTTGCCGAATATCCCGTTTGAGGATGTGCCGGAAGGCGCCGATGAACATGGCAATGTCGAGGTCCGCAAACACGGCGCTCCGAATATCCTCAGCTTCCCCGCCAAGGATCACGCCGATCTCGGCGAAGCGCTCAAGGGGGCAATTGGCCCCCTGATGGACTTTGAAGCGGCGGCCAAGATGTCCGGCTCGCGCTTTGTCGTTTTGAAAGGTCAACTGGCGCGTCTGGAACGCGCTATTGGCCAGTTTATGCTCGATGTCCAGACAACTGAGCATGGCTATATCGAAGTCAATCCGCCAGTTTTGGTGCGAGATGAGGCTCTCTACGGTACTGGGCAGTTACCTAAATTTGAGGAAGATTTATTTTTCACTGATCCAAGAACGCCAGATTGGTTCCATAAGGCGCGTGGTTTTATTGAAAACGTTTCTTGGCCTACAAATACCCTAACTCAAAATTCTTATAGCAAAGAGACAGTTGAACGGCTAATTAAAGCTGGAATTTCAAATGCGGTCTCGATCACTGGCCTTAAAGAGCACGATCAACAATATGATTGGGGTGCAGATAGGCCTACGACTGCAAAACGCTACGCGCTCATCCCCACCGCCGAAGTGACCCTGACCAACCTCGTCCGTGAGGCCATCACTGCCGAGGAAGAACTGCCCTTGCGCCTGACCGCCCTGACCAACTGTTTCCGCGCCGAGGCCGGTTCTGCCGGCCGTGATACCAAGGGCATGATCCGCCAGCACCAGTTCCAGAAGGTCGAACTGGTGTCGATCACCACGCCGGAGCAATCCGACGCTGAACACGACCGCATGACCAACTGTGCCGAGACCATCCTCAAGAAGCTAGATCTCAGCTTCCGCACCATGCTTCTGTGTACCGGCGATATGGGCTTTGGTGCGAAGAAGACCTACGATCTCGAAGTGTGGCTGCCGTCGCAGAACACCTACCGCGAAATCTCCTCCTGTTCGAACTGTGGGGATTTCCAGGCTCGCCGCATGGACGCCCGCACCCGCAAGGCCGGCGAAAAGGGCACCCGCTTTGTTCATACGCTCAATGGCTCCGGGCTGGCGGTCGGCCGCACCCTGGTCGCCATCATGGAAAACTATCAGGACGAGGGCGGCCGCATCAACATTCCCGCCGTGCTCCAGCCCTATATGGGCGGTCAAACTCACATAGGATAGGCGCATATCGGGTAGTTAAGAGGCCCCCTCCGTCTCGACGCGCTACGCTTGCTCGACACCTCCCCCGCTTTGCAGGGGAAGAGGAATGGGTTCGCTTCTCTTCCCTTGCGAACCTCTTGGCGAAGCGGGGAGGTGGCAGCGCCCAGTTCTTTGGGCGAAGCCCGAAGGGCTGGTGTCGCTGACGGAGGGGGCAACTTCCAAGCTGCTCAAAAAAAGCCGCCGTACCGCTTGCCCCGGCCTCTGAAATCGCCGTACAAACGCCCTATGCGTATCCTGTTGACCAATGATGACGGTATCGACGCCTTCGGGCTGAAGGTGCTTTACGATATCGCCGCGGCGCTCAGCGATGACGTCTGGGTGTGCGCGCCGATGCTGGAACAGTCCGGCAAGGGCAGGGGCGTGTCGCTGCACGATCCGGTTCGCGTGCGTCGTTTCGGCGAAAAGCGCTTCGCCGCCGGCGGCACCCCGACCGACTGCGTGCAGATCGCCGTCAGCGACCTGATGGACGGCCCGCCCGATTTACTGCTTTCCGGCGTCAATCGTGGATTTAATCTCGCTCAGGACGTGACGCTTTCGGGCACGGTGGCCGGCGCCTTGCAGGGCATGTCGCTTGGCATTCCCTCGATCGCCCTGTCGCAATGCCTCGATTTCGATCTCGATATCGAAGCCCAGTGGCAGGCGGCGCAGGTCTATGGTGCGCCGGTGATCAGCAATCTGATCCAGCAGGGCTGGCCGGCCGATGTCATCATGAATATCAATTTCCCCGATTGCAGCGCCGATGAGGTGGCCGGCGTCGAGGTCACTCGCCAGGGCATCCGCAACCTGCACGAAATGCACGCCGTCCGGCGCACCGATCCGCGCGGCCGCGACTATTACTGGATCGATTTTCATGCCTTTGAGCAATCATTGATCGATGGCACCGACCTCAAGGCGGTAGCGGAAAAGCGCATCTCGGTAACGCCGCTGCATCTCGACCTGACGCACAATGAAACCCTGTATCGCCTGAAAAAGACCCTCGGCGGCGTGGCCCCCAAGAAGGTGGAACCGGCACAATGAGCGAAGAACCGACCCGCCTGCAACGGCTGCTCAGTGGCCTGAAAGACCAGGGCATTACCGATAAAAAAGTCCTTCAGGCTATGGAGCATACCCCGCGCGACCTGTTCGTGCCGGAGCTGTTCCTCGATCGGTCGTGGGAAGACAGCGCCATTCCGATCAACTGTGGACAGACGATTTCACAGCCCTATATCGTGGCCCTGATGACCCAGGCGCTGAAGATCGAGGGCCGCCATCGCGTGCTCGAAATCGGCACCGGCAGCGGCTACCAGACCGCCGTGCTCAGCCGGCTGGCGCGCTATGTCTATACCATCGAACGCTATCGCTCGTTGATGGTCGAGGCGGAAATCCGCCACAAGCGCCTGATGCTGGAAAACATTATTTACCGCTTCGGCGATGGCTGGGAAGGCTGGCCGGAACAGGCGCCTTTTGACCGCATCCTCGTCACCGCCGCCCTGCCGGAAGCGCCGACGCACCTGCTGGCGCAACTGAAGCCCAAGGGAATCATGGTCGGACCCCAAGGGCGCGGTTCGACCCAGCGCCTGTTGCGCTACACCAAGACGGCGGATGGCTATGACACGGAAGACCTTGGCGAAGTGCGCTTTGTGCCGTTGATCGCGGGCGTGGCGAAAGAGGCTTAAAACCGCAGACCAATGGCGCGGCGGGCCTGTTCAAAGCCAACAAGCGAAAAGCCGGCGACGGTGACAATAATAACCAGCGGCCAGATCGATTGTCCGAGCGTGGTCAGGGCTGGCGTCACATGGGGCATGATCAGGAACAAAAGCGTGGTAAGGGCGGCGGTGCCCAGCACCAGCAGCGCCAGGTTCTGATTCAGGCGACGTTGTTCGACCCGTTTCATCACTTCGACAACAAAGCCGATATCCCGCGCCGGCGGCGCGGCGGGCGTGTCGTTCATCAACATTGATTTTAAAGCGTCATTGGTCATCTGTTACACCCAGAAGAGCGTTCAGTCTGGCCCTTCCCTTGAGAATATGCGACTTAATCGTACCGAGTGGAAGGCCTAAAATCTCGGCGGCCTCGGCATGGCTGTAATCTGCGGCGACGCATAGCGATACGGCGGCGCGCTGGTCAAGCGGCAGGGTGGCCAGCGCCGTCTGGATAGTGAGCCTGGCGTCAACCGTTGACGACCGCGACTGCTCCTGCAAGCCGAACCACTGAGATTCGCGGGCGCCTGTGCGATTGAAGCGGCGACGGTCATTGAGCGCTTTGCGATAGGCGATGCCGCAGACAAAGGTGCGGAACGATACGCCGTCGCGCAGTTTATGCAGGCTGGCCCAGGCGGTGACGAAGGCTTCCTGCGCCATATCGTCAGCATCGTCCGGCAGGGCGCACAGACGGCGCACGAAGGCGCGCACCGCCTGTTGATGCTCCACTACCAGCCGTGAGAAGGCCTCGCTGGAGCCCTCCCTGGCCCGCCTGATCAGCGGGTCGTCCATACCTTATTCTTTCGGCAGGGATGAACTGGTCAGGGCCCGGATGATAGATATGACCAGCAGGGCGGCGGCGGCGATACCGAAGCCTATGGCCAGCGA
The DNA here is from genome assembly GCF_035497195.1 of Asticcacaulis sp. GTDB lineage: Bacteria > Pseudomonadota > Alphaproteobacteria > Caulobacterales > Caulobacteraceae > Asticcacaulis. Next base: position 243,901 of record NZ_DATJDZ010000031.1, read on the forward strand.
AATGAAAATCGATCCGCCTTCGCCATAATAGCCGAAATAGCCGAAAGCGGCGGCCAGGGCGCCGAAGACGACGACCTGTGTCCAGTGGCTGCCCCGGCGGCGCCCCCGGCAGTTATAGGCGCGGTCTTCATCGCTGCGCAGGGCTTCCAGCAGGGCGGCAGGTGGCTCCTTGCCCTGGTCGGCATAGGTCTTGATCAGTTTCAGGGTTTCGCTGCGGTGGCGGAAATGACCCAACATGCCGACAAGGCCCATGCCCATGCCGAAAAGCGGGAAGATCAGCCACCAGTAGCTGTTGAAAAGTTGACTTGCGGTCATGGCATAATCTCCTTGAATCAGCGCTTCAGCAGCGCGAGCAGTTCGGCGGGCGGTTCCTTGCCCTGGTCGGTATAGCTGCGGATCAGCGACAGGATGCGGCGGCTTTCATCATCTTTCAGGACGGTGCGGATTATGCCGAACAGGCCGAAACCCAGCGGAAAAAGCAGCCACCAGTATTGATTGAAAAGGGTTATGAACATCTTTGTGTCTCTCCATGGTATCGCCATCTGAAACTTGATGTCCGCCGCCGGCCCGATTGGATGCGGGCGCTGAAAGATTTTTCAAAAAAGGGGGGAGTGGAGGCCTGCCCCCGAATTGAACGGGGCTATGCGGGGTTGCAATCCGCAGCGTAAACTCTCCGCCAGCAGGCCGATTACCAGGCTAGGTTATATTGCTTTGGATTGCAAAGCCGCTCACCGTGCCGGAGTATTTTAACCAAGTTACATCTCATTTTCTGAGGAGGGAGGGGCGTCTCACCATGTTCCTCGCCCTTTCAGCCGGCGTGGATGGACATCCGCACTGAATTTGTTAAGTAAATTTTCGATTAAGTTTAACGAATCGTTAGCCATAAGTTCGCATAGAGTAGGTTTGGCCGAAGCCTTTCTATTCGTCGACCGTGGAGCCTGTCATGATCCTGCAAATTTTGAATTCCGATGGCTGTGTTCGTCATCCAGTGATCAAACTGTCTTTGGCTGGTTTGAGCTGCGCTGCGGTGTTGGCGCTACAGGCCTGTACAGGGGCGGGGATGCCGCAGCCGAAATACCCCATCTACATGCAGGATAAACCAGCCGAATCATCCGCGACGATTCAGCCCGCGCCGGTCGAGGAGGTCCCGCCGGCCACGACCACGCCGTCGCCTTCGGGCAGTGTCCAGGTCACCGAACTGGCGCCAATGACGCCGCCTCCGCCGCCTCCGCCGCCTGCGGAAATGATGAAGCCGGTCGAAACGGCTGCCGCGCCGGCCGGCGCCGGTTATGTATATGTGCTTCAATCCAAGGATACATTATTCGGCGTTTCGCGGCGTTTCTCCGTGCCGGTGAAAAATCTCTATGCGCTGAACGGCCTGACGGTCGCCTCATCACTGCGCGTTGGCCAGAAGATCCTGCTGCCGGTTTCGGCGGTCGATAAAGGCGTGGAAGACCATGCCAACGGCCCGACCATGACCAAGGTAAAGGCGGTGCTTGCGGCAGCGGCCACGACGCCCAAACCTGCCGCGCCGATAACGACAACCACGACCGTGACTACGACAACCAAGCCAACGGTTGCGCCGCCAAGCGTGGCGGCCGCCGCTACCAAACCCGCCACCATAACTAAACCCGTCGTCGCCAAACCGGTGCCGCCGGTGGCCGGTTTCCCCGCCAATGCCCAGATTGCCCAGATGGGCAAGGGCAAGTTTGTCTGGCCGGTGAAAGGCCACGTCCTTGTGCCTTTCGGTCAACTGGCGCCGAATATCCGCAATGACGGCATTAATATTGGCGCCAGTTCCGGCACCGAGGTGAAGGCGGCCTCGGAAGGGACTGTGGTTTACGAAGGTGATCAGGTCAAGGAACTGGGCAACACCATCTATATCAAGCACGATAACGGCTGGTACACCGGCTATTCCCATCTCCAGAGCATGAAGGTGAAGAATAATGAGCATGTCAGCAAAGGCCAGGTGATCGGCACCGTTGGCCAGACCGGCACCATCGACAAGCCGCAACTGCACTTTGAAATCCGCTACACGCCTTCGACCGATATCGCTCGTCCGATCGATCCGACACTGGTGCTGCCGTAAGTACAGCTTTGAAAGGCAGAGTTTCAAAGCGCCTGTTTCCGGAAGATCGCCGTGGCAAATATGTCATTGACCTTTTTTTGGTTGTGCCTATGTATGGCGAACAAATTTTTACCCTCCCGTAATGGGCGCGTAAAAAATCAATAACTTTCAGGAGACGTTCGTGTTCGCAACTCCCGCCTTTGCCCAGGCTGCCGGCGCCGCCCCCGCTGCTGGTGGTGACCTTCTCACCATGCTGCCGATGATGCTCATCCTCTTCGGAGCGATGTACTTCTTCATGATCCGTCCGCAAAGCCAGCGCGCCAAGCAGCACAAGACGATGATCACCAACCTGAAGCGCAATGACACGGTTGTCCTGTCTTCCGGCCTGATCGGTAAGGTCACCCGCGTCGAAGACGCCGAAATCATGGTGGAAGTCGCTACCGGCGTGAACGTGCGAGTGGTGAAATCCATGATCGCCGAAGTCCGCGTCAAGGGCGAACCGGCCCCGGCCAACGATTCCAAGGCTAACGCCACCAAAAGCTAAGCCCTTACTTTCCTTGCAGTTTCAAGACCGAGCATCCCGATCATGATCAATTTATCCCGCTGGAAGGTAGGGCTGGTAGTTGTTGCCCTCCTTCTGGGCATTCTATTTTCCTTGCCCAACTTCCTCCCGGCCAGTGTGCGGGATCAGGTAAAGGGTTTCATGCCGACCCAGGTGCTCAACTTGGGGCTTGACCTGCAAGGCGGCTCTTATCTGTTGATGGAAGTTGATACCGATGATCTGGTGAAGACCAAGATCAACAGTGTCACGGAAGAAGTTCGGGCGCGTCTCGGCGAAAAGTCGATCGCCTTTTCGGCGCTTACGGCCTCAGGCACCACAGTCAGTGTCCGTATCACCGATCCGGCGGCCGTCAATAGCGCTTACAGCACGCTGGCCCGTCTGGCGACGCCTCTGCCTAAGAACGCCGCGGTCAACGACATGAATGTCCAGCGCGGCAACGATCAGACGATTACCCTGACCCTGACGCAGGAAGGCATCCGCTCGACCTCAGCCGGCGCGGTGGAAACCTCGATCGAAGTCATCCGCAAGCGGATCGATAGCCTTGGCACCAAGGAACCGTCGATCAGCCGTCAGGGCATCAACCGCATCGTCATCGAAGCGCCGGGTGAGAGTGATCCTGAACAGTTGAAGCGCATCATCGGCCGTACCGCCAAGCTGACCTTCCAGATGGTCGATGAAACCGTCAGCCCCTCCGATATCGCAGCCGGTCGTATTCCGCCAGGCTCCGAAGCGCTGATGGATGACAGCACCGGCCAATCGCTTGTCGTGCGCAAAGCCATCCTGGTCGCCGGCGGCAGCCTGACCCGCGCCAACGTCGGCGTCGATCAGTACCAACGCCCGGCCATCGACTTCGCCTTTAACGGCGAGGGGGCCAAGGCCTTCGGTGAGGCCACATCGCGTAATATCGGCAAACGCTTCGCCATTATTCTTGACGGGCATATCGTGTCCGCGCCGACCATTCAGGGCGCCATTACCGGTGGCACCGGTCAGATCACCGGCTCCTTCACCCATGAAGAAGCCTCCGAAGTGGTCAATGTGCTGAAAAGCGGCGCGTTGCCGGCCAAGCTGAACTTTGAAAGCCAGCGCACCGTCGGCGCCGAACTGGGGGCGGACGCGGTTCATGCCGGCATGATCTCGACCATCATCGCCTTCATCACCATCGTTGTCTTCATGTTCCTGGCCTATGGCTTCGTCTTCGGCGGCGTCTCCATCGCCGCCCTGCTGGTCAATCTGGTGCTGATCGTCGCCGCGATGACCTTCTTCCAGGCCACCCTGACGCTGCCCGGCGTCGCCGGCCTGATCCTCAGCCTCGCGGTGGCCGTTGACGCCAACGTGCTGATCTATGAGCGCATCCGTGACGAAGAACGCAGCGGGCACAAGCCCATCGCCGCGCTCGATGTCGGTTTCTCGCGCGCCCTGGTCTCGATCCTGGACGCCAACATCACCTCGCTGATCTCGGCGCTCATCATGTTCGTCTTTGGCGCCGGTCCGGTGCGCGGCTTCGCCTGGACGCTGATGATCGGTGTCTTCACCTCCGTCTTTTCGGCCATCCTGGTCAGCCAGGTCCTGCTCGGTTGGTGGTATCGCGCCACCAAGCCCAAAAAACTTCCGATTTAAGGTTCCAAGCCCATGCACTGGCCACTGATCAAAAACCTGCCGACCGAATTCCATTTCCGCTTTACGAAATATGCGCCGGTCGCCGCCGTCATCTCCGGGCTTGCCATCCTGGCCACCGTCGTGGTGCTGTTCACGCATGGCCTGAACCTCGGCACCGATTTCGCCGGCGGTAACGTGCTGGAAGTCGAGACGCCCGCCGCCGCCGACCTGGGGAACCTGCGCGCCCGCATGACCACATTCGGGGCGGAAGACGCCTCGGTCCAGGCCTTCGGCAGCGCCCGCGACGTCATCATCAAGTTCAAGCTGAGCGAGCAGCAGCAAAACAACGACGGTGTCGAGGCGGTGAAATCCAAGCTCGCCGCCGCCGTGCCCGGCATCACTTTCAAGCGCACCGAAGTCGTTGGCCCCAAGGTCTCGGCTGAATTGCTGCGCTCCGGTTTCCTGGCGCTTGGCGCGGCCCTGCTGCTGATGCTGGTCTATATCTGGATACGGTTCCCGTCGGGTCTGCAATTCGGTTCGGGCGCCGTTATCGCCGTGCTGCACGATGTCGCCCTGACCGTCGGCATGATGGCTTTCCTGCAAATCGAATTCACCATGACCTCGATCGCCGCGCTGTTGACCGTCATCGGTTATTCGATGAACGAAAAGGTCATTACCTTTGACCGGCTGCGCGAAAACCTGCGCAAGTTCAAGAAGACGCCGCTGGCCGACATTATCAACCTGTCGGAAAACGAACGTCTGTCGCGGACCATCATCACCGGTTCGACGGCTGTTCTCGCTTTGGCGGGCATGTTGTTCCTTGGTGGCCCGGCCCTGTTCCCGCTGGTGTTCGCTATGGTCTTCGGCATCCTGATCGGCACCTATTCGTCGATCTACGTCGCCCTGCCGATCATCCTGATCTGGGGCGTCAACCGTAATGACCCGGATGCCGAAGTCGTCGATTTGGGCGGTTTCAAAGACGGCAAGAAACCGAAGCAAATGCCGTAAGGCTTTAAACGGCCTCCGCATCGGAGGCCGTTTTGCTTTGCGGGTCAGGTTCGCATAAGGTGCGACTCACTTCAATCAACGACAGGGGCGCGTCATGGCTGGTTTTTTAAGTAATCTTCGCAATGTGATGATCGTCAGTTTGTTGCTGGCGATCGTGGTCATGGTCGGGTTCGGCATCCATTCGCCGGGCGGTTTTGACGCCATTTTCCTGACGGCGGTATTGCGCTGGGCGCATGTCCTGAGCGGCGTGCTGTGGGTGGGCCTGCTCTATTATTTCAACTTCGTGCAGATCCGCGTCATGCCTGATATTCCGGCTGAGCTTAAACCGGCGGTCAGCAAATATATCGCGCCCGAAGCCCTGTTCTGGTTCCGCTATTCGGCGCTGTTCACGGTCGTCTTCGGGCTGGCCCTGGCGTGGCTGCGTGGCTATATCGTTCAGGCCCTGAGCTTTGGCATCGTGACGCCTGGCGCTGGCGGCTATGTGTTTGGCTTCGACAAGGCCAATGCCCAGTTCATCTTTATCGGCGTCGGCATGTGGCTGGCCCTGATCATGTTCATGAATGTCTGGCACGCCATCTGGCCGGCGCAAAAGATCGCCCTGGGCCTGCGTGAAGGCTTCACGCCGGAACAAAAGGCTGCCGCTGCGAAAAAGGCGATGGTGTTCAGCCGTATCAATACGCTGTTGTCGCTGCCGATGTTGGCGTCGATGGCCATGTATCAGACTCTTTTTGGATAAATTCGCGTGACGTCCTCTGAATTACTGCCGAAGTCCGAGGACGTTCGTCTTTCCTGCGCTTTCATTCCGGACGCTGAAAAGCGTGGTGAAGTGCTGGTCCTGTTCGCCTTTCTCGAAATCCTGCGTGATATTCCCGAGCGGACGACCGACCCGCTGATGGGCGAAATCCGGCTGCGCTGGTGGTATGAAGCCATTGAGGAAATCGAACAGGGGCGTGCGGTGCGTTATCACCCCCTGACAGAAGCCTTGAAGGCAATGATTGCCACCCATGATCTATCGCCAAAGGATTTTCTCGATTTGATCGAAGGCCAGATGCCTCTGCTCGATAAGGGCGCTCTGAGGATCAAGGACGCGCTTGGCGTGGTCGATCGCGGTGAGGCCCCTTTGTTCCGCATGGCCGCAAACATATTGGGCGAGGCCGCGGACCTGACCGATATCGCGCGCCTTCATGGCATGACGCGGATCAAGGCGACGCGCGGATTAAGCGATGCCGGCGAGGTGGAGTTTGCGCATCTGAAACGCGAGGCGCAAAAGGCGGCGAAAAATCTGTCCGCGTCGCTTATGCCCTTGGCCTTGCCGTCGTCGCTGGCCGATATCTACTGGCATGGCCGTGTGCCGGGACCGCTGACCAAGCGCTTTCGCCTTTTCTGGTCGTTCGTGACCGGCCGTATCTAGTCTTTCTTCTTGCCCCACGACGGAAGCTTTTTCAGCACATCGTCAAATGGCTTTTCGGTCACAATGACCGGCGGCGGCACGGCAATATTGACCGGCTTTTCCGGATAGGCGCGCCAGCCGGACTGGATCAGTTCATTGAAACCCTGGCACTTCGGCATGACCCTGACCGCACCGGTGCGCGGCTTGGGGAAGGGCGCAAGCTGTTTGGCGTCCTGATGCGCCGGATCGATAAACTGCCAGTCCCCGGCTAATCCGTAGCCCGCCTGACCGCCAACGTGGACAGCATTATAGGCGATGCGCGCCTGGAATTCGGGGACACCGTACTTGATCATGGCGCGATAGAAGATGCCGTCGGCCACGTCGCGCTTGCCGGGTTCGCCAATGGTATAGAGCCAGTCGTGGATGATCGCTGCGCGGGCGGTCGGGCCTTGCGGGTCGATCACGCTCTGGCCATACCACGGCACCGAGGCGAAGTCGGTGACGTACCATTTCGGCACCACGATCACCATGCCGGTGCCGGGGTCGCAATAGGGGAACTCAGCGTTCAGCGTAAAGAGCTTGCGGCCCTGTTTGGTCTGGTTGAACAGCATGATCGGCAGCGGCGTCAGAGAACTGGGGAAGACGGGCGCCGCCACCGGCACATAGACGGTTTCGGTCGTCTTTGTCGTGGCGCAGCCAGCGAGGACGAACAGGGCGGCGAGAGCGGAAAGTTTCAACGAACGCAAGGTTATATCCTGATCCTCTAACCGTTTTATACTCGACTAATCCGAAATTCAGGCCATATTTAGCCAGGCCTGCAAATCCTGCAAGGCGCGCAGTGACATCAGGCGTTTTTTTGCGCGGCCACGTTCCTTCAGGGGGATTTTCTGGCCCGCTTCATCAACTTTCGGCGCTTCCAGTTGCGGCAGCAGGCCGTAATTGATGTTCATCGGCTGGAACGATCCGCCTTCCAGATGGCCGATGGTGATGTGGTTGAGCAGGGCGCCCAAGGCGGTGGTTTCAGGCGGAGCAGAAAGCGTTCGGCCCAATGCCTGTGCCGCGGCGAAGCGACCGGCCAGCATACCGATGGCAGCGCTTTCGACATAGCCTTCCACGCCGGTGATCTGTCCGGCGAAGCGCGCTGCCGGATGTGATTTGAGACGCAGTTCGCGATCGAGAATTTTCGGCGACTGGATGAAGGTATTGCGGTGCAGACCGCCCAAGCGGGCGAACTGGGCGTTTTCCAAGCCGGGGATCATGCGGAAGACATCGGCCTGCGCACCGTGTTTCAGCTTGGTCTGGAAGCCGACCATATTATACAGCGTTCCCAGGGCGTTATCCTGCCTGAGCTGAATAATCGCATGAGCCTTGACGGTCGGGTTATGCGGGTTGGTCAGGCCGACCGGCTTCATCGGGCCATAGCGCAGGGTTTCGCGGCCGCGCTCAGCCATCACCTCGATCGGCAGGCAGCCGTCGAAATAGGGCACATGCTCCCAGTCTTTGAATTCGGCTTTCGGGCCATCGAGCAGGGCGTCGATAAAGGCTTCATACTGAGCCTTATCCATCGGGCAGTTGATATAGGCCGCCGCATCGCCGCCGGGACCTTCCTTGTCGTAGCGCGATTGCTTCCAGGCCTTCGACATATCGATGGAATCGTAATGGATGATCGGCGCAATGGCGTCGAAGAAACTCAGTTGACCTTCGCCGGAAACATCGAGCACGAATTGCGACAGGGCCTCTGAGGTGAGGGGGCCTGTGGCGACCACGACATTTTCCCAGTCCTTGTCGGCCAGGGTGGTGACTTCCTCGCGGATGATGGTCATCAGCGGATGACTGGCCAGGGTTTCGGTGACCGCCGCGCTGAAATTGTCGCGGTCCATGGCCAGGGCGCCGCCGGCCGGCACCTGATGCTTGTCGGCGCAGGCCAGGATCAGCGAATTCGACCGGCGCATTTCCTCATGCAGCAGGCCTACGGCATTGAACTGCCAGTCATCCGAGCGGAACGAATTGGAGCAGACCAGTTCGGCCAGACCGTCGGTATGGTGGGCGTTGGTGGTGATCGGCTCGCCATTGCGTGTGCCGCCACGCATTTCGTGCAGGATGACCGGAACGCCGGCCTGAATGAGTTGCCAGCAAGCTTCGGAGCCGGCGAGGCCGCCACCGATTACGTGAACAGGAGAGGGAGAATGTGTCATGGTGTGGCGCTATAGCAAGGGCGGATGGGAAATGCGACGGTATTAACGAAATAAGCTTTTAAAGCGAATGGATTTGTTTCTAAGTCACGATTGGCCTGAAATGACGGGACGGGCCATAGCGGGGGTAATATGCGTGCGGATTTTTCAGTGACGAAGGCTTTGAAGGCCGCCGTGGCGTTTCTGCCGCGGGCGTGGGCGGGCGCATGGCTGGCGCTGATCCCGATGTTCGTTGTCCTCGCCGGTGGGCCTCTGCTGCTGGCCGGTCATCAACTGCCACTGATGTTCGCGCCGCTCGTTCTCATTTTCAGCCTGTTGCTTCTAAAGCTTATCTCGCAGGGCGCGCTCTACCGTATCGCACTGTTCGGCAAGGACGCCAAATCGGAAGGGCTGGGCTTCGGCGGTTTGCAGATCGCGCGGCCCGAACTGCGCCTGCTCCTCGCTTCTCTGATCGTTGCAGCCTTTGTCATGCTTATTGCGGTGGCGCTTTTCCTTGTCTTCGCCGTCGCGCTCAGCCTGTCGGGGTTGGCGGCGGGCTATGACAATTCCGTGGCGGCGGTCTGCGCCATATGGCGACGCCACAGCGGGGCCGATTACGTTTTCATCGTCTATATCATCGCGGCGACCGTATTCCTGATTTTCGTGGCGCTGAAATTCGCCCTCATGCCGGCTGCCAATATCGGCAGCCGTAAACTGGTGACGCTGAATGTTCTGGGCTTAAGCACCGGCAATGTCGGCAAGCTGTTTATCGGGCTGATAACGATTATATTGCCGTTTGCGCTTGTCTGTGGTCTGGCCGTGCATCATTTTGGTCATGCCAGCGCTTTTATATCGCTTCATAGCGCTTTGCTTGCATTGAGTATTTTTGGGCTTTTCCCGCTGATTGTCGGATTTTTGGCGTCTGCCTATAGGCAGATCATGGCGATCAGGTCTAAATAGGCCGTCCGCGAACGTGCGGGCGGCTGAGATCCGTGTATGAACCTGACGTTCGATTTTGCCTTCGAGGGCTTCCGTATCATTCGTGAACGGCCGAAACTGATTGCCTTCTGGGGCGCGATCACCCTGTTCGGTTACGGTGTCATGAGCCTGATCATGGTGCAGGTGGCCGGGCCGGAACTGGTCGCCTTCAATACGATGGTTGTTAATAGCTCGACCATGGCCGCGCCCAAGTTCGACCAGGCCTATATGGCTCAAATGACGCAGCAGATATTGCTGGCCGGTGTCTTCTGCCTGCCGGTCTACCTGCTTATGACCTCGGTTCTGGTTTGCGCCATCTGCCGGGTGTCGCTGGGGGAAACCAATGATCGTCTGGGTTTCCTGGCGTTTGGCGTGCAGGAAGTGCGGATGATCGCCGTGCGCGCGGCTACCCTGGCCCTGCTGATGGGGCTTTTTGCCGGCATATGCGTTGTTGGCGGAATTATCGGGCTATTGGCCAGCGGCGCCAGTCCCCAGGCCGCAACCGGTGTGCAGACCCTGAGCGTTATCGTGGGATTTGGTACGGCGGCCTGGCTGGGGCTGCGCCTGTCGCTCAACGGCGCGCAGAGCTTTGAGACGCGGCGTATGGACATTCTCGGCAGTTTCGCCATGACCAATGAACGGTTCTGGTCGCTTTTCACCGGTTACGCCACCGCTATGGCCCTGGCGGTCGTGGTGCGGTTCCTGTGTGACAAGATCATCGAAGCCGTGCAGGTTCTCAGTCTGGGCCTGAAAGTGACGGGGGACATGATCATGCCCGACCTGACCAATCTGACGACTTTTCTGACGCCGGCCTCGGTCATCGCGCTGGTGCTGACATTCGCCTTCGTGGCGCCCCTGATGGCGGCGATACAGCTTGGCGCGCCGGTGGCGGCCTATCGCGCCCTGAGAGGCAAGGTCAAGCCGCAAAAAGTCGAGGAAAAGGCCGCCGGCTAATTCGTGCCAGCCAGGCGGAAAAAGTCGCGGTTATTGCGCGCCTGTAGCGGGCGGGCATTTGGCCCGATCAGGCGCTGGAAGGCGTCGGCCTGTTCGGCGCTGATCGTCATGGGCGCGCTGTAAACCATCCACGTCACCTCTTCGCTACAGGGCGGCGTGGTCAGCGAACCGGAATAGACATAGAAATCCTGAGTGCCGGGCATCAGGTCCTGCGCATTGATCAGCAGGTCGGCCAGCGGCACCGGTTGGCCCGGATCGGACGGCAGGTAGGTCCACAGCGAACCGAGCATCGGATCGGCCACACCGATATCGTACAACACCGCGACAATGACCGTATGGCCCTTATCATCGACGTGGATAAACTGGCTTTCCAGGGTCGAATGATGGCCATTGATGGCGTGTTCGCTGGGGCTGTGGAATTCGACTGACTTCAACGCATATTTGGCGCCATCCACTTCGAGATCACCGCCATTCGCCGGCACGACACGCACCGTCTTGCCGGTGTTCTGAATGGTGGCGGTCACTGAATTATAGTTCAGCAGAATATGTGAAAACTGCATTTTCGGCTGGCCAACGATATCGACCGGCGATTGCCGCTGACCAGTGCCGCAGATCGCCGAGGCGCCGCCGAGTTGCGCCCAGTGATCCGGTCCGGTATCGCCGTCATAGGTCCATTTGGACACAGGCGAACCGCCATGCACCTGCTCAGCGCCCGTCGGCGCATGGGCGTCCTTCTTGCCCGAACAGGCGACAAGCGACAGGGCCAGCAGGCTGACTATTAGGGCGAGGGGGGCGCGACTCAAGCTTTTCATGCCCCCACAGTGCCGAAAAAGGGTTAATGGAGATTAAGCGCGCTCCCCTTTGAGGCGAACTATTCCGCCGGTTCGAGGTGGCGCTTTTTGTGCTTGGCCAACATCCCCTTGAGATACTTGCCGGTCCAGCTCTTGTCGTTGGCCGCGACCTGTTCCGGCGTACCGTAAGCCACGATCTCGCCACCGCCATCGCCGCCTTCCGGACCGAAATCGAGCAGCCAGTCAGCCGTCTTGATGACGTCGAGATTGTGCTCGATGACGACGACGGTGTTGCCACTGTCGGTCAGTTCGTGCAGCACTTCCAGCAGCTTGCGGGTATCCTCAAAGTGCAGGCCGGTGGTCGGCTCATCAAGAATATACAGCGTCTTGCCGGTGGCGCGTTTGGACAGTTCCTTGCTGAGCTTGACGCGCTGGGCCTCGCCGCCGGAAAGCGTCGTCGCCTGCTGGCCGATCTTGATATAGCCGAGGCCGACGCGCTTGAGGGTTTCCAGCTTGTCGCGGATGGTCGGCACCGCCTTGAAGGTCTCCGCGCCTTCCTCGACCGTCATATCCAGCACGTCGGCGATGGAATGGCCTTTGAACGAGATATCGAGGGTCTCGCGGTTGTAGCGCTTGCCCTTGCAGACATCGCAGGTGACGTAGACGTCGGGCAGGAAGTGCATCTCGATCTTGATCAGGCCATCGCCCGAACAGGCTTCGCAGCGGCCGCCCTTGACGTTAAACGAGAAGCGGCCGGGGCCATAGCCGCGCGCCTTTGATTCCGGGAGGCCGCAATACCAGTCACGGATTGGGCCGAAAGCGCCGGTGTAGGTGGCGGGGTTGGAGCGCGGGGTGCGGCCGATCGGTGACTGGTCGATCTCGACAATCTTGTCGAAGAATTCCAGGCCCTCGATCTTGTCATGCGGTGCCGGGTGGGCCGAGGCATTGTTCAGACGGCGGGCGGCAGCCTTGTAAAGCGTCTCCAGCGTGAAGGTCGATTTTCCACCGCCGGAAACACCGGTGATACAGGTCATCACCCCGACCGGAATTTCAGCCGTCACATTTTTGAGATTGTTGCCGCGGGCGCCGATCACCTTCAACATCTTCTTCTTGTTGATCGGGCGGCGCTGGTCATTGTGACCTGAGCCATAGAACAGCGGGATTTCGCGTTTGCCGGTCAGGTACTGGCCTGTGAGGGAGTTTGGATTCGCCTTGATATCAGCCGGCACCCCTTGAGCGATAATCTCACCGCCATGCACGCCAGCCGCCGGCCCCATGTCGATGACGTAATCGGCTTGCAGGATGGCGTCTTCGTCATGCTCGACCACCAACACCGAATTGCCAAGGTCGCGCAGACCCTTGAGGCTGACCAACAAGCGGTCATTGTCGCGTTGATGTAAGCCGATCGACGGTTCATCCAATACATAAAGAACACCCGTCAGGCCGGAACCGATCTGTGACGCCAGACGGATGCGCTGGCTTTCGCCCCCGGACAGGGTGCCGGAATTACGCGACAGGTTGAGATAATCCAGACCTACATCATTAAGAAAACGCAGCCGGTCCTTGATTTCTTTCAGGATTCTACGAGCGATTTCCTGCGATTGCGGTGTCAGTTTATCCTCGACCGTGGAGAACCATTCATGCGCCTTGCGAATGGACAGGCCGGAAATCTGCGAGATATTCTTGGCGTCGATCTTGACCGCCAGGGCTTCCGGCTTGAGGCGCGCGCCGCCGCAGGCTTCGCAGGGCGTTTCCGACTGATAGCGGGCCAGGTCTTCGCGCACCCATGACGAATCGGTTTCGCGCCAGCGCCGGTCCATATTGGGGATGACGCCCTCGAACACCTTGGTGACATCGTAGCGGCGATTGCCATCTTCGTAGGTGAACTTGATCTTCTGGCCATCCGAGCCGTGCAGGATAACGTTCTGCACCGCTTCGTCCAGCTTCTGCCACGGCGTATCCATCTTGAAGCCATAGTGCAGGCTGAGGGCTTGCAAGGTCTGGGCGTAGAGTGGCGAAGGGCCTTTAGACCACGGCGCGATGGCGCCGCCGGTCAGCGACAGTTTCGGGTCGGCGACGATCATCTCCTTGTCGAAGGCCAGCTTGACGCCGAGGCCATCACAGGTCGGGCAGGCGCCATAGGGATTGTTGAACGAGAAAAGACGCGGCTCGATCTCGGTGATGGTGAAACCAGAAACCGGGCAGGCGAATTTTTCCGAAAAGATAATGCGCTTCGGTTCAGTATCGCCCTCTTCCAGATCGGCGTGTTCGGCAATGGCGAGACCGTCAGCCAGGCGCAGCGCTGTTTCCAGCGAGTCGGCCAGACGCGCCATGATGCCGGATTTGACCACCACACGGTCGATCACCACGTCGATGTCGTGCTTGAACTTCTTGTCGAGTTTCGGCGCCTCTTCAATGGGATAGTACTCGCCGTTAATCTTAAGCCTCTGGAAGCCCTGACGCTGGAGATCGGCGATTTCTTTCTTATATTCGCCTTTGCGGCCGCGCACGAAGGGGGCCAGCAGCAACAGGCGTGTCCCTTCCGGCAGGGCCATGATCTTGTCGACCATCTGCGAAATGGTCTGACTCTCGATCGGGAGACCGGTGGCGGGCGAATAGGGGATGCCAACGCGCGCCCACAACAGGCGCATATAGTCGTGGATTTCGGTGACCGTGCCGACGGTTGAGCGCGGATTTTTCGAAGTTGTCTTCTGCTCGATGGAAATAGCCGGCGACAGGCCTTCGATCAGGTCGACATCGGGCTTGGACATCAGCTCGAGGAATTGCCGGGCATAGGCCGACAGCGATTCGACATAGCGGCGCTGGCCCTCGGCATAGATGGTATCAAAAGCGAGCGAGGATTTCCCCGAACCCGACAGGCCGGTCAGGACGACAAGCTGGCCGCGCGGAATATCGACATCCACGCCCTTGAGATTGTGCTCACGGGCGCCGCGAACCTTGATAAAGTCCTGATCGAAAGGCTTCGCCATACGCGCATATCCTCAATATTTGGAACAGGGGAGTATATAGAGGCTTTGCCGCGATTTGCCAGAGGTGCGCAAGAACAATTTGGCAACATTAATCAATTGGCGCATCAAACCCTATCGGATTTTGATACTGAACGGACAGGCTGCCCGATTTTGTCAGCATGGCCTTTTGACTCCTTCATATAAAGCGGACAAAGTACGGCCTGAATCTTTCCTCACTTTGGCGTCAGGGTGGGGCGAAAGAGGGCCGAAATCATATGCAGGCTGGTATAAACCGGATAGGCAACCAGATCGGCGACAGTATTGAACTGTGGCTGGCAGGCGTAACGGCGCGCACCAGTCACCGCTCGCGGCTGACGGGGGCCATTGTCCTGGCGTTGGGTCTGCACGGGCTTTTGTTCTGGATGCTGGTCGCCACTCATCCGGAAATCTGGAATCTCGACAGTCAGATGATCGAAGAGCCGTTCCTGCCTGCCGAGATATGGGAGGCGCCGCCGCTTCCTGAACCCGAAGTAAAACCGGAGCCTGTGCCGGTTGTCGTGCCGCGTGAGGTTCAGCAGCCGGAAACGCCGCAACCGGTCAATGAGGCCCCGCGCGAGACGGAGCAGGCGCCGCCGGCCGCCGTGCCGCAGCCGGTCGTTCAGCCGCAGCCGGTCAAGCCGATCACTGTCACCATCCCGAAGGAAAAGCCGCTTGACCTGACGGCGCCGGCCACGGTCGCCGATGCGCCGCCAAGCCCGTCGATGAGCGCGCGGGCCAAAAAGAAAGCGCAGGAAGAGCTGGATGCGAAAGCCCAGGAAGCCGTTGGCCAGGTCAGCGACCTGAACCTGCACGAAACACCAAATATCAGTGTGCCCAGCCTGCAAAAGGTCGCGCCGTCCGGGTTGGCCCCGGCCGGTGGCGGTGGGCGATTGGGCGCCATGTCGCCGCCAGCCGGGTTGCCGAGTGGCACAGGCACGCTGAAGGGCGGTCGTGGACAGGTGACGCAGGCCTTGCAGAATCACGACTGGTGCGTAGCGACCCAGAAGTCAGGCAAGCCCTTGCCAACTGATTGCGAGATGGGCGATCTAGCCAGCCAGAAAGCGATGGGGCCGAAGCCTGACGCCGGCTTGCAGGCGGCCGTGGCGAAGAAGGACAAGACGCTGCGCTACAAGACCTCTGCCGGCAACGACGCCTACTGGAACCGCGTCACCCATGTGCCGACCGCCGCCGACCAGCGTGATCAGGCGCCGCAACCGGGCGCCTATTCCAATGCAAAGGACCAGCGCAATATGGGCAATGGTGGCGGCACGGCCGATCCGAAAGATCAGTAATCAGGCCTTCTTGCCGAAATTCAGCGATTGTGGACCGGTATCGAGTGTGCGGCCCTTGGCGCCGTAAGGCGAAGTCTGTTTGCGGCGGCTGTTCAGGTCGTCGGCCACGGCGCTGATAATGCCTTCGGTGATCGTCTTGGCGGCGTTGACGGCCAGTTCGTACTTGTGCAGGCGGTCCTGGAACAGTTCGGTCGCTTCACGCAGGGTCTTCTTGTCGGCGGGACTCAGGCCTTCCAGCAGGCTGGGATCGGCCTTGATACGCATCGATTCATGACGATAGAGGTTCGACAGGTTGCGTGTTTCTTCGATGCCCTCGAAAATATCCTGTGGCCGCCGGGCGAGCAGGCTGGCGGTTTCGGCCACAAGGCGTTCGCCCAGACGACCGGTCAGGGCGATCAGTTGCCGGGCGCGTTCGGTGACGTTGGCGGCGGCGAGGGCCATCAGGCAACTCCCTTTTCCTGTAATTTCAATAACTGACTCTGCATCATGTCGGAGATACCGATGCCGCCGCGCTTGGCCATCTGGCCGGCCATAGCGCCGACATAGAAGGAACGCATTGTTTCCTCGGCATGACCGCCGCCGAATGGGCCATCGGTTTGCAATCCCTCGAACATGGGGGAGAGGAGGTTGGTCAGGCACATGGTCTCGAAATCGAGACCGAGCTTGGCGTTGCTTTTGCCGGTTTTGCCGGTCATGGCCGCTGTCGCCTGACTCTGCTGGGCGGTTGCTGCCTGGCTTTGCGCGGTTTGCAGGGTGAGGAGAGCGCTTGAGTCCATTACATCACCTGAATGTCGGCTTGAAGCGCGCCGGCGGCTTTGATGGACTGCAATATGGCGATCATGTCGCGCGGCGTCACACCGAGAGCGTTGAGGCCGGCTACCAGATCGGACAGTGAAGAACCGCCGCCAAGCTGGATCAGCTTCTTGCCCTTTTCCTCGTCGATGCTCACCGTGCTTGACGGAATGATGGCCGTCTGACCCTGTGAGAAGGGGGCAGGCTGGCTGACGCCGGGTTGTTCATCGACGCGGATGGTGAGGTTGCCCTGGGCGATGGCGACGCGCGAGATGCGGACATTCTCGCCCATGACGATGACGCCGTTGACCTCATCAATCACCACCTTGGCCGGGGTGTCGACCTCGACATTTATTGGCTCGACCAGGGTTATAAAGTCCATCATGGTCATGCCGGCGGGTGGCTTGATGGCGACGATGGAAGGGTTTTCCGCAATAGCCGTGCCGGGGTATTGACTGGAAATGGCATCGGCGATGCGGCGCGAGGTGGCGAAATCGGGATTGTGCAGAGTGAGGCGCAGGAACGGCATGGAATTGAAGTTGAACGCCGTTTCGCGTTCGATCGTGCCGCCCGAAGCGATGCGTCCAGCGGTGGGCACCCCCCTGGTGACCGACGAACCCGACGCGCCGCCGGCTGATACCGAACCAGTCTGGACAGTGCCCTGCGCCACGGCATAGGCTTCGCCATCGGCGCCGAGGAGGGGGGTAACGAGCAGGGTGCCGCCGAGCAGGCTTTTGGCGTCGCCCATGGCCGAGACCGTGACATCGATACGTGAACCAGAGGCGCCGAAAGGCGTCAACTCGGCGGTGACCATGACGGCGGCGGCGTTCTTGGTATTGAGCTGGGCGTCACGGATATTAACGCCCATACGCTCCATCATGCTTTCCATCGATTGCTTGAGCATGGGGGAGTTGCGGACCGTATCGCCAGTGCCGTTGAGGCCCATAACGATGCCGTAACCGATCAACTGGTTTGTACGCACGCCTTCGACATCCACAATGTCCTTGATGCGCGAGCCGGCCATAGCTGGGCTGTACAGCATCATCCCGACGAGAGCGGTGGCGCAGAAGGCGGTTTTCAGTTTCGACAGCAGCATGAATTTACCCGTTAACCATAACTATCGGTCTGTTTGCGAAATCCGTGCCACGAATCGGTGGCATTTTTTTTATATATATCAGTGCGTTGGCGCGGCGCTTCCGGGGTGTTTATGTCAACGGGAAAATTATGCCGGGGCGTTAAGGCTTCGCTTACCCGAAGGCGGCAATAATGGCCGTGTCGTCAAGACTGGCAAAAGCCGGTTTTCGCCAGGCGCTCTGAGGGGCTTGGCGGAAGAGAAGAAACTGCACGGCGTTTCAATATATAATGTGTGTGGATTCGAGACAGGTCTAATCATGACGTTCAGGATCAATTCGGTTACCGGCGCGGTCGTAAGCGGCAGTAGCAGCGTAAAAAAGGCCGGGGGCGGTTTTTCACTGTCCGGCAGTGACGGCGCGGCGAAATCCGCGGCGATGGCCGAGACCTCGGCTACCTTCGGTATGATGGGCATCGATGCCTTGATGGCCTTGCAGGGTGAGGAAGACGTGCTGACCGGCCGCCGCCGCCGTCAGATCAAACGGTCGCATGACATTCTTGATGCTCTGGATGATATCAAGGTCAGCGTGCTTTCCGGCGATATAGACGATGAAGCCCTGATCCGCCTGCAATCGATGATCGCGCTCCAGCGCGAAGAGATCGAGGACGACCGCCTGCAAGGTGTCCTCAACGAGATCGAGACCCGTGCCTGCGTCGAACTGGCCAAGCGCCGGTTGATGTAATTCTGCGATCGCATCCGGCGGCTCACGGCATAATTAAAGCACGGCCGCGTAAAATCGCTTCACAGGTTAATCATAGCCCTTTATAAGCCGCGCAATCGCGCTGCCATGTCCGGCGGGAAGGGCGGCGGCGACTGGTATTGTTTTTGCTGTTTAGGGATCGCGGTGTCCAGCCTTAAGACACCGGGACCATGCGTCGATCAACAGGGGTGTCAAAGCGAATGTCTGCCGTACAAGTTCCGGAACAATACCGTCCGACTGAAGACGAAGAATATATGAATACCCGCCAGTTGGCCTATTTCCGCGCAAAGCTTAACGGCTGGAAGGATGAAATCCTGAAAGGCGCCAAGGAAACGGTCAACATCATGCAGAAAGAGACGGAAAATCATCCGGATCTGGTGGACCGCGCCTCGTCGGAATCCGACCGCGCTCTTGAATTGCGCACACGCGATCGCCAGCGCAAGCTAATCAGCAAGATCGACGAAGCCATTTCCCGCATCGATGACGGGTCTTACGGTTTCTGCGAAGAGACCGGTGAACCGATTGGCTTAGGCCGTCTCGAAGCCCGCCCGACGGCGACGCTCTCCATCGAAGCCCAGGAACGCCACGAGCGTTCCGAGCGCGTCCACCGCGATGACTGACAAGAGCGCCGGACTGACCGGCGCTTTTTTTATGTCCCGTACCTGACGGTCGGCATGAGATAGGCCGTTATCTCTGGCGCTGGGCGGCCTATCAGGTAGCCTTGCGCTTCGCCGCAATTGAGCGCTTTCAAGGCATCCATCTGCGCTTCGGTTTCGACGCCTTCGGCCGTGATGAGTACACCGAGCGACTGCGCCATATCAGTGATGGCACGGACGATCGACAGGGCGTTCTTGTCGTGCGGCAAGTCGCGGACAAACGACTGGTCGATCTTGATCTTGTCGAACGGGAAGGTGCGCAGATAGCTTAAGGACGAATAGCCGGTGCCGAAATCGTCCATGGCGATACGGACGCCCAGGGCACGGATGGCATTGAGGATAGCGAGATTGTGCGTTTCGTCTTCGAGGATGACGCTTTCGGTGATTTCAAGCTCCAGGCGCGTGGCCGGCAGGCCGGACGTTTTCAAT
Organism: Asticcacaulis sp.; assembly: GCF_035497195.1. Lineage (GTDB taxonomy): Bacteria > Pseudomonadota > Alphaproteobacteria > Caulobacterales > Caulobacteraceae > Asticcacaulis. Next base: position 263,428 of record NZ_DATJDZ010000031.1, read on the forward strand.
GCCTTCTTTACCAGATTGACCAGTGATTTGTGACGGAACTGGAGCGGCGAGATATTGACCGCCACGCGCCAGTTCTGCGGCCACAAGGCGGCTGTCTGCGTGGCTTTGTTCAGTACCCATTCGCCAAGTTGTCCGATCAGGCCGCACTCCTCGGCCAGCGGAATGAATTCGCCCGGCGATACCAGGCCGCGAACCGGATGATGCCAGCGCAACAGGGCTTCAAATGAGACGACGTGACCGGTGTCGAGATTAAGCAGGGGCTGATAATAGAGCTGGAACTGATTGCCGGCGAGCGCCAGTTTCAGGTCGTGTTCCATCTCGATGCGGCCCTGGAGTTGGGCATCCATTTCCGGCCGATAGACACACCAGCCGTTACGGCCCTCCGCCTTGACGCGATACATGGCGAGGTCGGCGCGTGACAGCAGATTGTTGGCGTCCATGCCATCTGATGGCGCCAGGGCGATGCCGATGCTGACGCCGATGTCCAGAGCCGTTTCATTGATCACGATCGGCAGTTTCATCGCGTCGACGATCCGGCCCGCCAAAAACTGGGCGTCTTCGGCGCTTTCGATATCCTGGATGATGGTGAATTCATCGCCGCCCATGCGCGCGATAATATCGCTCTTGCGCACACAGCCACGCAGGCGCTCGGCCACTTCGGTCAGCAACTGGTCGCCGGTCATATGGCCATAGGAATCGTTGATCGCCTTGAAGCGGTCGAGATCGAGGCAGAGCAGGGCGACCTTGCGATCAAGGCGCTGGACGCGGCTGAGGGCGGCATCCATTTCGCGGGTAAAAAGGGCGCGGTTGGCGAGACCGGTGAGCGGATCATAATGCGCCAGATGGGCGATACGGGCTTCCGCCTGCTTTTGTTCGGTCAGATCCGTGCCAAGAGTCAGGATGCAGTCGGCGTCACCGGAAGGGGTGCGCAGAACGGTTTTCTTGAGCTGAATGATACGCTGGCGGCCGTGGGTATCGGTAAGGTGCTCTTCCTTAAGCATGATGGCGTCCTCGCTTTGCAGGGCCATCTGGTCGTAGGTATTGTAGAGCGCGGCGCGTTCGGCGGTCATGAAGTCCCCGCTCGTCAGTCCGACCACTGTGTCATGCGATACGCCGAGCATGTCTTCGCCGACGCTGTTGAGCAGGACGATCTTCTGATCGGTGGCGTTTTTCACCAATACCATGGCCGGGATATTCTGGATGACCATGTTGAGGAAGGTCTGGTGGCGCTGAGATTCGCTACCGAGCCGGATCAGGTCGTTGGTCATTTCCTGTTGACGGCCCAGGGACTGATGCAGATCGGCGCTGATCGCCTTAAGCACCGAAAGCGATGTGCCGACACCGGCGTAGCGGCCGTCGTGGGTGGCGATAAAGCCGCGCATCAGTTCCGAGGGGCGCTCGCTGAGCGTCGTCCGGGTAAAATCGCGCAACGGCGTGGCGGTATCGACCAGTAGCGGCGTCGGGTCCATCAGGGTAGTGACGGGCTTGTTACCGTAAAGGGCGCGGCCATATTCGGCGGCCATAGTCAGGTTGAAGGCATGGCGCTCGATCAGGCCAAGCACACATCCGGCATCATCGACCACGGCGATGACCATGAGATCGGACTCGTCACGGAAGGCTTCATAGAGGGTGGAGTTTTGGCATTGCGGGGAAACCGGATCGATATGATCGGTAATATCGGAAATGCACAGGGCCTTCTGCATTCAGCTACGCCTTACTTTAACGTGACACTTGACCAGCGCGATTTTGCGCCTTGGGGAGGGGGAGTAGCGGCAAGACCTTAATCAGCGCTTGATGTCATAAAAGATTGACCGGACAGTCACGGTTCCTAAGCGGCGTTTACCGTGTTTCGTATCAAGCCTTTTCAAATCAGGCGCGCGGGGGTAAGGGAAGGCTCCTTTTGCCAATGAGACTATTCCCATGACCGTCAAGGTTCGCTTTGCTCCTTCGCCCACCGGCCGTATCCATGCCGGCAATGTTCGCGCCGCGCTCGTTAACTGGCTGTTTGCGCAGAAGCATCAGGGCATCTTCGTGCTACGGATCGATGATACCGACCTGGAACGCTCGACCAGGGAAAACGAAGACCTGATAGAAACCGACCTGAAATGGCTCGGACTGGAATGGGACGAGCGCTACAATCAATCGAAGCGTTTTGATATCTACCAGAAGTGCGCCGAGGCCCTAAAGGCGGATGGTCGCCTGTACGCCTGCTATGAAACGGCCGATGAACTCGACCGCCGCCGCAAGGTACAGTTGTCGCGCGGCTTGCCGCCGATCTATGACCGCGCCGCTTTGAGCCTGACCGCCGAAGAGATCGCCGCCTTTGAAGCCGAAGGCCGCAAGCCGCACTGGCGTTTCAAGCTCGAAGGCAAGCGGGTTGCCTGGGAAGACCTGGTGCGCGGCCATTGCGAAGTCGACACCACCTCGATGTCCGATCCGGTGCTGATACGCGAGGACGGTGCTTTCCTTTATACCCTGCCGTCGGTGGTGGATGATATCGACATGAAGATCAGCCACGTTATTCGCGGCGAGGATCACGTCGCGAATACCGGTACGCAGCTTGAGATTTTCGAGGCGCTTTCGGCATTTTTCGGTGGTTCGCCGCTGCCGGTGTTTGCTCACATGCCATTGCTGGTCGGCGCCGACGGGGAGGGGCTTTCCAAGCGTCTCGGTTCAATGTCAATCTCGCAAATGCGCGACGACGGCCTGGAACCACTGGCAATTACCTCTCATCTGGCGAAAATCGGCACCTCCGATGCGCTGGAAGCCGCGCCGTCATTGCTGGCGCTGGTGGAAGGTCAGGACTTCGACAAGATGGGCCGCGCCCCGGCACGATATGATTTTGCCGATCTGATGCGTCTGAATGCGCAGGTATTGCAGGGGCTGTCTTATGCCGATGTCAAAACACGTCTGGAAGATTTCGGCGCTGATCTGGGCGAGCTATTCTGGGATACCGTCAAGCCCAATCTCCACCGCTTTGCGGAGGTCGTGTTATGGGTAAAGATCGTAGAGGGTGACATCGAGCCTATTATCAGCGATCCGGCCCTGATTGCGCGCGCGCTTGAATTGCTGCCGGCCGATTATGGCCGTGATAGCTGGAGCGTCTGGACATCGGCCATCAAGGAAACGACCGGCGCCAAGGGCCGGGCCTTGTTCATGCCGTTGCGTCTGGCCCTGACCGGGCAGGAGCACGGCCCGGATATGGGCGCGCTCAGTTTCCTTATTGGCAGATACAAAATCGCGCAGCGCCTCCAGGGTTAAACAACCGCGCCGAACAATTTGCCGATGCCGGCTGTGATACCCAGAGCGATTGCGCCCCAGAAGGTGACGCGGAAAACAGCCTTGCCCATGTTGGAGCCGCCGGCCACGGCCCCCAACGCGCCAAGCGCAGCAAGGAAGACCAGAGCGCAGACAGCGACGACCCAGACGATTGACGGTCGTGGGCTGACCCACATGGCCAGCAGCGGCAATATGGCGCCGGAGGCGAAGGTAACAGCCGAGGTTAGAGCCGCCTGAATGGGCTTGGCCTCGGTATGTTCTGAGAAGCCCAGTTCATCTCGGGCATGGGCTTTCAAGGCGTCCGTTTTCATCAGTTGCCCGGCGACCTGACGAGCCAGGGCCGGTTCAAGACCGCGACCGATATATATCTGCGTCAGTTCCTCAATCTCGGCTTCAGGAAAATCTTTCAGTTCCTGGGTTTCGCGGGCGATATCGGCGGCTTCGGTGTCGGCTTGCGAACTGACGGAGACATATTCACCCGCCGCCATGGAAAGAGAGCCAGCCACCAGGGCAGCCACGCCTGTCAGCAATATGGCGCTCTTGTCGGCGGAACTGGCCGCCACGCCGACGATCAGGCTGGCGGTCGAGATGATACCGTCATTGGCGCCGAGGACAGCTGCGCGCAGCCAGCCGATACGCGAGATGAAATGTAATTCCGAAGCCTTGTGAGAGCGCGTCATGTTATACCACCCGTCGCGTATCTATATTGACCGTGTGTGCGCCGGCGCGGGTGATGGCTGGTAAAACCGCTTCGACCGTGTCGACGCTGAGATAGGTATCGAGAAAGGCGGATGGCGTAAAGCCTTCCACTTCTGTATGACGAATAAGCGTGAAAAATGGCTCCCAATAGCCGTTTGTATTGAGGAAGATCACCGGCTTCTTGTGCAGGTCCAGCCGGCGCCAGGACATCAGTTCGATGGCCTCTTCCAGGGTGCCGACGCCGCCCGGCACCACCACGAAAGCATCGGCTTCCTCGAACATCATCATCTTGCGCTCGTGCATGTTAGCGACGATGCGCGTCTCGACCTCGTCGAAGACACTTTCGCGCGATTGCAGGAATTTCGGCATGATGCCTAAAACCTGACCGCCGGCCTCATGCACGGCGCGGGCGGTTTCGCCCATCAGGCCAACCCCGCCGCCGCCATAGACCAGCCTCAGCCCGGCGCCGGCGAGAATTTGTCCCAGATCGCGCGCCGCCTGCCGGTAAAGCGGATTACCGCCAAAGGAGGAGCCGCAATAGACGCAGACGGAACGAATGTCGGGGGGGGAGGAGGTCATAAACGGGTCAATCTTTGAAACGGGGCGACTCGCATTGTCATCCGAATAAAACTGAATGGCAATCCTTACAGGCCCCTGTTCCTATGGCCAGAAAACGGATAATGATGTCTGCATGTCGCTAATCCGTGCCCGCCATATCCTTTGTGTCGTGAGTTTTTCCCTGCTGGCTTCCGTTGCCGGGTGCGGGGAAAAACCGAAGGCGACGGAAGCGACCAGCGCCCTTGAGGCCGCCGGTTACTGGCGCGCGCCGGAAATAACCGGGGTGGACCAGGCTGGGTCCAACATGTTTGTTGTAACCGGCCAGACCATCGCCAATGCGCGCGTGCGATTCAGCTATGCCGGGAATCGCGCCGTTGGCGTCACCTCCGATTCCAAGGGGCGGTTTCGCGCCGAACTGCCGTCAGGGCCAAATGGCGGCCTTTTCGATCTGTCGACGGAGGACAGCGGCCGTTCGATGCACGCCGATGGCAGGCTGTTCATCCCGGCCGGGGCACCGGATAAGGCGGTCCTGATGCGGCCGGGCGCGCCCAGCCTGGCGTTGTTCAATGATCTCACGACGGTTGCGGTGATCGATTACGACCGCGCCGGCGCGTTGGCTATCGCCGGCCGCGTGGCGCCGACAACGGCGATTGAGGTTGTTTTGAACGGAGAAATCCGGGCGCGGACGACCAGCGACGACCGGGGTTTCTATACCGCCACCACCCAGATCGAACCGCCGGACGCAACCGAAGCCGCCAATAGCTTGTCGGTCCTGGCAGGCGGAAAGGAAACGGTTCGCAATTTCAGGGATTCTCGTATCGCCGGCGATGGCGACCGGATCACACGCTTTGAAGATGGCTGGCGCGTTGACTGGGTTCTGCCCGGTGGGGGTATGCAGACAACATTGGTGTTTTAAAGCCTCGCTTTAAAACACCAATGTTGTCTGCATTTTTCTTTGAAGAGACGCGCAAACGTGCGCGGCGGGCGCTGCGCCGGTTATCCGGTCGCCCTTGCCTTACATCATCTCGTCTTGTCTGGTTTTCGAGAACAGCTTTTTTAGGAATTCAGTAAGGCCGTGGCGCTTGGCCTTTCGCGCCACCGCGTCTTCACTGACCAGCCATGCGATCTGGACGACGCGGCGTTCGCCCTCGAAAGGCGTATGACCGTGCCAGGAATTATCGAGACGCGGGAAAGCGATGAAATGGCCATAGCCCGGATTGACTTCATCCGTGCCGGGACCGGCCTGATCCGGGCCTTCGAGAAAACGCAGATTGCCGCCGCTGCTGCCTTCCGGATTGAGGTATATGAGGGCCGACGCCAGTTTGTCGGCGCCATCGGTATGAGGCCGCCCGTCCTTCAGCGCCGACCATTTGCGCACGGTCACCCATGACGGTTTGCCAACCAGGTTCACACCCAGCTTATCACCGATGGCTTTTGCGAAACCGTCGCTCCGCACCTCTGCCAGCAATGCCTTGAAAGACGGTCCCATGGGAAAGTCTTCAGGACGCATAAAGCCGGTCTTGTCGATCTGCGGAAAATCGAGCGCGATATCGCCTTCCAGTTCAGCCGGCAGGATATTTGACCCTATCAGATTGCGAAACGGGTAGTCGGATGCCGGCGTTGCGGCAATGGAGTCATAACGGAGCATGATTATACCTTGAATTCAGACCGCTTATAGCACGTCAGAAAACACAGCGGCAAGGTTCAGATATAGGCGCCGTCCATGACGAAATGAAGCTCTGGCGAAACCGACATGCCGCCCAGCGCGAAATCAACCGCCGCCTGGGCATGGATATGCGTCGAATCGAAACAGGGCAGAGGCAGGCAGGCGGCATCGACGCTCAGGCCCAGTTCGGTGCAGCCAAGGATCACGCTGTCGGCCCCTTGCAGCGCCCCGCGCCGGGTCATGTCGATCAGAGCCTGGCGGGCGCGTTGGCTGACAACGCCCTGGCACAGTTCGTCAAAGATGGCGTTGTGACAGATCAGCCGGTCATCGGCTTCGGGCACGATCACATCGAGGCCGTAGCGCTGCATATGTTCGGCGTAGAAACCGTGTTCCATCGTGTAGCGCGTCGCCAGGAGCAACGGCCGGCGATGGCCGGCGGCGTTCAGTGTTTTCGCCGTTTCGCCGATGATGTGGATCAGCGGTACGTCGCAACTGGCGGCGACCTGCTCGGCGACTAGGTGCATGGTATTGGTACAGATCAGAATACAATCGGCGCCAGCGGCTTCCAGCCCTTGCGCGGCATCACCCAGCAGGCGCGCGGCCTGATCCCAGCGGTCGGCCTTCTGCAAGGCCACCACGGTCTGAAAATCAAGCGAGCGCAACAGGATATCGGCTGAGGCCAGCCCGCCCATCGTTTCGCGGACCCCCTCATTGATAAGCTTGTAATAGGTGGCGGTGCTTTCCCAGCTCATGCCGCCGAGCAAACCGATCTTACGCATTTTTGAACTCCTGATGAGAAGGTCATGTTATGGCGGATAAGGAGAAATTGGCGCGCGTATTTGGTGGGAAATATGATATTTGGCGCAAATATATTGCGTTATGGGCGTTAATGGCGCAATATAAGGGATGCTGGATGATCGCGACCGCAAACTGCTCGACCTGCTGCAACGTGACGCCGACACGGCGCTGGGTGAACTGGCCGAACGGGTAAACCTGTCGCCGTCCGCCTGTTCACGGCGGATTACCCGGCTCAGGGAAGATGGCTATATCACCCGCCATGTCGTGGTGCTCGATCGCGCCCGGATGAATGTCGGCACGACCGTCTTTGTTATGGTCAAGACCGCGCATCATACGGCGGACTGGCTCGAGCGGTTTCGTTCCGGTGTCGTCGATATTCCGGAAATCGTCGAGGTGCATCGCCTGGCGGGGAATCTCGATTACATCATCAAGATCGCGGTGACGGATATCGCGCACTATGACGCCATCTATAAGCGCCTGGTCAGCCGGATCGACCTGTTCGACGTCTCGGCCTATATTTCGATGGAAACCCTGAAAAATGAACAGGCGGTGCCTACAGGGTATGCGCGTTAAGGCGCTTATAATTTCAATCGAATGCCGACTTTACGCAGGCCGCCGGCGATCCACACGCAGATCAGGGCGAACAGCAACGATTTGACCAGACCCATGCCGCCGGTCAGCAGCGGATCGGGCAGTTCAATATGAAGCAGATCGATCGCCGCATAGAGAAAGGCAGGCATCAGATAGCATAGCAGGGTGTCGGTGCCGGCGGGCCTGACCGGTTTGAACCAATGGCCTTTTTGGGCGATATCACTTAGCCAGTAGAGCGCCATGAAAGCGATCAGCGTAAAGGCGCTACACAGAAACAGCCAGGCCGGCGTGGCGGCGAGTTTCGATAATCCCCAGAATTGCCGGGTGTAAAGCGACAGGCAGATCAGCAGCGCGGCGATAACTGTGAAAACAAGCGTCATCCGCAGATTTTCTTTTTTATTCTGAAATATCTGGAACAATCGCGCCATCACCACGCCGCCGAGGGTGAGGGCGGTCATGGTGCCATCGATGATCGGTTCCGGTATGATATGAAGGGGTGCAGGGACAAGTTTGGCGGCCCAGGCCAGGCTGAGCAGGCTGAAAGCGACCCAGGCGGTGACCAGAACGAAGAGGCGGCCCCGCGCGAATACGGTCACCAGTGCTGACACGAGGTAGGCCCAGCCGATCAGTCCGAGGATACCCCACCACTGCGGCGCGAAGCGGACAAGCTGGCCATCTTCACCGCCCCGGAAAATGAAGGCCAGCACGAGCAGGATGAGGACACCCAGCGCTTTCAGGCTTCTTTGCAACCATATGGGCATTGTCTTTGGATAGGCGTTCCAGATCAGTATGAAAGCAACACAGCACACGGCATCCCAGATGACGGCCCCCATGCCTGTGGCACCGGCATTTATGGTTTCGCCGTTGACCAGAAATACGCCCATGACCAGCAAGGCGATCGACCGGCCGATAACGTGCCAGACAAGTTGAAGATCGTTGTCGCCTTTCGCCCGGCGGCTATCGATAGCGAAAGGCAGGGACATGCCGACGATAAACAGGAAGGCCGGGAAAACGACGTCAGCCAGCCCAATGCCGTCAACGCCACGCCCCACATGTTCGAGCCAGGCGGGGATATCCTTCAATGACCACAGGTCGTTGACGAAGATCATCAGCACCATAGTCAGGGCGCGCAGCAAATCGATGGCGCCGACGCGCGTGACAATATCAAGGGGCGCCGCCGGGCGCGCTTCAACCTTTTCCATGCGCCGACTATGACAGCAGATCAGCCGTTTCGACAAGTCTGGACATTATCTGGAAGCGTGCGCTGCCTCACCTTCGCACGACGCCAGTCAGTAATTCAACCGTCTGGTCAGGTCCGGCGTGGTCAAGGTGCTGCCAACGGGACTGAGAATGCTTAAAAAGCGCTATAAAATAGTAATTTTGTATATTTATTGAATGAGTTTTTCGGGATACATATTGAAAAATATAGAAAAACTATTATAGTTAAATCGTATAAAAGGCAGTATACTGATTAAAATGCGCGGCACACATTCGTAGCCTGCCAAAAGGTTTGTTAAATGAAAAAGAAAAAGAAAACAGAGGCCAAGGGCATCAAAAAGAGTGACAAGAAGCTCGCTCTGTATGGCGCCATTAAAGACGGCGCCCAAAGCGGTCTTCCGGCAGATGCGCTTTACCAACATGTGCTGTCGGCTGTGCCCGGGGCGGGTGGAAAAGCCATCGTAAAGGCGGCGCTGCTCGTTCTGAGCGATCCCGAACTTACGGACAGACGCGTTCTGGACGTCATATATGACTTGGCCATCAAACATCGCCTGGCGGAGGTCGCCGCCGCGGATGCTGCCGAAGCCGCGCCCGAGGTGAATGACAATGGGGACGAGGCGGCGGTAGCTTCAAAAAAGAAGACGTCGAAAAAGGCGCAAAAAGCCGCGGCCTGATAAATCAGTGTAAACAAGGAAATAAGCTCCGCAGGTCTTACGGCCGGCGGAGCTTATTTTTAATCAGGCCAGAACTTGTACATCAGGGCCAGGCGATAATTGCGGCCGAGGTGCGGGCGCGTGAAGGTATTGGCGCCGGCGTCGGGCAGCTTGACCGGGTTGGCCGTGTAGGGGCCAACCTGTACGCCCATCTTCCTTCGGGCAGTACGGAGACCTTAAGCCATCAGGTTCGCCTTGGATGTTTGAGAGTCACAGCCACGTCAATCAGGCCCTGGATTGGCGCGTTGAGAACCGAACCCCGCCGCCAGGCGATGACGGCTTCTGTCACCGGCAAGTTTTCCGACACGCGATGGGCTTCAATCTTGTCGCCATCGAGGGACCAGGGCCGGTAGACGAGGTCGGGCATGATAGCGATGGCATGGCGCACGGCGACCAGACCGCGCGCAGCTTCAACGGAATCCGTCTTGAAGATGTGTGGCAGTGTCGTATTGAGCGTACGGTGCAGGCTCAACAGGGCATCGGATAGTTCGTCGCTGGCCAGTACAATGTGTTTCTCATGTGCCAAGTGACGCAGCGACAGCAGATCCTTACTTCCCGCCGGGTGACCGATCGGCAGCCAGACCCGGTAATGCGACAGATTGACCAATTCAGTGCGCAGAGAAGAGGGACGGGCGTCAGGCTGGAGGACCATTAAGGCCACATCAATCTCGCCGCCGACCAGCATGTGCTCAAGATGGGCCGAGGTTTCCTCCATGAGCACAATCTCGACACCGGGAAATTCGCGCGCGAAGTCGGCTAGCAGGCGCGGCAGCAGATAGCCGGCGATCAGGCGGGTGACGCCCAGCACGATGCGGCCTGTGTCAAATTTCTCCTGTCGCCGGAGAAATTCGCGTGCGTCGCTGACATCGGCCAGTATGCGGTGGCAGTGGCGCAAGAACTGCTGCCCCTTCAGGGTCAGATCAACCCCGCGGGCATGGCGTTCGAAAAGCTTGCAGTTGAGGTCGATCTCCAGCTCGCGCAGGGCCTCAGTGACCGTGGACTGGGAAATCGCCAGGGACTGCGCGGCCAGCGACATCGACCCGCAACGCGCCACAGCTTCGAAATACCGCACCTGCCGCAGGGAAAAGCTCATCTGCATTCCTTTTGAGAGATGGAGCTAAGCTTAGATTATATAGATGGTCAATCTTTTACACCCGCCCGGCATCGCCAGACAGCCGCTGCACCAGCAGGACCGGGATGAGCGTGAAGATGATCACGGCGCTGACCACGACATTGACCTCCGGCAGGCTCTGGCCCAGGCGGATCGAGCCCAGGATCCACAAGGGCAGCGTTGTCTGGGTGCCGGCGGTAAAGGTGGTGACGATAACCTCATCGAACGACAGCGCGAAGGCCAGAAGTGCCGCGGCGGTGATCGCCGAACCGACCAGCGGCAGGGTGACGCGTGCGAAGGTGTAGAAGCCGTCGGCGCCGAGATCGGCCGAGGCCTCGGTGAAGGATTTTGGCAGGCGTGCCAGACGCCCCACGACCGTATTGTAGACGATCGGCGTGCAGAAAGTCGCGTGGGCGATCACCAGGGTCCAGAAACTGAGATGGATGCCCATGAAGGCGAAAAAGGAACTCATGGCCATGCCGGTAATGATGCCGGGCAAGGCGATTGGCAGGGTCAGAAAGAAAACCGCGCTGTCCTTGCCGAAGAAGTTGAAGCTGTGAATGGTGAAGGCCGCGAGGCAGCCCAGCAAGGTGGCGATCAGGGTGGCGAGGCAGGCGACCTGGACCGAGATGCCGGCGCTTTCACGCACCTGCGGATCGGCCAGCGCCTGATGTAGCCAGTGCAGAGACCAGCCCTGAATCGGGAAGGTCTGGACGTTCGAGGCGCTGAAGGCATAGGTCATGACGAGAATGATCGGCCCCATGAGAAAGACCAGCACGACCAGCGAGGCGGCGATGACGCCAAGGCGTCCCCAGAAAACGGCGGGATACTGGTTCATATCGATGCCTCCTTGTCGAGCGCGCGGGTGGCCCAAAGGTACAATCCCATGACGACTAATGGCACGACGGCCAGCGCCGCGGCGAACGGGATGTCATTGGCGACGCCGACGGTCTTGTAGATGACATTGCCGATGAAATCCGAGCTGGGACCGCCGACAAGGATCGGTGTCACATAGTCGCCAAGCGTCAGAGAAAAGGTGAAGATGGAGCCGGCGATCATGCCGGGTGCGGCCAGCGGCAGGACCACGCGGCGCAGGGTGGTGAAGCCGTGTCCGCCGAGATCGGCCGAGGCTTCCAGCAGGTTGCGCGGCACCCGCTCCAGCGCGGTGGCGATCGGCAGGATCATGAAAGGCAGCCACAGATAGGTGAAGGTCAGGGTCATGGCCCAGTTGGAATAGCCGATGGCGTTTTCGCCGAGGCCTAAGCTGTGCATCAGCCAGTTGAGGATGCCGTCGTGAGACAATATCAGCCGCCAGGCATAGACACGCGCCAGATAACTCGACCACAGGGGGATCAGGACGCAGACGCCGAGCACGGCGCGCGCTTTCGGTCCCGCTATGACGCCCATCCAGTAGGCGATCGGAAAGGCCAGCAGGATATCGAACACAGTCACGGCCGCGGCGATGCCGATCGTGCGGAAGATGACCGTATGATAGATCCTGGTTTCGATCAGGCTTTTGAAATTGTGCAGGCTGAAACCGGGCTGGAGCGCGCCGGTCAGGCTATCGACACTCCAGAAGGCGGCGATGATCAGCACGGCCAGCGGGATCAGGTAGAAGAGCAGGAACCATATCGACGGTGGCAGGCCGAGCAGGCCCAGACGCAGGCCCGGCAACCGCCACAACAGCGTCGATAACCGCCGCAAGGGACTGGCAGCGGGCTTTGGGGCTGAAAGGGCGGCGGCTTGGGTCATGTTTTCCATTACAAGAGAGGAGCCCCCGCCACCGTCCGGTTTGGTGATGGCGGGGAACCGTCTAAGTCCTTAACCCTTTACTTCGAGCCAGCGCTTTTGCCATTCGGCATAGTCAAGACAATCGGTCTTGCCGTTGCCGCACTGGGTTTGCGGCGTCTTCCAGAAATGGATCTGGTCGAAATATTCTTTCGGGGCATCGGCATGGTACCTGGTGCAGGTGCCGGCGCCGCCCTGCTTGTCCATTTCGGCGCAGGCATTCTTGTTGACCGGGGTTTCACCGAAATAGATGGCCTGCTGTGCCTGGACCACGGGCGTCGAGACCCAGTTGATCCACTTGTAGGCGCAGTTCTGGTGGGTCGATTTTGCAGAGATCATCCAGGTGTCGGCCCAACCGGTGGCCCCTTCGGTCGGGATAGTGTCCTCGACCGGCACGGGCGGCTTGTTGGCCTTCAGGGTATTGGTCTGGTAAGGCCAGGCGGCGCCGATGACCGCATCGCCATTGGCGAACAGCGAAATTTCATCCGAGGCCAGCGCCCAGTATTTCTTGATCAGCGGCTTTTGTGCTTTCAACAGGGCCACAGCGGCATCCATCTGGGCAGCGTTCAGCTCGTACGGGTCGGTGATGCCCAGTTCCGGCTTGGTCTTGGACAGGTAAAGCGCGGCGTCGGCGATCTGGATGGCGTTATCCGGCACCGTGACCTTGCCCTTGTACTGCGGATCATAGATGGCCGCCCAACTCGTCGGCGCCGTCTTCACCGCCTTGGTATTGTAGAGGAGAGTATTGGGGCCCCATTCATAGGTGATGCCGTAGTGGACGCCATCGACCGTGTTGAAGTTCGGCGCCTTAAGGCTTTCGGTGAAGTTAGGGAACTCGGTGATCAGGGCGGTATTGACTGGGAGGACGTTCTTGCCGGCGATAAGACGCAAGGTGGCGTCGCCTGAAGCCGAAACCACGTCATACTGGCCGTCGTTCTGACGCATCAGGGCGACCATTTCATCAGACGAGCCAGCATATTTGCGGGTGACCTTGCAGCCCGTCTGCTCTTCGAAAGGCTTTACCCACTGGTCCTCGGCATAGCCTTCCCAGGAAATGATGCTGAGTGCACCTTCACCGGCGCCAATTTCGGTCGGCACCCCGCTGGCTTCGGGCGGCTTCTGCTGGCAGCCGGCAACGGCCAGTGACAGGGCGGCGAGCCCGGCGCAAATCTTGAACCCTTTGGTACGCATAGACATGGTGAGCTCCTCAGAAGTTGATGATTACAGGGGGTGTACGCTATCAGGACTGTAGCCGACCCAGACCGGTTGGCCGCGCGAGAAACGCGGCTGGCTCTGGCTGGCGCGGGCATTGAGTTCCAGGGCGGTGATGTCGTCCCCTCCCTGGGTGCGGATGAGATATCGGGTCATGAGGCCGACATAGACGACATCGACCACCTCTCCCGACAGGGTCTCCATAGACTGGCTTTCCGGCGACATGTCGTAAAGCCTGAGCTTTTCCGGCCGAACCATCAGGGTTTGGCCATCGCGCGTCAGGAGATTGGACAGGCCGACGAACTTGGCGACATAGGCATTGACCGGCCGTTCATAGACGTCGGCCGGCGCACCGATCTGGGCGATCTCGCCCTGGTCGAAGACGGCGATACGGTCACTCATGGTCAGGGCTTCTTCCTGATCGTGGGTGACATAGACAAAGGTGATGCCAAGATCGCGGTGGATCTTCTTCAGTTCGATCTGCATTTCATGGCGTAATTTAAGATCAAGTGCGCCCAGCGGTTCATCGAGCAGCAGCACATCGGGGCGATTGACCACGGCGCGGGCCAGCGCGATGCGCTGGCGCTGGCCGCCGGAAAGCTGGGCCGGCTTGCGCGCCATAAAGTCTGCCAGACGCACCATGTCGAGCGCGTCGGTCGTGCGCTTCTTTATTTCAGCCGCCGGCAGCTTCTGTGTCCGCAGGCCATAGGCGACGTTCTCGAACAGACTCATGTGCGGAAAGAGAGCATAGTCCTGAAACACTGTGTTGACGTTACGCTCATAGGGTGGCCGGTCTGCGACGTTCTCACCATTGATCTCGACCCGTCCGCCATCGGGGCGCTCAAAGCCGGATATCAGTCTGAGGGTCGTCGTCTTACCGGAGCCCGACGGGCCAAGCAGGGTGAAAAACTCGCCGCGCCCGATCTGGAGGTTGAGCTTCTTGAGGGCCGTAAAGCCGCCATAGGTCTTGACGACGTCGACGAGGTTGATGATCGCGTCCGGACGGCTCATGCGCCCAGCCTGACCATGACGTGGCGCGCCACCGTATAGTCTTCCAGAGCGTAGAGACTGAGGTCCTTGCCGTAGCCCGACCGCTTCAGCCCGCCGTGCGGCATTTCATTGACCAGCAGGAAATGTGTGTTGATCCACGTACAGCCGTAGCGCAACTGGGTTGCCACGCCCATGGCTTTCGCTGTGTCGCCTGACCAGACGGAAGAAGCGAGGCCATAGTCTGAATCATTGGCATATCCGATGGCCTGGGCGGTGTCGTCAAAACGGGTGATTGAGACTACCGGTCCGAACACTTCGCGCTGGACGATCTCGTCATTTTGCAACGCCCCGGCGATAACGGTTGGTTGGTAGAAGAAACCGCTGCCTGGTATCGGCTGGCCGCCTGCGGTGATTTCGATATGGGCAGATTCACGCGCCCGCTCGACGAAAGAAGCGACGCGTGCCTGCTGGCGGGCGGAAATCAACGGGCCGATTTCGTTCTGGCCGTCGTCGGCCCGATTGTAGGCGAGCGATGAGACCGCGCCTGAAAGCTCAGCAACCAGCTTGTCGTAGATTCCCTTCTGCGCATAGACACGACACGCCGCAGTGCAGTCCTGGCCGGCATTGTAATAACCGAAGGTGCGCAGCCCCTCGACCACTTCCTTCAGGTTGGCGTCATCGAATACGATGACCGGCGCCTTGCCGCCCAGTTCGAGGTGCGTACGCTTGATAGACTTTTGAGCCACGGCCAGCACCTTGCGGCCGGTGGCAATATCGCCGGTCAGGGAGATCATATCGATCTCCGCATGGTCGATCAGGGCCTGGCCCACCGTATGGCCTCGGCCAACCACAACATTGGCCACGCCGGACGGCAGGACATCGGCCAGAATTCGCGCCAGCCTGAGTGTGGTAAGCGGGGTTTGTTCCGAAGGCTTTATGACGACGGTGTTGCCACCAGCCAACGCCGGGGCCAGTTTCCAGGCCGCCATCATCAACGGGTAGTTCCAGGGCGCAATGGAGGCGACCACCCCCACCGGATCACGGCGGATCATTGACGTATAGCCAGCCATGTATTCGCCGGCCAGAATGCCCGGCATGCAGCGAACCGCACCGGCGAAGAAGCGGAAACAATCGACCACCGCCGGAATTTCATCGCGCAGGACAATGTGGTAAGGTTTGCCGCAGTTACGCGCCTCAAGACGGGCCAGATCCTCGGCATCAGTCTCTATGCGGTCGGCGATTTTCAGGAGATAGCCGGACCGTTCGGCGGGCGTAGTGCGTGACCAGGCAGTGAAAGCGGCGCGGGCGGCTTTGGCGGCGCGATCCACCTGATCGAGATCGGCTTCCTCCAGATCGAGGATCAGGGCGCCGGTGCGCGGGTCGATGACACTCTCGGCATCGCCTTTGCCAGACTCGAAACTGGAACCGATGAGCATGTCGATATTCATGAGCCGTCTCCGTTAGCCACTTCAAAGCAGGGAACTGCAAAGATCGGCATTTGAACAGCTAGAATAATCAGAATACACCTATCGGAAATTCCGATATGAGGCGGTTTGCGTAACCACACGGTTCAGAAACTGGATTTGACCTTCTTTTCCAGCGAAGGAAAATCGATAGGTTTGTTTCGAATTTTTCACAGATCGGTAATGCCGATTTAAGACATTCCTCGAAAATCACAGTTATCTGATTTTCTTCCGAAAATTTATGAATTAATCGCTCCGGGCGATATTGAGACGCAACATGCCACTTAGTCCAAGGTTCTCAGAAAGCTTGTGAGTGCGCGGCGCTCGCGGGACGACAGGTTTAGCGGGACGAGTTCTGATTTGCCCGTGACGGAAGGCGGCGCAGCCGAATAGTGGATAATTACCTCTTCAATGGTCTTGATTTGACCGGAACGCATGAACGGTGCCCTGCGGGTGACACCCCGAAGCGACGGAGGCTTGAATGCGCCTATCAGATCCGCACCATCGGCCTGCATGTAGGTCAGTTCGGAACAGGCTTCCGATGGCGCATCGCTATAGGCGCCCAGGCAGTTGAATGCATCCGCCTGGACGAGAGACGTCGCAGCCAGTCGATCACCATCCGGCGCATCTGGCTTTGCCGGCACACCCGTGTTGTGGAAGTGGTTGTCTGTCAGCATGGAGCCGCTATGACAGTTTATGCAATTGCCCTTGCCGATGAAGATCGCCAATCCCTCGGCTTCCTGCGCAGTAAACAGGGCTTCAGTGGGAGCGCCGGACCGCAAAGCATTGGCATAACGATCGAAACGGGTTGGCAGAGGCTGCAACGTCCGCTCGAAAGCCGCAATCGCCTTTCCACCATTGACGAAGACCCGGTTGATGCGGTCCTGTTCCTGCGAACGGAGACGCGCCCATGCGGCAACGGATTCTGGCGTGCCCTTTGGAGACGCGTGCGCCGGGATGCCCGTCAAATCGGGCAGTGGTCCGAATGTCGCTTCGTAGGGCTGTTTGTAGTGCGCCGCGATCACTTGAATGAACGCGGCGCGATCGAAACCATGCTCTACCGGATTTTCGAGTGGGCCGAGCGCCTGGGCCCACTGGCTGTCGGCGCGCCCATCCCAGAAGAACCAGGGGCTATAGGCTGTCCCACGGATAGGCATGGTCCGGCGCGTGCCGGTGCCGATACCCTGGCCAACGGCTTTACCATCCTGAAACTGCTTCTCAGGCAGGTGACAGGACGCGCAGGCCACCTTGCCGTTCTGGCTCAACCTTGTGTCCGCGAACAGGGCGGCGCCGAGTGCCACGGCACTGGGATCGTTGGCGTAGCCGTTGGACGGGTCATCCGGCAGGGGCGGCAAGCTGTCCAGTGACAGGGACAGAATCTGGGCCTTCTGAGCATCAGTCCAGACAATGCCGGCCTGTTTGAAGGCCAGCAATGTCCCCGACAGAAGAAGGACCGCGCCTGTGACGACCGTTGTTCGAAGCCCGGTCACGATCACAACCTAAGATTGAAGGTCGCTTCGTCAGGCGCGGCCCCCGAAATGTGGACAGTCAGCGTCCACCAGCCGGTCATGTTAAACTTCATGCCCTCGACCCGATAACCGCCATCCGGCAACTGTGTCACCACCTTTGGCCGGGTCGGCAGGCCATGGCCATGTTGCGGCATTCCGCCGTCGATCAGGATATCGGAAGGGATGGGCGCGGCGCTACCCTTAGGTATTATATAAACTGTCCAGGTATGAATGCGTCCGACCGGGACCGGGGCGATGTCCGGCCGGATCGTGATGTCGTAGTGGCCGGCTTTCGACGGCCGCGTCAGCGACCAGTTGAGATTGTCCGGCACTGGCGAGAACATACCGGCCGTGGCGGCCGTCAAGGGGATAGCGGTTATGAACAGGACGGCTGCGGTCAATACGGTGCGACGTGAAGGGGTAAGCATGTGAAATTTCCTGGGAAAGAGGATGAGGCGCTGCCGGTCGTAGAGTCGCATCGCAAGACACGACTCGTCGATCACGCCAGGTGGCGCGTGCGATGGGAAAGAATGTGGATGAGGTTAGGCGGTCAGATGGTCTTCAGGAGCTTCAGCGTCCGGGACGGGTTGGGGGACACCGGTAACATGCCCGGAGAACCGTTGGCGGTACTGAACCGGACTAATCCCGAGTTGACGGTGGAAAACGCGTCGCAGGTTTTGCTCATCGCCATGCCCCGTCATTTCGGCGATCGTCTTCAACGGCAGCTCAGTCTCCTCCAATGCCCGGCAGGCCGCTTCCAGACGCATGGCTTCGACGGTCTTGGCCGGTGTCCGCCCGATGCGTTCGGCATAGATGCGGGCGAAGGACCGCGGCGACATCCCGGCCTGTTCGGCCAGGCGCTCGACACGCAGGTCGTCCCTAAGATGACTGGACATCCAGGCGTGCAGATCCGTGAACCGGCTATCATCTTTTGCCTGCGCAGACAGCGACACGCTGAACTGCGACTGGCCACCGGACCGCTTGACGAACATCACCAGCTGGCGGGCCGTCTCGATGGCGATCTTCTGACCATAGTCATCGGCAATGAGCGCCAGGGTCAGGTCGATGCCGGCCGTGACGCCGGCCGAGGTCCAGACCGATCCATCCCGGATATAGATCTTATCGGAATCAATCGAAAGGCTGGGGTGCAATTTGCCCAGGCGACCGACCCAATCCCAATGCGT
Organism: Asticcacaulis sp.; assembly: GCF_035497195.1. GTDB lineage: Bacteria > Pseudomonadota > Alphaproteobacteria > Caulobacterales > Caulobacteraceae > Asticcacaulis. The sequence continues at coordinate 282,206 of NZ_DATJDZ010000031.1, forward strand.
GGCGACCGTCTTGCCATCGAGATAGCCAGTGGCGGCCAGAAGGAAAGCCCCCGTACAGACCGAGCACAGGCGGCGAACGTGGTCGGCCCGACGGGCAATCCAGGCTACAAGCCTTGGCGGCGCATAGAATTCGTCGCCTTTGCAACCGCCGGGCACGATCAGGGTGTCGATCGACAGGTCGTCCAAAGTGGCCAGGGCGACCGTCAGGATCGGCAAGCCGCAACTCGTCACGACCTGGCCGCCATCGACACTGACGACATAGGTTTCGTAGAGCGGGTCGGTTCCGCCCGAGCACCGCAAGGTGGCCGTGCTCAGGGCCTGGAGTGGACCAGTCAGATCGAGCAGGTTCATCTGGTCATAGGCCACGAGGACGACGCGTTTGGTCCTTGTGTTGCTCATGCCCAGTCTCCAGTTCGTGTCAGTCAAGGTCATCAGCATATCACTTCTTAAAGCCGGGGTATTCCAAATCGAGGGCCATGCCAGGTGCCGTACTACGGCCATACCGCTTTACAATGCCGTTCAGCGCATCATCCAGGCTTTGCATGACCATGCCGGTTCCGATCGCCTTAAGATAATAGATCTGGATGATCATCGGGCCATTCTGTGTCGATACGGCGAAGACATCCGCGGCATTGGATTGTTTCAGGACGCCGTAAGGGATCATGAAATCGGTGACCTCGGTGCCGCTATTCTCACCGATGATCGCGATGACCGGGCGGGTGCGGCCGTGGCAGGCATTCCGAAAGTGGCGCCGAGCCGCAGGCATGTGAGGCCTGTCACCGGTTGTGAAGCGGAGCGTTTCATAGTGCGGTCCTGAGTGAGGAGGGGCTGGCCCCTGTCTCAGGGGCCAGAAAAGTCAGACGAAGGGATCAGGCGGTCTGGCAGTTGACTTGCGGCGTGCAGACGCAGCCAGGGCCGCATTCGTAGGTCGGGGCGCCACAGCCGTTAAGCGGCTTACAGTTGGCACACGAGCAATCGGCACCGCAGGTGCAGGCGGTCAGGCAGGAGCAGGTATTGGTATTTTGATCGGTCATTGAATTTTTCCTCGTTATGTCGATGTTGACGTCGACCTTATCGAGGATTGGTGTGTTGGCGTAAATGACACAAAACAGTCAATTCCTGCCAGTTAGGCTTGGCAGACCTAACCCGTCCACTGATGGATGCGGGGCGACATGTCCGCCTTGGGCGCTGAGCCGACTGCCTACAATTCATTGCCATCAGGTCTTAAGCCCAATATTTACCGACATGCGCAGGTGTGCCGTCAATAGCTCAATGGATAACGAATGGGGGATGGGATGGATGCGAGTCCGCTTAGATTTACGGGTCTGGATATACTGCGCGGTGTTGCCGTCGCCGGTATGGTCGTGGTCACGAGCCCCGGGGATTGGAATACCACCTATTCGCCGCTTTTGCACGCCGCCTGGAATGGCTGGACCTTGGCTGATATGGTGTTTCCGACGTTCCTGTTCGCTGTGGGCGTGGCTTTCGGCCTGTCCTTTCCGCGCGCCCTTGCGACCCGTGAGGAGAAAAGGCGGTTCTGGTTCAGGGTGATGCGGCGTGTCGTTGCTCTGACTGTCCTGGGTCTCTTACTCGCCTGGGTCTATGTCGCCGCCATCAGCGCCGGAGCCTGGTTTGCCGGTAAAGGCGGGCTGGAGAACATCCGAATTCCCGGCGTGCCACAGCGAATCGCCCTCTGCTATTTGCTAACCGCCGTCCTCATCGTCTTCACAGGTCGGAAACAGGCTGACGGAAAACACGACCTAAACCCCGCCGCGATCGTTATTGCCGTCATATCGACCCTGGTCCTCTACTGGCTGGCCGTGACATTCATCCCCGTTCCGGGCTACGGCGCCGGGAATCTGGACGAACTTCGAAGTCTGCCTGCCTATATCGACCGGCAGATATTTACACCGGCGCACCTGTGGCCACTTGGGGCGGCCGAATGGGGCGGGCCAGTCACTTACGATCCCGAAGGCCTGCTATCGACCTTTCCGGCCACGGTGAATACCTTGCTTGGCGTACTGGCCGGTTATGCATTGCGACGCTTTCCACAGAGGGCCGCGCTTTATCTCTTAATTGCCGGTGTAACCCTGTTTGTGGCGGGCCTCGCGCTCAATCCGGCGTTCGTCATCAACAAGCGCCTATGGACCAGCAGTTTCGCTCTTTTGAGCAGCGGTTTTTCGGCAGTTTTGTTCGCAGGCCTGCTCTGGCTTTTAAAATTTCAGATGGTCGACCGCATTCTGACACCGCTCAAGGTTTTGGGCGTCAATGCCATTTTGGTCTTCACGCTGTCGATCCTGCTGGGCATGATATATGCGTTTCCGTTGTTCGGAAGCGGCGACCACAGGTTGTCGATCCAGAACCTGGCCAACACCTTTGCCCTTGGCTTTATTCCGGATCCCTATGTCGCTTCCCTGGCCATGCTGGGCCTCATTACGGCACTGGTCTGGCCACTCTATCGCCGTTCAATCTTCCTGCGTCTGTAGCTTTTGCTGCACTGAGCGATGCGGGGCGCCAAGGAGCTCCTTCGGGTCAGCCAGAAGCAAGAGGCCATCAGCTACGCCACTTTGAGGCCAGGATGACGCTGCACATGTCAATCCTCTGAAAGTGTGGATGTTTATGGGCAAGGATGTCGTCGTTGAACGTGCCGAAGGTGCTGTTCGGGCGATGCTTCATGCCTTGATAGAAGGCCTCGATGATGCCGTTCTTGAAATCGGCACCACGCGGAAAAGCGGCAATCACAGCTTCACGTTGGGCCTCGGTGAATTCGTCATATCTCCGTCCCGCCACATCCATGCCAGCGCCGGCCTGGAGTAGGGCAATTTCCGGGCGCATGAATTCTGGAATGCCTGGCGTCGTATGGAGCGCAATCGCGTTCCAGACAGTCTCAATATCATCTTCGGAAATACCGTTCGCCGCTAGGAAATCGCGTGCGGCATTGGCGCCATCGACCTCAAAGCGGAGTTGGCTGGTTTCATAACGCGCCGTCAGGCCGAGATCGTGAAACATGGACGCCGCGTACAATAGTTCCGGATCGAACCCCATCCCCAGCCGCTTGCCCGTAAGTGCGCCCCAGTAATAAACACGCAACGAATGATGAAACAGCAGGTCACTCTCGGTGTCGCGGATGAAAGCCGTCACCTGTTCGGCCAATCTCGACTCCGGGATGGCCACCCCTTCAATCTCATTGTGCATTGCTGTCTCCTGCGATGTATGGGTTGCAAGGTTACAGGCCGCAATGGATGGCCTCAATTGCGGCCAAGCATCGATTCAGGACATATTCAGATTGAAACGGCCATGGCCTTCGTAACAATTGCGCCGGGTCAGCGCGTCAGGCCGACATAACGCTTGCGGTATTCAGCCGGACTTACACCGACATGGCGCGTAAAAGCCCGCCGGAACGTATTGGCATCGCTGAAGCCGCAATGGCCCGCGACCTGCTTCGGCGCTTCGTGACCATGTTCCAGCAGGTGACGTGCGGCATGAATTCGGGCTTCCTCTACCCAGGTGGCCGGGGTTATTCCAACCTCGGCCTGGAACAGCCGGGAAAAGTGACGCGGACTGATATCCATCCGCGCTGCGAGACTGGCAACGGTGTGGGGCAGGGCGGGATTCGCCGCCACCCATCGCTGAAGCTCCTGAAGCGCCGCCCGGCCGGCCGGCACGGCCGCCCCCTTGCGACTGAACTGCATCTGACCGCCGGGACGCTTGAAGAACATCACCAGTTGGCTGGCAATTCGTTTGGCAATGTCCGCACCTAAATCTTCTTCGACCAGGGCCAGAGCCAGATCGAGACCGGCGGTGACACCCGCCGCCGTGCGAACGGGGCCGTCACTGACGTGGATGGCGTCCTCGTCCACCGTGACATCGGGATAGCGCCTGGCCAACTCCGTCGCGACCGCCCAGTGGGTTGTCACGCGGCGCTCTGATAATAAACCGGCCGCGGCCAGAAAGAAGGCGCCACTACAGACGGAGCCGAAGCGGCGGGCAAGGGGCGCCTGCCGCCTCAGCCATGCCGTCACGGTCTCGCTGGCCGGCATTTGGGGGGCATTCGGGCAACCGGCGATGAGCAAGGTGTCGATCGGATAATTCACACCGCCCTCCATGACCATGTCGGGCAGGAGGCGGGCGCCCGACGAACTTCGGATCGGACCGGAACGAGGCGCGGCAATCAAAAGCTGGTAAGCGTCATATCCGGCCTGAGCATTTGCTTCGGCGAAAACATCCAGAGGACCGGACACATCGAGAAGCTGGACGCCTGAAAAGGCCACGATCACGATTGTTTTCTGCCGTGTACGCATCCGTGGCTGCCTGGGCTCTAAAATGGCCCATTATGACGCTTATCATCAATTGAGGCCATAATAGGCTGGTTTTAGGATGAAGGCGAGCGAAATCACAGGAGCCGAAGATGCCTAAAATTACCGACAGCACCGCTATTCCCGATACCCGTCTGTCCCGAGAGATAACGGAATATATTCGAGATAACGAGACAGAGTTGCTCTTCAATCACTCCAGCCGGGTCTATCATTTCGGCGCCATGGCCGGGAGGCAGCGCGGCCTGACCTTTGATAGCGAACTCCTCTATGCCGGGGCCATGTTCCACGACCTTGGCCTGATGCCGGCGCATGGCAGCACAACGGAACGCTTCGAGGTCGACGGCGCTTTTGCGGCGCGGGATTTCTTGCGTAGCCGCGGCATTCCGGAAGACGATACCTATACGGTCTGGACGGCCATCGCGCTCCACACCACACCGGGCGTGCCGGTCCACATGCATCCGGTCGTCGCCCTGGTCACCGCCGGCGTCGAGATGGATGTGCTGGGTCTGAGCTATGATCAATATTCCGATGAGGAACGCGAGGCGGTGGTCAATGCCTTTCCCCGGACGCCGAAGTTCAAGGAAGATATCATCCAGGCCTTCTACGACGGTATCAAGCATCGACCCGACACAACTTTCGGCAACGTAAAGGCCGACGTCGTCGCCGACAAGGAGCCGCATTTTTGCCGGGGCAACTTCTGCGACGTTATCCGTTGTTCGCAATGGTTTGGATAGACTGGCACAAGGATATGGGTTGCGGTAATGATTGCAGCGGCCTTCTGTTTCCTGACCATCGACGCCGGATCAATACCATCGCTCAGTTGCTTGCGGGCTTTGTGGCATCGGTCCCGAGCTTCTTTCGGGCCGAGGTCAGTATATCTGCCAAGGGAAAGCTGCTGTTCTTTGCCGGCAAATCAGTATTTGAAACGCCAAAGTCGGCCGCCACTGGGGGGGAACGGCGAGGAACGGGCCGTTATAGTCAAAAAAGCTTGTAAAGAGCGGCCTGTGGCTTCGCGTTTTTGACTGCGATTTCTGACAGTGACATCTGGGGGCACTTTTCGGCCGAAAATCCCGCCCCCAAAAATGCCCTAAAGCGAGCCGGATGTAGGGGGACGTCATCGGACGCTATGGGACTATTGATGCCGCTAAACTACCAGATTATAAGGGATTTTTCAACGTAAGCAGACGTTGGCAAACGCCAGCCTGGCTCCCCGAGCAGGACTCGAACCTGCGACAAGTCGATTAACAGTCGACTGCTCTACCAACTGAGCTATCGGGGAACACGCTGGCAAGGCGCGCCCTATAGCAAGGGTTCGCGCCGCATGGCAAGCCCTAAGGCGGAAGTTTTGCACAATTCTGTGCGTGAAGAGGTGTCGCCCTGATTTCAAACGAAAAAAAGCCCGAAAAGAAACTTTCGGGCTTTTGAAGTTTGGTGATGGTGGGTGTCTTCAGATACGTAAAGACAACGCTGTTATGTAAGGAGTCTGGTTAATGAAGCGTAAATGCGCCTGTAAGGGGAAAAACGGTCTGTAATCAGTTTCCTGACAGAACGTGGGGCATTTGTTCATGACAATTTAACCATGACCGGCAGAGGTTCAATTCCCGAATAAAATGAGGAATCATCCGTGCGTCTGCCCCCGATCAAGGTTCGTATCCGTGCGCTGCTGGCGCTGTTTTTCGCCGGTCTTGGCCTGGCGACCTTCGTAGCGCTTCATCACACGTCCACAGTGGGGGATTTGCTGATCCAGGCGCAGGCGGGTGCGGCAGGCGGTTATATCACGCAGATACAAGGACTGGAAAAAGGCTTCGCTCGCCTGATCCTGATGACCTCAGTCCTGGTCGGCCTGGCCGGATTGGCCGCGGCTATCTATTTCGACCGCGAGGTTTTCTCGGTTATCGATCGTCTGAGCCATTATACCGACCGCCTGGCGCGCCGTGAATTCGATACGTCGGCGGAAGGTTCCGCGCGATCCGATGAAATCGGCCGTCTGGCGGCGGCGCTGGATGTATTGCGTGCCAACGGCCAGAAGCTGGTCGGCCTGGAAGGCGAGGCAGCGAACCATGCCGAGGCCATCGCTGTCGAACGCAAGGCGGCCCTGCACGAACTGGGCAACAAGCTGGAAACGCAGGTGTCGGCGCTGCTCGAAGGCCTGACACAATCTTCTAGGGCCATGATCACCTCTTCCGATACGATGAGCCAGTCGGCCTTCGCGGCGTCGGAGAGCGCGGGGAAGGTGGCCTCGGTCGCCGTCAGCACCTCGCAAAGCGCGCAAAAAGTCGCCAGCACGGTGATGGAGCTGTCACAGACGGCCAACGAAATCGCCGGTTCGACGCAATTGTCGACCGAGGTTTCCGCCCGCGCCTCGGCGGAGGCCGAATCGACCTCGGCCCTGATGGGGCGTCTTAGCCGCAGTGCCGACGAAATCAGCGCCGTGGTGGACATGATCACCTCCATTGCACAACAGACCAACCTCCTGGCGCTCAACGCCACCATCGAAGCGGCGCGGGCAGGCGAGCACGGCGCGGGCTTCGCGGTGGTGGCCGCCGAGGTCAAGACCCTGTCGCAGCTGACGGAAAAGGCGACCCGCGAGATCACCGCCAAGGTCCAGCAGATCCAGAGCGACGCCATCGAGGCGACCGGCGCCATCGCGGGAATCGTCGGTACGATATCTGAATTGCGGTCCGGCGCCGACGATATCGCGCGTTCTGTGGCCGCCCAGCAGATGGCCACCAGCCAGATCGCTGAAACGGTCGAATCGCTGGCAGAGGGCTCGCAAAGCGTCGGCAATGATATCGACGCTGTACGCGGCGTGGCCAACGAAACAGGGCAGGTGGCCAGTGTGGTCTTCGAGGAGGCCAAGTCTGTCAGCCGCGCCTCGGACCAGTTGAAGATGGAACTGGCCCGGTTCCTGGCCAATATGCGCGCGGCTTAGTTTAAGCTCCAGCGCCGGATGGCTATGAATGAAGGAAGTGTGGAGGCCTGACCCGGAGTCGAACCGGGCTTCACGGATTTGCAATCCGGTGCGTAACCGCTCCGCCATCAGGCCTCACGTAGAGCGGATGCGTTCGCTAACAGATCACATCATCGCCCGCAATGATCTCTGGCGCAAATTTCCTAATAAATGTGCATAAGGCCGTGCGATTGTGCGCTTTTTGCCGTTAAATCTCAGCTTATGGCGATTGAAGCGCGCGCCGCTTGCTCTTATAAGCGATACAAAGCGTTCGATTAAGCCCCAAGGATCAGCATTATGGATTTTCACGCCGCCCGTCAGAATATGGTCGAATCCCAGGTTCGCGTGAATGATGTCACCGATGCCCCGTTGCAGTTGGCCATGCGCCACATCCAGCGCGAACGCCTGTGTGCGTCGTCTCAGGCCTTCGGCGCTTATGGTGAAGTGGAATCGCCGATCGCGCCGGGCCGGGTCTTGATGAAGCCGCGTGATATTTCGAAGCTGTTGCAGACCGTGGAACCCAAGATCGGCGAATCCGCTCTGGCGATCGCCGCGCCCTATGCTGCCGCTGTTTTGCGGCACGCCGGCCTGACCGTTACCGAACAGGAAGCCGATCCGCGCGTCATGGCGGTTATCGAGCCTTATCTCAAGGAACTGGGTGTCAAGTGCGTGACGGCCGACCTGAAGGCGCCGTCCGGTTCCGGTTACGATATCATCATCGTCGAGGGCGCCGTGGCTGAAGTGCCCGCGACCTGGCTAAAAGCGCTCAAGGTTGGCGGCCGCCTGGCGGTGGTCGTGAAAGACGGTCCGGTCGGTCATGCGCGTCTGTATCTGCGCATCGAATCCGGCATCTCGGAGCGTGATGTGTTCGATTCCGCACCGTCGACCCTGCCGGGCTTCGAGCGTGCACCGTCATTTGAATTCTGATTGCCTGCTGACAGAAATCGTCAGGCGGGCCATTAGGGTGACATAAAAGTCGCCACCATGCGCTGACTACTGATAATGGTGGTAAAAAGCCGAACGTGAAAAATCCTTAACTCGCCAAGCCTATAATCTTCTGGCAGTAGGGTTTTAGAGGTAATTTCAGCTTATTGCCGAAGCCGGACCGCGCGTACATGCGTCCGGAAGACAACAGGGCAGGCGTATCGTCTGCCTTCAAGACGTGGGGACATCTGTTTTATGACGAATTCCAAGTTTGCGACGTTCGGTCTGACTGCCGCGGTTTCGGTGCTGGCGCTTACCATGGTGGTCAGCGCCCAGGCGGAGAGCCTTAACGACGCCATTGCCATGGCCTATGCCCAGAACCCGACGCTCCTGCGCAGCCGCGCCACCCAGCGGGCTACCGACGAAACCTATGTCCAGACCCGCTCGCAACTGGGGCCATCGCTCAGCGCCACGGCTTCGGCAAGCTATAATGACCTGCCGGACTTTGCCGGCAATCGCTCGGCCACTACTGCGGGCATCTCGGCCAGCCAGACGATCTTCGCTTCGGGCGGCATTGCCTCTTCGCTGAAAGCGTCGCGCGCCAATGTGATGTCCGGCCAGGAAGGCCTGCGCAGCACCGAATCCGGCGTCCTGCTCGATGTGATCAGCGTCTACACGGCGGTTCGCCGCGACCAGCAGGCCCTGCAAATTTCGCAGGACAATTACGATATCCTCAAGCAGCAGCTTGACCAGACCCAGGCGCAGTTCGATGCCGGACAATTGACCCGCACCGATGTGGCGCAGTCACAGGCGCGTCTGTCGGCCTCGGCGGCGTCTCTGGCTTCGGCCCAGGCGCAACTTGATTCCGATCGCGCCTCTTATGTCGCTGTTGTCGGCCAGTCGCCGGTCGCGCTCGAAGTCGAGCCAACTCTGCCGGGCTTGCCGACTGACTTCAATGCGGCTCTGGATGCGGCTGAAAAGAACAATCCCGATTTGCAATCGGCCCAGTATGCCGCCGATTCGGCCAAGGCGCAGGTCCGGGCCGAGCGTTCGGTATTTGGCCCCACGGTGGGTTTATCGGCCAGTACTGGCGGCACCCAGCCGGGGCTTGGCATTGGCGATATTGCCGACAATGATTCCAGTTCGGCCACCCTGCGCCTGTCGATCCCTTTGTTCAGCGCCGGTTTGAATGGCTCGCGCGTCCGCCAGGCGACGGAAAACTATAACGCGCAACTCCAGGTCGTTGAAACGACGCGCCGTCAGGTGGTGTCCTCGGTGTCGCAGGCGTGGTCGCAGATGCTGGCCGCGCGTTCGGCCGTGACGTCCAATCAGGAGCAGGTCAAGGCGGCGCAGGTGGCCGCCGATGGCGTCAAGGTCGAGCAACAGGTCGGTTTGCGCACTAATATCGAAGTGCTGAACGCCCAGCAGGAACTGAAATCGGCGCAACTGGCGCTGATCGAGGCCGAGCGCGGGCAATATGTCGCCGGCAGTCAGTTGCTGTCGGTCATGGGCGGGCTGACGGCCAAGGCCTTTGTGCCGGACATTCAGGTCTATGATCCGCAGGACCATTTCGATGATGTCAAATCGAAGGGCTGGACACCTCTGGAACCGGTGGTTCACGCGCTTGACGGTTTGGCGGCTGGCGGCAATTAATCCCTATTGCGCCTTTATATTCTGATGAAGTCTCCCGCAGGGCAACTTGCGGGTTTCTTCACAATAAATTCTTCGCTTCGGCGAAATTCGGCGGCAAAAACCGCCTAAAGAGTTGCAAAATGCGGCGAACACGTGTCACCCTCCCATAGGTTTCAGTTCCCGAACCCGATTCGCAGCAGTTAAAAAAACATGGCAGAACAATCCGCACACGAACCGACAATGGAGGAAATCCTCGCTTCCATTCGCCGCATTATCTCGGAAGATGATGCGCCGGAAGATGCAGCGGCCCAGGCTGCGGCTGAACCGGAAGCTGACGACGAGGGCGATGCCTTCGCGACAGCCGAACCGGAAGCTGAAGAGGCTTCGGAAGATGACGTGCTCGAACTGACCGAAACCTATGAGGCGCCGGAAGCCGTTTCCATCGGTGATATCGATGCCTATTCGCCTTCCGCAGCGCCTGAACCGGCCCCCGCGCCGCCGCCGGTTGCTGCGCCTTCGTCCGCTGGCGGCCTGGTCAGCGAACGCACCGAAACAATTGCGGCGTCTTCCTTTGGCGCCCTGACAAGCAATCTGCTGGTGCCGCACAGCGATCGCACGCTGGAGGACGTCGCCAAGGAACTGCTGCGTCCGTTGCTGCAATCGTGGCTCGATCAGCACCTGCCGGGTATTGTCGAGGAGCAGGTTCGTCTTGAAGTCGAACGGATTGCGCGTCAATCCCGTCGCTAATCCATAGATTCTTTTGAGTTCATTTGTTAAGAGAGCGGCATCACAGCGGTGAGCCGCTCTTTTTCATTCCCTATTGTACGAGACCATGCTGGAAAAAAATTTCGATCCCGCCGCCGTTGAACCCCGCCTGTATAAAATGTGGGAAGAGTCCGGCGTGTTTTCCCCTTCGGACGCGAAGGACACCTTCTCCATCGTCATTCCGCCGCCCAATGTGACAGGTTCGTTGCATATCGGCCATGCGCTGAATAACACCTTGCAAGACGTGCTGACGCGCTTTGAGCGGATGCGTGGCAAGGCGGCCCTGTGGCTGCCCGGCACGGACCACGCCGGCATCGCCACCCAGATGGTGGTTGAACGCCAATTGGCGGCGTCTGGCACCAATGTCGGGCGTCGTGACATGGGCCGCGAAGCCTTCGTCGCCAAGGTGTGGGAATGGAAGAAGGAGTCGGGTGGCACCATCGTCCAGCAACTGCGCCGCCTGGGGGCGTCGTGCGACTGGTCACGCGAGCGCTTTACGCTCGATGATGGCCTGTCGGCGGCTGTGCGCAAGGTCTTCGTCACTCTGCACCAGCAGGGGCTGATGTACCGCGACAAACGCCTGGTCAACTGGGACCCGCAGTTCCAGACGGCGATTTCCGATCTCGAAGTCGAGCAGAAGGAGGTCGATGGTCATTACTGGCATTTCGCCTATCCGCTGGCCGATGGCGTGACCTATGACTTCCCGGTCAAGGACGAAGACGGCAACGACACGACGGAAACACGCGACTATATCGTCGTCGCCACCACGCGTCCGGAAACCATGCTGGGCGATAGCGGTGTAGCCGTGCATCCGGATGATGAGCGTTACAAAGGCTTGATCGGCAAATTTGTGATCCTGCCGATCACGGGCCGCCGTATCCCGATCGTTGCCGACGAATACGCTGATCCGTCCAAGGGTTCCGGCGCGGTCAAGATTACCCCGGCGCACGATTTCAACGACTTTCAGGTCGGCAAGCGCCATGATCTGGAGCAGATCAATATCCTCGATACCCAGGCGCAGCTTCTGGCCTTTGATCCCGTGCCAGCGGAATATCGCGGCATGGACCGCTTCGTGGCGCGCCAGGCGATTATCGCCCGCGCCGAAGAAGAGGGCTGGCTCAAGCAGGTTGAGAAGACAAAGCATATGGTGCCGCATGGCGACCGCTCCGGCGTCGTCATCGAACCCTTCCTGACCGATCAATGGTATGTCAACGCCGGCGAACTGGCCAAGGAAGCGATTGCCGCCGTTGAGGATGGTCGGACCGTTTTCGAGCCGAAGAACTGGGAAAAGACCTATTTCGAATGGATGCGCAATATCGAGCCGTGGTGCGTGTCACGTCAACTCTGGTGGGGCCATCGTATTCCGGCCTGGTATGCCGAGGATGGCTTTATTTTCGTCGCTGAAACCGAGGCCGACGCCCACAAGCAGGCAGAAATCCATTACGGAAAGCCGGTCGCGCTCAAGCAGGACGAGGACGTTCTCGATACCTGGTTCTCCTCGGCGCTGTGGCCGTTCTCGACCATGGGCTGGCCGGAAAATACCGAAGACCTGCAACGCTTCTATCCGACACATACCCTGATCACCGGCTTTGACATCATCTTCTTCTGGGTCGCGCGGATGATGATGATGGGCCTGCACTTCACCGGGAAGGCACCCTTCAAGCGTGTCTTCATCAATGCCCTGGTCCGTGACGACAAGGGCCAGAAGATGTCGAAGTCCAAGGGCAATGTCATGGACCCGCTGGTGCTGATCGACGAGTTCGGCGCCGACGCCCTGCGCTTTACCCTGACCGCCATGTCGGGGCAGGGCCGTGATATCAAGCTGGCCAAGCCGCGTATCGAAGGCTACCGCAATTTCTCGACCAAGCTGTGGAACGCCACGCGCTTCACCCAGATGAACGAATGTGCCCGCGTCGAGGGCTTCGATCCGTCGACCGCCAAACTGACTCTTAGCCGCTGGATCCGCGGCGAGGTGCAGAAGACGCTTGCCGCCGTCACCGAAGCCTTGGAAGCCTGCGCCTTCGATGACGCCGCCAATGCGCTTTACAAGTTCATCTGGAACGTCTTCTGCGACTGGTATCTCGAACTGGCCAAGCCGATCCTCAATGGCGATGACACGACCGCCAAGGCCGAAATCCGCGCCATGACGGCCTGGGTGCTCGATCAGGCGATGATCCTGCTGCATCCTGTCATGCCGTTCATCACCGAAGAGCTGTGGGAGAAGACCGGCCACATCGACATGCTGATCTCGCATAGCTGGCCGAAGCCGGACGCCAAAGCGATTGATGCCGAGGCCGATGAGGAGATCAACTGGCTGATCGACCTGATCGGCGAGATTCGCTCGATCCGTTCGGAAATGAATGTGCCGGGTTCGGCGCGGGCGCCCTTGTCTTTAAGTGGCGCCTCAGAAGTCACTGCCAAGCGCTTGAATACGCATGAAGACTTGATCCTGTTTTTAGGCCGTTTGTCAGAAGTGAAGGTCGGTGAAGCGGTCGCCGGTTCGGTGCCTTTCGTGGCTGGCGAAGCGACGGCGCACCTGGCCATCGCCGAGTTTATCGACCTCAAGGCCGAACAGGCGCGCCTGGCCAAGGGCATCGCCGATTTCGACAAGACGATCGATGGCGTTCGCCGCAAGCTCGACAATCCGGAATTTGTTCGCAAGGCGCCTGAAGAGGTGATCGCTGAAAACCGCGAACGTCTTGAAGACGCCGAAAACGGCAAGGCCAAGCTTTCGGCGGCGCTCGAAAGACTGAAAGCCGCCAGCTAAGGTAAAAGCCCCGCACCAATCAGTGCGGGGCTTTTTTTATATGCGCTGCGCCAGGATATCCTGCAAGACAGGCAAGGGATTGCGGAACCAGCCGCGTATTCGCGCCCGTTGTGGCCACGCGGTCAACCCGGCAATGGAAACTGTCAGCACGCAATATATAAATACGGTCAGCGGCGCACGATGAATGCCTTCGACTTCCAGTATGTTGATGATTACATCAAAAATCAGGATGCCGGAAAATAACCAGCTGGCCCACGTGAATATCCGTGCGCCCAACGGTTTAGCCATCATAATGATCATGGCGAGACAAGGCCCCAGGAAATACATGTCGTAATCCTGAAGCCGCGGATTGAGCATAAGCGCGAAACCCATTCCCAATAATATACGCTCGTCGTCATTCAGGTCGCCCCATTCCGTCAGGATAAGGCCGCTGATGATCATGACGCCGGTAAAGATGGCCAATCCGATCAAACTGACAGGAGAGGTCATGCTGAAGCCCAGGCTTGAGGTCAGGGCGAAGAAGCTTATGCCGGGCTGCTGTTCAATAACGATTGTATGCAAGGCCTCATGCCAGGCATCCCCGAACGTGCCCGACGTCAGCATGATCAGCATCACGCCTCCAAGTCCCACGGTTGCGGCGATCAGGCCTGTGAACAGTCGTTTTACGAGCGGCCGGTTTTCAAACAGGAGAACGACCAGATAGGTCAGGAAAACAGGCTTGACCATCGCGCCTAAAGTGACGGCGATGATAAACGGCCAGCGGCTGCGTTTCAGGTTGATGGCGCCCAGCACGACCAGGGCGTGAAGTATGAAACTGATATTTCCACAGCAGGCTGCGCTGCCATTAATGGCAGCGACCGACATCAGGCGAAAATGAAACGGTGACTTGGGAAAGGTCTTGAAGAGCATGTACCAGGTCATGATGCCCATGGCCGGCAGAAGTATGAACAGATAGGCAATGCGCGCGCTACTCAGACCGAACATATCGATGAAGGGAGTGAAAAAATGAGCGACTTGTGGGGCATAGACGTAAACGGCGGGGCTTAGACCCTCGCAAACAGGATGCAGACTGTAAGGAGACTGCCCCGTATGTATGTAATGCGCCCCGCATATCAAAGCATCGAAATCATTCAGCCACCAACCGCCTTTGGCCCAGCGGCTGATAACATTCCCGATCAGTGGAAACAGAAAGAAAAGTGAAAAAATCCACATATTACGCTTGTTATGGGTAAAGCGCTGGAACCAGTTGAGCGCGTCCATCAGTTCACCGCCGTTTCGGATTTGCGCGCGAAAAGCGCCGCGAATATAGAGAGGATATGGGGCAGGCGCGTACTGATCATGTGCTGGCCGAGCCATAGCACATACAGACTCAGGCCAAGAAGAGCTACCGGTTCACTGTAGTCGGCCAGGCCGGTCAGTGCGCCGGCGAGAGCGACGACGCACAGGGCCAGGACGATGCCGCGGCCATTGCGGAGGATAACCTGCGCGCCGCTTGCCAGTTGGGCGCTTTTATCGGCCAGGATCAGCAGGCCGGGTCCGATCAGGCAGATATCTTCGCTCATGATGCGCGGAATGAGCAGGGCGGCGAGGCTGAGACCCAGCCATATCCGTTCACGGTGGTTGAGTTGCAGGCCTTTGGCTAGTGCCAGACCGCTCAGCGTTATCAGGCCGGCATAGACCAGGTAAGCCAGTTTGGCGCCGGTATGCGCCGGGGCTATGCCGATCAGGCCCAGCCAGCCGAAAAAGCCAACGCCGGGCGTAACGTTAAAAACGTAATGCGACAACAGGGCGTACCACTGGTTGGTTAGCGCACCACCGGTCAGGATAAAATGCCCCAGGGGCAGCAGGCCCAGGCACACGCCGGCGGCCATCAGGCCAATACGGCGGACAAGTGGCATATCGAGCAGCAGGATAACGATCAGGTAGGTCAGAAAGGTTGGTTTGACCCAGGCCGCCACGGCGACCGCCGCGATGAATAGCCAGGGTGTTATTTCAATCACCAGGGCGCCCAGCAGGACGATGCCATGCAGGATGACCGCGATATTGCCGAGCATGAAGGCGCTACTGCTCAGGAAGACGGCGAAGGGCAGTTTGTCGTGCCATGTGCCGGGCGTCTGACGCGCGAAGAGGGGAATGTAGATCAGGGCTGCCGCCGCAGCCAGGTAAAAAACAAGATAGAGAACCAGGAAACCAGGCTCCGTCAGGAAGCGTTCAAAAAAGGCCGCCACCTGCGCCACGCCCGGAATATAGACGAAGCTGGCGGCGCGCATACCGTGGCATTGCAGGTCCAGAGCGTAGATGGGCGCATTCTGAAGCACTTTCAGGCCGGCGCAGGCGACCGACTGGTACTCGGAGAAAACATATTTCGAGCGGTGAAGCTTGGCCAGAACACCTAGCAACAACGGCAGGAAAAACAGCATTGGTATCCAGTATGCCGATGGAAATAGCGAAGACGGGCGGAGGTTGGAGAGGCGGGGGAGGTTGAGTTTGGCCATTGTATTCTTGGTGCTAAACGGATATTGAGCGTCACTTGTTCCGGACTTATCGGGTCCGGGGGGCGTTAGTTTGGCCCGATTGTGTCAGGGTTGATGCGGGTGCTGAGTTGCGGGGCTTTAGATCGCGGGTGGGGGGCTACCATAGATTTGCCATCCTCTCCGTTCTTAAAATGACCAACTTTTTTTATTGATGGCGTGATGCCCAGACGGGTGGGACGCCGGGGAGTTTCTTTTTGACGAATATTGAGCTTGCTTCGGATGCCCAACCGGACCTCAGTCTGATTATCTGCACCCTGAACGAAGGGGCGGCTATTCGCAGTGTTATCAATGAAATTTGCGACACTCTTGCGGGCATCAATCACGAAATCATCGTGGTTGACGATAATTCGGCGGATAATACGGCGGCCGAGGTGCTCGATGTCGCCCGCACACGTCCAAACGTGCGACTGCATGTCCGCGTCGGCGAACGCGGTTTGTCCTCTGCGGCCATAAAAGGCTGGGATATTGCCCACGGCCGCTATCTCGGCGTTATGGACGGTGACGGGCAGCACGATCCACTGGCGATTCGCGCCTTGGCTGACATGATCATGAAGGGCGACAAAGATCTGGTCTGCGTGTCGCGTTATATTGGCACGACGGAAACAGGCCTGAGCGGTATCCGCGACCTGGGATCCAAGGCGGCGACCTGGGCCACCGGGCTGGTGCTTAAGGTGCCGTTGTCCGACCCGATGAGCGGCTGCTTCCTGATGACGCGGGAATATTACGAATCGGCACGACCCAAGCTGACCGGCATCGGCTTCAAGATCCTGCTTGATGTAGCCGCATCTGCCCCCCGTAAGCCGCGCTTTGGCGAGGTCAAGGCGGCGCTGCGTGAACGTCAGGGCGGTGTGTCCAAGCTTGACCTGCGCGTGGTGCTCGATCTGGGCGCCCTGCTGGTGGAGAAGGCGACGGGTGGGCTGCTGCCGGCCAAGTTCGTTTTGTTTGCCGGGGTCGGTCTGAGCGGTGTGGTGGTCTACACGATCCTGCTCTACCTCGGTCATCACTTCCTGGCCGTGCCAGGCGAGTTCCCGATCTACCGCTACCAATATAATAAAGGGGACCTGATCAATTACAGCCTGGCGATCTGGTTGTCGATGACGTGGAACTTTTTCCTCAACAACCTGGTCACCTTCCGCGACCGCCGCCTCAAGGGCTGGCGCATGTTCGGCGGATTGATCCGTTTCTATGTGGCGTGTTCGCTCGGCGCGCTGATCAGCCTGTGCCTGTCGCTGTTTATGAAGGATCAGTTGCATATTCACTATGTCGTGGCTGGGATTATTGCGACGCTCATCTCCAGTGTCTGGAACTACTGGGCGGCGACATTGCTATCGTGGCGCGTCAAGAGAAACGGGGCATAACCCGCAAGCCTGGATCAAAAAACCCGGACCTGATCGGTTCCGGGCTTTTGCTTTCTGGAGGGAGTCCTACCAGCGGTCGCGGTCGTGATGATCATTCCGGTCGTCCCAACGATCATGACGGTCATGGCGGCGGTCGTCACGGCGGTCATAACGGCGGTCATAACGGTCGTAGCGACCATCGCGGCGATCCTGATAGGCGTAGCGATCATCGTAGCGGCATTTGGTGTTGTTCTTGGCGATGGATGAGCCAACTGCCGCACCTACGACAGCGCCGATGACCGTACCTGTGCCCTTGTTGCGGGTATTGGCCGCGCTGCCGCCGATCAGGCCGCCGGCCACAGCGCCGAGAACAGCGCCTTCGGTCTGCTTGCCTTCGCAGGGACGGGATCTCGCCGAAGCGATGCCCGGCAGGGTCATTCCGGCAAGGGCCGTCATCAACAGGGTAGAAACAATAATACGCTTCATAGGATGGAGTGTGGTCATTGCCGGGGTTTCCTGTATGCACGGCGAAAGTGCCGGCTCATAAAAGTACCCTAGTGGTGTCAAGATGAACGGGACTTGATAAGTTCGTTCATCTCCATTCATCAAATGCGATTTCTGCAACCCGTTAAAAAAGCCTCCGAATGTGTATTCGGAGGCTTTTCAGGTTATTCCTTCACATTACCACCGATCGTGACGGCGATGATGGTCATAACGGTCGTGACGCTCATAACGGTCATAACGGCGCTCATGACGGTAAGAGCGGTCACGATAATAATAGCCGCCACGGGGTTCTACATACACGCTGCCGCGATAATAAGGACGCGGCGCGTTGTAATAGTCACCATCACTGTAGCGATAGCCATCATCGTTACGATAGCCGTTGTCGTAGCGGCAACCGTCGTTGCTGTCATCGATGGCGGCCCCGGCGACGGCGCCAATAATGGCGCCTGCCGCCGTACCAGAGCCACGATTGTGACGGCTGGAGGCGGCGTTACCGATGGCGGCCCCGGCGATAGCGCCGACAATGGCGCCGTCAGCATTGCTGTCACGGTAACATTGCGCGGCGGCAGGCAGGGCCATCGCAGCGGCCGCCGTAATGGCCACAGCGGAGAGGACCATCTTGTGCGTAAACGTCATCCTGGACATAATAAATCTCCTTCTGTTACGGCGCGGTCGGGAAAGAGCGAATTGCGTCGTTGTGATGACCTTTATACAGAGGTCAACATGAATGGGATTTGAGTGGCTCGTTCATGTTTGTTCATATTTTAACCATGATGCGCCAGTCACTCTGCTAATGGAATGTGTTTTCCACCCAGCACGGTAAGAATGAAATAAGCAGGGGGTCAATAATTGTCGTAATCGTTGCGGTAGCTGTACTGGCTATGGCGCCGGCTGCCTTGGCGATACTCATGCTCGCCTTTCCAGTTATAGACGCGATGATAAGCGCCCCGGCTGCAATAGCAGCTATAGTCCCGGCCGTTATAGTCACGCTCATAACTGCGCGAATAGCCGTAGCGCCGTCCGGTCCGATAGGTCCGGTCGTACTGGGCGTGATAGCTGTCGTCGAGATTGGGATAGTAGCCGAGACTGCCGCCGGTATAACGCGCGTCTTCATCGTAATAATAAGCCGGCCGTCCGTAGCCGTCGCGGTCACCAGCGCCTGCGGCAGTCGGCAGCAACAGGGCCAATAATATGGCTAGCAGTATGCCGCCGATGAAAATCGGGCCGGCATGGAGGGGATGGGGGGCTGGAACTGGGCGGGGCATCTTGTGAGTCCTTGGGCGAGCAATGAGGTTAATATCGCGCCATACGCGGAAAGTTCGCGTTGGGATTTTAAAGCTGGATTGCAAAATATCGATAAAAACTTGCTTTTTGACCGCCGTGCTTTAAGCGGGCGTCTCTTCGTAACTTCGGACTTTTTTTGTTTTCGCACTTTTTAATCCGAAAAGTGCACTACACTTTTCGGAAAGTGCTTACATGGCGGAATTTGAAGCGCTCATCGGCAAGGTCGGCTTTCAGGGCGACGGCCTCACCGCTGGCGGTCTGGTTGTGCCCCTGACCCTGCCGGGCGAGCGTGTGCTGGTGCGGCAAGGCAAAGAGAAGCTTGAGCTTGTAGAGGTGCTGGAAGCCAGCCCTGACCGCGTGTCGCCGCCCTGTGTCCATTTCGCGGCCTGCGGTGGCTGCGCTATGCAGCATTGGGATATTCCGGCCTATAGCGCTTGGAAGCGCAATATCGTCGATGTCCTGTTGCAACGCACGGGGCTGGAAACCGAAGTCGCGCCCATTCTGACCACGCCACCGCAAAGCCGACGCCGCGTCGGGTTGCACGCCCGCAAGACCGGCAAACAGATCGAGCTTGGTTTCAAGGCGCGCAAAACATGGAATCTGGTCGCTATCCGTGAGTGCCCGGTCAGTGATCCGGCGATCGTCGCGGCGCTGCCGCACCTCAAGGCCCTGGCGGCTTACCTGTTCGAACATCCCAAGTCCGCCCCGATCCTGCACGTCACGCTGTCGCTCACCGGGATCGATATTGATATTACCGGCGTCGAGCGCATGAAATCAGGCGGTTTGTCGGCCGATGCGCGCATGAATATCGCCATGTGCGCCGCCGAAGCCGATTTCGCCCGCGTGTCTATGGGCGAGGACATGCTCTATATGTCGCGCACCCCCAAGGTTCGCTTCGGCAAGGCGATGGTTGGCCTGCCGATCGGGCCGTTCCTGCAAGCCAGCGTACCGTCGGAAGCCGATATGGTCAGGTTGGTGGTTGAGGGTATCGGCGGGGCGAAAAAGGTCGCCGATCTGTTCTGCGGTGCGGGCACCTTCACCTTTCCGCTGGCGGAAACGGCCGTGGTCTATGCCGCCGATGGATCAGCACCGGCCATTGCCTCGCTGAAAACGGCCATTGGCTCGGCGCCGGGCCTCAAGACGATCACCGCCGAAGCGCGCGATCTGTTCCGCCGTCCGCTGCTGGCCGAGGAAATGAAGGGCTTCGACGCCATTGTCTTCGATCCGCCGCGCGCCGGGGCTGAGGCCCAGGCAGCCGAAATTGCTCGTTCGCAGGTGGCGCGGGCCGTGGCCGTGTCGTGCAATCCATCGACCTTCGTGCGAGATGCTAACATCCTTGTGAAGGCCGGCTTTTCGCTGGACAGGGTGACGCCGATCGATCAGTTCTTATGGTCCAGCCATGTCGAGCTGGTGGGAGTGTTTTCGCGTTGATTTCCGTTGTCATGCCGACCCTGAATGCCGAAGATCACCTGGCGCGCACACTTTCCGCGCTGGTGCCGGGCGTGGTGGCCGGTTTGATCAAGGAAGTCGTTATCGTCGATGGTGGCTCGGATGACGCCACGCTGGAAATTGCGGATTCTACCGGCTGCCAGATCATCAAAACCGACCACGAGCGCGGCCTGCAACTCTGGCAGGGTTGCCGGGCGGTGCGCGGCGACTGGCTGTTGATCCTGCATCCGGATTCGCAACTGGGCGACGGCTGGATGGATCAGGTCCAGTTGCATATGAAAAACTTTCCGCTGCGCGCCGGCTATTTTCACCTGCGCTTTGACGATCCGTCGATTCTGGTTGGCCTGTGGGCGGAACTGCTGGCCCTGCGCGCCCGCTGGCTGGCCATGCCGAGCGGCGATCATGGTCTGCTGCTGTCACGCGCCTTGTATGAAACCAGCGGCGGCTACAAGGATCAGGTGGCGTTCGAGGATGTGGCGCTGTCGATGTCGCTGGGCCGCGCGCGCTTGCGGCCGATGGGCGCCTCCCTCACGACCAGCGCCGATCGTTTCCATGCCAGAGGCGCCTTGTGGCGCGGCATTGCGAAAAGCTTCAGTTTCCTGTCCTATATGCTGGGTGTGCCGCCCAAGCCGCTGAAAAAAGTTTAGTTTTCCGCCAGAGCAACGTCGCCCACGGGCGCGGCCCCTGCCTCTTGAACAGGCGCATCGGCTGACAGATTGATGATCTTCGCGTCACTGGCCGCCTGGGCGAGGGTCTTGCTGTCCTTGCCCATGATCTGGCGATAGATCCAGTAGTTGGCGACAACTTCCTCGACATATTGCCGGGTTTGGGCGACCGGGATCGATTCCATGACCAGCAGGGAATCGGCGTCATTGCCCAATGAATCCACGGCGTCCTTTACCGGACGAGCGCCGGCATTATAGGCGGCGATGGTGCGCAACAGGTCGCCATCGATGATCGAGGAGCCTTGCAGGCGGTTGATATAGTTTTGGCCGACGCGCAGATTGACGGCGGGAATGAGCAATTGCTTCGGCTTGCTGTTGAAGCTGGAATCACCCTCGACCAGCGCCGCCGTGGCCGGCATCAGTTGCAGCAGGCCGTAGGCGCCGGCATAGCTGTGGGCCTGGGCGTTGAACTTGCTTTCCTTGCGCGCGATGGCGAAGATCAGCGCCTTGTCGACCGTGTAGCCGCCTTTTGGTGCGATATCGGGGATCGGATACAGCGACACATCGAACAGATGATCCGTCGGTTTTAGCTGGTTGATCTTGATGTGCGTTTTGGCGCCGAAGGCCAGCCAGCGGTCGCGTTCCTCACGGCTGGATGAGGACTGAACCGCGGCTTGCAGTTCCGATCTGGCGTCTGAATCCTGGCCGATCTGGACCAGAGCGTTGAGCCGTTGTGCGCGCGGGTGACTCTTGGCCCAGGTGAAATCTTCGGTCAGGCTGGCGGTTAGGACGGAGCGTTGCTCGCGGCCAAAGGTCGGCGGCAACCCCTTCTTGGCCAGAGAAATAGCCGAGTCGACGCCGAGGCGCTCTTCGGCGAGCAGGCCATAGAAGGTGAAGGGGAAGCTGGCGGCTAGTTGCAGGAAGGTTTCGGCGTCATCGGCGCGGCCAAGCTTTTGCGCGCTGCGGGCCGCCCAGTAGGCGCCGCTCGATTGCGTCCAGGCATTGGTGCTGGGATCGGAGCTGACGAACTTGAATTCCGCCAAGGCCTCTTCGTAGCGCTTGAGACGCCAGCAGGCGAGGCCGGCTACCCAGTGATCGCCTATCTGGCGGCCGAGGGTCACGGCCTGGGCGAGTTGGTCGTTATTATAGGCCGAACGCGCCGATTTCGGCGTCAGGTCGGTGTCGCTGGAAGGGGCTGAGGCATCCGCGCGGGCAATCGACGTGCTGCCGGAAAAGCGGGTCATGCTGGCGAGTTGAATGCCCGCGCCGCCGATCAAGGCGTCTGTTCTCTGGGCGGTCGCGTTTGCTGCCAGCAGCGGGAAGGCCGGATCCGGCGCGCCTTGAGGTTTTTTACGTTTGGCCAGGCCCCAGACCTTCATGGCCATCGGATGATCGCCATAGGCGGTAAGCCAGGTAGTCAGTTCTTCGTAGGTGGATTGATAGCCGGCACTGAAAAGCTTGTGATACTGGGCGTAGCCCATCAGGCTCTTGTCCGTTACCTGCGCCAGTTGCGCATCGGCGCCGGCGTAATCGGCCTTGTCCATCAGGTTGAAGGCGGTTTGGTAAAGCGCGGCGTCGGCAGGGGAGAGCGTGTCGTTCAGAGGTGATGGCGGGGGGGAGGCGCCCTGTCCGGCCACGGCGTTATAGGGTACGGGGCCGTTGTTTACGGGAACGACTGGAGCTTCCTGCTTGGGGAAGAAGGGCGCAGGCAGGAAGGTGATCGGTTTGGAGGCTGCCAGCTTTAAAGCCAGTTCCTTGTCGGCTTTTCTCTTATCAGCCTTGGCGGCGAGTTGCGCGGCCTTGCATTTTTTTGTTTTGAGCTTGGCTTTTGAGCCGCAGGCATCGGCCACCTTGGTCTTACTGCTTGTTTTGGAGCTTGTCTTTTTGGACGTCCGCGCATCGGCGACATCCGTCTTTTTTTTCTTGCTCTTGGTGGTGACGACAGCCTTTGCCTTTACGGTCCTGGCTTCGCTACTGGTTGTTTTTTTCTTCGTGCTTTTGGTGGTTTCGGATGGCTTTTCAACTGGGGGCGTCTTCTTTTTGGCTGACGAGGCCGTCCGCAATTCAGGTTCATGTTTGGTCGCCGACCAGGCCGGCACTGTGGCCATGAGGGCGAATCCCAAAACGGTGAGACTGATGAAGGCGCGGTGGCGTAACGTCAAAACGGCTTCCCTTTGTTGGTGGTTTTCAGGCGCTTATCAAAGATTAATTTTATGGCAACCCATAGGTATTGCGCGTTAATCTCCTTACATTGATTAAGGCCATAAATAAGGCAAGTCACAGTACCAGTGGGTTGAATCACAGTCTGTTGATAAGCCTTAAAGTTTAGCGCTGACCACCAGTTGCAGCAGGTCGCGCCAGAAAAGCCCCTTGGCCTGGGGCTGTTTCAGCAGAAAATTGGGCGGATAGCTGGCCATGACGGGCAGGGGCGTTTCCGTGCCGTAACTGACCATGCGGCCGCGCAGCTTCGCCAGGCTCTGGTCGAGGTTCAGCACGCACGACACCGCCGATGCGCCCAGCAGAAAAATCGCCTTCGGTGCGGCCAGCTTGATCAGGGCGTGCATGAAGGGGGCGTTGAGGCTGATATCCTCCGCTGTCAGCGGCCGCCCGCCGGCCGGCCGCCAGAAGACGCACGGGCTGAGCATGGCCTTGTCAAAAATGCCGGCGGCCTTCAAAGCCTTGTCCATCATCTCGCCCGGCTTGCCGGCGAAGGCGCTGCAAGTGGTGTCTTCGTCGACGTCCGGGGCTTCGCCGATCACCAGCAGGTCGGGATCGGGATTGCCGCGAAAACGGACAATGCCCTTGCCGCCTTCATGGCGCAGGGGCATGTGCTGGAAGGCCTCAAGCTCAGCGTAAAGCTCGTCGATCGTTCGGGCTGAACCGGCGCGCTGGCGGGCTTCGTGCAGCACGGTGCCCAAGTCCAGATTGGCAAGGCTTTGCGGTTTGAGCGGGCTGACATTGTTGCCCGCCTGCACAGGTGTCACGTGAATTTGCGCAGGTGCCGCTGCGGCACGCTTAAATGCCTGTTTATTTTCAGAGAGAGTCCGATTAAGAGGCTCTGTTTCGTATGCGTCTTCCAACTCGTGGTCGATCAGAAAGCCGAGATAGCTTTCGATCTCTGAGCGGAGGTCATCAGACGGAATCATAACGGGCAGGGGCCTTGGCAAAAACGTTGCGTCCACTCTTATCGGGAGCCGGGCCAAAGTTCAAAGCAAAACGGACGCCCCGGCACAGGAAGATGTATTGAGGGCATTTTGCCCGCTTCAGGAGTGAGTGTTCATGTCCGATAGTCCAGAGAACGCACCGGTGATCGAGCGCGAGGCCATGGAGTATGACGTGGTTATCGTTGGCGGCGGACCGGCGGGCCTGTCGGCGGCGATCCGCTTGAAGCAGCAGGCGGCCAAGGCGGGACAGGAGATTACCGTCGCCCTGCTGGAAAAAGGCTCGGAAATCGGGGCGCATATTCTCTCCGGCGCGGTGATCGATCCATCGGGCCTGAGCAAGCTTTTCCCCAACTGGAAAGAGCTGGGCGCGCCGTTGGAAAACCCGGTGACCGAGGACAAGTTCATCTATCTCGGACCGCAGGGGGCGATGGATATTTCGGCCCTGCCGAAGCCCGGCTATATGAGCAATCACGGCTGCTATATCGCCTCGCTGGGCAATCTGGCGCGGTGGCTGGCGGAGCAGGCCGAAGGGCTTGGCGTCGAAATCTATCCCGGCATGGCCTGCTCGGAAGTGCTGTATGACGCCGAAGGCGCCGTGGCCGGTGTCGTGGCCGGCGTGTTCGGTATAGCGAAGGACGGCCATCACAAACCGGATTATCAGCCGGGCCTCGAACTGCGCGCCAAATATACCCTGTTTGCCGAGGGCGCGCGCGGGTCGCTGTCGCAGCTGGTTATCCGCAAGTTCGAACTGGACGCCAGGAGCGATGTCCAGAAGTACGGTCTCGGTCTCAAGGAACTGTGGAAGGTCAAGCCGGAAAAGTTCAAGCCGGGCCTGGTGCAGCATACGCTCGGCTGGCCGTTGAACGACAAGACCGGCGGCGGTTCCTTCCTCTATCATTTCGGCGATCATTACGTCTCGATCGGCTTCGTCGTCCATCTCAACTACGAAAACCCATACCTCTCGCCGTTCGATGAATTCCAGCGCTTCAAGCTGCACCCGATCATCCGTGAAGTGCTGGAGGGCGGCGAACGCGTGGCCTATGGCGCCCGCGCCATCAACGAAGGCGGCTACC
This sequence comes from Asticcacaulis sp., assembly GCF_035497195.1. Lineage (GTDB taxonomy): Bacteria > Pseudomonadota > Alphaproteobacteria > Caulobacterales > Caulobacteraceae > Asticcacaulis. Next base: position 307,570 of record NZ_DATJDZ010000031.1, read on the forward strand.
AGTCGGTGCCGCGCCTGGTTTTCCCCGGCGGCGCGCTGATCGGCTGTTCGGCCGGTTTCGTCAACCTGCCGCGCATCAAGGGCAGCCACAACGCCATGAAAACCGGCATCCTGGCGGCCGATGCCATCGTCAAGGCGCTGGGCTCCGGCGAGGCGCCGCGTGTGCTCGAAGGCTACCAGAAGGCCTATGACCATTCGGATGTGGCGAAGGAACTGAAGCTCGTTCGCAACGTCAAACCGATCCTAACCAAATTCGGCACCAATCTCGGCACCCTGATCAGCGGCGTCGAAATGATGCTGACCAACCTGATGGGGGGCTTCTCCTTCCTTGGCACCTGGCATCACAGCAAGAGCGACGCCCATTCAATCAAGCCAGCGGCGCAGTTCAAGCCGATTGCCTATCCGAAGCCGGACGGCGTAATCACCTTTGACAAGCTGTCCTCGGTGTTTGTTTCGAGCACCAATCACGAGGAAGACCAGCCGGTTCACCTGAGGCTGAAAGATCCGCATATCCCGATCGATATCAATCTGGCGAAATATGCCGAACCGGCGCAGCGCTATTGTCCGGCGGGGGTTTACGAGATCGTCGGGCTGGAAACGCGCGAGCCGCGTTTGCAGATCAACGCGCAGAACTGCGTCCACTGCAAGACCTGCGATATCAAGGACCCGACAGGCAATATTGTCTGGGTTTGTCCGGAAGGCGGCGGCGGCCCTAATTATCCGAACATGTAAACTTTTATGTTACGCATTTTAGCCCTATATTGTGTGTAGGTTTGAGAGCTGAGCATTTGTTGAAGGCAGATCGTAACGTGAAAAAAAGTGTGCTGCGGACATCCGGTTTTGGATTTGTGCTGATCGGACTCGCTATCGGCGGACAGGTTTCCGCCAGCGAGAAGGTCGCACCGCCGCGCGTCATTTACGCCAATGCCCGTCAGGAACTGAGCGTCTACCCTAGCCCCTATGCCAATTATCTGGTCGGCCGTTTTGCCATGGCGCAGGGCGATGTCTCCACCGCCGCCAAGGCGATGAGCGCCGCCACGATCGCCGATCCCTCCAATGGAGATTTGCGCGAAAAAGCCTTTCTGATCAGCATTCTGGGCGGCGATATCGACCGCGCGGCGACCGTGGCGCAAGGCATGACCGCGACCACGGATACCAGCCAGTTGATGGTTTCCCTTGTAGGCGCGATAAGAGCCGTCAAGGCCGATAAACCTGCGCCTGCACTGAAAAGCATTGATGCGCTGCTCAAGGTCAATCCGCACGACCGTAATGGCCTGCTGCTGCGACCCTATATTCTGGCGATGAACGGTCAATGGAAAGCCGCGTTCGACGAGTCCGGCGACGCGACCTTGCAGGACAATGACCGCGATCGTTTGTTGTCATACCTGGTCAAGGCGGACCGGGCGCGCATCAACGAGATCAAGGGCAATAAGGCGGATGCCGAGGCGATCTACAAGTCGCTTTACCAGCCGGGTGCGGCCAGCTTCATTTTTGGTCCCGACTATGCCGGCTTCCTCGAACGTCAGGGCCGCACCGACGAAGCGAAAACCATCTGGCAAGCCATCGTCGATCAGACTAACGATGTGGTGGCGCAGCAGGCGCTGAAGCGCCTCGCAAACAACTCCGGCAGGGCGCCGGCCTTGCCTGGTCTGACTGAAAGCATGGCGCAGGCTCTGTTCGTTTCCTCGACCGTCTCTTTCAGCGAACATGACAGCGAATTCGCCCTGGCGAGCCTGCACTTGTCGCTTTATCTCGACAATAAATCCGACCGGGAGCGTATCTTTCTGGGGCAGGTCCAGTCGGAATTGAAGGACACGGAAGCCGCCGATGCCGCCTGGGCCAGCATCAAGCCGGACTCACCGTTTTACAACGAATCGATCCTGCGCCGGGTCTGGGCCATGCGCGGGGATGACAAGCTTGACCCGGCGCTGGCGCTTGTCGATCAGGCGCTGAGCCGTGACCCGGACAATCTCAGCCTGATCGTTGAAAAAACCGGCATTCTGCACGCTATGGACAAGGACGCAGACGCCCTGGCCTTGCTGGATGCGCGGATTCAGCGTGCTGGCGACACCGATTTCGGTTGGCAGGCGCTGTATACGCAGGCGATCGTCTATGAAGGCCTTGACCGGTGGAGCGACGCCGAGGTGGCCATCAAGAAGGCGCAGGCGCTCAATGGCAACCAGCCGGAAATCCTCAACTTCCTTGGTTATGGCTGGGTCAATCGCGGTGAACAGGTCGATCAGGGCATGGACCTGATCCGGCAGGCGCTGAAGGTCAGCCCCAAATCCGGCGCGATCATCGATTCGCTGGGCTGGGGCTACTATAAGAAGGGCCAATACGATCAGGCGCTCGATTTTATCGAGCAAGCGGTGCAGATGGAGCCGGCCGATCCGGAGATCAACGAGCATCTGGGCGACGTCTACAAGGCATTGGGCCGATCGACCGAAGCCGGTTACGAATGGCAGCGCGTCCTGACCCTGAAAACCACTGAGCGCCAGGCGGAAACTGTCCGCAAGAAGCTCGACGCCAATGCGGCCAGCCTGAAAATGGCCGACAGCAAGCCGAAAGCGACGACGACGGCGCTGAATGACGAGCGTAAATCGCGTCCGTGACGACGATGCTGGCGCGCGCCAAGATCAATCTCTATCTGCATGTCGCCGCACCGGATGCGCGTGGCTATCATCCGTTGCAAAGTCTGGTGGCCTTCGCTGATATTGGCGATAAGGTGGAGTTTTTAACTGCAAAGTCAGTGGGTTCGACGGATAATTTAAGTCCGTGTCTCAATATCGATGGGCCGTTTTCCGCGGGTCTTGAGGCCAATGAGGATAATCTGGTCCTGAAAGCCGTGCGGGCCTTTGAAGCGGCTGCCGGCGCGAAGGTGGATCGCCATGAGATTCGCCTGACCAAGACCCTGCCGGTCGCTTCCGGCATGGGCGGCGGTAGCGCTGACGCCGGGGCGGCCCTGCGTTTGCTGCGCCAGCTATATGCGCCTGGCATGGCGGATGCTGATCTGGCTGAAATCGCCGGCGCTATCGGCGCCGATGGGGTTATGTGCCTGTGGAGCCAATCGGCTTTCGCTGAGGGGTATGGTGAAAAGTTGACCCCCGTCACCTTGCCGCAGATGCCGGCTGTCCTGATTAATCCCCGCGTGGAATGCTCTACGGCGAAAGTTTATGGCGGCTATGACGTGCAGGGCCGGTTCAATGAAATCGACGCGATGCCGGGCTTTAGCGGTGTCCGCAATATTCGACAGTTGATTTCGGCGCTCAGCCACACCCGCAATGATCTGCAATCACCGGCCATCCATTTACAGCCGGTTATTGCCGAGGTTCTGACGATGCTGGAAGCTCAGTCGGAAACACGCTTTGCCCGCATGTCAGGCTCAGGGGCCACCTGTTTCGCCCTTTGCGAAACGGATGAAACCGCGGAAGTTCTAGGCGTGCGGATGCAGGCGATGATGCCCGGTGCCTGGGTGCGCGCCTGCCGATTGGGGTGACGCCGGGCGTTTCGATCGCATGGCCATCTCGACCTTGTTCTCCGGATCGTTGAGCCGTTTTCTACAAGCTATTGAATCAACAGCGTGCCACGCTGGGCTCGCTGGCTTTGACCTTGGGGGTGATGCACCACGGTGGCGGCGCTGTCATCGGCCTTGACCATAAAGGTGTTGATGATCTTCGTGCGGCATTCTTTTATTTCTTCCGGCTCAAGCGGAGAATACGCCCTTTTTGCCCAGACGCCAGCACAGGAGCAGGCACGGCAACCCGATAGCGGCAGTAGCGATAAAGAAGACCGAATAGGCGTTGAAAAGTCCGAGTTGCGGCGTCATCAGATCGACCGTCCAGCCTGTGAATCCTTTGAGGATTTTACCAGTCAGCGCCGCCACGGAATACATCAGGGCGTAGTGGGTGAGGGTGTGTTTGCGGCCCTGTTCGCTGTTCAGCACCTGCTGGGTCATGAAGCCGACAAAGGCTGTTTCGGCGATGCCGTTGGCGAAATTGTCGCCGACCAGGGTGATGGCGAAGACCATTGGATCGCCATGCGACACTGACATCCACGAGAAACAGATATTGGAAACGGGACCTAACAGCGCGCCAAGCCAGAAGGTGCGCCGGACACCTAAAAACAGCAGGCATGATCCGCCGGCGGCAATGCCGACAAAGGAGGCAGCCAGGCCGATGGTGGCGCGCATAGCGGCGATGGTGTCGGAATCGAGGCCGGTATCGACATACATGGCGCCAGCGATATTGGTCAGGTAATCCGGCAGGCGATAAAGCGCCAGGGTCAGCAGGATCAGGCCGGCCGTGCCCTTGTGCGCCTGGAAGAAACTGACAAACGGCTCGATGACCAGTTGGTACAGGGTTTTGCTCTGCGCTTTCAGGTGCGTCTCAATCGTACTGCGTGGCGAGAGCAGGGTGACGGCCACGCCGATCAGCATGGCGAGCGCCAGTATCTGGTACGACAGCGGCCAGCCGACTCGCTTGGAGAGCACAAGGATCAGGGCATCGGTCGTCAGAATAGCGATGCGGAAGCCGTAGGCGTAAAAGCTGGGATTAAGCGCCTGATCGGCCGAGGTTTCGGTCTGTTCGACGCGCCAGGCGTCGATAGCGATTTCCTGCGAGGCGGCAGCGAAAGCGACAAAAAGAGCGGCGCAGATAAAGGCGGTCAGGTGGTGCGGGCCGTAGATGGCCATCAGGCTCAGGCCTGCACCGACACCGATCTGCGACAACAGCATATAGCTGCGTCTCTGGCCGAGCCAGCGATAGAGCAGGGGCAGGCGGAACTTGTCCATCCACGGCGCCCACAGAACCTTGGCGCCGTAAATGATGCTAACCGAAGTAATAAAGCCTATCAAAGTCAGGGAGATGCCGGAAGTTCTTAACCAGAAACTCAAGGTTCCGCCGACGAGCAGGAACGGCAAGCCGGCGGAAAAGCCCATGCCGAGCAGCAGCCAGGATGTCGGCTGTTTCAACGCCGTGACGACGGCTTTCAGACGGTTTTTGGTATCGTTGGCGATCATATGGGAGATGAAGCCAGATTCTCGGTCACAGGCACAGGTTTTCTTTTAAAATACCGGGTCTTTTGGCTTGCCGGGGCGCGGCCGGCCCTCTATGTTCGCGCCAAATTTCCGCTATTTGCAGATTGATTATGGCTGAACCTCTTTCCTTCCAGGACCTGATCCTGACCCTTCACAGCTACTGGTCCGCACAGGGCTGTGCGATTCTTCAGCCCTACGATATCGAGGTCGGCGCGGGTACGCTGCATCCGGCGACTGTTCTGCGCGCGCTCGGCAAGAAGCCGTGGAAGGCCGCCTATGTCCAGCCGTCGCGTCGTCCGGTCGATGGCCGCTATGGTGAGAACCCCAACCGTTTGCAGCACTATTATCAGTATCAGGTCATCCTGAAGCCGAACCCGGAGAATTTGCAGGACTTGTATCTCGGTTCTCTGAAAGCCATTGGGCTTGATCCGCAACTGCATGATATCCGCTTCGTCGAGGACGACTGGGAAAACCCGACGGTCGGCGCCTGGGGCCTTGGTTGGGAGGTGTGGTGCGACGGCATGGAGGTGACGCAGTTCACCTATTTTCAGGGCGTCGGTGGCATCGAGGTCGATGTGGTGTCGGGCGAACTGACCTACGGGCTGGAGCGTTTGGCCATGTATGTCCAGAACGTCGATAACGTCTACGACCTGAAATTCAACAATGCCGGCGTCAAGTACGGCGACATCTTCAAGGAGCAGGAACGTCAGTTCTCGGCCTTCAATTTTGAAGCTTCGGACGTGCCCACGCTCAAGCGCCAGTTTGAAGACATGGAAACCAATGTGACGCGTATTCTGGAAACCAAGAACAGTCTCGGTTATCCGCTGGTTCTGCCGGCCTATGATCATGTGCTCAAGGCGTCGCATCTGTTCAATCTGATGGATGCGCGTGGTGCCATCGCCGTGGCTGAACGCCAGAGCTATATCGGCCGTATCCGTGATCTCTGTAAGGCCTGCGCCCTTGAATGGGCGAAGCAGGAGGAGACGCGGTAATGGCTCAACTGTTGATCGAACTCTTCTCCGAGGAAATTCCCGCCCGTATGCAACTGGGTGCGGCGCGTGATTTTGAGCGCCTGTTTGGTGCAAAGCTTGCCGCCGCCGGTCTGAGCTTTGAAAGCCTGAAAGCTTATGTCGGGCCGCGCCGTCTGGCTCTGGTCGTAGATGGCCTGCCGAAGGAGACCGCCGCCGTAACCGAAGAGGTCAAGGGGCCGAAGGAAAGCGCGCCGCCGCAGGCGATGGAAGGCTTCCTGCGCAAGGTCGGTCTGACGCAGGATAAGCTCGTGCTGGAAAATGGCGTCTGGTTGGCGCGGATTGAGAAGCCGGGCGTGAAGACAGCCGATGTCTTGGGCGATATGCTGCGTGAGGTCATCCTCAACTTCCCGTGGCCGAAATCTATGCGTTCCGGCACCAGCACCTTCCGTTGGGTGCGGCCGTTGAAGCGTATCCTTTTCCTGTTTGACGGTGAGGTCATTCCGTTTGAACTGGAAGGCTTGACCGCCGGAAACCTGACCGAAGGGCATCGCTTCCTTGGTTCCGGTCAAGCTCTGCTGGTTAGCGATTTTGCCAGCTATCACAAGGCCTTGACGGGTAATTCTGTCATTCTGGATCACGCCGAACGCCAGAAAATTATTCTCGAACAGGCCAAGGCCGTTTGTGCTGAGGCCGGTTGTGAACTGATCGAGGATCAGGGCCTGCTCGAAGAAGTGGCCGGCCTGAACGAATTCCCCGTGCCTCTGCTGGGCGACATGGACCCGGCGTTCCTGACCCTGCCGCCGGAGGTCATCAAGACCTCGATGCGTACGCACCAGAAGTATTTCGCCGTGCGCGACAAGGGCGGCAAGATGGCGGCGAAATTCGTCATCACCTCGAATATGAAGGCGATCGACGGCGGCGCGGAAATCAAGCGTGGCAATGCCAAGGTGCTGTCGGCGCGTCTTTCCGATGGCGTCTTCTTCTGGAAGGAAGACAATCGCCCGGAAGGTAAGCGTGCCAATTTCGATCAATGGTTGACCAAGCTGAACGGCGTGACCTTCCACGCCAAGCTCGGCACTCTTTTGCAGCGCGTGGCACGCATTGAAGCCCTGGCCCGCGATATTGCGCCGTTTGTTCACGCCGATCCGGCTATAGCGGGTGAGGCGGCGCGTCTCGCCAAGGCCGATCTGGCCTCGTACATGGTCGGGGAGTTCCCGGAACTGCAAGGCGTCATGGGCGGTTACTACGCCGATGCCGCTGGTCTGAAGCCGGAAATCGCCAACGCTATCCGCGAGCATTACAAGCCGCAGGGACCTTCGGATTCGGTGCCGGAAGCCGCCGTTTCGGCCGCCGTGGCATTGGCCGACAAGATCGACACCCTGATCGGTTTCTTCGCCATTGATGAAAAACCGACCGGATCGAAAGACCCGTTCGCCCTGCGCCGCTCGGCGCTGGGCATCCTGCGTATCCTGCGCCAGCATAATGTGCGCGTATCTCTCAATGAATTGGCGGGTTTCTGGTACAAGAGCCTACTGATCTATGCCGGGCCTGGCCGTGCCGTCTATGTCGATACCGACAACTGGCGTGGTTCCGCCGGTCCACGCGTGGCCGAAGGTGACGGCGAAATCTTCGACAACTATCTGCGCGATTTCAAGCAGGGTCTGCTGGAGAGCCCGATATGGGTGATCCCGACGGATCGCGATTACGATCTCGATATCATGTACGAGCATGTGCCGAATGTGCCAGAGGTCGAGAACGCCCTGCTGGCCTTCCGAAGCTATACGAGCGTGGCGCCGGAATTCGAAGACTTCATGGCCGATCGCCTGAAGGTGCAGTTGAAGGACGAAGGCCATCGCTTCGACATCATCGAGGCTGTATTCGCGCTTAAAGATGGCGATATCGTCCGCCAGACCCTGCGTATTGCCGCCCTCGAAATGATCCTGAAGACGCCCCAGGGCGATGATTTGCTGGCCACGCATAAGCGCGCCGCCAATATTCTGGCCGCCGAAGCCAAAAAAGGTGATCTGCCGTCAGCCGAACCGCAAGCCTTGTCGGGTGCGCCGGCAGTTGAAACCGCGCTCCTGACGCAACTGAATACCGCCAAACGCGCGGTCGAGGCGGGGCTGGCCGGTGAAAAATACATTGACGCCTTGCATCATATTGCTGCATTGCGACAAGGTGTTGACGCCTTCCTTGACGGGGTGTTGGTCAACGCGGACGATGCGGCCATACGTGCCAATCGTTTGCTGATTTTAAAAGCTGTGTGTGATCTGTCCGGTGAGATTGCCGACCTGAGCAAAATCGCCTGATTGAATTTTTATAATAATAAGGAAAACAAAGATTTTCCGTAAGCACTTCGCTTAAGATATCAAGTTGTGACTGAAAAGGGAAAGTTCATGTCAAAGCACTGGGTTTACGCCTTCAAAGCCGGAAAGGCTGATGGCAACGCCACAATGAAGGCCCTGCTGGGCGGCAAGGGGGCGAATCTCGCCGAAATGTCGTCGCTCAATCTGCCGGTTCCGGCCGGTTTCACCATCACGACCGAGGCCTGCGTCCATTATTTCAGGAACGAACAGGCCCTGCCGGATGGGCTGGTCGATGAAGTCGAAAAAGCGCTGGCCGATCTGGAAACCAGCACAGGCAAGGGCTTCGGCAAGGTCGAAAATCCACTGCTCGTCTCTGTCCGTTCCGGGGCGCGTGCCTCGATGCCGGGCATGATGGACACGGTGCTGAACCTTGGTCTCAATGACGAGACGGTCGAGGGGCTGGCGACCCTGACCGGTGACCGCCGTTTCGCGCTTGATTGCTACCGCCGCTTCATCACCATGTATTCCAATGTGGTGCTGAACGTCAGCCACCACAGCTTTGAAGACATTCTGGACGACCACAAGGACCGCCTTGGCGTTACGGTCGATACCGACATCACCGATAAGGACTGGACGAAGATCGTCGCCGATTACAAGGCGATGGTGAAGTCCGAACTGGGGCATGACTTCCCGCAAGACCCCAAAGAACAGCTATGGGGCGCGGTGAAGGCCGTGTTCAGTTCGTGGATGAACGATCGCGCCAAGTTCTATCGCAAGATGCACGATATCCCCGAAGATTGGGGCACGGCCGTCAATATCCAGTCGATGGTGTTTGGCAATATGGGCCAGACCTCGGCTACCGGTGTCGCCTTCACGCGCAACCCGTCAAACGGCGAATCCGATCTGTATGGCGAGTTCCTGCTCAATGCCCAGGGCGAAGACGTGGTGGCCGGCATCCGCACCCCGCAGGCCCTGACCAAGAAAGCCCGTGAAGAAATGGGCGAACGCGCCCTATCGATGGAAGAGTCGCTGCCGGAAGTGTTTACTCAGTTCAAATCAACCGTTGATACGCTGGAAAACCACTACCGCGATGTGCAGGATGTCGAGTTCACGGTCGAACAGGGCAAACTCTACATGCTCCAGACCCGTAACGCCAAGCGCACCTCCAAGGCGGCGCTGAAGATCGCCGTCGATATGGCCAAGGAAGGCCTGATCACGCCCGAAGAAGCCCTGATGCGTATCGACGCCTCGGCGCTCGATCAACTATTGCATCCGATGCTCGACCCGAAGGCCGAGAAGGTGGTCATCGCGCGCGGCCTGCCGGCCTCGCCGGGCGCCGCCTCGGGCAAGATCGTCTTCACCGCCGATGATGCCGTGCGCTTTGCGGCCGCCGGCGAAGACGTTATTCTGGTACGCGATGAAACCTCGCCAGAGGATATTCACGGCATGCACGCCGCCAAGGCCATCGTTACAGCCCGCGGCGGCATGACCAGCCACGCGGCCGTTGTGGCGCGCGGCATGGGCCGGCCTTGCGTGTCCGGCGCTGGTGAAATGAGTATATACACCGAGCGCGGCGAGTTCGTTTCGCGCGGCCAGACCTTCAAGCATGGAGAAATCATCACGCTTGATGGGTCTTCGGGCGAGATCATGAAGGGCGCCATCCGCATGATCGAACCGGAGTTCTCGGAAGACTTCCACCAGATCATGAAATGGGCCGACGAATACAAGACCCTGGCCATTCGCACCAATGCCGAAACCCCGGCCGATGCGCGTACGGCGCTTGGCTTCGGCGCCGAAGGGATCGGCCTGTGCCGCACCGAACATATGTTCTTCGATGAAGACCGTATCGCGGCCGTGCGCGAAATGATCCTGGCCGATGATGAAGCCGGCCGCCGCAAGGCGCTGGAAAAGATTCAGCCGATGCAGAAGGCCGATTTCGCTGAACTGTTCCAGATCATGGACGGCCTGCCGGTGACGATCCGCCTGCTCGATCCGCCGCTGCACGAATTCCTGCCCCATACGGCGGAAGACATGAAGGCCGTGGCCGAGGCTTCGGGCGTGGGCGAGGAAAAGCTCTACAAGCGCACCAAGGAACTGTCGGAAACCAACCCCATGCTGGGCTGGCGCGGCTGTCGCCTGGGCGTCACCTTCCCGGAAATCTACGAAAGCCAGTTGCGCGCCATCTTCGAAGCGGCGGTCGAAGTGGCGGTCTCTGGCGGCAATCCGAAGCCGGAAATCATGCACCCGCTGGTCGCCACGCGCGAGGAAATGGCCTATCTGACGACCATGACCCACGCCATCGCCAAGGAGGTCTTCGCCGCCAAGGGCAAGACCGTCGCCTATATGGTCGGCACCATGATCGAACTGCCGCGCGCCGCCCTGCTGGCCGACAAGCTGGCCGAGACGGCTGAGTTCTTCTCCTTCGGCACCAACGACCTGACCCAGACAACCTACGGCATCAGCCGTGATGACTCGGGTCGCTTCCTCAATCCTTACATCGAGAAGGGCATTTTCGAGAAAGACCCATTTGTCTCGCTCGATCAGGAAGGCGTCGGCGCGTTGATCAAGATCGCCGCTGAAAAGGGCAGGAAACAGCGTCCGGATATCAAGATGGGCATCTGCGGCGAACATGGCGGCGACCCGGCTTCGATCGCCTTTTGTCATGGCGCCGGTCTGGCCTATGTCTCCTGCTCTCCCTATCGCGTACCGGTTGCGCGTCTGGCGGCAGCGCAGGCGGCGATTGCGGCCAAGGGCTAATACGGCGTTACATCGAAAGCACATCCGGGAGGGGGCAATTTAATTGTCCCCTCTCAGTTGTTTTGGGTGGTTGTTTGTTGCGCCTGCACGCGATAAAAGGTTAACGCAATCTGAATTCGTATGGGGGTAACCGATGACAGCCAAGGCCGTATGGATCGCAGGGTTTTCCAGCCTGGCCGTTCTCTGCGCTGTCGGGCTGTATCGTGTGCTGCCCGTTATGGAAGCCGATCTGAGGGCCAGCGTTGATCAGGCTCTCGCCGTAAAAGGTCTGCATAGCGTCAAGGCTGATGTTTCAGGCCAGACGGTTATCCTGAGTGCAGCGACTGATACGCCGGAAGCCAGGGCGCAATTGGCTGAGGCCAAGCTGACGCTTGCCGATGTAACGATGAACGAGCCGGTCCTGCCCGGGGGGAAACTGGTCAATAGCCCGATCAGTGCGGTTCAGGTTGTGGGAGCGCCGAACCCGTCAACCTCAGTGGCGGTGAACTCAGGTACCCCTGTTGTTGCCGTCTTGCCCGCCAAATCGGTCGATAAAACGCCTGCGATCGAGATCATCCACGGGGATGGCGCGACTGCGGTCGCTTCACTGAATACATCCGCCAATGATCTGCCGCGCGTCGCCGGTGATTCCGCGCTCGACGCCAGCACTCAGGCGGCGCGATCCTGCGATCAGGATATCGCCGCCGCCATGTCCAGCCGTCAGGTCAGTTATAAACCCGGCACCTATGACCTGACACCGGAAAGCCAGACGCTGATCGGCGATGTTTACAAGGTGGTGGCGGCCTGTCCGGTGCAGGTGCGCCTGACGGTTTCCGGCTATACCGACAATCTCGGTGACGGGATGGTCAATCAGACCATTTCACAGGCGCGGGCGCAGGCTGCGGCCGATGCCCTGATTGCGCGTGGGTTGGCGCCGGGGCGTGTCACCGTGCGTGGCTTCGGCGGCGCATTGCCGGTGGCCGATAATACCACGGCTGAGGGACGCGCGAAGAACCGCCGCGTCGTCTTTACCGTAAACGCAGGATAGGGGGGGATATGCTGCATCTGATCATGGAATTGCGCTGGCTGCTGGCCGGCGCCGCTGGGATCGGTTTGATCACCGGGTTTGTCGCCAAACGCGTCAGCAAACCAAAACTGAGGCGATAAGGGAAATCATGACGATCCTGATCCTGAAATCGCTGGGGCTTATGCTGGGGGCGTTTCTCATTTCGGCCTGGCTGGGCTGGAACCTGTCCCGTCGCGCCCAAAGCCATCATAGCGCGTTCGACCGGCCGCGCGTGGTCTTCGATGAGACGCCGGAACCCGCCGCCGTTCCGCTACCGCAACCGGTCACCTATCTCGATGCCGCCGCCGAAGCTTTTACGACGGGCGTGGTCGTGCCTTATCCGACGGCGAAAGCGCCGGAAGCCGATAAATCACCCTATGCGCCGCCACACCCCGCGCCGCGTCTGGATACGGCCGCCAATGTCCTGATCCGCCGAGAGGATACGAGCCTGCAAAGACGCGTATCGAGCCTCGCCGCCATGACGCCGGAAAGCATTCAGGCGGCTGTACAGCAGGCTGGTACGGGACTGGAACCTGTACGTGTCGGTGTGCCGCAGACCGTGCCGGATGACCTGACGGTCATTTCCGGTATCGATGCCGCCAGGCAGCGCGAATTGAACAGCCTGGGCATTTTCTATTACTGGCAGGTCGCGGGCTGGTCACCGGAAAATGTCGCCTGGGTGTCCAACCGCATCCTGTCGCCTGAGCGCGTCGCCCGTGAAAATTGGATGTCGCAGGCGGCGCGGCTGGCCAGATTGGACTAAGCCCTGGGCAGGCTCAGGCCCAGAGACGGGGCGAAGCGGAACTGTTCCTGATCATAGCTGTAAAGCTCGGCCGGCCGGCCGCCGGTATCTTCGCGCATGACGCCGAGCGGCTTGACGAAGCCGGTCCGCTCCAGTCCGCGACGAAAGTTCTGTTTGTGCAGGCGCAGGCCGGAGAGGGCTTCGAGCGATTTCTGCAATTCCAGCAGGGTAAACCGCTCCGGCATCAACTCGAAAATCACCGGCCGGTATTTCAGCTTGCCGCGTAGGCGTGACAGGCCGGTGGCCAGGATGCGGCGGTGATCCGAGGCCATCGGCTCGCCGGCGGAAAGCGCCATTTCACCACCATCGGCGCGATGGGCTTCACCTGTCAGGCCTGCATTATATAGCAGTTCATAGCGATCGAGGACGCGTTCTTCATTCCAGTTGTCGAAGTCCTCAGGGAACAACGTCGCCACCCGGCGCAGGCGCAAAGCGCGTTCACTGGCGGTTTCGGCGCTTTCGCACCAGCGTGAAAGCGCCGGACGCAGGGCCTCCAGGTTCGGGTTGACCTCGTTGCCGCGCCAATCCTCCCACGGGAAAAAGCGGTGAAACGGCACCCAGGCGGCATCGAAACGCGCCTGAGTACCAGCCTGCGGCGTCAGCGCCAGATAACCGACGGAGACGACACGATCGACTTCCGGCTCATTGGCCGGGACACTGGCGGCGATGCCTTGCCGGTCATCATCGCCGAAGCTGTAAAGCTGCTCGACATAGCCGATGGCGAAGCCGGTTTGTTCGCGCACGAAGGCGCGCAGGGCCAGGTCGAAGGTACGGTGGCTTTGCGGCAGGAACGGCCCCGATGGCAGGGCGAAGGCTTCGGAACCGTTTTTCGGCAGATTCAGGCACAGGACCTGGGCTTCGTTGTCCCTGACCGTCACCACCACAGCCGAAAGTTCGATGGCCAGAGACATGGATCAGCCCTTCAGCTTCATGAGCGCGTCGAAACGGGCGTTGAAGGCCTCACGCGCCCGATTATCAGGCAGCGGCGTGATTGTCAGGCTGTAGCCGGTGGGCGGTTCGCCGAAATACTGGCGGGCTTCTTTATCGTTGAAACCGGCCAGTTGCGTCGCCTCGAAGTAGGCGCAGGCGCGATCGGCTTGTTTGATAAGCTTTTTGACCGGTGCAGGCATCACCGCAGGCAGACCGAAACGGATAAAGATCGCCTGTTCGAGATGGCTCTCAAAACGCTTGTAATCGAAGCCGAGCGCCGTCTTGAAGGGCGAGATCATATCGCCAATGACGTATTCCGGTGCATCGTGCAGCAGGGCCATCAGGCGATGCGCCGGGGTGATGGCGGGATCGATATGCAGGCAGATATCATCGACCACCAGGCAATGCTGGGCGACGCTGAAGCCATACTCGCCAAGCGTCTGGCCATTCCAGCGCGCTACGCGCGACAGCCCAAGCGCGATATCATCGATCTCGATATCGATAGCGGCGGGATCGAGCAGATCAAGCCGGCGGCCAGAAAGCATACGTTGCCAGGCACGCGGGGGCAAAGCCCTGGTGTTGCGGCTTTTGGGCGGGGACGATTTCGTTTTGGCAGTCAGCATGGCGTTTCATAAATTGTTATTTCCGGCAATTGCCGAATTTGTCACATCGGGTTTTTATCTCAAGGGGTATATAATTATAGCATAGGCGGAGATTTGAGCCGTCAAATGCAAATCTATACACAAAAAATGGAGGCGCTTATGTCGAATTCAATTGCACAGGGACAGGCCCAAGGTCAGGCCCAGGGGCAAGCATGGTCGCGGATCAGTGTGCCGGTCAGCGGTGCGGCGAGCGAAAGCCTCTCTCTGGAACTGGCGGCCCAAATGGCAAAGGCATTCCAGGCGCAGCTGAACGTCCTCTTTACGCCGCCGGACCCGGCCGAACTGGCGCCGTGGCTCGGTGAAGGGTTCATGGGCACGGTCCAGATGGCGACGATGGACAGCCTCAAAGCCGCCGCCGAGGAATCGGAACTGGCGGCGCGGGCGCAATTCGCCGAGATTGACTGTCCGGGCAAGACCTTCACGGCCCTGAATTCACCGGTCTGGCAGGACCTGGCGCTGGAAACGCGCCTGTCGGACCTGATGGTCTTTTCCGATATCAGCGCCAAGGGGCAGGGGATGCTCTCCGAAGCCTTCCAGCAGGTTCTGATGGAGGAACGGACAGGGGTCTTTATCGCCCGCAAACCTTTCAATATTAACGGCGTTGCGGTTGTCGCCTGGGATGGCAAGGAACCGTCCTCGCGTGCGGCCCGCCGCGCCGTGCCCTTGCTCAAGAAGGCCTCGAAGATCGTGATTGTCGGCGCCCCCTTAGGCGATCAGCCGCCCGAACTGGAACGCCTGGCGGCCTATTATGCCTCGCATGGCCTTAAGGCGGAAATAGATGTGCTGCCAAAGGGCGATATCGTTCAGGGCCTGACGGCGGCCACCGAACGGTACAAGGCCGATTACATGGTCGCTGGCGCTTATGGCCGGTCACGCCTGCGCGAATTCGCTTTCGGTGGTACGACGCGGGCATTGTTGCAGCATACGCAACTCAATCTCTATATGGCGCATTAGGCCTTATAGTTGGAACTGGTCTATCAGGGCGTCGCGCATGTGGTCGAGCGCCGATTTCCAGTCCGTCAGCGATGACGGTGAAAACAGGCGTACATTGGGATACCAGGGATAATGATCCTGCCCCAATTGCAGCCACCCACAGGCCGGGCTGAGAAGCCATGTCGGCACACCGCAGGCGGCGGAAATATTGCTCGTGGCGTTTGACGGCGCCAGGATGACGTCCATCGATGCGCATAAGGCGGCCAGATCATCCAGGTCATCTTTAAGATCAATCGCACCTGGCTGATGGATGGTAAGGCCATTGGTTGCCGCCCATGCCATTTCGGCGTCGCTGTCGCCATATTGCAGGTTAACGAAGGTCAGGCCGTCGAGTTTCAGGATATCAAGCCAGTCTTCAAAGGCCGAGAAATAACGGTCGCGCTGGGCGCCGGACTTGAGGCTTTTCCACAGAATGCCGATCTTGGGTTTGTCGCTGACCGCCGCCATCTGATCGCGCCAGTATCGGACACGTGCCGGATCGGGCTTTAAATAGATGTTTTCCGCCGGGAAATCGCTGATGTGTTTGCGGTATAGGGGCAGGAAATCGCCCATGACCGCCCAGCCGTCGGTGGCGCCGTTTTCAAGTTCGGGAAAACTGCGTTGCAAAATGCCATCAATCGTTTGGGTGCGATGACTGATGACACGGGCGTTCGGAAAACTGCGCTGAAACAACGTCGCCAGACGGGGTTCGACGCCCAGCCAAAGAGCGCCGTCCGGACCGATATCGCGGATCAGGTCGGGCAGGATCGAGGCAAAAAGCACTTCATCGCCAAGGCCTTGCTCGCCGCTAACAAGCAAGTTGCGTTCCGCAAGCGACTGGCCTTCGCGCCAGCGGCGCGACGTGACCGAATAATGGACCTGCAGGGCCGTACCGTAGCGTTCGCGGCTGTCATAGGTCCGCCAGCCGTTCTCAAGGTCGCCAGACATCAGCAGGGCCTGGGCATAGGCGATCTGCGCCGAGGCGTGATTGTCGGGATCATCGAAGGCGTCGGCACAGGCCGCCAGTTCTTTCAGACCTGCGGCCCTTTCTCCCTGATCTATCAAGGCGCAAGCGCGATTGAAACGCGCGTGCAGGTTATCCGGCTGGAGGCGCAGGGCTTCATTGAAAAAGATCAGGGAATTACCGCCATCGCCCTTGGCGACCATCACGGCGCCAAGCCCCTCCCACAGGGTTGCTTCCTCCGGTCGCTGATCCAGCACGGTTTTCAACACATCGACGGCTTCATCATATTTGGATTGCTCGCGTAGGCTTGCGGCGTAACCGGTGATGATCGGCATGTCGTGTATGCCGTGCGTGATCAGGTGGGCGTAGAACTTCTCCGCCATCGGCCACATGCTGAGGCGGAAGGCGAGGACCGCCAGGCGCAGGGCGATATCCAGAGCCTCCGGCGCCAGTTTCAACGCCTCTTCATAGGTGTTCAGCGCTTTCGGGAGGTCGAGATTGGCTTCAGCTTCCGCCGCCTGGGCGACCAGTAATTCAACTGACATCGACAAAGGTCTCGATCAGTGCGTCCCTGGTGCGCTCCATGACCGGCGTCCAGTCGAGCAGGGATTCCGAGAAGAAAACGCGCATCGACGGATACCAGGGGAAATAATCAGTACCGAGGCTGGTCCATGAACGATCCGGCGAAAGCAGCCAGACAGTGGCGCCTGCTGCGCCGGCGATATTGCTGGTGGCGTTAGCCGGGCAAAGAATGCAATCCATAGCGACGCACAGGGCGCACAGGTCGTCGAGATCGTTCTTGAGGTCTATGCCTGGCGGCGTCCAGATATCCAGCCCCATTTCCTTTGCCAGGGCCAGTTCTTCGGAGGTGTCGCCGTATTGCAGGTTGACGAACTGAACCCCTTCGGTGCGCAGGATATCTTCCCATTGGGCGAAAGGCGAATAATAGCGATCGCGCCGCGCATGTTTGATCAGGCTCTTCCACAATATCCCGATCTTCGGCTTGCTGTTGAGGTCGTCCAGTTGTGACTTCCAATAACTGACCCGCTCGGGATCCGGGGTCAGGAAGAGATTGGATGCCGGAAAATTCTCGATCCGCGGGCGATAATGGCCAAGGAAATCGCCCATAATCGCCCAGGTCTCGTAATCGTTCCAGTCCGGTATTTCGGGGAAAAGGCGGACAACCAGCCCGTTATGCTTGGTGGTGTGATGGCGAGTGACGTGTGCATCGGGAAAACTGCGCCGGAACAGGGGAACCAGGCGGGATTCGACAGCAATGCCGAGTTTCCCGTCCGGGCCTATTTCACGCAGCAGGTCGGGCAGGATCGAGGCGAACAGCACTTCATCGCCCAGTCCCTGCTCGGCGGAAACGAAGATACGCTTGCCTTTAAGGGTGTCGTCCTTTTTCCATCTGGGCCGGTCGATGAGATAATGCACGCTTTCCGGGGAATCGCCCGCGTTACGCGCGTCGTACCACGCCCAGCCTTCTTCATAGCGGCCCATACAAAGATAGCAGAAGGCGATGCTCAGCTTGCAGGTCATGATATTTGACCCGTCTACGAACGTCGGCAAGGCGATGAGCAGATCCGAGAGGCCGGCTTCAATGTCGCCGACGGTCGCCTTGGCGTTGCCGGCATTGTAGCGGGCGTGGACATGGTTCGGATCGTATTTCAGCGCCTCGTCGTAAAAGATGATCGAATTGGCCATGTCGCCCTGAGCATTGACGACTGTGCCCAGCGCATTCCAGAGTTGCGGATCGGTCGGGTTGACATTGATGGCGCCGCGCAGCAACTCAATGGCCTCGTCGATCTTGCTGGCTTCGCGCAGGGTGGTGGCCAGGTTGTTGATAGCCTCGACATGACCGGGGCATTTATCGAGAAAGAAGCGGAAGAACTTTTCCGCGAGGTCGGTCATGCCCATGCGATAAGCGAGGCGGCCTATATCATTTGCGATGGCGGGATTGTCCGGCGACAGCTTTAACGCAGTTTCGTAGCAGGTGATTGCCGTGCTGAAATCATTGCATTTGTCACGTGATACGGCGAGAACATGCCAAGCTTCGGGGCATTTTTCATCGATATTCAAGGCCTGCAAGGCCAGTTCGCTGCCGCCTTGCCAATCGCCGACATTCAGACGCAGCACTGCATCGCGCAATGTGTGCAATGTATCGGCGCGTTTGATGTGCTCAGTGGCTTCCAGCAAAATGCGCAGCGCTTCGCTGGAGCCGGAATCGCCCAGGATTTGCGAGGCCGGATTCACCGGCCGCACCGGCGTGAAGGGGAGGGCGGAATCTGTTGCTGTGGGTGTCTTGGGCTTGAAGACGGGCGTGACAGGCTTTTCAGCCATAACAGCGAAGGGGGAGCCTTTTGGGCCTGAGCCGGTCGCGTTCTCCGATTTGGCAGGTTTCAACATGACTAGCTCCAAAGGCACCGACGTGCCATTCTGTAAACAGAGATTCGCTTAAAACTCCCTAAAGAAATATGGGCGCGCAATCTTGAGGGGGGATCAAATACCCGGCATATTAACGTTAGTTGAAACCTGCTGTTAACTCGACATGCGCTATAGACCCCTGGTACGGGCCTGTGCGTTTAGGCAGACCCGAAGGAAAAAAAATGCCCTTAAAACTGTCCTTGAAGCCTGGGGAAAAGTTCGTGCTGAATGGCGCCGTCGTGCAAAACGGCGATCGTCGCTGTTCGCTCGTCCTGCAAAACAAGGCTTCGGTTCTCCGTGAAAAAGATATCCTGCAGGAAGAGGCCGTCACTTCGCCGGCGCGCCATGTCTATTTCCCGGTGATGATGATGTACCTCGACGAGGCGGGCGCCGATAAATATTACGATGAATTCCTGCGCCGTATGTCAGAGTTCATGAGTGTGATCTCCAATCAGGTTATCCTGGCGGAATGCGTCAGTGTTTCCAAAAGCCTCATGGCGCGGGAATACTATAAGGCGCTGATGAGTTGCCGCCGGCTTATAGAGTACGAAGACGAAAGATTAGGACATGTCGCTTAAGGCGTACCAGACAACGGCTGCCCGTGTTGAAGATCCGCGTCAGACGGAATATCGCCTGTTTGGTCAGGTGACGCGTGCCCTTATGGAGGCGGAACAACTCGACAAGAGTTATATCCGCGAACGTATGGACGCCCTGGATTGGAATCGCCGCATGTGGTCGATGCTGGGGGCGGATTGTTCGCTTGCCACCAATGGCCTGCCGGAGCAATTGCGCGCCAATATCATTTCCCTGTCGATCTGGGTGAACAAGCATACGTCGCTGGTCATGCGCAACAAGGAAGACTTCGCGCCGCTGATCGATATCAACCGGATCATCATGCAGGGGCTGCTGCCGCAAGAGCAGACCCAGGCGGTAAGTCCGGTCCGCCAATCCTACGGTTAAGCGGTCAAGGATTTGTCCGGATAAAAAGAGCCATTGTGTCGATAACACAATGGCTCTTTTTATCATTCAGCCAGATAACCACCGCCGAGCGAGGCGTACAGATTGATCAGGTTCAGCGACCGCACCAGGCGGATGGCGATCAATTGCTGTTGCGCGCCGTAGAGCGTGCGTTCGGCATCCGTCAGGGTCAGGCGGGAATCGATGCCGCGGTCGAAACGCGCCTGAGCCAGGGTATGGCTGTCCGTCGCGGCGCTGACCACGTTGGTTTGCGCCGTCAGGCGGTCGTCTATGGTCGAGCGCGTGGCCAGTTGATCGGCGACGTCGCGGAAGGCTGACTGAATCGAACCTTCGTACTGGGCAACGGCGATATCGCGGCTGGTCTTGCTGACATTGAGATTAGCGACATTGGCGCCGCCGGCGAAGATAGGCACTGAGATGGACGGCGAGAAGGTCCAGGTGTCGCTGCCGTCGAACAGGTCGCCGAGATCAGTGGACGCCTTGCCGACGGAGCCGGTCAGTGAGATGCGGGGGAAGAAGGCGGCGCGCGCCGCACCGATATCGGCATTGGCGGCTTTCAGGCTATATTCCGCCGCCATGACATCAGGGCGCTTCAGCAGGATATCCGAAGGGACGCCAACGGGCAGGTCCGCCAGCACGGCATTGTCCGGGAAGGCGTCCGGTAACTGGTCGGATGCGACATCGGCGCCCACCAGCAGGCGCAGGGCGTTCTTGTCCTGCTGGACCGTGGCGGTCAGGGCGGCGACGTCGGCACGGGCCTGTTCAGTCAGAACCTGGGTCTGGCGCAGGACCATCTGGTCGGTGCTGCCAAGGTCGAAGCGCTTTTGCGTCAGGGTCAGGCTTTCCTCGCGCAGGCGCAGGGTTTCACCTGACAGACGCAACTGATCCTGATCGGCGGCGAGATTGAGCCAGGCCGAAGCGACGGCGGAGATCAGGCTGATCTGGGCGGCCTTGCGGTTTTCGGCGACGGCGAAATAGCTTTGCAGGGCTGCCTGGTTGAGCGAACGCACACGGCCGAACAGGTCAAGTTCCCATGACGCGCCGATACTGGCGCTGTAGAGTTCGGTCGTGCCGATCGGCGTGCCGGTCGAGTCGACCTCGCCGGTATTGCCGCGTGTGCCGGAGACCGTGCCATTGACCGCCGGGAACAGGCTGGCGCGCTGGATGCGATATTGTGAGCGGGCGCGTTCGACATTCAGAACCGCCACGCGCAGGTCGCGGTTATTCGTCAGGGCCTGATCGATGACGCCTTGCAGGCGCGGATCGAGGAAGATCTGACGCCAGGACAGGGTTTCGGCGGACTGGCCCTGAGCGGCGACCGCCGTCGGGAACTGGTCGGGCACCGGCAGGGCGGTACGCTCATAACGCGGGGACATGGTGCAGGCGTTGAGGGCGATGAGGCTGGCGCCGAACAGGGTGAGTTTGAGGAAAGAGGTCATCCTAGTGTCCCTTACGGTCGGTGTCGGATTTATCAAGGAAGGCCATCGCCTCGCGTTCCAGCGCCAGCTTCTGGATATGTTTTTCGTCCGCCTTGAATATCTTTTCAACGATGACGAAGAACAGCGGGATAAAGAATATGGCCAGCAGGGTCGCCGACAGGATGCCACCGATCAAACCGGTGCCGATGGCGTTCTGGCTGCCGGAGCCTGCCCCGTTGGCGAAGAACAGTGGCGAGATACCAAAGGTAAAGGCGAGCGACGTCATGATGATCGGGCGCAGACGGATGCGGACGGCCTCCAGCGTGGCGTCGATCAGGCTCATGCCGTTTTCGTGGTTATGCTTGGCGAATTCAACGATCAGGATGGCGTTTTTCGAGCTGAGGCCGATAATGGTCAGCAAGGCGACCTGAAGATAGATGTCGTTCGACAGGCCGCGCAGCATGGTGGCCAGCAAGGCGCCGAGCACGCCCAGCGGAATGACCATGACGATGGCGATGGGGATCGACCAGCTTTCATAGAGCGCCGCCAGCAGAATGAAGACGACAAAGATCGACAGGGCGTAAAGCATGGGCGCTTCGGCCCCGGATTGCTTTTCCTGCAAGGAGAGACCGGTCCATTCGTAGGAGATGCCTGCCGGCAGGGTGGCGATGATCTTTTGCATCTCGGCCATCGCCTGACCGGAAGACTTGCCCGGCGCGGCCATGCCTTGCAGGTTCATCGACGGCGCGCCGTTGTAGCGTTCGAGGCGCGGTGAGCCATATTCCCAATGCGAGGTGGCGAAGGCGGTGAATGGCACCATCTGGCCCTTGTCATTGCGAACATACCACTGGCTCAGGTCCTCCGGCTTCATGCGGAAGGGCGCATCGGCCTGGACGAAGACCTTCTTGACGCGATTGCGGTCGATGAAATCGTTGACATAGGCCCCGCCCATCGCTGCCGACAGGGTGGCGTTGATGTCGGACAGGCTGACGCCCATAGCGCCGGCTGCGCCCTGATCGATCTCAAGCTTGAGTTCGGGCGTATCTTCCATGCCGTTCGGGCGAACGCCCATCAGGGTCTGGTTTTGCGCCGCCATGCCGAGAATTTGGTTGCGGGCGTTCAGCAGGGCTTCATGGCCCAGTCCGCCGACGTCCTTGAGCTGAAGGTCAAAGCCGGATGAGGTGCCGAGTTCGGTCACGGCCGGTGGGACGATGGCGAAGGCCATTGCGTCACGGTACTGGCTGAAAGCCGCCATAGCGCGGCCGGCGACAGCCGGAGCTTTTTCATCGGCCTTATGCCGCTTCTCGAAATCCTTGAGGCGCACGAAGGCCATGCCGGCGTTCTGGCCGGGACCGGAGAACGAGAAGCCGGAAACGGTGAAGGCGGATTCGACGGCCGGGTCCTTCTTGAAGTGATCGGCAATCCTGTCGAGGACGCCATTGGTCTTTTCTTCGGTTGCGCCCGGCGGCAGTTGCACGATGGTGAACAGGATGCCCTGGTCTTCGTCCGGCAGGAAGGAGCTGGGGATGCGCGTGAACAGCACAACCATGACGCCGACAATGACGGCGAATACAGCCATGTAACGGACCGACTGGCCCAGTATCTTGTGAACGATGTTGCGAT
This sequence comes from Asticcacaulis sp., assembly GCF_035497195.1. Lineage (GTDB taxonomy): Bacteria > Pseudomonadota > Alphaproteobacteria > Caulobacterales > Caulobacteraceae > Asticcacaulis. The sequence goes on from NZ_DATJDZ010000031.1 coordinate 330,459, forward strand.
AGCCGGTGGAAGCGCGGTCGAAATTGCGGTTGAACCAGCCAAAGAAGCCCTTTTTATCCTGATGTTCGACGTCGGAGGCGCGCAGCAGGGTGGCGCACAGGGCCGGGGTCAGGACAAGGGCCACGAGGACCGACAGGGCCATCGCCGAGACCAGCGTAATGGAGAACTGGCGGTAGATGACGCCCTGCGACCCGCCGAAGAAGGCCATCGGGATGAACACCGCCGACAGGACCAGCGCGATGCCGATCAGGGCGCCGGTAATCTCATCCATCGATTTTATGGTGGCGGCCAATGGCGGCAGTTTTTCCTCGCGCATGACACGTTCGACGTTTTCAACGACCACGATGGCGTCATCGACCAATAGCCCGATGGCCAGCACAAGTCCGAACAGGGTGAGAGTGTTGATCGAATAGCCGAATGCCGCCAGCACGCCGAAGGTGCCGAGCAGGACCACCGGTACAGCGATGGTTGGGATAATGGTGGCGCGCCAGTTTTGCAGGAAGACGAACATGACGATGAAAACGAGCACAACGGCTTCGATCAGTGTCTTGACGACTTCATGGATCGACAGAGTGATGAACGGCGTCGTATCGAATGGCACGACGTAGTGGTAGCCCTTGGGGAACTGCTTCGACAATTCGTTCATCTTGGCCTTGACCGCATTGGCGGTATCGAGCGCATTGGCGCCGGTGGCCAGGCTGATGGCGACACCGGTGGCCGGCCGGCCGTTGAACTTCGCCGTGCCGCCGTATTGCTGGGCGCCCAGTTCGACGCGCGCCACGTCTTCCAGGTGCACAATGGCGCCGCCGGCGGAATCCTTGACGATGATCCGGCGGAACTGATCGATATTGGTCAGGCGGGACTGCGCCGTGATGGTGGCGTTGAGCGCCGTGCCCTTGACGGCGGGCAGGCCGCCGAGCTGGCCGGCGGAAACCTGCGTGTTCTGGGCGCGGATGGCGGCGATCACATCCGTCGGGGTCAGGCTGTAGCTGGTCAGCTTGGCCGGATCGAGCCAGATGCGCATGGCGTATTGCGCGCCGAAATTCTGGATGGTGCCGACGCCGTCGACACGGCTGATCTGGTCAACCAGAGTGGAGGACATGTAGTCACCGAGATCATGGTCGGTAACGTTCGTGTCGTCGGAATAAAGGCCGATCACCATCAGGAAGCCGCTTGACGCCTTGGCGACGGTCAGGCCCTGTTGCTGGACTTCCTGCGGCAAAAGCGGCACCGCCGACTGTAGCTTGTTCTGCACCTGGACCTGGGCGATGTCAGGATCGGTACCGGCCTTGAAGGTGAGGGTCACACTGGCCGCGCCGCTCGAATCCGAGGTCGAGTTCATATAGAGCAGACCGTCGATGCCCTTCATCTGCTGCTCGACGATCTGGGTCACCGAGTCTTCGACCGTCTTGGCCGAGGCACCCGGATAGAAGGCGCTGACCGACACTTGCGGCAGAGCGATCTGCGGATACTGGGCGATCGGCAGATTGGCGATCGACAGGAGGCCGGCCATCATGATGACAATGGCTACCACCCAGGCAAAAATGGGGCGGTGAATGAAGAAGCGCGAGATCATGCCGATATCCTTGAGGCCATTTCCGGGCGGTGTCCTTGACGGACGGGTTCAGGTGGACAGGCGTCCGTGATTACTTTTCTGCGGCAGCGCCCATGATGGCCGGCTTGACCGGGGCATCGGGGCGAATTTTTTGCAGGCCTTCGACGATGACTTTTTCCCCCGGCTGGAGGCCGCCGGTGACGAGCCACTTGTCGCCGACCGTTTGCGCCACCTGGATGGGGCGGACGGCGGCCTTGTTGTCCTTCGTCACGACCATGACCGTGGCGTTGCCCTTGGGATCGCGCGCCACGGCGGGCTGCGGCACCAGTATGCCGTTGCTGACCACGCCGGAAACAATACGCGCCTTGGCGTACATGCCCGGCAGCAGGGCGCCGTTCGGATTAGGGAAGAGGGCGCGCAGGGTGACTGTGCCGGTAGCCTCATCGACGGAAACGCCTGAGAATTGCAGTTTGCCCTTCGACGGATAGACAGTGCCGTCCTGAAGGATCAGCTCGACATCGGCGGTATTGGCCTCGCCGATCGTGCCGGAAGCTGCGGCGCGTTTCAGCGCCATCAGGTCGTTCACGGACTGGTTAATGTCGAGATAGATTTGATCGATATTCTGGATCTTCGCCAGTTCCGTTGCCTGGGAAGCGGTAACGAGGGCGCCGGGCGTCACCGATGACTTGCTGATAATACCGGAAATCGGAGCGCTGACCTTGGTGTATTGCAGATTGATGCCGGCCGTTTGCAAGGCGGCATTGGCCGAGGCGACCGAGGCGTCGGCCTGCGCCAGCGTGGCCTGCGCATCGTCGTTATCCTGCTGGGAAACGGCGTTGATCTTGACCAGTTCGGCGTAACGCTCGGCCTTGAGCTTGGCGGTCGTTTGCGCCGCCCTGGCTTGGGCTACAGCCGCCTGAGCGCTGGCATATTGCGCCTGGAAGGGGGCGGGATCGATCTGATAGAGCGACTGCCCCTGCTTGACATAGCCGCCTTCGGTGAAGAGGCGCGATTTGATGATGCCCCCGACCTGCGGGCGGACTTCCGAAACCAGATAGGCCGAGGTGCGGCCCGACAGTTCAGCGGTCATGTCGACCGGCCCTGAGGTCATCACGACCACGCCGACATCGGCGGCTGCACCCGCCGGCATATCCGCCGGCTTTTTGCCGCAGGATGTGACGCAGAGGCTGATCGCCAGCAGAATCGCTATGGGGACAGCGCTGGTTTTCAGGAAGGAAATGGGCGATTTCATGCGGAAAGTCTCCGGTCTGGCGAGCTTTAGGTGGCGATGTAGCAGGGTATGCGGAAGTGATTATGCGCCGCTGTCTAACAAATAAGCGTCAGCATGGCTGATTATATAGCGCGAATGAACGATCATTCTCATTTTGTCTGGCAGTAAGCGGCTTTTTCGTGTATGTCAATCGCATCGTCACATTAAAAAACGTTTATATCCCTATGGGGGCAAGGAAATCGCGTAACCAATGAGTAACCCTGTTACAGATAATGGCCAGGGGCTCAAGCCGCGCCAGAGCCGTGAGGAACGTCAGCAGCACATTCTAAATGCGGCGTTGAGTTGTGTCAGGCGTTCCGGTTTTCATGGCGCGAGCATGTCCGACATTGCTGCGGAAGCGAAGATGAGCGTCGGCGTCATCTATCGCTATTTCGCCAACAAGGAGGCGATCGTCGAGGCCATCGTCGCCAACGATCTGGCGGAAATGCGCGCCATGTTTGCCGAATGGGAAGCCATACCGGACGAAGCGTTGCTGGATACTCTGCTCGATACGCTTGAGCGGGCAGTGGAGCACAAATATACACGGGATAATGCCGGCCTGGCGCTGGAAGTTCTGGCGGAGGCGGCGCGTAATCCGCGCGTGGCGGCCATAGTCGAAAGCGCTGATACGCAGGAACGTGACCTGGGGCGCAGCCTGTGCCGCCGGATATCGCCGGGACGAGATCAGGTCCAGCTTGAGGCGCGCGGTGAAATTATCAGCATGGTCTTCGACGGTATGATGATCCGGGCGATTTCCAATCCGCTGGCTGATCGCAAGGCGCTTCTGGCAGCCCTGCGTCAGGTCATGACCATACTGTTCACCTTGCCGGACCATCCATAAGGGGCAAGGCTCACATATCGATGAAAGCTATTTTATCCGGTCGTAAATCTTCAGCGTGAAGTCGTGATCGTCGTTTTCTGTTTTGGCGAACGACTCTTCCGACGTCACTTGCCAGATTGCCGGATCGATAGTGGGGAAATGCGCATCGCCTTCGACATCGGCATGGACGTGACTGACATAGATCCGGTCAGCTTTCGGCAGGGTCTGTTCGTAGATATTGGCGCCGCCGATGACGCAGATTTCATCGGCGCCATCGTCAGCGGCGTGTTCGCGGGCGATATCGAGCGCCTCGAACAGTGTATGGCAGATGACGGCGCCCTCGGCCTCCATCCGGACATCGCGGGTCAGCACGATATTGAGCCGGCCGGGCAGGGGCTTTTTCGGCAATGAATCCCAGGTGGTCGAGCCCATGAGGATCGGCTTGAACTGGGTGATTTCCTTGAAGCGCTTCAAGTCGGAACGCAGGTGCCACGGCAGGCCGCCATCCTTGCCGATCACGCCGTTGTCGCTCATGGCCACGACGAGCGCCAGTCTTACCTTCGGCATCAGACAGCCACCTTGGCTTTCAGCGCGCCATGCGACTGATAGTTTTCTATAGCAAAATCGGCATAATCGAAGCCGAACAGATCGGTCTTGGGCGCCATCACCAGCATGGGGAAGTCGAACGGCGTGCGTTCAAGCTGCGTCTTCGCCTGTTCCATATGGTTGGTATAGAGGTGGACATCGCCGAAGCTGTGGACGAAATCACCCGCTTCCAGACCCACGGCCTGCGCCACCATATGAGTCAGCAGGGCATAGGAGGCGATATTGAACGGCACGCCCAGGAAGATATCCGCAGAGCGCTGATAAAGCTGGCAGCTCAGTTTTCCCTCCGCGACAAAGAACTGGAACAGGCAATGACACGGCGGCAAGGCCATATCGTCGACCTCGGCCGGGTTCCACGCCGAAATGACATGGCGTCGCGAGTAGGGATTGATCTTGAGATTCTCGACGAGGTTCTTCATCTGGTCGATGACGCGGCCATCAGGTGCGGTCCATGACCGCCACTGCTTGCCATAGACCGGCCCCAGGTCACCATTTTCGTCGGCCCATTCGTCCCAGATGGTGACGCCGTGGTCGTGGAGATATTTGACATTGGTGTCGCCGCGCAGGAACCACAGCAGTTCGACCGCGATCGACTTGAAATGCACCTTCTTGGTGGTCAGGAGCGGAAAACCCTTACTGAGATCGAAGCGGATCTGCCGTCCAAAAAGACCCAATGTGCCGGTGCCTGTGCGGTCCGAACGGGCCACGCCGTTATCCATGATGTCGCGCACCAGATTGAGATACTGATATTCGGGGTGATCAAACATGGCGCTTACTTTATACAGGAGACGATTCTGAGTTCAGTATAGCCGAGGTGCGCCGCCATGTCCTTACCCGTTTATCACGATCGTGACTGCGATCTGTCGGTTATCTGTGCATCGAAAGTGCTGGTGATCGGCTATGGCAGTCAGGGCCGCACACAGGCGCTCAACGTCCGCGATTCCGGGGTGACGCAGATCAAGGTGGCCCTGAAGCCTGAGTCAAAGACCCGTGCGAAGGCCGAAATGGACGGCTTCGAGGTGGTGACCGTGGCCGAAGGCGTGCAGTGGGCCGATGTGCTGGTGATCCTGACCTCCGATGAGGCGCACCAGAAACTCTTTGCCGAGGAAATAAACCCGCATTTGCGCGCCGGTCAGGCCCTGATTTTCGCGCATGGCCTGTCATGTAATTTTGGCCTGGTGACGCCGCCGGCCGATGTCGATGTGCTGCTGGTCTCGCCCAAGGGCATTGGGCCGCGCATCCGCGATATCTATGTGACGGGCGAGGGCGTGTTCTGCCTGTTCGCTGTGCAGCAGGACGCCACCGGCAAGGCGAAGGCGCTGGGGCTTTCCTTTGCCGCCGCGCTCGGTTGCGGCCGCAAGGGTATTCTGGAAACCACCATGAAGGACGAGTGCGAAAGCGACCTCTTCGGCGAGCAGGTGGTCTTATGCGGCGGCACCCGCAATCTGGTGACCGAGGGTTTCCAGACCTTGGTCGAGGCCGGTTACCCGCCGGAAGTGGCATGGTTCGAGACCTGTTATGAACTGAAGCTGGTGGTCGATCTTTTGTGGGAACTCGGTATGTCCGGCGGGTTTGAAAAGATCAGCAATACGGCCGAATACGGCGCCTACCTGACTGGTCCGCGCATCATCAACGATACCAGCAAGCAGGCCATGCAGGATGTGTTGAAGGACGTGCAGAGCGGTGATTTCGTGCGGCAGTTGATGAAGGACTACAATGCCGGCAGCCCGGACCTGCTCTGCCGCCGCTCTGATTTGAAGGATAATCTGCTCGACCAGACCAAGCGTTATCTCGATGGTGTGGCGAAGGCCTGATGCTCCCAACCCGCGGTCACATGCTTTTTTCCGGCAAGACATCGGGGACAGTCAACATGGCCACCCCGATACGATCGTCAGCCATGCCGTAATAGATGTCGAACCTGTCCGGTTGGCCGATATCCTCACGCCGGTCTATGCCGGTGGGGAAAACAACGCCGTCGACCATGCCCAGCAACTCTTCCGGCAGTTCAGGAGACAGGACCGGATGCGGTGAACGATACAGGATCTTGTGCGGGTGCTGTTCGTCCAGCACCATGACGCCCGCTGAATAGTTCAGCTTGCGTTTTTCCGGCGTAGAGCCTTCGCGCTCATGCACCCCATGATAGACCATCAGCCAGCCGTGACGGCAGCGCACGGGCGGTGTGCCACCACCGATCTTCAATATTTCCCAGGGCTCTACAGGCTGAGCCAGACGATGGTGCGCAACGAATTGCTTTCCGATCGGAGACAGACCGTCGGGATGCCAATGCCAGTATGAAATCCAGATACTCTCCAATTGCGGTGAGGTTGGCGCAGGCTGATCGACCTTTTCTTCCGGTCGGGTGCCCGGAAACAAAGGGCGGTGAAGCAGCGCGATGGAAGATTTACCGTCCGGATCATCGGTCAATGCCGGAAAGATGCTGGCATCCTTGTCGTCGATATTGGTGCAGGATAAATCTTTATAATTGTCGAATTTTGCCAGACCGATCCGCGTCCAGTTCGCCAGATCCTTCGAACGTGCAATGGCGATGCGTGGCCCATGAGGCCCCAGCGCCGTATAGGTCATGACATAATGATCCATCGCTTCGATATAGCTGATGCGAGGATCTTCGCAGCCCCCGCCGCCATTGCCCATGAATTCATAATCGGCCTCCGGTTCCAGCGCTATGCCCAGGCGCTCTACGCCCAATGGATCACCAGCCTGATCAAAAATGACGCGGGCGATCCCGATGCGCGAATAGTTGCCTTTTCCGACCAGGCGCGGAAACAGGTACAACTGGCCGTCTTTGCCGCGCATGGCCGCCGGATTGAGCACGCCCTCGATTTCATTCGCCTCTCCCGGCAGGGACTCCATGATTGTTTTGATGCGGTGAAGCTGGAACGGGATCATTTGGACTCCATAAAAGCAACGATGGCCTGGATAATTCGCGCGCTTTCCAAAGGATCGCGCACACGGATACTCTCTGCGCCGGCTTCTTCGGCAGGGTAGTCGTTACCGCCTGGAAACAGGGCGTCACCCATGAACAGCATACGTTCGACGGGTATTTTCAGCACATCGCGCAATTTGCGGATGCCATAGGCTTTATCAATGCCCGGCCTGGTGATGTCGATCGAGGTCGAGCCGCCGATCTGGGCTGAAAAGCCTGGAATGAGCGGTTCGAGAATGGCCTTGAGTTTTTTGCGCTTTTCCATGCCCGGGTCCCAGGCCGTCTTGGCGTCGAGCGGTGCGGCCTGACCGAGCGCCGACAAGGTAACCTGACCGCCACGATCCTCGATCAGGTCGCCCCAGGACGTTTTGGGCTGTAAGCCCGATTGATCCAGCGCGGTATTGAGCGCAGCAATAACCTGCGCTGTCTCGTCAGGCGTGAAATCCTCGGCATAGAGCAGGCCCCACTGTCCGGCCTTGTGCTGGTAGAACTTGGTGCCGCAGGTCGGCAGCAGGGACAGGTTGTCCAGCCGGTCGTCATCCGCCAGTTTCGGCAGGATCTGCTTTTCAAACTGCGGCCATGCGCCACCCGAAATGATGGCCACCTTGACGACACCCAGTAATCGGCTGAGCCAGCCGGCCATATCGGCATCCAGCGGGGATTTGCTGGCGGCCAGGGTGCCGTCAAGATCGAAAACAACGAGGTCTTTCATGAGGATGCCGCTGGTTGTGGCATGGCGATTTCGAGCACCGTCGTCATGCCGCCTGGCCGGAACCGGCAAACGCAGATCATGGCGGGCAGCAGGACGACGGCGCCGCGTGTCATGCCGTAATCCTGGCCGTCATGTTCAACGTGTCCGGCGCCGTCGATGCAGACCAGAATCCGGGCCTCGTCGTGGGCGCCCACATCGAACGGTGCGTCGCCTTGCAGGCGCCATAACCGGAAATGTGCGTTGTCGAAGACCCTCTCACGCCGCACCGGTACGGTCATTTCCACCACAGGCTGGACTGGCCCGATAGGTCCTTGTCCAAAATCGACGCAGGCAAGCGCCTGATCAATTTGCAGGTCTCGCGGTTTTCCGGTTTTGCTGTCGATGTGATCCCAATCATAGAGCCGGTAGGTCACATCGCTGTTTTCCTGAACTTCAAAGACCATGACGCCATCGCCGAGCGAATGAACGGTTCCCGCGTCAATCTCTATGCCTTGCCCGGCTTCCGGCTTGAAACCCGACAGATGAATGCCTGCCGTTTTCGCCGTCAGGTGACGCAGGTCGTCGGCCGTGGTGCCTGGCGTGAGGCCCGCATAGATGCGGCTTCCGGAATCGGCCTTGAGCACCACCCAGGCTTCGGTCTTGCCGCTTTCACCATCAGGAATACAGGCTTTCATATCATCGCCAGGGTGCACCTGAACGGACAATAGCTGCCGGACATCGAGAAATTTCAGCAGCAACGGAAAGCGCCCGGCTTTTACATCACCGAGTAGTTCGACTTTGAAGTCGCTCATTAATTGCGTAAGTGTATGCCCTTTCAGGCGCCCCTCAGCGACCACGCTGGCGTGGTCCGCGCGGTCGCTCAGTATCCAGGCTTCACCGACCGGGCCATCGGGGAGGGGGGTATTCATCCAATTTTCCAACAGGCGTCCGCCCCACAGGCGATACTGGAAGATCGGTTCGAAACGCAAAGGGTAGAGGGTCATATCAGGCAGCCTTCCCGGATGGCGCGAATGGCGGCAGCGTAGTCGGCTTTGCCGAAAATGGCGCTGCCGGCAACGATCGCGTTGGCGCCGGCGGCGATGGTTTCGCGGGCATTAGCGCAATCCTGGCCGCCATCGGCCTCGATCACCGGATTAAGGCTGCGGCCCTCGCACAGGGCGCGCAGCTTACGGATTTTCGGCAGCATGTCGGGCAGGAATTTTTGCCCGCCAAAGCCGGGGTTGACCGTCATGACCAGCACGATATCGCACAGCGGCAACACATATTCGATCATCTCCACCGGGGTCGCGGGATCGAGAACGACGCCCGCTTTCTTTCCCATGTCATGAATGCGGGACAATACGCGATGCAGATGGATGGTCGAAGCCGGCTCAGCCTGGATCAGCAGATGGTCGGCGCCCGCCTTGACGAAATCCGCCAGATAGCGCTCAGGTTCCACGATCATCAGATGGACATTCAGCGGCCTGGCCGTGGCGCGTCGGACGGCCTCGACGATCAGCGGTCCAAACGAGATGTTGGGGACAAACCGACCGTCCATGATATCGATGTGAATCCAGTCGGCCCCCGCTTTGTCAACCGCACGCACGTCCTCAGCCAGCCGGCCGAAATCCGCCGCGAGGATTGAAGGGGCAATAATGACAGGTTCCGGCATCTGTCAGTTCGCGGCCTTCTGCGCCAGTTCGCGCTCTGCCGCCTTCGGGTCTTCCGGTTCGTGGCCTTCAATATGGCCGCCGAAACCGAAGCGCATAGCCGACAGCACCCGTTCGGCAAAGGTGTGCTCCTGACGCGAACGAAACCGCGCGTACAAGGCGCTGGTCAGCACATCGGCGGGCACGGCTTCCTCAATGGCGGCCTCGACCGTCCAGCGTCCTTCGCCGGAATCATTGACGTAGCCGGTGAAATTGGCCAGTTTGGGGTCCTTGGTCAGGGCGATGGCGCTGAGATCCAGAAGCCACGAAGACACGACGCTGCCGCGCCGCCAGACTTCTGCTATATCAGACAGATTCATATCGAAGCGCTGGTCTTCGGGCAGGTGGTCCGATGCCTTGTTTTGCAGAATGTCGAAGCCCTCGGCATAGGCCTGCATCAGGCCGTACTCGATGCCGTTGTGGACCATCTTGACGAAATGCCCGGCGCCGGCGGGACCGGCATGAATATAGCCCATTTCCGCGCGTGAATAGGCGTCTTCTCGCCCGGTCGTGCGTTCTATCGCCCCAACGCCTGGAGCCAGCGCCACAAAGATCGGCTCCAGACGATCAAAGGCTGCCTTATTGCCGCCGATCATCATGCAGAAGCCGCGGCCTATCCCCCAAACGCCGCCGGAGGTGCCGCAATCTATGTAATGAATGCCCTTTTCAGCCATGCTTTTGGCGCGGCGGATATCGTCCTTGTAAAACGCGTTGCCGCCATCAATGATGACATCATCCGCTTGTAATAATTTTCCAAGGGCCTGGACGGTCGCTTCGGTGATGTCACCGGCGGGCAGCATCGACCAGATGGCGGCGGGTTTGCCGAGTGTTTTCACCATGTCTTCGAGCGACAGCACGGCGGTAGCGCCTTCCGCAGCCAGGGCCTTGCCCGGCTCGGGGTTGACGTCGAAGACGACGCAGGTGTGGCCGGCCTTCATCAGACGGCGCGCGATATTGCCGCCCATGCGGCCGAGGCCAACGATCCCGATCTGCATTTTGTGTCTCACATGGTCTTGAAATTAAGCGCGGGGGAGGTCCGCTATGGATTTGAAAAGTGTGTCGAACGCCTCGACGAAGGACTGGACGCCATCGCGCACCAGTTGCGCGGTGATGTCGTCGAGCGAAATGCCCTGAGCCTGCAATGCGGCAAGAGTCGACCGGGCGTTTTCCTCATCGTCTTCAATGGCGTCGGCCCTGACCACGCCATGCGTGCGAAAGGCATCCATAGTTGCTGGCGGCAGGGTGTTGACGGTATCGCGGCCGATCAGCGCCTCTACATAAAGCGTATCCTTGAGTGTGGCGTCCTTGACGCTGGTCGAGGCCCATAACAGCCGCTGAGTCTGTGCGCCGGCCGCCGCCAGAGCCTCCCAGCGAGGCCCGGCGAACAGGGCTTTGTAGTGGGCATAGGCGATTTTGGCGTTGGCGATGGCTACCCGGCCATGCAGTTTTTCGGCGGCGGCTTTGTTGGACAGGGTGCTGAGTTGCCTGTCGACGGCGGTATCGATACGGCTGACAAAGAAGCTGGCGACACTGGCGACTTTCGATAGATCGGCGCCGGTGGCCTTCAGCGTTTCCAGGCCGGACAGATAGGCTTCGACGACCTCTTCATAGGTGGCGACCGAGAACAGCAGGGTAATGTTGATATTGATCCCGCGTGAGACCAGCTTCCGGATGGCGGGAATGCCGGCCGCCGTACCCGGCACCTTGACCATAAGGTTGGGGCGGTTGACGGCGGTCCAGAGGTGTATCGCTTCGGCGATCGTTGCGTCGGTGTCGTTGGCGACAAGGGGAGAGCATTCCAGGCTGACATAGCCGTCGCGGCCGTTCGTCCGGTCATAGACAGGCCCTAGCACATCGGCGGCGGCCTGGATGTCGGTGATCGCCAGGTGCTCATAGATTTCAGCGGTCGTGCGTTCACCGCCCGCCCGAAAATCCCTTATCGCGGCGGTATATTCGTCGCTTTCGCCGATAGCCTTCTGGAAGATCGATGGATTGGACGTGACGCCTTTCAGGCCGTCATGATCGATCAGCGCCTTCAGTTCGCCCTTTTCGATCAGGCTTCGTATCAGGTAGTCGAGCCAGGGCGCCTGACCGCAGGCTTCAAGTTGCTGGAGCGGATTCATCTGCTGGTTCCTTTAGCCAGTAACGCCCTGGCGGCGGCCAATACCTTTTCTGCCGCAAAACCGTACTGCGTCATCAAGGCCTTGATCGGCGCTGAGGCGCCGAAGGTGTCCATGCCGATGATGGTGCCGCTTGCCCCGACATAGCGATCCCAGCCGATGACCGATCCGGCTTCGACCGATACACGCGCCGTCACTTCCGGGGGAAACACGCTGTCGCGGTAGGCCTGAGCCTGTTTTTCGAACAGATCCCATGACGGCATACTGACGACCCGCACCGCCACGTTTTCGGCTTTCAAGGTTTCATAGGCCTCGACGCAAATCGCCACCTCGCTGCCCGTGCCAATTAAAATGAGGTCCGGCTTGCCCGGTTTGGCGTCGGCCAGGATATAGGCGCCTTTCGCCAGGCCTTTCGCGGCGGCATAAACGCTGCGGTCGAGCGTTGGCAAGGGCTGGCGGCTTAGAGCCAATGCGGCGGGCTGCTTTTTCAATGCCCCGATGACGCGCCAGGCCTCCACCGTCTCGTTGGCGTCCGCCGGACGGATCGTCACCAGACCGGGCACGCTGCGCAGGGATAGTAGCTGTTCGACCGGTTGGTGCGTCGGGCCGTCTTCGCCAAGACCGATCGAATCGTGGGTGAAAACAAAAATGGCCGGCAATTCCATCAGAGCGCTGAGCCGGATGGGCGGCTTCATGTAGTCCGAGAAAATCAGGAAAGTCGAGCCGTAGGCGCGCAGTTTGCAAAGGGCCAGGCCATTCACGACGGCGCCCATAGCGTGTTCGCGGATGCCGAAGTGCAGATTGCGGCCTGCATAAGTGCCCGCCTCGAACGATCCCGCGCCATCGAAAGTCAGATTGGTCTTGGTGGAAGGTGACAGATCGGCGGCGCCGCCGATCATCCACGGGTAATGTTTGGCTATGGCGTTGATTGCCTTGCCGCCGGAATCGCGCGTGGCCAGGCCCTTGGCGTCGGCCGGGAAGATCGGCAGATCCTTGTCCCAATCCGTGGGCAGATCGCCGGCCAGCAGGGTATCCAGTCGCTGCGCCATATCTGGGAATTTCGCGCGATAGGCCTCGAATAGGCGGCTCCACTCTGCCTGAAGCTTGCCGCCGCGCTTACCGATTCCGGCATTGAAGTGGTCGCGGACGCCATCAGGCACAAAAAAGTCGCTGTCTTCCGGCCAGCCGTAATGGCGCTTGGCCAAACGGATTTCCTCGACGCCCAGCGCTTCGCCATGCGCCGCCGCGGTGTCCTGCTTGTGAGGGGCGCCATAACCGATATGGCTGTTGACAATGATCAGGGTCGGGGTGTCATGCGTATCCCGGAATGTCTGAAAGGCTTGGGCCAGGCGTTTGGTGTCATTGGCGTCACCGACATGAAAAACGTTCCAGCCATAGCCGCGAAACCGCGCCGCGACATCCTCGCTGAACGCCAGCTCCGTATGGCCTTCGATAGTGATGGTGTTGCTGTCGTAGATCCAGCACAGATTTCCGAGCGACAGGTGGCCGGCGATCGAGGCCGCTTCACTGGATACGCCCTCCATCATATCGCCATCGCCGCACATAGCATAAACGTCGAAATCGAACACGATAAGATCGGGCCGGTTGAAATGCGCCGCCAGCCATTTCGACGCCATCGCCATGCCGACGCTGTTGCCGCAGCCCTGGCCCAAGGGGCCGGTCGTGGTTTCGACGCCCACCGTCATGCCATGTTCGGGGTGCCCCGGACATTTGCTGTCCAGTTGGCGGAAGGCCCGGATGTCGTCCAGGGTAACGGCCAGAGACTCACCGGCGCGATCCGCATCCCTGACGCCGGACAGGTGAAGGATCGAATAGAGCAGCATCGAAGCATGGCCATTCGACAGGACAAACCGGTCGCGGTTGGGCCAGTTGGGCGCTTGCGGATCGTATCTGAGGAACCTCTGCCATAGGGTATAGGCCACCGGCGCCAGGGCCATTGGTGTGCCCGGATGACCGGAATTGGCCTTTTGCACGGCGTCCATCGACAGTGTGCGGATGGTATTGATGCTGAGCGCATCCATGTCGCCATCCTGCCGGGAAGGGGGCGTTTTGATCATGTCGGGGAAAGTATCCATTGTCCTGCTCCACGACGCGACGGCCCCCGTCCCCGCGCTTCGCAAGTCACCCTACGCCGGGCGATATACCGTAACGATGTGGATAACCCCCGGTGGCGGTAAAATTGCCATCAAATTCCGGTCGCCGGATCGCGTTGTCTGGATGGTTTTTCTTACAACCGCAGACGTTTTAAATCCCTTTACCTGATGTGTTTCTTACAATGGTCAACGACTGGATGCCTTGGCAAACAATCCATAACTTTCAAGCCTTAAGCCGGTAGCCAATGCCCGGCTCGGTAATGATGAAGCGCGGCGCCAGAGGGTCATCAACCAGTTTCTCACGCAGGTGCTGGGTGTGGATGCGCAGATAGTGGTTCTGCTCCGTTGAATGCCGGCCCCAGATCGCCTTTAGCAGATAGGCATGGGTCAGCACCTTGCCGGCGTTCCTGGCCAGCACACTCAGCAGCTTGTATTCGATCGGCGTCAGGTGGACATCGCCCCCGTCGAGTGTCACACGACGGGCGGACAGGTCTATGCTCAGGCCGTCATAGTCATAGGTATGGCCGCCGCCACTTTCCAGGCGCTGGGCGTGGCGCAGGGCCACCTTGATGCGGGCCAGCAGTTCACCGGCGGCGAAGGGCTTGGTCAGGTAGTCGTCGGCGCCGTTTTCCAGCGCCAGCACCTTGTCGGCTTCCTGCTCACGCGCCGATACCACGATAATCGGCACCTGCGACCATTCGCGTACGTCACGGATGAAATCCTGGCCATCCTGATCCGGCAGGCCGAGGTCGAGGATAATGACGTCCGGCCGCTGAGCGATCAGTTTTTGCAGACCCTCGTGCGCCGTCTCGGCTTCCAGTGGGGTAAAGCCGTTGGCATTAAGCGTGGCGCGCAGGAACCGGCGGATTTCGGTCTCGTCTTCGATAATCAGGATGCTGGCGGTCATCAAAGTTCCTTGGCCTGATCCTTTGCCACAGGCAAGGTGAAGATGAAACTGGCGCCTGCGGCCTTGCCCTCTTTGGCGGGATTGTTCTTGGCGTAAATCATCCCGCCGTGCGCCTGGACGATGCCACGGCAGATGGCGAGGCCGAGGCCGGTGCCTGAAGGGGCGCGGTCGGATTTTTCCGCCTGGTGTGTGTGAAATTTCTCGAAGATCTGGTCTTCCTCGCCGGGTTTTAGGCCTTCGCCGTCATCCGACACGCGGACGCGCACCCGGTCGGCGTCGTTTTCGACCGAGATCATGATCACGCCATTGGCGGTTGTGTGGGTGAAGGCGTTTTCCAGCAGGTTCAGCAGCACCTGTTCGATCAGGGCGCCGTCGATCATGACCAGGGGGATGCGGCCATTGATCTGGGTGCGGATCTGGCGCCTTTCCTTTTGCGGTTCGACGCGGGCGATGGCTGCCCCGATGATTTCCTGAATGAGATAGGGTTCAAAATTGAGCTTGAGCTGGCCGGAGGTGATGGCGGCCATCTTGAGCAGGTTGGTGACGAATTTCTGCAAGCGCTGCATCTGCCCCCACAGGCCGGTCAGTTCATCGACCGCCTCGCGCGGTAGCTTCTTGCGCTGTTTCAGCAGGGTGGAGACGCTGTTGTTCATCACGGTCAGCGGTGTGCGCAGGTCGTGCGATAAGGACGCCAGCAGGACATTTCGCAGCTTTTCATTCTCCGTGTCGATGCGTGATTTCTCGGCTTCGTCGGCGCGCTGGGCGCGTTGCAGGGCGCTGGCGATCAGGCTGGCTATGGTCTCGAAGACGAGAATGTCGGCGCCGGTAAAGGTACGGTCATCCTGCGGCGTCAGGCCGAGCACGCCGAGGGTCTTGTTTTCCGCCATGAGCGGCAGGTAAAGGCCGCGCGCCGAGGGCAGGGTGTCGGTGCCGCGCCCGGCGATCTGGCCATTGATTGATACCCATTGCACCGCGCCGCTCTCTTTGATGTCGACCGGCGCATCGGGAAAGGCCGTCAGCGTCTTGTCTTCGCTCACCCAGAGGCGCACCCCGGCATTGAGCGCCGAACCCAGGTGACGGGACGCGACGTCCGCCATCGCCGCATAGCCGCGTACCGATGACAACCCGCGCGTCAGGTCATAGAGCAGGCGGGTCTCCCGTTCGCTCTTGCGCGCTATGCGGGCGTGCAGCGACAGACGGGCGGTCAGGGAGCCGACGATCAGTGACGTCACCAGCATGAAGGCGAAGGTGAAGTAGTAATGGGCGTCGTAGAAATTGAAGGTGTAGTAGGGAACAGTGAAGAAGAAGTTGAAAGCTGGAATACTGATGACGGAGGCCAGCAATGCCGGACCGATGCCGAAGCGCGCCGCGACTAGGACTACGCCGGTTAGATAGAACAGGGCGAGATTGTCCGGATCGGTTATGCCGCGTAAGGGATAGCCCGCCGCCGTCACGCCGGCGACGATCAAGGCGGCGTAGGCATAACTGACCAACGGCACGATCAGCGGCGTCGTCAGGCGGGGGCGTGACGATTCAGCGATTTCGGACGTGGCGTAGTCGGCGCTGAGGGTGGTGATCTCCAGCCCGTCGCCGCGTTCGATCAGCTTTTGCGACAGCGACTTGCCCCAGCGCTGCCAGAAAGGCGCCTTGCGGTTGCCGACCACCACGCGGGTAAAGCCATTGGCCATTGCGTAGGTGATGATGGCTGTGGCCGCATGGGCGCCATTGATCCGCACGACCTGGGCGCCCATCCGTTCGGCCAGCCGCAGGTTATGCTCGACGCGCAAACGGGCCTTCTGGTCGAGCAATTCGTGGCGATCGGTTTGCAGATAGAGCGCCGTCCAAGGGATTTTGGCGCGGCCAGCCATACGGCGGGTGTGACGGATCAGGCGGGCGGAAAAGCTGTCCGGCCCGACCAGCACCAGCACCTTTTCGGACAGAGCGGCCTCATTATGGCCGAGCGCGGCGCTCAACTGGTCATTCTGGGCGTCAACGCGCTCGGCGGTCCGGCGCAGGGCCAGTTCGCGCAAATGCCCAAGATTGGTTTTTTTGAAGAAGTTCTCGGCGGCGCGCGTATTGGCGCCCTCGGCGACATAGACCTTACCGTCGGCCAGCCGTTTCAGCAGTTCATCGGACGGAATATCGATCAGGGCGATATCGGTCGCCTCGTCGAATACGCTGTCCGGCACGGTCTCCCTGACCCAGACGCCGGTCAAACGCGCCACCTGATCATTGACGCTCTCCAGGTGCTGGACATTGAGCGTGGTATAGACGTCGATGCCGCTATCAAGCAGTTCCTCGACATCCTGCCAGCGCTTGGGATGGCGCGAGCCGGGGGCATTTGTATGGGCGAACTCGTCCATCAGGATCAGGGCAGGCTTGCGGGCGAGGGCGGCATCAAGATCGAATTCGTGCACCTTTACGCCGCGATGGTCGATCTCCAGCAAGGGCAGGACCGGCAGGCCCTCGGTCAGGGCTTTGGTTTCGGCGCGGCCATGATGCTCGATGACGCCGATCAGGATGTCGCGGTCATCTTTCAGGCGCTGGGCTTCGGCCAGCATGGCGTAGGTCTTGCCGACCCCCGCCGAGCTGCCAAAGAAAATTTTCAGACTCCCGCGCGCGAGGCGGCCCTCGTCAGCGGTGACGAGGGCCAAAAGCTTATCGGGGTCAGGTCGTGTGTTCACTTCAGTTTGCCGTCCAGTCGCAGATTGACTTCTAGCACATTGACGCGCGGTTCGCCGAGGATTCCGAAGGTGCGGTCTTTCGTCGACCGGGCAATGGTTTCGGTGACGGCGGCTTCGCTGATGTGGCGGGAGGCGGCGATGCGCGGCACCTGGTAGGCCGCCGCTGCCGGGCTGATTTCCGGATCGAGGCCGGAAGCGGAGGCGGTCACCAGATCGACCGGCACCGGCTTCGGACCGTTCAGCGCGTCGATCCGGCCTTTTACCGCATCGATCAGCGCCGGATTATTGACGCCGAGGTTGGAGCCGGACGAGGCGCCGGCATTATACGGCGCCGGCCCTGTGGCGGAGAGCCGGCCCCAGAGATATTGCGGCTGGCTGAAGGTCTGGCCGATCAGGCGCGAGCCGATGACCTGCCCTTTGTCGTCATGGATCAGGCTACCTTCGGCCTGGGCATGAAAGGCGGTCTGGGCGATGGCCAGGGTGAGCAGCGGGTATACGCCGCCGAGTAGAAAAGTGAAGAACAGCAGGCTGACGATGGTGGCCTGCGCCTGTTTGAAGAAGTTTGTCATTTTGAGTCTCCTAAGCCAGACCGATAGCAGCCAATCCCATATCGATCAGCTTGATGCCGATAAACGGGGTGATGACGCCGCCGAGGCCATAGATCAGCACATTGCGGGTGAGCAGTTGCGAGGCGGGCCGTGGCAGGTATTTGACGCCTTTCAGGGCCAGCGGCACGAGCGCGATAATGATCAGGGCGTTGAAGATCACCGCCGCCAGAATGGCGCTTTGCGGTGACGCCAGGTGCATCACATTGAGCATCCCCAGCGCTGGGTAGGTGGTGGCGAAGGCCGCCGGGATGATGGCGAAATACTTGGCCAGGTCGTTGGAGATGCTGAAGGTAGTCAGCGCCCCGCGCGTCATCAGCAGTTGCTTGCCGATTTCGACAATCTCGATCAGCTTGGTCGGATCGCTGTCGAGATCGACCATATTGCCGGCTTCCTTGGCCGCCTGCGTGCCGGAATTCATCGCTACGGCCACGTCGGATTGAGCGAGCGCCGGGGCGTCATTGGTACCGTCACCGACCATGGCGACCATTTCGCCGCCGGCCTGCATCTGGCGGATATATTTGAGCTTGGTCTCCGGCGTCGCCTGGGCCACGAAGTCGTCGACGCCAGCTTCCGAGGCAATGGCGGCAGCGGTCAGCGGATTGTCGCCGGTGATCATGACGCTCTTTATGCCCATCTTGCGCAGGTCGGCCAGGCGCGCCTTGATGCCCGGTTTGACGATATCCTTGAGATAAACGACACCCAGCACCTGAGAGCCTTCCGCGACAGTCAGCGGGGTGCCGCCCTTGCGGGCGATTTCGTCGATTTGTGACGTCACTTCTGCCGCCACGGCGCCGCCTTTCAGGCCAATCAGAGCGGCGATGGCGTCGCCGGCGCCCTTCATGATATGGCGCTCATTGACCACGATGCCGGACAGGCGCTGCTCGGCGCTGAAGGGGATAAAGGTGGCCTCCACATCGTCTGCATTGCGTTCCGGCAGGCCGAATTGCGCGCGGGCCAGAGTGACGATCGAGCGGCCTTCCGGCGTTTCGTCGGCCAGCGACGCCAGTTCGGCGGCTTCGGCCAGTTGCTGGGCGGTGATGCCTGGCGCGGGGAAAAATTCGACCGCCTGGCGGTTGCCGAAAGTGATGGTGCCGGTCTTGTCGAGCAGCAGGACATTGACGTCGCCGGCGGCTTCCACCGCGCGGCCGGAGGTGGCGATGACATTGGCCCTGATCAGGCGCTGCATCCCCGAAATGCCGATGGCGGACAAAAGCCCGCCGATGGTGGTCGGGATCAGGCAGACCAGCAGGGCGATCAGCACGACGATGGTGATCACCGAACCCGATCCCGCGCGCGCAACGCTGAAGAGGGAGAAGGGCAGCAGGGTCGCCACGGCCAGCAGGAAGATCAGGGTCATGGCGGCCAGCAGGATCGACAGGGCGATCTCGTTGGGGGTCTTCTGGCGCTTGGCGCTCTCCACCAGGCCGATCATGCGGTCTAGAAAACTCTCGCCCGGATCGGAGGTGACGCGCACCCTGATCTGGTCGGACAGGACGCGCGTGCCACCGGTGACGGCATCGCGGTCGCCGCCGGATTCGCGGATGACCGGGGCGGATTCACCGGTCACGGCGCTTTCATCGACGCTCGCAATGCCTTCCATTACCTGGCCATCGGCGGGCACGACATCGCCGGCTTCGATCAGGATGAGATCGCCCTTGCGCAGGGTATTGGCGGCCACGACCGTGACCTTCCCCGACCTGTCGAGCTTCTTCGCGGAGACATCCTTGCGGGCGGACCGGAGGCTATCCGCCTGGGCCTTGCCCTTGCCTTCGGCGATGGCCTCGGCGAAATTGGCGAACAGAAGCGTGAACCACAGCCAGAAGGTGATCAGGCCGATGAACCACAGGGGCTGCCCCCCGCCGATGACGCTTTTGGGCGCGACCAGCATGATGGCGAAGATAAGTGTGGTGACGATCGAGCCGATAAAGACGACGAACATCACCGGATTGCGCACCTGATAGGCCGGATTGAGGCGCAAGAGGGTTTGCTTGAGGACGGAGCCGAGATCGGCGCCTTCAAAGAGGCCGGATTTTTTGGCAGTTACAGAGGACATGGGCTTAAGCCTTGATCATGATAAGATGTTCAACGATTGGACCGAGCGCCAACGCCGGCAGGTAGGTCAGGACGCCGACCAGCAGAATGACGCCGATCAGGACCGTGATGAACAGGGGGGTATGTGTCGGCAAGGTGCCGGCGGAGACGGGCGTCGCCTTCTTGGCGGCCAATGAGCCGGCAATGGCCAGGACCGGCAGCATCACGAAGAACCGTCCGAACAACATGCAAAGCCCAAGCGCCGTATTATAGAAAAGCGTGTTGGCGCTAAGGCCCGCAAAAGCCGAACCGTTGTTGTTTGACGCGGAGGTGAAGGCGTAAAGCGCCTCCGAGAATCCTTGCGCGCCGGGGTTAAACAGACCCGCCTTGCCCCACGACGTCAGCACCGCGACGGCCGTGCCGATCAGAACGAAGGCGCAGGGCGTCAGGATGGCGATGGAGGCCATCTTGATCTCGAACGCCTGAATCTTCTTGCCGAGATATTCCGGTGTGCGGCCCACCATCAGGCCGGCGATAAAGACGGTGATAATGACGAAGACCAGCATACCGTAGAGGCCGGAACCGGCGCCGCCGTAGATGACCTCGCCGAACTTCATCAGCAGCATGGGCACGGCGCCGCCGAGCGGGGTGAAGCTGTCGTGCATGGCGTTGACAGAGCCGTTGGAGGCGGCGGTGGTGGCCGTGGCCCACAGGGCGGAATTGGTGATGCCGAAACGCGTTTCCTTGCCTTCCATGTTGCCGCCGCTTTGCGCGGCGTTGGCCATGGTGCCGTCCGCTTGGGTGGCCGAGGCCAGTTGATCTACGCCGAGCGCGGCGAAATGTGGATTGCCGCCCTGTTCGGCCGAGACACAGAACAGGGTGAGCGGAACGAACACCAGAGTCATGGCTGCCAGCACGGCGATGCCCTGGCGCTTGTCACCGATCATCTTGCCGAAGGCGAAGCAGCAGGCCGCCGGAATCAGCAGGATGGCCAAGACTTCGAGGAAGTTGGAGAGCGGCGTCGGGTTTTCGAATGGATGTGCTGAATTGGTGTTGAAGACACCGCCACCATTGGTGCCGAGCATTTTTATGGCTTCCTGTGAAGCCACCGGTCCCAGGGCCAAGGTCTGTTGCGCACCTTCCAGCGTATGGCCCATGGCGTAACCATTCAGGGTCTGGATGACCCCCTGTGAGCCGAGGAGCACGGCCCAGATCAGCGCCAGCGGCAGCAGGACGTAGAGCGTGCTGCGGACCAGATCGACCCAGAAATTGCCGATGCCTTTCGCCGATTGCCGGGAGAGGCCACGGATCAGCGCCGCCATGACGGCGATACCTACGGCCGCCGACAGGAAGTTCTGTACCGTCAGGCCGATCATCTGGCTGGCATAGCTCATCGTGCTTTCGCCGGCATAGGATTGCCAGTTGGTATTGGTGACGAAGCTGACGGCGGTATTGAAGGCCAGGTCAGGCGTCAGGTTTGCCATGCCCTGCGGGTTCAGACCCAAGTGGCTCTGGAATAGCAGGAGCAGATAGAGGAGGACAAAGCCGCCGAAGGAAAAGACGATGACCGCCGTGGCGTAGGCCTTCCAGCTCATGTCTTCGCCCGGCTTGATGCCGAGCGCGCCGTAAACGGCATTTTCGACCGGCGCCAGAAAGAGGCGCTCGGCCGCCAGGATGCGGGCCATGTAAAGGCCAAGCGGCCAGGCGAGCGCGAAGAGCACGGCCAGGTAAAGGCCAAGCTGAAGGACAGCGTTGCCCGTGAGTGCATAGGACATATGATTGTCTCAGGTTTATGGAAAGAGTTCAGGCTTGATCAGGGCGATGACGAGATAGCCCGCGACCGCCACGGTGATGACGCCCGCAATGATGTAGAGGAGGGTCATTGGCCGTCCTGCCTGAGCTTTTCACAAAACTCGACGAATACCTTGCAGATGACGAAAAACAGTCCCGCCACCAGGAAATAGATGATGCTCATAAGAACCTCCTGTCAGGATTGGAGGTTTAGGCGCATTGGCATATGCTGCGTGTATGAATGCCGATTGTTTGCGTATAATTTCTGTATAGATACAACGACTGTGCCGACCTTGTTCTTATAGAACTGAATCGGGAATTGTTTAATTACAAGGGAGATCGCTGGTGGTTACAGGAATCCAAATCGAGCGCTAACCATCTGAACAACGTGATTTAATTTCTGGGATATTTTTGAGACCCCCGCCCGGACCTCCAAACTTTTTGGGATTTATATAGCTAATCGACCTATAACAAAATTTTACGAAAGTGATAGCTTTCTAATCCAAACTATAACTACAATTATCGCAATTCATTTAAAAAATCTGTGACTTTGACATAGGGCGCGCCGTAATATTTCGGTGCGCCGTCGGGCACGATGTCCAGGCGATCGAGAATAAAGCCGGGATCTACGGCATATATTTCCAGCCGGTGCGCGCCGGTGGATAATTGCGGCAGGCGCAGACTCATCACGGCCGTGTTGGTCAGCACATTTTGCTTCCACGCGTCGCTGCGACCGAAGGTCTCGTAATCGAGCACCTGCACGGGTTGATCATCGACGCGGACACCGAGATGCAGGCCATTGGCGGGCGTCAGCGGGTGGACGGGGAGAGCTATGACATCGAGCCAGGCATCCGATTGTGCGGCGGTTTCAAAACGGTAGACCAGCGGCTTTACGTGGTCGCTTTGGACGAAATCGAGCCGTGTGCGCAGGCTGCCACCCTGACTGCCGAGGCCGGGCATCTGTTCCCAAACCCCATCCGGCGATTGCGTGGCGGCAATGGAGATAATCCGGCCGGCCTTGCCATTGGTGCGGACTGGTTTGCCATTGGCCGGAAATGTCCATTGCGGCCAGGCCGGTTCATCGAAGACCGGCAGACGGCGGGGGGCCATGTTCATCATGCCGCGCCATTTGCCGTTTTCCAGCGCGTTATAGGCCGCGGTGTCATCGATGATGCGCTGGTGGGCCTGTTTGGCCTGCGTCACCAAAGTATTGGCGTCGGGACGGCCTTCGCGGGCACGAAGGTTGGCGAGGTCCAGCTTCAGGATGCGTTCATTGAGGCTGGCGCTAGCGCGCACCGGATAGAGAACCAGTTCGAAGAAGGCCGATTTGCGATCGGCGGGCAGGGCTGCATAAACCGCCTCGGCGCGGCGGGTAATGGCGGCATAGCGGTCCAGCCGTCTTTGTGCCTCATCGCCGCCGGATGCGGTATAGGGCGTCGGCTGGTTGGGCGTGATCGGCTCGCTCTGGCCGAAGCCCATGAATTCCGGCCGCCGTTCAAACGCCAGGGCGTAGTATTCCGTCATGATCGCGGTGATCTCCGGCGCGGCCGCCTGACCGAACTGGGTGCCCATCCAGCCGGTCAGCTTCTGCGCCGGCGTCTGGTCGAAATCTCCGTTAAAAGCGAGATCGAGGAAATATTGCGTCAGGTATTCCGCCGGCTTGATGTCGCCGACATTGACGATCCACAGCTTGCGGGCGCCGGCCTGATACGCGCGTTGCATTTCCTCGCGGATCAGGGCGGGCTGGGTGGTGCCGAGCCACAGATAGTCGTGCGGCCGTCCCCAATAGGAGATATGGTAATAGACGCCCGAACCGCCGCTGCGGGTGCGTTCCTGTAGCGTCGGAAGCTGACTGATATAGCCGTAGTTGTCGTCCGGCCAGACCAGGGTGACGTCATCCGGCACCTTCAGGCCGGCCTTGTAGATGTCGAGCACTTCCTTGTAGAGCGTCAGGGCTTGCGGCACCTCGTCGGCGGGCTTGTTCTGCGCCTTCGCCAGCAGGTCGCGCTGGGTCCGGAAGACATCGGTCAGGACATCGCGCGCCTGTTCCGAGGTGCTGACGCCCTCCATCGCCGAGTCGTGCTTGCCGCGCAGGCCGATGGAATAGATGTTCTCGAAATCCTTGACCTGTTCAACACGCTGCCGCCAGTAATCGACCATCTGCGCGCGGTTGGTGACGTAGTTGAAATCGCCGCGCGTCCTGTCGTCCCACTCGCGGACATTGTTACGCATCATCGGCTCGGCGTGGGAAGTACCCATGACGATGGCGTAGTCGCGCGCCGTCTCGGCATTGCCCTTGATCTGATAGAAAGGCTTGGTGGAATCATGCATGGCCGGCCACAGGGTATTGGCCTTCAGCCGCCACATCAGCTCGAAGATTCGGGCATAGGTCTTGGGGCCGATATCGCCCGTTTCCGGTTCGTAGGTCTTGGCCGCCCACGGCTGCAAGGCCCAGTCCTCGTCATTGAGGAAGATGCCGCGATACTGAACGGATGGCGATTTCGAGATAAGCCAATCACCGGAAACGGCGATGTGATCTGTATGGGGAGGCGTGACATCGGCCCACCATTCCCAGGCGGAAACGCCCATCTCGCGCGTCAGGTCGACCACGCCATAGATGGCGCCGCGCATGTCCGATCCGGCGATAAGCAGGTAGCTGACGCCGGGTTTTTTGACCGTGGGAACAAGGACGCGGCCATAACGTTCCCACTGGCCTTTCAGACTTGTCAGTTCGACACGGCCTTCGGAAGCCACAGTGCGCGCCAATTTTGAGTCATATTGGCCGATAACAACGCAGACGGCTGTGCAGTCCGACAGGCGCGTGGAGAGGTGGGGCGTCTGGCCGGAAAGCGCGGTCAGGTCGTGGCTGAGGAGACTGGCGGCCAGTTCCAGCGGCTTCGGCGTATCGTGAATGATGGTGGCGACACGCGTGCCGTCGAACAGCACGGCCTCGCGGGCATTGGCGGGAATGGCGGCAAACGCGGCGGCGATGATACCCAGTAACGACAAAATGCAACGTCTTGGGGTCACGTCCGTCTCCTTGATGGTTCTGATCCTACCTTGCGAGCCATCCGCCATCGACGGGCAGGGTGATGCCATTGACATAATCCGAGGCTTTGGATGCCAGGAACACCGCGGCCCCGGCCATGTCGGAGGGGTTGCCCCAGCGTCCGGCGGGGATGCGCTCCAGGATGGAC
>NZ_DATJDZ010000032.1:0-2546 GCF_035497195.1 Asticcacaulis sp.
TACTAAGAAAACTCTTCCCATTACCACCAATGGGATCAATAACCAAACTTATACTCCTGTCGTCAGGGGGTCCTTTAACCATATCAATTAAACTCTGTTGCCAGGGTCTAAAAACTAAAGAACCCGTAAACCTAACAGGAACATAACCGTCAGTATCCTTCCAAGGTCCATCAACACGACTGTCCTCCTTAACAACATAAAAATTGTTATCTCGGTTAACAGCACTGGTAACACTTAAGTGATACCCAGGAAACTTACTAAGAATCGTACTCCGACGTTCCTTAACCTTCAAACTAAATCTACCTTGAAGGTGTTCCTTCTTGGTACTAGGAGATAACTCCTTTTGAAAACACCACTTCTTACAGTGGGTACCAAGTAACTTTTTACAACTATCAACATCTACATTAAAGGTTGTAAAATCATAGGTGCATACTGCACTCTCTTGAATTTGTTTAGGCATAGCAAAAAAAATTTCAATACTAAAAAAAAGAAACTTTTCGGCGGTTCCCTGTAATAATACCTCAAAGTTTCTTTCTATATATATTATCTAGGTATAATGGAACTACTGGAACTACATAGTGTTTATGGGATAAAAATAAAAAAACGTAAAAATTACGGTAAAAAAAAATTATTAAAAAAAATAACACACTTCACCGCCCTTACGCGGGTCCCCGCCCACGGGGCTCCCCCCCCGCTGTCCGTCGCGGGCGGTTCAGTGTGTTAATGGAGAGAGAGACAAAAAAAATTAAAAATAAAAAATTATATTATATACTAAAACTTAAAAATACTAATATTTGAGTAAGAAAAAATGACCCCTTTGGGTTTAATCCCTTTACAACTAGGAACTGAATTGTTTAACAGTGTAAGAAACTATAGAAACAGATACCTAGCTGCTTATCCTAATCCTTATAGTAGAAGAACAACAACAGCAAGACCAACAGCCTATTATCCAAGAAGAAGAAACTATCGAAGACCTTACAGAAGACGTAGATACCGTTGTGTATTAAGAAGATATTAAAATGCCACAATTAAGACGAAGACGAAGACGTATGAACTACAGACCTAGATTAACTACTAGGCAAAGACGTTATAAACGAAAGACATATCGAAGAAAGAGAAGTAGATGGCAAGGACCTGTATGGAAAGAAACTACTAATATGAAAATAAGAACAAGATGGTATGGTGGCCATACTTTAAGTGCTGGTGCTAGAACTAACTATTGTATACCATTAAATACATTAATAATGGATCAACCTCCTTCCGGACATACTGCTGGTGCTTATACATTCCCTACTACTATGGCTGGTTATACTCAATCTCAAAGATTCATATCAATGATTGGACAATACAACAAGTTCGTAGTAAAAGGAGTAAAATACTGGATGAGAATAACAAACAGAGTAGCTGCTCCTACTTTAGAAGTCATGAGTGGAGTCTATGGTCCTGGTGCAAATGAACCTGGTAATGAACGTAATGCTAAAGATGCATTAGATTGGATGGAGAATAGAACTCTTGAACAAAAATATCAACTACCTGGAGTTAGTGTAACTCATATATTTGGTACTGCATCAGGTAAGGCAGAAAGATACTATTCTGGATATGTAAGTGTATCAAAATTACTAAAACTATCAAGTACTCAACAAGATGAAGAACTATGGTGTCAAATGCCAATTAAAGAAAATAATACTGATAAATACATAGTAATACCTGGTGCTCAAACCGTACCACCATTAAGTCATACTGTATTCAAAGCATTCAGTCTACACAATGTTCACCCTGCTGAAAGTGCTAATTACTTTGTAGAAGTAGCATTAACTTGGTATGTAACCTTCTTCGACAAAATAAGAGATACCCCAAAAACCATTATAGCTGGTCTTATTAGTGAAGGTGATGAAAATAAAAGAAGTGAACCGATACCTGGTGATGGATCTGATCATGAGGAAGATTGGAATGGTGACCCTGAAGATGAAACTGATACTGAACATGATGGTGATTATGAAAACATTGAAAATGATAAAGGAATCATGATACATTAAAAAATCAAGTTTTTACTTAGAAAAAAAAAATTAATTACAATCGTACTAATTTACTATCTACTATATTAAATATTTTCCATCTATCTTGACTAAATAAACTAGTATCAAGACTATGATTACTAAAAATAATAATATGAGGAGGCTCAAACAACTTCTCCTTATAAGTGTAACGGTCATCATAAGCCATTCCACTCTTGATAACTTCCAAACATGAAGCCATATCCTGAAGCTGATTCTTGTTAACAGCTCTAGGCAAATCCACAATGTAACAACTAGAAGTAGGAATACAATAAACAAATCTCATTATATCCAAACCAGTACGCATATTAACTGGCACAGTTGAACAATTATGATGTACCTTAAGGTACATACTAAGAAAACTCTTCCCATTACCACCAATGGGATCAATAACCAAACTTATACTCCTGTCGTCAGGGGGTCCTTTAACCATATCAATTAAACTCTGTTGCCAGGGTCTAAAAACTAAAGAACCCGTAAACCTAACAGGAA
>NZ_DATJDZ010000033.1:0-4948 GCF_035497195.1 Asticcacaulis sp.
CCGGTCCACCCGGCTGGCACGAAAATTCGGCTGGCACCAAGGTTCGTGAAAATGTGCGCGCCGTCCGCTTCGGTCCCGGCTTCCGCCCAGTCGCCGGGAAACCGCTCGATCCCGCCGCTATAGGATTGTGCGGCAAACGCCATGCCCGGCGTCGGGCAACCGCTCCACTGGTAAACCAGTGTCGTCCAGTTGAGTGCGAACTGGATCGACGTGTCGGCGATCAACAGGTACCAGCCGACGCGATCAACCCATTCCGTCATCTTGAAGGCCGCCCAGCCAAGCCCCTTGCCCGGGCTGATATCGGCTTGCGCCCATGCCGCCGCCTTGCCCTTGTAGCGGCGCTTCCTGTGATGAGGCTTGCCGAACCGTTCCTGCACAAAGTCGATTGGATCGGGCAGGAACAGCATTGCAAAAATGTAGGGGACTTCATGCCAGAAGCCGTAGACCCACAGCCATGGGTCGATGCTGCAAGGCGTGTTCACGATGTCGTAAATCTGGCCGATCTTGTAAATGTCGTCACCGATGATCGGTACCTTGCGGATGGACGGGTTGAGGGCCATGGGTCACTCCACGATCTTGAACGAAACAGCCATCGCGGCGCCTGCCGTGATGCTGGAATAGGCGGTTCCGACGCCGGTCCAGTCGGCGTTTGCTCTGATCGTTCGGACTGCCGTCAGGGGGAACAGCAAATGCGGAAGATCGATCATCGGGGCGAAGAACGACACTGAAAACGGGTCGGTATGGTTGCGCAGGATGACCGCGATCTGATCGCCCGCTTCGAGGTCCAGTTCGACAGGCAGCCACAGTAGTTTTCTGATCGACGGCATGGAAGTTTGCGGCCCTTCGGCCAAGATTTCCGTGATCACTAGTGAGGCGTCGATCTTCGCAAGGATGATGCTGCCGATCCACGATACCGATTGAGCGGCGACGACGCCGACGCCGCGAATTTTCGTGGCTTCTGGAAAGCCGATGATGCTGCCGAGCGTGTCTTGCGTGGTCGAGGTCGAACTTTGCGTATAGGCGGCGTCATACATGGTCGACACAAGCATTGACGTTAACTCCTCTGCCGGTGCGGGCGGCTGGTAATTGTGATCGGCAACCGTTGTGGTGGAGCCGTCTGGAAACTCGATGCTGAAAAGGTTGCCGTATGCGGCCATCATCAGGATATCCCGGGGGACCTGTTCGGTCCCGCGTGAAAGACCCATGGCGGCGACCTGATCCAGCCATACGGGAGAAGCAGCCATGCGGGCTGCAATGGTGAACTGATTTCTATTCCAGACGCTGGCCTTTCCGTTGCGCGGGCCGAAGCGCGGGCTTCGGGCGACGATAGGTCGCCCGAGCCACGTTTTGACGTAAAACCCTTTGAGTGTGTGGGTGAAGGCCTTCGGGTCGAGGTCCCCCCGCTTGATCTTCACCATCCGTTCGGAAGCTCGAAATGGGGGCCGTCCCGGAGTTTCTTCCAGTCGCCGCCCCAGACGATCGGCATGTCGAGCATTTCCGCTTCCGCCTTCACGATCTTGGCAAAGTCGGCATAGGCGTCGAAATCCCATGTGATCTTGCCATTTTCCATGACGGCAACGTCAACGGCGCGTCCTGTCAGGTGGCGGCTGTAATAGGTGCGGGAGGCACCGCGCCGCACCATCTCGGCCTGGCGCTCTTTCGAGCGCAACCCTTCCGTGATGATAAATCGTCCAGGGTGTTGTTTCGCGACTTCTCGAAACAGACGGGCAAGCCGGGGATCAACCCCGGCGAGCCGTTCCTTGTCGCGTTTGGAAAGCGCCATGCCTACACCGTAGGCGTGGCAACGTCTTGAAGGCTGATGCCGTAAGCCTTTTTGCCGTCCGGTTTGGTGAATTCGAACCATCCGCCCACCACGTATTCTTGTGCGGGAGTGAGGCCGGAAAGCACGATTTCGAACGGGGTGGCGTTATCGCTGCCGCTGACAGCATCGTAAACGTCGCTGGTTTGCGGATCGACCGATGCCACCGCCATTGCCCATGCGGAGGTGATGGTCCAGCCGGTCGGAAGATCGGGAGCCGTGAGGGTCACGGTCAGCGAGCCGGAGCCTGCCACTACGTCCATCGCCTGTGCGACGATGCCCGAACCGGCACCGATCGAAAGGATGATATCTGTGAGATCGGTCTTGCTCCGCAGAACGCCGGTGTTTACCGACAGCCATCCGTTGCGGTTGGTGTAACGCTGGTTGGTGGCGTAGAGCGACCACGCGCCGAGCGCACCGGCAGGCAGATACTGCCAGAGGCGGTTGAGGTACCGGAAGGTGTTCCGGGTCAGTTGCTGCCCCGGCGAATTCGGATTTGCCGGAACCACGTACTGGCGAACGTAGGGACGGCCTTTCCAGTTCGAATAGACCTGCGTCTTGGCGATCTGGCCACCGGCCCCCCACGACAGCAGCGGTGCGCGCACTTTGGACATGAGTTTTCC
Organism: Asticcacaulis sp.; assembly: GCF_035497195.1. GTDB lineage: Bacteria > Pseudomonadota > Alphaproteobacteria > Caulobacterales > Caulobacteraceae > Asticcacaulis. The sequence goes on from NZ_DATJDZ010000033.1 coordinate 2,443, forward strand.
CTTTCTAGGTGGTGGAGCCGGACAATTCCGGCCCCACTACGGCACAACCGCTAGAATGTATCGCGCGGCTTTGCAAGGTACTCATGCGCCTCGTTTATCGCGCCGTGCCATGACGCGCAGTAAATCGCCGGTCTCGTGAAGGCCGATCTACCGTCATCCCATCGCTCAATGATGATGGGTTGCCAGACCGGCGCGCCGTCCGCCTTGAAGCGTACAATCTCCGCATCGAGTGCCACGTGGGCGGGTTTCTCGGTGTTTTTCATGTCGTTTTACTCCTTCTGGATCCTGACCGCTCTTTTTGAGCGCCACCGCTCGACGGACCGGAGCCCTTAAATCGGTCACCGCTTGCGGGCGAAACGGAGTGGAGCACCCGGCACTTGCCGGGTTGACGGATTTGAGGTGGTCGTAAGCTGGAAATGCGTGATGAGAGCATATCCAGCTTGGCGCGCGATACATTGTATCGAGTTGATATGAATGGATGAATTCGTCCGTCGATTTCATCTCTCGGGGTCAAGTTAAACGCGCACCGCGACTGCAAAAATGCGCCCTCTCTTGTGACCTGTCTTAAGGACAGGGCACCCGGAAGGCCATGCGAAGGGTTCTGGGACGCTACATGGAAGGTATAAACCTTGGGGGGTTCTCGCTGACGCTCGCCCCCCCCAAGGGCCAACACGCACGGAGTGCGTCCGGAGCGCAAGCGATGGTCGCGCGGATGCGTGTTGGCCCTTGGGGGGGGCGTCCAACCCACGACGCTGGCCTTGAACCCTTTCATGGACTTCCGGCCTTGCAGTCCGGTTTCTCGTTTGAGCGCGTTATCTTGCCGTTGCTTAACCATTCGACGTGATACCCCATCTGTTGCCAGTTGGTTGCCATGCGATACAAGTCATAAGGCCACATTTCCCAGCCTTCACCCGGAGCAAACTTGATTTTGGGCTCCGGTTTCTCTCGTTGATCGTAGTCTCTACTTTGCCAGTATCGTTTGGCAGTGCCGATCTTCTGCGCGCACTTACCGCAATATTTCGCGCAATACACGACAGCTTTATGAGACTGATCAAGATGTTCGATCCATACATTCGGTCCGTCCGCCAATTCCTGCATCCATGTGGAGAGCAATTTCTGATCCAGCCACTTTGCCCGAAGGAGCAAATGCAGGTGCGGCCAGCCCGACACATGCTTTTCCATGATCGCGATGAAAGGGAGAGATTTCATTTTGTAGTGCCGCATCAGCCGGAGGCGGCAGCACCGCCAAGCCCACGAAAGGCGTTTGGCCGCTTGCTCCGGCGTCATTCCCTCGACGCGCCGCGTTGTGAGGGTCAGGAACTTATTCGGCGTTCCGCCGATGCCCTGCGCGATCAGTTGCGCCTTGCGCTGATCGTGGCAGTCCGGGCATGTCCATGACTTGCATTTGAGCGTGACCGCTACCGCAAAATCAACATTTCCCTTGACAGCCGTGTGTTCTCCGCAATATGCCATAAGTCCCCCCGTAAATGGGAAAGCCCGGTCGCCTTGCCAGCGCCGGGTTTTTTCATGCCCTGATCAGTTGCCCTTTGCCGGCATCACCATTGCGATCATCGCCGCGAGCGCCGCTCCTGCGGTCGCGAATTGGTTTGCCTTTTCAGGATCGAGGCCGAACACCGTTGCCAGAACGGCAATTGCCGCCCACGTGGACGGCTCTTTTAGACGGTTCACAGAGAATTTCATATCGTCACCATGAGACAGGCCGGAAGCTTCCTCTCGCAAGCACCGGCAGTTGAAAGAATTTCCCCGACAGGTTTTTCCCGTCGAGGCCGTTCCGGCAGATCAGGCATCGGGACTTAGCATGGCCCCGCCGCTTGATCGTCCGCTCTTCACTCGGATGGTTAACCCCTACGCTTGACGCCAGATACATGGGAATACCCTTTGCTGCCGCCTTGGCGGTCAGCACAGCGCCACGGCCATGCCCGTGTTCCCGCATTCGGGCCGGAAGGCGTTCCCGCCTTGTGATGCCCGTATAGTGCCGCGCGCGGCCTATCGGAGCGGCAAGGTGGATGAGATAGACGACATATGGCGTCATCAGAAGTCCACCTTACCCAGCCATGGGATCAGCCCTTCAACCTTTTTCGTGCCGTATCCCGAAAAGATCGCGCGTGTCATCCAGTCGAGCCGTCCGTCAGTGTTTCGGAACTGGTACTGGTAGACCATGCCAACATCGCGCTTCGGCGGCATAGGTACGACCTGCGATGCTGTGAACTCGCCGTTGTGGTTTGGCTTCGGAGGGTCGAGGCCGATCACTTCACCGGTGGTCAGGTTCTGTATGCGGACCTGAAATTCCTGCCCGTTGTACGGCGCGCCGCGAGGCTTGATTACCATCGCCGTGGTGAATGATCCGGTCCACCCGGCTGGCACGAAAATTCGGCTGGCACCAAGGTTCGTGAAAATGTGCGCGCCGTCCGCTTCGGTCCCGGCTTCCGCCCAGTCGCCGGGAAACCGCTCGATCCCGCCGCTATAGGATTGTGCGGCAAACGCC